>CAJGDP010000007.1 GCA_904502235.1 uncultured Bacteroidaceae bacterium
GGCCTTTTTATGCTTTCCGTTCCATTTTTTTTTACTATTTTCGCGGCTCAATTTCTATTACTGAAAATATATGAGCGAAAATAAAAGAGCCTCTTTCGGGGGTAAATTGAGTGTTATTCTGGTTGCGGCCGGCAGTGCCATTGGTCTGGGTGCGCTGTGGCGTTTCCCTTATATTGCCGGCAAACATGGTGGTGCGGCATTCCTGTTGGTATTCCTTTTGAGTGTGCTTGTGGTTGGTATGCCTGCAATGCTTGCGGAATTTGCCATAGGACGCAGAACACGTATGAACGCTGTGGGAGCATTCCGCTCTCTTTCAAAGCGTTGGAGCTGGCTGGGTTACAGCGGTGTGCTGTGCGCCTTGTTCATTTCGGGTTATTACTATCTTATTGCCGGATGGTCTTTGGAATATCTTGTGAGTTCTGCAACAACGGAGTTGTACTCTTCGTCGCTCTCCTTCAAGGAGCAGTTCGAAGGGTTCCAGGCATCGTGGCGTCCGCTGATATATGGTGTTCTGTTTATTGTAATGACGCATTTCATTGTATCGCGTGGTGTGGAAAAGGGTATAGAGAAGGCTGCGAAGGTTATGATGCCTTTGCTCTTTATAATACTTATTGTGATGGCTGTACGTGTGGCATTCATGCCGGGTGCGGCAGAGGGATACCGTTTCTTCCTGTCGTGTGATTTTGCGAAGGCATTCACTCCCGAGACCATCATGATGGCTATTGGTCAGGCATTCTTCTCGCTGTCGGTGGGTATGGGTTGCATGGTTACTTATGCTTCATATTTCAAGAAGAACAATAACCTTGTTTCAACGTCGCTGAATGTGTCGTTGCTCACTTTGCTTGTGTCGGTTCTTGCGGGATTGGTGATATTCCCTGCTGTGTTCAGCGCGGGCTTGCAACCAACTGAGGGTGCTTCGCTTGTTTTTGTTACCCTGCCCGAGATTTTCAAGGGTATGCCGCTTGCCCCGCTGTGGTCTACGATTTTCTTTGTACTTGTGATGCTTGCTTCGCTAACCTCTACTATCTCGTTCCACGAGGTGCTTACTGCATACTTTGCCGAGGAGTTCAAACTGTCGCGTCAGGCTGCCGCAATAACAACTACGGGAATATCTGTTGTGCTGAGTGTGCTCACATTCAGCAAACTCTTCGGTGTGGATTACTTGGATATCTTCGACAAACTCACGGCAAATGTGATGATGCCGCTTGGCGCAATGTTCACCTGTGTGCTTGTGTCGTGGTTCCTGGACCGTAAGTTTATGAAGGAGGAGCTTACCAACAACGATACGGTCAACCGCTATGTTGCGCCTGTGGTGGTGTTTATGTTAAGGTATATTACACCGTTACTGATATTCTACATATTCGTTGCGAATTTTGTATAGGAATATTTTGCGGTTGCAGTGGCTGCAACCGCAAAATATTTAATCGCTGTAATATACGCGCTTTATTCTGTCGGAAACCGATGTGAGCACTTCGTAGGGGATTGTCTCCAGCCATTCGGCTATTGTCGTTACGGGTAGCTGCTTGCCGAAGATTTCTACAATATCGCCTTCTTTGCAGTCTATGTCTGTAACGTCTACCATGCATACGTCCATGCAGATGTTTCCTATGTAGGGGGCTTTCTTGCCGTTTATTATGCAATAGCCTTTGCTGTTGCCCAGACGGCGGTTCAAGCCGTCGGCATATCCTATCGGCAGGGCCGCTATGCGTGAGTCGCGCTTTAGAGTGCCTTTGCGGCTGTAACCTACGGTCTCGCTTGCAGGAACGTCGTGTATCTGCAATATTATGGTCTTTAATGTGGATATGGGGCGCAGGGTAGTGCCGTTTTCTATTGGCGAAATGCCGTACAGTCCTATGCCAAGGCGCACCATGTCGTACTGCACGTCGGTGAATCGTTCTGCACCGGCACTGTTGCATATATGGCGCAGTATCTTGTGGTTGAAGGCTTCCTGTAACATGTCGGCGGCCTGCTGAAAGCGTGCAGTCTGTGTACGTGTGAATTGGTCGAAAGCAGGGCTGTCGCTTCCTGCAAGATGTGAGAAGACGGAGCGCGGTGTAAGTGCGCTCTGACGTTTGAGCATCTCGATGAGTGCCGGTATCTCTTCGGGCAGGAATCCCAGACGGTGCATGCCTGTGTCTATCTTTATGTGTATTGGATAGTCGGTTATGCCTTCGTGGCATGCGGCGTGTATGAGCGATTTGAGCATGCCGAAGCTGAATACTTCGGGCTCGAGTTTGTTGTCGAAGAGTGTGCGGTATGAACTTGGCTCGGGATTCATTACAATTATACCTGTGGTGATGCCGTCGCGACGCAGTTCTGCTCCTTCGTCGGCTACGGCTACGGCGAGATAGTCGATGTTGCACTCCTGAAGGGTGCGTCCCACTTCGAGTGCTCCGGCTCCGTATGCCGATGCCTTTACCATACACACGGTCTTGGTCTCGGGTTTCAGGTTGTTGCGGTAACGGTTCAGGTTGTCGCGCAACGCGCTGAGGTTCACTTCGAGTATGGTCTGATGCACTTTCTTTTCCAATGCTTCTGTTACGTCCTCGAAATGGAATGAGCGCGAGCCTTTTATTAGAATGCATTCGTTGTTCATCTCGCGCAGTATATGCGATGCAAGCAGCTCTTCGGTGCTGTTGAAGAAGTGGCACTCGATATCCGACTTCCTGAATTTTGAGGCTTGTGAGTTTATATCCTTGCCTATGCCTATGAATTTCTCAATCTTGCGTTCTTCGAGATATTGCAGCACTATGCGATAGAGGTTCTGTGCGCTTTCACCGGTCTGTTTTATGTCGGCGAGTATGAGTGTGCGCTTAAGGTGGGGCAGTGTGCTGCCGCGACGCTCCATAAAGTCGAGTGCTATGTCGAGCGATGCAGTGTCGGAATTGTAGCTGTCGTTGATGATTATACAACCGCGTTTTCCCTCTTTTACCTCGAGGCGCATGGCTACCGGTTCCAGTTGTGCCATGCGTTCGGCAATCACTTCGGCAGGAATCATCAGGTACAATGCTGCTGCAAGGCAACTTATCGAGTCTTCGATCGATGCATCGTCGAGGAACGGTATGCGGTAGCTGTTCTCTATTGTAAGATAATGGTATCTTATTGTGGTACCTGTGTCGTCTTTCTCTATAGAGTGTATGAACAATGGACGTTTGGGGTCCTTGCGCGACCATGCAATCTCGCGCGAGGGCAGATGTGAACGGGTTACGCAGTTTGCCATCAACTCGTCGTCGGCATTGTAGATTACTATGTCGCATCTGCGGAACAGAGTGAGTTTTTCAAGGCATTTCTCCTGCATGGTCTTGAAATTCTCCTGATGTGCGCTGCTTAGGTTGGTTACTATGCCTATTGTTGGCTTTATTATGCTTTGCAGGTTCTCCATCTCGTTCACACGTGATATGCCTGCCTCGAATATGCCAAGGGTGCTGTCGCCACTGAGTTTCCATACCGAAAGGGGTACACCTATCTGCGAGTTGTAGCTGCGTGGCGAGCGTGTTACATTGTAGTTGCCGGCTGTGAGCTGGTAGAGCCACTCTTTTACAATGGTCTTGCCGTCGCTGCCGGTGATGCCTATTACCGGTATGTTGAACTGTGCGCGGTGGTGGGCTGCAAGGCTCTGCAGTGCCTTAAGGCTGTCGTTTACCACCAGCAGATTGGCGTTCTCGAGCTCTTCGAAGCCGTCGGTGCGGTTCACTATGAAGTTGCGGACTCCTCTGTTGTAAAGCTCCTTTACATAGTTGTGTCCGTCGCCATGCTTTGTCTTTATGGCGAAGAAGAGTGTCTCTTCGGGGAAACTGAGCGAGCGGCTGTCGGTGAGCAGTCGCGCTACTTTGTTGTCGGGGGCAACAATTATGCCGTTTGCCCTTGTTATGGTTCTTATTTGCTCAATAGTGTATTGCATCGTTCTTTCTCGTTTTCGAAGTCAAGATACGGATATTTCTCTTCAATGTCAGTCATTTTTCCAAGCAGGTTCCGCAGGAAGTTCCTGTAGCCGTCCGATTCGGCATCGAATGGCCGGTGTGCTGTCGCACGTACAACGGCTTCAATCTCTTCGTTGAGCTTTATAGTCTCTTTGTTGAAGTAGCAATTGCCGAAGCATTCCCAAATGTATTCCACGGCAACCGGGGACGGGTGTACCATATCGTCGGCATAGAAACGGTAGTCGCGCAGTTCGTCGAGCACGATTTCGTATGCAGGGAAATAGAGAACATTCCCGGGGTAGAGCGACATTATCCTGTCTATGGCAAGCAGCAGGGTTGCCTTGCTCTTCTGGTTGTCGTGCGCTCCGTCGCGCAGGTGTCTTATGGGGCTTACCGTAAATATGAGCCTTGTATCGGGATTTATGGCGCGTAGCTTGTCGATGATGCGCGATGTGGCTTCCACAATCTCTTCTATGCCCAGCAGTCGACGTGTGAATGTGTCTGCAGGCAATTTGTGGCAGTTGCCCACAATGGTGTTGTCGCTCTTACGTGTGTATGCGTATGCGGTTCCCAATGTGATTATCACCGTGTCGCACTCCTTTATTCTGTTGTGGTTCTCTTCTATGCCGTTGTTTATGACATGCAACAGTTCCTCTTTTGTGTTGCGTGAGAAGTCGCCGTGATGCAGTATGCTGTGCCACTTTCCGCCATGTTCAACCAGTTCGGGCGAATCTGTGCCGAAGAGTCTGCCGTCGATAATCCGCTCAAACATGGCTGATATCGACAGGGGGTTATACAACACTCCGAAAGGATTTATTCCTATGTTGAATTTCCTTTCGGCAAGCTTTGCTCCTATGTTGCTTGCAAAACAGGACCCTGCGAGCAGAATGTTGCTTCTGTGGGTTATGTTATGCTCGCCTTCGGGCAGCTCGATAGTGGTTCTGAAGCGTGTCATTATTGTTGAGAATACTTTCTGTAATTCAAATTAATGCAAAAATAGTTAACTTCATTAAGAAATATAGTATATTTGTACAGAAATTGTAAAGAGTATGCCTGTTTATGTGAACATGCATGCGTAAAACATTCAGGAAATGGAAGATTTGACAAAATATCCTTTGCTTTCGAAGATAAATTCACCTGCCGACCTCAGGCAACTGCCCGAGAAGGATTTGCCGCAGGTGTGCAGCGAGCTTAGGGAATTCATAATAGACTCTTTGGCGAATAATCCGGGCCATTTTGCATCGAGTCTCGGCTCGGTGGAACTGACCGTGGCTCTGCATTATGTATTTTCCACTCCCGACGATAAACTGGTGTGGGATGTGGGACATCAGGCATACGGTCATAAGATTCTTACAGGACGCAGGGACCGTTTTCACACAAACCGCAGGTTCGGTGGCATAAAGCCGTTCCCTTCGCCCGAGGAGAGTGAATACGATTCTTTTGTTGCAGGTCATGCCTCTACCTCCATATCGGCGGCGTTGGGCTTGTCGGTTTCTGCAAAACTGCAAGGACGCGATGAACATGTGGTGGCAATAATCGGTGACGGTTCAATGAGTGGTGGTCTGGCATACGAGGGTTTGAACAACCTTTCGAACACTCCAAACAACCTGCTTGTTATCCTTAACGACAACAATATGTCTATCGACAAGAGTGTGGGTGGCATGAGCCAGCTGCTCATATCCATGCACTCTTCAAGAATGTATAACAAGATACGCTTCAAGATTGCCCAAGGATTGCGTAAGATTGGTCTTCTGAACGAGGAACGTGCGAATGCGCTCATCCGTTTCAACAACGGTCTTAAGGCAATGCTTTTCCGCCAACGTAACATCTTCGAGGGCATGAGTGCACGATATTTCGGTCCTATAAACGGACACGATGTGCACGAACTGGTGCGTATGCTGCGCAGTATAAAGGATATGAAAGGTCCGCGTATGTTGCATATACACACCACCAAGGGTAAGGGTTGGGAGCCTGCCGAAAAGAATGCGACAGTATGGCATCAGCCGGGAATGTTTGATATTGAAACCGGTGAGCGTATTGTTACCGAGGGTGGCAGTCCGCGTTTTCAGGATGTGTTCGGTGAGACTCTTGTGGAACTGGCAAAGGCTGATGAACGCATCATCGGAATCACTCCTGCCATGCCTACAGGATGTTCTATGAACAAACTTATGAATGAGTTGCCAGAGCGTTTCTTTGATGTGGGTATTGCCGAAGGTCATGCGGTAACATTCTCTGCCGGACTGGCAAAGGGTGGTGCTGTGCCGTTCTGCAACATATACTCTTCGTTCATGCAGCGCGGATACGACAACCTTATACACGATGTGGCGCTTCAGCGTCTGAACTTCGTGCTCTGTCTCGACAGAGCGGGTATCGTGGGTGAGGACGGTCCTACGCATCATGGTGCTTTCGACCTTGCTTATCTGCGTCCGATACCGAATCTTACGATATCATCGCCTTACGATGAGTGCGAGTTGCGAAGACTGATGTTCACTGCCGTGCAACCCGACATGGGTGCGTTTGTGATACGCTATCCGCGTGGTAAGGGCTCGCTGGTTGATTGGCGTTGTCCGCTCCAGGCGGTTGAAGTCGGCAAGGGACGTCTCATGCGTCAGGGAAGCGACATGGCATTCCTTACAATCGGTCCGCTTGGCAAGGTTATGGAGAGTGTTGTTGATGAGGCTGTAAAGCAGGGCGTGAGTGTGGCACACTACGATATGCGTTTCCTTAAACCGATAGATACCGATATCCTGCGCGAAGTGGGTGAAAAGTTCAAGTATGTTGTTACGCTGGAAGATGGTTGTGTAACCGGAGGTTTGGGAAGTGCAGTTGTTGAATATATGGCTGAAAACGGTTATAATCCTGCAATAAGGATTCTGGGTATTCCCGACAGGTTTGTGGAGCACGGAACACCCGAAGAGTTGTACCGTGTGTGCGGTATGGATAAAGAGAGTGTGTTGGACGCTATCCTTAATTTCAAGAATTTATGAGAATTGTCATAGCCGGTGCCGGTGCCGTGGGAACTCACTTGGCGAAGATGCTCTCGGTGGAAAACGAGAATGTTGTTCTGCTTGACGAGAGCGAGGAGAAACTTGGTAAGATGGAGTCGCTGTTCGACTTGCAGGCTATTGTGGGGGATCCTACAAAAATCTCGGCACAGAAGTCGGCAGGCGTGGACAATGCGGAACTTTTTGTTGCCGTTACTCCCGATGAGAGCCGTAACATTACGGCATGTATCATTGCACACTATCTTGGAGCAAAGAAGACCATTGCCCGTATCGACAATTATGAATATCTGCAACCCAAGCACAAATCGTATTTCGAGTCGCTGGGTGTGGATACGCTTATCTACCCCGAACAGCTTGCCGCCGAGGAGATAGCTACCAATATCAAATATAGTTGGATGCGCCAGATGCTCGAGTTCGAGAACGGTGCGCTGGTGATGATTGGTGTGAAGATAAGGGAGAATGCCACTATCAAGGATATTCCCCTCAAGGACTTCCCGGCAGACATTCCTTATCATGTGGTTGCCATACAACGTGGCGATGAAACCATTATTCCGCGTGGTAACGACATGATTCAGGTAAACGACCTTGTCTGTTTCATGACAACAGCCGAGAAGATTCAGTATATGCGTACCATCTGCGGTAAAGAGGATTTTACCGAGGTGAGCAGTCTTATAATAATGGGTGGCAGTCGCATTGCTGTGCGTACGGCAAATCTTATCCCCGACAATATAAACGTAAAGATTATAGAGAGCGACCTTGCCCGTTGCCACAAACTTGTTGAGCTTGTGGACGACCGTGTGATGATTATCAACGGCGACGCACGTGATCCCGAACTGTTGCGTAGCGAGGGTATAGAGCGCACCGATGCCTTCATTGCTCTTGGCGACAACTCCGAGACGAATATCCTTGCCTGCATGGCAGCAAAGCGTGGCGGTGTTTATCGTACAATATCAGAGATCGAGAACATCGACTATATATCCATGGCAGAGAGTATGGACATAGGTTCGGTAATCAACAAGAAGAAGATTGCCGCGAGCAAGATTTTCCAGATGTTGCTGAATACCGATGTGCTCAGCGTGAAGTGTCTTACCTTCATCGAGGCTGTTGTTGCAGAATTCCCTGTGCGCGAAGGCAGTTACATAACAAGGAAGCCTGTGAAGAGTCTTGGTCTGCCCGATGGTGCAAACATCGGTGGTCTTATACGTAACGGTGAAGGTATGCATGTAACAGGTAACACCATGATACAGGACGGCGACCATGTGGTAATATTCTGTCGTGAGCACGTGCTCAAGAAATTGGAAAAATTCTTCAAGTGATGTTTCATCCCAAAATAATATTCCGCATTATTGGAATGCTGCTTTTTGTTGAAGCGATATTCCTACTTGGCAGCGTTCCCGTTGCCTTATATTACGATGAACCAATGATGCGTCCGTTGCTTATATCCATTGCAGCCATGGTGGGCGTGGGTACTCTGTTCACTATTGCATGCAGGGGAACGGAACGCAATATATCGCGCAAGGACGGATATGTGGTTGTAACGCTTTGCTGGATAATATTCTCTTTGTTCGGCTCGTTGCCCTATATGCTGTCGGGGGATATCCCCACGTTTACCGATGCCTTTTATGAAACAATGTCGGGATTCTCCACCACCGGTGCAACAATCCTCACCGATATAGAGGCTCTGCCCAAGTCGTTGCTTTTCTGGCGTATGATGACGCATTGGGTAGGTGGTTTGGGAATAGTATTCTTCACGGTTGCAATATTCCCGATATTCGGATTGAGCGATATTCATCTTTTTGCGGCGGAATCAGTGGGGCCCATGCGCTCAAAACTGCATCCGCGAATATCGGTTACGGCACGTTGGATTCTTACGATATATGTGGGGCTTACAATCATTGCATCGGTTTCGTTCCGCTTTGCAGGCATGGGATGGTTCGATGCCGTTTGTCACTCCATGTCAACCATAGCAACAGGCGGTTTCTCTACAAAACAGGCAAGCATAGCGGCATTCAATTCGCCGTTGATTGAGTACGTAACAACATTGTTCATGTTCCTTAGCGGTATAAACATGTCGTTGTTGTACCTGTTCATCTTCAAGTTCCGTTTCAAGGAACTGTTCCGCGATACAGAGGTAAAGACATATGCATCTATTGTTCTGATTTTCACCGTAGCAATAACTGCCGGATTATATTTTACTGCAATGCCTGATGTTGAACTCTCGTTCCGTACAGCACTGTTCCAGGTGGTATCGGTGCAGACAACCACGGGCTTTGCCACAGCCAACTATGTTATATGGTTGCCTATATTGTGGCTTCTGCTCTGTGCTCTTATGTTCTTCGGAGCCTGCTCGGGTTCCACTTCGGGAGCCATGAAGTGTGTGCGCATATCTATCCTTTTCAAGGTGATGATAAATGAATTCAAGCGTATTGTGCATCCAAATGCCGTAATTCCCGTGCGTATGGCAGGAAAGGTTGTACCCACATCGGTGCAGTCGGCAATTCTTGCCTATACTGTAATATACATATTTATGCTTATTATTGGACTCGTTGTCAATATGTGCTTCGGTATGGATTTCCTTGATTCATTCGGCCTCTCTGTGGCTTCTGTGGGTAATGTGGGACCTGCGCTCGGTCATTATGGTCCTATGGACTCCTTTGCCACACTGCCTTCGGTTGTCAAGTGGTTCAGTGCATTCCAGATGCTTGTAGGCCGTCTTGAATTCTTTGCGGTGTTGCTGCTGCTCACGCCGGTGTTCTGGAAGAAGAGATAGTAATCAAGAATATGTGTCCCGCTCTGAAAAGAGCGGGATATTTTTTTAATACTTCGGCAAATGATTAATAAATACTCTTTCCAGTCTTGATCTGTTGGTGTAAAGAATATCTATTTTCGTAGAGTTTATGTAATTATTAAATTCTAAATAAAACTCTTATGAAAAAGACTTTTTTTACTTTTTGGATGATGCTTGCTTTTCTCTCTCCGTTGCTTGTATCGTGCGATAACGAAGGTGATGATTTAGGCTCCGGCAACAATGCTCATGAATATGTTGATCTTGGCTTGCCAAGTGGCTTGAAGTGGGCAACATGCAATGTGGGTGCCACAACACCCGAGGAATATGGCAATTATTATTGCTGGGGTGAGATAGAGATCGAAATGGGTGATTATGATTGGTCGGCATATAGCTGGTCGTACGATGCCTACAATACCATGACCAAATACAACACCAATGAACTGTTCGGATTTAAAGGATTTGTTGATGGCAAAAATGTTCTTGATGCCGAAGATGACGTTGCCGCTGTTCTATGGGGTGGTAACTGGCGTATGCCCACAAAACTGGAAGTTCAGGAGCTTATTGATAATTGCGAATGGGAGTGGACATTGCAGAATGGTGTAAAGGGTTGTCGTGTAGCAAGCAAGGTTAACGGCAACAGCATATTCTTGCCTGCTGCCGGTTCTATGGAAGATGATGAACTGATATCAGAAAGTATTAACGGTTGCTATTGGACGAAATCGTTGCACGAAAAGGTAACCAACAGCGCGTATCAGTTACTCTTCGGAATCAGTTACCGTAATGCTTATTACAGTTATAGAAATAATGGCTATGTGGTACGTCCTGTTTGTAAATGACAATATAACAGCAGACTTCTTAAACATTTAAATAAGAATTACAATGAAAAAACTTAAAATCTTTTCATAGCGTTATTGCTGTCTGCTACATCGGCAATAGCAGAGACTGTGGTGATTGACGGAATTGCCTACACTTTGTATGCAGAATCAAAACAAGCAACCGTTGTCGCCGGAGAGACAAAATATACAGGCTGTGTTGTAATCCCCGAGAGTGTTGTTTATAACAATGGCACTTATAGTGTTACAAGCATTGGATATTCAGCATTCGGTGGTTGCTCCTCTCTTGCAAGCATCGAAATTCCTAACAGCGTAGCAAGCATTGGAAACTATGCATTCCAATATTGCAGTGGGCTTTCTAAGGGAAATATTGCTATAATAAAGATTGGCGAAAAGAGTGTGAAGATTGTTGTCGGTTAAGTGCTATAGACTATATTTGATGAATAAAGCAGAAAGCCACCGCTTTCTGCTTTATTTTATTGTTTCCAATAGTTCTTCTATGTCCGCCTTTAATCGAAGGTATGGCGGTGCTGTCTTGTAGTCGGTGTTCTTGCTGAGCATCATCGCTACATCGCATTGGGTGTGGCGGTACGATGCCAACTCGTTATTATACTGCTGGCGGTGGTAGGCATAGCGTTCTATCTCTTCTTCGCGCTTGCTGCGCAGGTGTTTGCAGACGGGTTGCAATACGCGCATAACCACGCTGTTCATTATGTGATGTCCCTGTATATAAAAGTATGTTTCGTCGGGCTGTATTCCCAATGTGGCAAGCTCTTTGTTGAGTTCGTCGTATTCGTGTTGCAACTGTGGAAACTCTTTTTCCAGAAGAGTTATCTTGTGGTCTACCCTGTTGCTGAGCTGTTGTAATGAATGTGCCGGGTTGCCTACGGTGAAAGAGGTTATGCGCACTATCTCGCAAAAGTCGAGTATGCTCATGGTGTGGGTATCCTGTTTCCTGTATAGCAGTATGTTCCACACAAACAACGGGTAGCAGATGCGCGAATAGAGTTTGAAGAATTCTTTGAAATCTATCACATTGCTGTCGTTCTGTGTGCAGAGTACGCACACCTGTTTAAGGCTGTCGGAATAGCACCTGTAGTTCTCGATGGAGTATGCGTAGGTGTGCAGAATGTATCTGTTGCCCAGCATCTGACGCGATGTGCTTGTTGCACCTTGCAGCAGATAATCGTAGTCGCTGTCCACGCATGCTATCATGTTGCGTCCATAGGCTTTGCCAAGCAGGTTCATCATTGCTTGTTTCTTGCCTTTGGTGAGTTTCGTACGTGCAGGGAGCATTATCTCGAAGTGTACATTCTCGCTTTCGTATTCGTTGAACACTGAACGCCAGAACGATATGTCATCATAACTTTCCACATATGCTATGATGCGTTGTGCGGCCTTCTTTGGGCGAAGGGTATTTGCCGCTTCTATGAATTTTGAGTTGAGATATTCGGTAAGCCTTTTCATATCTCACTTTTGTTTTGTCTTATTTTGTAATGTCCTCTATCTCTGTTACGGCATCCATCCAACCGTCCATGATTATTGCGGGCGAGTGTGTACACAATATTATCTGTGTGTTGGGATTCAGTGTGCGCACCAGGGATATTAGGCGTTGCTGCCACTCTATATGCAATGATATCTCGGGCTCGTCCATGAGCATTACGCCTGGTTGGTTCTCCTGGACAAGTGCGGTGAGCAGTATCACGAGTATCTGTTTCTCGCCCGACGAGAGCATGTAGGGCGTTATGGTTTCGCCGTACTGGTTGAAGAATATCTCGTTGCTGTCGCGTGCTATGGTCTTTGCTGTGGGGGCAAAAAGCTCGTCAACAAGGTCCTGGAACTGTTTCTTCGGTTTGGTGAGCTCTGTGGCAAGACGCTGGTCGTCGGGGTTGCCCGATGTGAGAAGTGATATTATGCGGTTGCCTATGTTTACCTGGTAATTCAGGTAGCGGCGTTGCAGGTTGTATAGTTGCCAGTCGAGTTCGGTGCGGATGTCTGCACCGGGTATCTTGTCGAGCATCTCGCTGTTCATGAGCGGACGGTCGATGCTGCTTATGACATCAAAGCGTATGCTTGTGGCATCTTCGGGGTAGAATTTTACATGTACTCCGTCTTCGGGGTTTGTGGTTATCAGCCCTTTACGCATTATTTTCAAATGGCGTGCCGAACGGTTTATTATGGTACTTTTTCCCACGCCGTTGCTGCCGCTGAGAATATTCACGTCGGGACGCAGTTCCCAATAGATGTGCTTGCGGTTGCTCCACAATGAGTCTATCTCGATGCTCTTAATGTATTGTGCCATCTTTTCCATAATCTCTTCTCGCACTTTTCTTGACATAGCAAATGTAATACAATGTTTCACCAATATCAAGTATATGCATTTAAAAATAGTGAAAA
This sequence comes from uncultured Bacteroidaceae bacterium, assembly GCA_904502235.1. Classification (GTDB taxonomy): domain Bacteria; phylum Bacteroidota; class Bacteroidia; order Bacteroidales; family Bacteroidaceae; genus HGM04593. The sequence goes on from CAJGDP010000007.1 coordinate 12,944, forward strand.
TTGTTGATTTGCTGCAAAATGTTTTTATCTTCGCATCTGTGAACGTAAACTTAAAACAATTGGTATGATACACGTTTATTGCTTGAACAATGGTGTAACAAGGGATTTTCCGATAGGTTCTTCCTTGTTGGAGATATACGACGGTCTCGGTCTTGATATGCCTTATGGTCCTATAGCTGCAAGGGTGAACAACCGTACCCATGGGCTTGCCTTGCGCTTGTTCCGTCATAAGGATGTGGAGTTCATCGACATTACAACCGACGACGGTATGCGTATGTATGTGCGCTCGTTGACTTTTATCTTTATGAAGGCAATGAACGAGGTGTTCCCGGGTGAGATGGTACGTTTCGAAAATGCCATTTCAAGAGGCTATTACTGTCGTATGGATAATGCGATGAGTGATGAGCAGGTGGCTCTTGTGCGCGAGAAGATGCATAAGATTGTAAATAGCGACATTCCGTTCAAACGTGTAGAATGTCACACGGAAGAGGCTATTGAACTGTTCCGCAAAGTTGGACGTACCGACAAGGTGAAACTGCTGGAGACATACGATCATCTGTATACAAGCTACTACGAGCTTGATGGTTATATCGACAGTTATTATCATGGACTTGTGCCAAGCACCGGTTACATAAATCTTTTTGAGATAGAGAGATTTGCCGATGGTGTGCTGTTGCGTGTCCCAAACAAGGAACGCCCCACAGAACTCGAGGATAAGGTTCCGCAGGAGAAGTTGCAGGACCTGTTCGAGGAACGTCTGGCATGGCATCAGCAGATGGGTGTGGAGACAATAGGCGACTTCAACAAGGGCGTGCGTTCGGGCTATGGAGTGGACCTTGTGAATGTTTCCGAGGTGCTTCAGGAACGTCGCTTGTCAAAGATTGCCGATGATATTCAGGCACGTGGGGCAAGGGTGGTGCTCATTGCCGGTCCGTCGTCTTCGGGCAAGACAACCTTCAGCAAGCGTTTGAGTGTGCAATTGCTTGCCTGTGGCTTGCGCCCTTATGCAATCTCGCTCGACGATTTTTTTGTGAACCGTACGCATACGCCCCGCAAACCCGATGGCGACTACGATTTCGAGTCGCTTTACTCTATCGACTTGCCCTATTTCAATGAGACGCTTACAAAGATTCTTGCCGGTGAAGAGGTGGAGCTTCCTTACTATAATTTTGTGACTGGCGAACGCGAATATCGCGGAAACAGGCTTAAGTTCACTCCACAGATGATCCTTGTGATAGAGGGAACGCATGCCTTGAATCCGCAACTCACTTCACAGGTTGCCGACAGCGACAAGTATCGCGTGTATGTTTCGGCATTGACTTCGATAAAGCTTGATTATCACAACTATATATCAACATCCGACAACCGCCTGTTGCGCCGTATGCTACGCGATGCAAAGTACCGCGGCTATTCGGCAGTGGAGACCATACAGCGTTGGACCGACGTGCGTAAGGGCGAGGAGGAGTGGATTTTTCCTTATCAGGAAAATGCCGATGTCATGTTCAACTCATCGCTGTTCTATGAACTTGCGGTGCTTAAGACGCATGCCGAACCTATCCTGCGTGCTGTTCCGGAAAACATAAAAGAGTATTCCGAGGCGCGAAGACTTTTGCATTTATTGGAATATGTAGTACCTTTGCAGGACGATGAACTGCCACCCACATCGGTAGTACGTGAATTCCTCGGTGGAAGCAGTTTCAAATATTGATTACCATACAGAATACCATGGCAGGTAACAGCTTTACACAGACGCAGAAACATGAACAGACTCTTACGCAGACGCTGTCGCCACAGCAGTTGCTTACTGTTCAACTCCTCGAACTCACCACAATGGAAATCGAGGACAGGGTGCGTAGTGAGGTTATCGATAATCCTGCCTTGGAGGTTGTGGAGAACGACGAGATGCCAAGTGAGGATGCTTCGCAGCGAGATGAAATATCCGATTTTTCACAGGACGGCGACGACGATTACAGCGGCAACGGCGAGATTCCCGTATTTGGCGGATATAGCCGTAATACAGACTATGTGATCGGTGATTCCGTATCTTTCGGCGATACTCTGCTCGAGCAACTTGGCGAACTTAGGCTCACACCGCAGGAACAGGCGGTGGGGGAGTATATTATAGGCTCTCTCGACGAGGATGGTTTCTTACGCAAGGATATTGAGGAGATCGAGGATGAATTGCTTATATATGGCAATATAATGACCGACAAGGCTCAGATTCTCTCTGTGCTGGAACTTGTTCAGGGATTTGAACCGGCAGGTATTGCGGCTCGTAATCTGCAGGAGTCGTTGATGTTGCAGTTGTGTCGTATCGAAGAGAATAAGGATGTGTTGTTGCATAAGCGCATAGTCGCTGAATTCTATGACGATTTCACGGCAAAACGTTGGGAGCAGCTCGCCGACAAACTTGGTGTGGAAAGGGATGAATGCCGTGCCGTCATCGCGGACATCGTGCGCCTGAATCCGCGCCCGGGTGCTTCGTTGAGCGAGAATGTGGGTTTCAGCCGTCAGCAGATTATACCCGATTTCGTGATTGACGTAGTGGACGATAATGTCTATGTGTCGTTGAACAATGCTCATGTTCCGGAACTGAAGGTGTGCGACGAGTTTGTGCAGATGCTCGACGAACAGTTGGCAGGCGGAAATCAGGAGCAGAAAGCCGTGGCAATGTTTCTTAAGCAGAAGATTGAGTCTGCCAAAGGTTTTATAAGTGCTGTGCAGCAACGCGAAAACACTATGCTTTCCACCATGCGTGCCATTGTCGCAAAGCAGAAGGCTTTCTTTCTCAACGGAGGCGATGAGGCTTATCTCAAGCCTATGATTCTTGAGGATATAGCCAAGATTACCGGTTACGACATCTCTACAATTTCTCGTGTAAGCAACAGCAAGTATGTGCAGACTCCATGGAATGTCTGTTCGCTTAAATACTTCTTCAGCGAAGGGGTTATAAAGAGCGATGGCACGGAACAGTCGGTGTATGAACTTTTTGCAGTCATAAAGGAGCTTGTGGACAGCGAGGACAAGAACTCTCCTTTAACCGACCAGGTGTTGCAGGAGAAACTCACCGAGCGCGGATATAATGTGGCACGTCGCACTGTAGCGAAATATCGCGAACAGTTGCATATTCCGGTGGCAAGGCTCAGGAAAATGTGAGAAAAGCCTTTTAAATAATCTGTAATCTTTGTTGATTTAAGAAAATAACTGTAAATTTGCGATAATACCTTTGACGGGTATTATTGTATCTATAAATGACGTTTCCAAATACAGAGAGTTATGTCAAAATCGCATGTAACAATTGAAGAGGTAAAGGACGATATCAGATATCTGCGTCTGCTTGCACGTGATTTCCCTACAGTGTCAAGCGTAACCACCGAAATCATAAATCTTGAGGCGATACTTCATCTGCCCAAGCCGACAGAGCATTTTCTAGCCGACCTGCATGGCGAGCACGAGGCTTTCCAGCATATCCTGCGCAATGCGTCGGGAAATATCAAACGTAAGGTGAACGAACTGTTCGGGGATACTTTGAGCGAAGAGGAGAAAAAAGACCTGTGTACGCTCATCTATTACCCCGAGGAGAAGTTGAAACTTGTGCGTCAGACCGATGTCGTTCTCGAGGAATATTACAAGACTTCCTTGAACCGTCTTATTGTGGTGTGCAGGAATGTCTCTTCAAAATATACACGTTCAAAGGTGCGCAAGAGTCTGCCCGAAGAGTATGCCTACATCATCGAGGAGTTGATGCACGAGGCTAACGATTTCCATAACAGACAGGCATATTTCAATGTCATTGTGGAGACAATCATTGGTACAAGACGTGCCGACCACTTCATTACGGCGCTCTGTTACCTTATACAGCGTCTAATCATCGACCGTCTGCATATCCTTGGCGATATCTTCGACCGTGGCCCCGGTGCACACCACATCATGGATGCCTTGTGTGAATATCATCATGTAGATATCACTTGGGGTAATCACGACGTTCTGTGGATGGGTGCAGCTGCCGGCAATACATGTTGTATAGCAAGTGTGTTGCGTCTGTCGTTGCGCGATGCCAATATGAAGACTCTGGAGGACGGTTATGCCATTAATATGGTTCCACTTGCAACATTTGCCATGGAGCAGTATGCCGATGACCCATGCGAGATTTATCAGCCACGTGTGGATGAGGAGCGTACAAACTTCACCGAGAAGGATGTGCGTCTTATAGCACAGATGCATAAGGCAATTTCGGTAATAGAGTTCAAACTCTCGGGACAGATAGCAATGCAGCATCCCGAATGGAATATGATGGACCGTTGCCTTATGGAAGGCATAAACAAGGAAAAGGGTGTTATTGTGATAGAAGGCAAGGAGTATGAGCTTAAGGATAAGCTCTGGCCTACACTTGACCCTGCCAATCCTTATGCTCTCACACCCGAGGAGCAGGATGTAATGGACCGTTTGCGCCATTCATTCATGCGCAGCGAACGTCTTCAGGCACATGTCAACTGCCTGCTTATGCGTGGTGGAATGTATGTGATATACAATTCAAATCTTATGTTCCATGCCGCTATCCCCATTAACGAGGACGGTTCAATGCGTGAGGTGGTATTTGATGGTGTTCCTGTAAAGGGAAAGGAACTTATGAAAAAGGTTGAGCGTATGGCACGTACAGCCTTTGACAACGATGTAGATGCCGAAGTCCGTAACAGGTATGCCGACTTCTTCTGGTACTTGTGGTGCGGTCCCGAATCGCCTCTTTTCGGTAAGGCAAGAATGGCTACATTGGAGCGTTATCTCCTTGACGACAAGGAGGTGCAGAAAGAACTTAAGGGATGGTATTACATCCTGCGCGACAATCCTGATGTCTGCGATAAGATTCTGGATGAATTCGGCGTAAAGGGTAATCACAGACACATTATAAACGGACACGTTCCGGTGCGCGTATTCAAGGGAGAGACACCTATAAAGGCCGACGGACGCCTTATGGTCATTGACGGTGGTTTCTCAAAGATATATCATAACCGTACAGGTATTGCCGGTTACACTCTTGTATATCACAGCCGTGGCTTTGAACTTGTGCAGCTCACACCGTTTACATCAACCGAAGAGGCAATTCTCAACGGAACAGATATCGACGGAACAATCAGTATTGTCGAGATGGTGGGCGAGCGCGAGAAGGTGCGCGATACAGATATCGGTCGTGGAATTATGGTAAAGGTTGCCGACCTTGAACGTCTGTTGTATGCTTATCGTAAAGGCGTGATAAAGGAGCGTCCATAAAAATTGAACGGATAATAAAACAAATATATAATGAAAGCTATTGTAAGTGTTATAATGGGAAGTACATCAGACCTTCCTGTAATGAAGAAAGCAACAGATTTCCTAAACGAAATGCAGGTTCCTTTCGAGGTAAATGCCCTTTCGGCACATCGCACTCCGGAGGCTGTGGAGGCTTTTTCCAAAGGTGCTAAGGAGCGTGGAGTAAAAATAATCATTGCTGCAGCCGGCATGGCAGCCCATCTGCCCGGTGTTATTGCTGCAAGCACCACATTGCCTGTAATCGGTGTGCCCATCAACAGCACTCTTGACGGAATGGATGCCCTGCTCGCAATTGTGCAGATGCCTCCGGGAATTCCCGTTGCAACCGTTGGTGTGAATGCCTCTTTGAATGCCGCTATATTGGCTGTGGAGATGCTTTCGCTTGCCGATGAGGCTCTTGCCGCACGTTTGGCTGAATACAAAGAGAATCTTAAGAAGAAGATAGAGAAAGCCAACGAAGATCTCAAGGAATTGAAATATGAATATAAGACAAACTGATATCGACCTGTTCAACTACGTACGCCGTGCCACGGTAGAGGTAAATGTCGGTGGTGTAAAGATTGGTAACGGACACGCCATAAAGGTGCAGTCTATGACCAATACAAGCACCATGGACACCGAAGGCAGTGTGGAGCAGGTGATGCGTATTGTTGACAAGGGCGGAGAACTGGTGCGCCTTACAACACAGGGCAACCGCGAGGCTGTGAATCTTGGCAATATAAAAGAGCTGCTTTTGGCACGTGGCTATCGTGTGCCTCTTGTTGCCGATGTGCATTTCAATGCATCTGTTGCCGATACGGCAACCAGATATGCCGACAAGGTACGTGTCAATCCCGGTAACTATGTTGACACTGCACGCACATTCAAGCATATCGATTATACCGATGCCGAATATGCCAACGAACTTGTACGCCTGCGTGAACGTTTCGTAGCTTTTCTGAATCTCTGCAAAGCCGAGGGAAAGGCTGTGCGCGTTGGTGTGAACCATGGTTCGTTGAGCGACAGAATAATGAGCCGTTACGGCGACACTCCATCTGGTGTGGTTGAGTCTTGCATGGAGTTCTTGCGTATATGTCGCGATGAGAATTTCAAGGATGTTGTTGTTTCCATAAAGACCAGCAACACATCAATGATGGTAACAACGGTGCGTCGTCTTGTGCGTGTTATGGCAGAAGAGAGAATCTCTTATCCGCTTCATCTTGGTGTTACCGAAGCCGGAGATGCCGAGGACGGACGCATAAAGAGTGCTGTGGGAATCGGTGCTCTGCTTGCCGATGGCATTGGTGACACTCTCCGTGTGTCGCTTGCCGAGGCTCCCGAAAATGAAATTCCCGTAGCCAAGGAACTTGTCGATTATATCTCTGTTCGTGCAGGGCATGCCGTAATAGATGCGCAACCTTATGATGGTTTCAATTACGAGGAGCCTGTGCGTCGTGCAACGGTCGCTACAGGAATTGTCGGAGGTGAGAATATGCCCGTTGTCATTGGTGGTATAAGCGATGACGAGGCTGTAAAAGCCGATTTTCTTGCTTCGGATATTGAACTCAAACAAATAGGTTCAGCAACCGACGGTGCTTTTGTGGAGATAACCCTCAAGGACTTGACTGTTGAGAATATTGAAAAGCTAAAATCGCTTAAAGATGTTGTTCTTGTTGCTTCATCAGAGCATCTTAATCCCGTGGGCGAATTGAGAGCGGTAGTTCACATGCTTGCCAATAATGGAATTATGGCACCTGTGGTTATTCGTCGCACATACAACGAAGAATCTGTGGAATCCTTGCGCCTTAAGGCCGCCGCAGACCTTGGCGTATTGCTTATCGACGGTCTTGTTGATGGCTTGTGGATTGAAAACCGCGTAGGAACTGCTACCGAGATAAATTCCATAGCATTCGGTATATTACAGGCAACACGTGCGCGTATAAGCAAAACAGAATACATTGCCTGCCCCGGTTGCGGACGTACAATGTACGACTTGCAAGGCACACTAGCGCGTATAAAAGTTGCCACATCGCATCTCAAAGGACTCAAGATTGGTGTTATGGGATGTATTGTGAACGGTCCTGGCGAGATGGCCGATGCCGACTACGGATACGTGGGCGCAGCCCGTGGAAAGGTTTCGCTCTATCGCAAGAAAGAGTGCGTTGAAAAGAATATCCCTGAAGAGGAGGCTATAGAAAGACTATTGAATCTTATAGAAAGTGAAAGCCGTCGATAATCGACGGCTTTCACTTTCTTATTTTATCTGTTATCTCTCAGGACATCATTTACAACTTCGTTGAGCATTGCTTTAAGCTCTTCAATAAAGGTTTTTGCTTCGTATTGCTTTTTCTCGATGTCGCGGAGTTTCTTCTCCCAGCGTCCGGTGAGTTCGGCACTTTTGAGCAGTTCGTTCTTTATCAGGCCTATAAGTTCTATGCCTGTTTCTGTTGCTACAATGTTCTTTTTCTCTTTTACAATGTAGTTGCGTTTGTAGAGTGTCTTAAGGATTTCGGAACGGGTTGCCGGACGTCCTATTCCGTTCTCTTTCATGGCATCGCGCAGTTCTTCGTCGTCAACGAATTTACCGGCGGTTTCCATTGCTCGTACCAATGTTCCCTCGGTATATGGCTTGGGTGGTTGTGTCCATTTTTCCATCAGTTCGGGGAGGTGTGGTCCGCTTTCTCCGACGCTGAATGCGGGCATGGATTTCGCTTCGTTCTCTTCGGATGGTTCTCCTGCAAAAACAACTTTCCAACCAGGGTCTGTGATTGCTTTTTCCGAGGTCTTGAACAGAATACCGCCACTCTCTCCCTGTACGGTTGTGGTGCAATATTTGCATTCGGGATAGAATGCTGCAATAAAGCGTAGGACAATAAGGTTGTATACTTTTTTTTCAATGTCGGTAAGTCCCTGTGGGTATACTCCTGTAGGGATTATGGCATGGTGGTCGGTAACCTTCTTGTTGTCGAAGGCTTTCTTCGATTTTATAAGCGGTTTATCGAGCAATGGCATTGTAAGTGCTTGATAATCGCGCAATCCTTTAAGGATATTTGCACATTTGGGGTATATGTCGTCGCTCAGGAAGGTCGTGTCTACACGTGGATATGTGGTTACCTTCTTTTCGTATAGCGATTGTACTGTCTGCAGTGTTACATCGATAGACAACCCATATTTCTTGTCGCATTCGCTCTGTAGTGAACCCAAATCGTAGAGCGACGGATGCAGTTCCTTGCCGTTCTTCTTGTCAACTGATGTTACGGTGAATGGCAAATCTTTTATCCTGTTTAGGATTGCCAGACCTTCATCGTTGTTGGCAATGGGCTCAATACCGATGTTGCTTTCTTCGGCTTTTTTCCACGCTTCAGACATATCAAAGGCAATGCCTTTTTTCTCGGCTTTTTCTTTTTGTTTCTCGATGTCCGCCATCAGCTCATCTTCGCTTCTTTTCTGTATTACGTTGAATACGGTGTCGCGATAGGTTGTCTTAAGAACCCAATATTGCTGTGGAACGAAATTCTCGATCTCCTGTTGGCGTCTTACAATAAGCGCGAGGGTGGGGGTCTGTACACGTCCTATAGAAAGAACCTGCTTGTTTTTGCCATACTTGAGTGTGTATAGTCTTGTGGCGTTCATGCCCAAAAGCCAATCGCCGATGGCACGGCTCAATCCGGCTTCGTATAACGATTGATATTCGCTCTGGTCTTTTAGTGTGGCAAATCCTTCGCGTATGGCCTCATCGGTAAGCGATGATACCCATAGACGTTTTACAGGGCATTTTGCCTGCGCCTTCTGCATCACCCAACGTTGTATGAGTTCTCCCTCCTGACCGGCATCACCGCAGTTCACAATCATGTCGGCGTTCTGCATTATGCGCTCTATTGTTGCAAACTGCTTTTCTACACCTTTATCATTTATGAGTTTGATTCCAAAGCGTGGAGGAACCATGGGCAGGCTACCCAGATTCCAACGTTGCCACATAGGTGTGTAGTCATGCGGTTCTTTAAGGGTACAAAGGTGTCCGAATGTCCAGGTAACCTGGTATCCGTTCCCTTCAAAATATCCATCGTGTCGGCTTCGTGCTCCCAGTATATCTGCAATCTCTTTTGCGACACTTGGTTTCTCTGCTATACAGACAATCATTACAATTTTACCAATTAATCTTTATTATTCTTGCAAAGGTATATCTTTATCATCTTAAATGGAAATCATATACCAACAAACGATATTGGAAATTATCATTTGCGGATTACTTTACGTCCGTTTATTATGACCACTCCTTTATAATCGTCATTGACTGGTTGACCATAAATGTTTATAGTATAAGAAGGCATCGTATTAAAGTAATGATCTACTATACAAGAAGTTTCCAACCATGTTTTATCAAGGTGTATGCAACGAGCCTCTATCCATTCTGTAATATATTCAAGTTCGTCTTGCAGATTGAGTGTAAGCCCTGAAATATCACTGTCGCAACTCCACCGTTGCTCTTCACGGGATGCAGCACCGCTATTCATAAGCATTTTAATCAGCTTTGAGTACCTGTCAATGAGGTTTACGGCTGAGAGGTGTTCATTTCTTAATGAACTGTAACGTTCTGCAACCTGTGTGTTGAAACCGTTGACATCAAGTTCTACAAGCCTGTATATTATTTTCGTGGGATACAGTATATCCGTGTTCGGCTTTACATAATCAGGGCGAAGCGGATTATTTGTATAGTTCTGTCCTACGGTACAGTCAAGGTCCCACATTGCAGGTGTAAGTTTTTTCGAAGTCATTTTATCATATACAGCCCAATAGATATTCTTTCCGCAAATGTCAAAAGCATTCAGAATGTTGCAAAAAATATAATAGTCAATGAGAACAGGAATGTCGAAGTATTCATCTGCATAATCCGCAAATTCTTCATTGGTGGAACTGCAGACAAAGTCAATCGCATTGTATAACGTACTGTAGTCGGTAGGACACAAGTCATCTACCTCGGGGTATTTTACTTCAAAAACGTTCCATTTTTCACTTGTATTATCGTACTCATCCGGTTTGTCCCAGAATGTACCATAGCCCCAACCTGTAGATTTCCATAGTCCTCCGTGGATTGTTCTGTCCATGCTGTTGAATTTCATAAGTTTCATCTGTTTCCTGTCGATAGGTTCGCACATATTGAAGACACCTTGGTAACGATTGTTGACAAACAACTCAACAAATTCACCTCTTGATGCAGACAACGCTTCAGGCTCTTCATTTATGTAATATGGCTTGTGTGCAAAATCGTTCCATAAATCTGCAGCTGCGCGATTCCTGACTCTTGAAAGGTCTACCTGCCCTGCATCGAGAATCCAGACATTATCCTTGCGTAACCCAAAGAAGCGGTAATCTTTCTTTTCTCCTTTATCATCAATGAACTTTATCTTATAGTTTCTTTTGTTTTTTCCGGATGCGTTTGTCGTGCCACCTCTCCATTTTATCAAAGCATTCATGATAATAGGGGGTTCACTGGGGTTCTGAAACGTTACGGTTGCATTGCAATAGTCATATCCAAAATCGCCTTCGATGTGCATTATCGGCAGGAATGTAAAAGAGAGGTCTTGTGTCGTAATCTCTTCTTTAGATTGCATAGAGATGTAAAAATGGCTGTCTGCATCAATATTGAAGAATGTATACAGAGTTTCATTAACAGTTTTACCGTCTATTGTAATGGTTTGTTCCTTCTCCTCATTTGATGTTATGTATGCAGTATAGTCTTTTTCCCATAATGATTTGTCAATCGAGAGCAGACTACGCCCTGTACTTGAATCAAGGAAAGGTATTATGCCATTGACCTTTGGTTGTGCCATAAGTGTCATCGAGTTTGTCAGTACTATCAATGTCAAAACCCAAAATCGTTTCATAATTGTCATATGGTTATATATATGCACTTGTATATATTGCGTAACAAAGTCCTTAAAGGTGCGCACCCTTAAGGACCCTGTCGTTTCGTTAAAGCTTACTTCTCAAGAAAAAGATTCATTAGCTCACACGCAGCTTTGGCAACGCTTGTTCCGGGGCCAAAAATTCCTATAACTCCTGCACGGTAGAGGAAATCATAATCCTGTGCGGGTATGACACCTCCGGCAAAGACCATAATGTCGCCACGTCCAAGTTTATCAAGTTCTTCGATAAGTTGCGGAATCAGGGTTTTATGTCCTGCCGCAAGTGAAGAAACACCAACGGCATGTACGTCGTTCTCGACCGCCTGACGTGCCACCTCTGCAGGTGTCTGGAACAACATTCCCATATCCACGTCAAATCCGCAGTCGGCATATCCTGTGGCAACGACCTTTGCACCACGGTCGTGTCCGTCCTGTCCCATCTTGGCAATCATTACTCGGGGACGACGTCCCTCTCTCTTTGCAAACTCTTCGGTTAGACGACAAGCCTTTTCAAAGTTCTCATCGTCGCGACTCTCTGCTGAATACACTCCTGAAATGGTTCTTATTATTGCTTTATATCTGCCAGCAACTTTCTCACAGGCATCTGAAATCTCTCCCAATGTGGCACGCGCATGTGCCGCTTCAACAGCGCACTCAAGCAGGTTGCCGTTGCCGTTTTCTGCGCATGCTGTAATCTTGTCAAGTGCCTCTTTAACGGCAACCTCGTCGCGTGATGCGCGGTTGCGCTCAAGGGCTTCAAGCTGTTCCTTGCGTACAGCGGTGTTGTCAATCTCAAGTATATCTATAGGCTCCTGTTCTGTAAGGGTGTAAGCATTTGTACCCACAATAATCTGCTTTCCGCTGTCAATACGTGCTTGTGTACGTGCCGCAGCTTCTTCGATGCGCATCTTGGGAATTCCTGTTTCTATGGCTTTTGCCATGCCACCAAGCTCCTCAATCTCCTGAATGAGTTTCCAAGCCTTGTCGGCAAGTTCCTGTGTAAGGCTCTCAACATAGTAAGAACCACCCCATGGGTCTATTACACGACAGATGTTTGTCTCCTCTTGTAAGTATATCTGTGTGTTGCGTGCGATGCGTGCCGAAAAGTCTGTCGGAAGTGCAATTGCTTCGTCAAGGGCATTGGTGTGCAACGACTGTGTATGTCCCATTGCTGCCGACATAGCTTCAATTACTGTGCGTCCCACGTTATTGAAAGGGTCTTGCTCCGTGAGCGACCATCCCGATGTCTGACAGTGTGTACGCAAAGCCATTGATTTGGGGTTCTTTGGGTTGAAACTCTTTATAATCTTTGCCCACAGCATACGTGCCGCACGCATCTTTGCAATCTCCATAAACGGGTTCATTCCAATGCCCCAGAAGAATGAGAGGCGTGGCGCGAAAGCATCAATGTCAATACCTGCATTTACACCTGTACGTACATACTCCAAGCCGTCGGCAAGGGTATATGCAAGCTCGATATCTGCTGATGCTCCTGCTTCCTGCATGTGATATCCGCTGATCGATATCGAGTTGAACTTCGGCATCTTCTGCGATGTGTACGCAAAGATATCGCCGATTATACGCATAGAGAATGCCGGTGGGTAAATATAGGTGTTACGCACCATGAATTCCTTGAGTATGTCGTTCTGAATTGTTCCGGCCATCTCTTCGAGTCTTGCTCCCTGCTCCAATGCTGCATTTATGTAGAATGCAAGAACGGGCAACACAGCACCATTCATGGTCATAGATACCGACATCTTGTTCAATGGAATGCCGTCAAATAGCTGTTCCATGTTTTCCATACAACAGATTGATACACCGGCTTTTCCCACATCGCCCACCACACGTTCATTGTCGGGGTTGTATCCGCGGTGTGTAGGAAGGTCGAAAGCAACAGAAAGTCCTTTCTGTCCCGATGCAAGGTTGCGACGGTAAAAGGCATTGCTCTCCTCTGCTGTAGAGAATCCGGCATATTGGCGTATAGTCCAAGGACGGAATGTGTACATCATGGAATAAGGTCCGCGCAAGAATGGTGGAATACCTGCCGCGTAATCCAGGTGTTCCATACCGTTAAGGTCGGTTGCAGTATAGACTGGTTTAACCTTTATGTGTTCGGCTGTTTCCCAAACATTGTCGGGCATAGTTGCGGAATCGCATGATACAACCGTTGCACTCTCGAAAATATCTATATTATTGAATTCTTTTCTCATGGCTGTATAATTTAAATGCCCAACTTCCTGTTAAGTTCTCTCAATGTCTCAAGAACATTCACTCTTACGTGGATGAAATTTTCTATGCCTGCAGCCTGTAGTTCCGGCATACATGCAGGAGCACCTGCTACAACGAATATTGCTTTATTGCCAATGGCTTGATATGCCGGGATTGCATACTCTGCATATTCATCATCGCTCGAACATATAACCACAATGTCTGCTTTTGCATCAAGTGCTGCTTTTACACCATCCTCAACGCTCTTGAATCCAAGGTTGTCTATAACCTCATATCCGGCTGTTGCAAGGAAATTACATGAGAATTGCGCTCTTGCCTGTCTCATGGCTAGGTTTCCGATTGTGAGCATGAATGCTTTAGGTCTGCGACCGCTCTCCTCTGTTTGCAGGCGCAACTGCTCAAAATCTTCAGCCAATCGTCTTGTGGCGATAGTGAGGGATTGCTTTTCTTCGCTGTGGCAACCGCATCCGCATGCGGCACTCTTTGGTCGTTTCCCCTCAGAAAGCTCGCTGAAATTGGGGTACTGGTTTGTTCCCAAAAGAATCTCCTTGCGCTTTGCTAGGGCTGTACGACGCTCTTTGGCTGTTGCTTCCACCTGTTCCTGTATCTTGCCATCCTTTACCGCTTTATGGAAACCGCCATTGTTTTCAATTTCAAGGAATAGCTTCCACGCTTCGTTTGCGATTGATGCAGTAAGGCTCTCTATGTAGTACGAACCACCGGCAGGGTCTGTAACCTTGTCAAGATGACTCTCGTGCTTCAATATCAGTTGCTGGTTCTTTGCTATGCGCATGGCAAAGTCTGTAGCCTCCTCATAAACGGCATTGTATGGTGTAACTGTAATCGATTCCACCCCGGCTATTGCCGCACTCATTGCCTCGGTCTGTGTGCGGAGCATGTTTACATAGGCATCAAACAATGTAAGGTTGAACTGTGATGTCTCGGCATGTATAATCATCTTGCAAGCACATCTGCATTCGGGTGAATATTGTTCCACAATCTTTGCCCACAACATACGTGCTGCGCGGAACTTTGCAATCTCCATAAAGAAGTTGCTCGATATGCCCATATTGAACTTTATGTTTTTGGCAATGGTGTCAACAGGTAAGCCTGCTTCGGTGCAGGTGGTCAGATACTCGTTACCCCAGGCAAGAGCATAGCCGAGCTCCTGCGTTATATAAGCACCGGCATTGTTCAGCTTGTTGCAGTTGACTGCAACGCAACGGAACTTGGGCATTGCCGAGGTAGCCTTGATGAGTGCTTTTGCAACTTCGGTGTAATTTTCAATGATTTTGCCTGCAAAGAGTTCCTTTTCTATCGGGTCGTAGTTTACAGAGCCTCTAATGTTTTCAATATTGAATCCGCGTTGTCTGTAATATTCAATAAGCAGGGTGGTGAATTCAACTACCTTACCGGGACATACATCGAAATTCAATTCCACCTTTTCGGCATCAACGCCATCGAGTATGGTCGGAATATATTCCGGTGTTACAAGTTTGCCCTTTACTTTGAACGATATGGAATCAACACCTTCGGCAATAAGTTTTTTTGCCTTTGCATTAGCTTCGGAGGCATCGGGTATATCAATATCCTGACGGACAAACCAATTGTTGTCAGCCTTGTTTCCACGTGTGAACGGGAACTTGCCAGGATGGGTATCACAGCATCCTGCCGGCAAGTCTTCTTTGCGGTAGAATGGATTTACGTTGAACCCTTCGGCTGTTTTCCAAATCATCTTCTTCTCATAGTCGGCACCTTTAAGATCTTCTATGATTTTATTCTTCCACTCTTCGGATGATACCGGCTGGAACTCGTTGAAAAGTCTTTCCTTATTCATCATTCAAATGTTATATAAGACATCTCTTTTATCTGGCATAGAATTTCTTTCCGCCCTTTATATAGATATTGCCTTTTATGGGCTTTAGAACCTTTATTCCCTGCAGATTATAGATTGTTTCCTCTTTGTTATGTTCTTCAATATTCTCTATGACGGTTTCGCCGCTATCTTCAAGTTCTTCCCACTCCAGGATAAACTCCTTGATTGTCAGACATGATTTATAATCAAGGTTTACAACCAAACCAAGCGAAACCTCAGTCTCTTTGTAGAGTACAAATTCTATCTCATTCGAGAATACGGTTGCATGGTCATACTCCTTCATTTTGGTATAGGCGATTGCGCTTGCAACATTTTCGGTATCGGGGAGTCCCTCTCCTTGTGCCGCAACAAGATAGCTGTTACCGCTTTCGCCCTCCCATTTGTCGTAGTATTTGGCAATAAACCGGTATTTTCCGGCAGGCAGTGTAACTGTCTGATAGGTCTTGTGGTTCTTGACCGCTCCGAATCCGTCCCAATTCGAAGTAAATGTCATGAAATAATCCTTCTGGGCATCCACGTGAGCACCTGTTGTTATATTGCCGTTTATTACGGCGTTTTCAATTGTCCATCCGGTCAATTCAAAGAAACGGTTGCTTATGTTGGGATTCACGAGATTGTTGCTGTGTGCAAACTCTGCACGATAGTTTGTAAGGTAGAGCGATGTTACATCCTCTTTTGTTACCTCATCGCCGTAGCTCAGACAGAACACGCCTCTCGACAATCCCCAAGCATCGCCATCGGGACCAAAGCCACTGCGTACACCGTTGTTGCCGTTCGATGTGCGGTCAATGACATCGCCTCCACTCTGGTTAAAGTCATAGTAGAGTACAAGGTCGCTGAAGCTACTCGGGTTTTCAATAGGCTGGTTGCAGACTTCAATGAGTGCACTGACACCAAGTGCCTTTTTCCATACGCGCAGTTCATCAATCTGTCCGTTCATTCTGGCATTGTCGTTACCGATTGCAAATTTGCTTAGTGAAGGTATGCTGTACGATACATAGTCTCTTTCATAGTATTCGCCGTCGCGGTACTTGGTCACATAACCGTTCTCCAATACAATTGCATAATGGTGCCATTCGTTAGGGATTATATAACCAGAATATCCTTTTATTTTTCTTCCGTTTATATTCACATATACTCTTCCATCGGCATCAGTGGTAACAAGGAATGTCGATTCGCTGTCTCCAATGCCAAGGCAGTTGCTTTGGAGGTTATCGGGGCACATCCACCATTCAACGGTGAAAGCGCTGCTCTGTCCCGAGAAACCGTTTGTTGACGCGGTAACCTTTGCATTGTCTCTGCCACTGAAGTTAAGTCCGTTCTTGCTGTCGGCGTTGCATACTATTATTGCACGCTCGCGTGTGGTGCTGTTTGAGCCGATGTTGTTGCTTACTTCAAGTGTTACGTCATAGATACCGCTCTTTTTGGGAGTAAAGCTTCCTTGTTGCGTCTCTATTACATACTCTTTTGCATTACTTTTTATTGTCCACAGCCAATTAATTGGGGTGTATTTCGACTTGTCTGTCAGATAAACCCTTTCGCCTTTCATAAGTATTGCCGGTGTTACCTCGAAATCGGCAACGGGTGCAGAACCTGCCACATCCACCTCTATGCTGTAGGTTGCGTTCTTGTTTCCGCTGAGCGATGTTACTTTGAGTGTTACGCGTTGTTTTCCCGGCTCCTTAAACACAGCATATCCGTGTTGACCGTAGACGGTACTCTCTTCTGCTCCGGTAATATTCCATTCGTACATCTCGCCGAATGACGGGTTGCTTATGATGAAAGATACCTTTTCGCCCATTATCACATTGCTCTTGCTTGCTGTGAATGTGGCATCTATATTCTTTTCGGCATATACATATACCGACATGTTATCGGTTGCTGTTTTGCCGTTGCTGGTTTCGGCAACAACACTTATTGTCTGATAGCCCGGAGTCTTGAATGTTACAAGAGGCTCTGCTACGGCAAGGTTTGTTATTCCCGCATCAGCAACACTCCATTTCAGGTTCGAAACTGCGCTGTTGTATGTAGCCGACAGTTTTACCGGTGTTCCGGCATACACATATCCGCTTATAGAGTTTATATTAACGGAGGGAGTCTGGTTGCCGTTGAGCGACTGGCTGCTTGTAACACTGCTGTAACTGCTGTTGAGGAATTCACCATGTTTGCCCGAAATGTATTCGTGCAACATATCCTTGCCGTTGACATTGATTATATCACCTTTATAATATGCAATGAGTCCTTTGGGGCACAATGTTCCCGAATATTGCGAATTATATGATTCCTTTATCTCATTGGCACTTCTTGCAACATTCCATATGCGGATTTCGTCATATTGTGCATCGTTGTTGGTGTTGTAAACGTCGTTTTCCGCTCTCAGTTCCAGATTTCCGAAACCGCCGATGCCGCTATAATATGACGATGTACAACTGCCTTTTTCAACACCATTGGCATACAGGGTCATCTTGTTGCCTTTTACAACAAGTGCAATGTGTGTCCATGTATTTTTACTCAATATAGATGAACTTGTGGTGAATCGGTCATTGGTTGTTGTGTTCCAACCGGCAGTGAATTGTCCGCTACTTTCGGCATGCATCATAAATGTACTCCATCCCGGTCCGATTACCTGATTCCAATTCTTCAACGAGTTTGGCTTGATGTAGTATTCAATTGTGGCTTCTTCGAATTTCTCATTGAAAATGTCGGGCAATCTAACTCCCGAAGTCTTCAGGTTTATAGCCTTGTTTGTGCTTTCATAAGCAATTGGTGCAGGGGCAACAGCTTTTTCTGTTTCTATATCACCTTCATATACGGCCGATACTCCAAAAACACCGTCCTTGCTCTCCGAAGAGGAGATACTGTAACTTGAACTGCCGGCAGAAACTTCGGCAATCTTTCTGTCGTCGTGATATATATAGTATTTTGTTACTGTATTCACCGATGGCAACGGTGCACTCCATTGCAGGTAATTGTTGTTTATGAATGCATTGCGCGGAGCGTAATACGGGTCGCCGTAAACTATGGTAGAGATTATGGTCTTGTTACCGGCATTCCTTATCTCCTGTTTGCCGTTCGGCAGTATGAACGGTGTTTCAATACCATCGGCATTGAATTCATAGTTCATTATTGATGCGGAATGTATGTTGCCGTTTCCTGTAGCCCAGTCGCGTGTCTCTACAATAAAGAAATATTTCAAAGGCATACTGCGGTCGTAACCTTTCGTGAGGTCGGTAAGGTCGTAACCGAATTCCATAGCCTCGGTGTGCATCTTTCCGTCAGCCCATTTTCCGAGCATGGGAACTTCAGGTGCAGGTTTTGTATTACCATAGTTTCCGTCTCCGGCATACTTGAAGTGTTCGAATTCAACTATTCTTTCAGGTGTGTCGGAATTTATGTCGGACGAAATACCGGCAGACAGTTTAATTTCGCTTCTGCGTGAGTAGTTCATCTCGAGCTTTATGGTTCGCAATGGACGATAATCCTTTCTTACCCTGTATAGTTCGGGTTGCCACCAATTACCCGAGAATTTGCCATCGCTGTTGAATGTGGCGCCTCCATAAGCATAAGGGCAATATATGAATCCGTTGTTGCCCCATGTGCTTCCCCATGAGTTTACTATAATCCATGCGCCAACCTCATCCTTGCTTGTTTCACCAGATACTCCATTACCGTCAAGGTCGAATTCAATACGGTCGTCGTAGCCTACAATTGTAAGCGCGTGGTCCACTTGTGTACCCCATGCCTTTACATATTTCTTGCCTGCAACACCGGCATTCTTGTTGGTTGTGGTGTTTGGTATGCTGCCATTGAAGTTGCCATTGTTACTGCCTACACCAATACCGCATATACCACCGGCCTTGAAGCTTGTGTCGCCGTTGTGGTTCCATAGCCAGTTCTTTACAAGCTCGCGTCCCTCTTCGGTTCCTACATTCAGCGGAGTGTTTACAGGTGCAAGCATACGGTTGTGCATTGCCTCGAACCATTTGTCATATCCTTGCATCCAACCGAAGTAGTTGTCGGAGCAATCCTGGTTTCCAAACTTTGAGGAGTAGGTCTGTCCGCCGTATGTCGCAGCCGACGGAACGCCTACGCTTGTTACGAATTCGTTCTTTCCCGAACTGCTGTTTGTGAGCAACCACACGAAATGCGAGGGGTAGTAGTTCTTGGACTGTTTTCCGTCAAGGTCGCGGTATGCGTTAAGTTCGTATGTAAACATGTAGCAGATACGTGATGCCGAACCGCATGAACCGCCATCCTGATTGAATACAGGAGGAAAGAACTTCTGTTCTGCATTGTTGACATATGTAGGTCGGGTGGCTCTTGTCTCAGCACCTCGCGACGCACTTTTCTGTGCCGTAGCTGTTTGCAACATTGTATAGTCCGGGTTTATACAATCGTTGTAATCGGGGTATTTTTCCCTGTTTACATCAATCTGTGCTGTAACACCTATCGGCAATGCAATGGCAAGTGCCAGAATCCCTTTTATAAAACTCCTTGTATTCATGGTTATAGGGTTGTGTTGGTTAGTTTATCTCAATCTCGTCGGTGAAGAGCCAACCACCTTGTTTGCCACTCTTTGCCGTGTAGCGCACGTAACGCGCTTTCTTTGCAGTGTCGCCTTTCCAACCGTAGTTCTTGAACGACAGTTCCTCGTCGCGTACCACGTTGTGCTTGATTTCTGCAACGGTCTCAAAGTCTATATTATTGCTTGAGAGCGAAACGGTTACCTCTGCAGGCATCCATACATCGGGGATGCACATCTGCATAAAGTCGGCATGGACAGCTGTTATCTCTTTCTCTTCGCCAAGGTCTATTGTTAGATCCATGCCACCGCAGATGAATCCTTGCCACTTTTTGTCGGTGTATGTCCATCCGCCATGCACACCGTCAATGAGAGCTTCGTCACCACCGGCAGTGTAGCTGTTGCTGTATAGCATACCGTTGTTATAGCTTATGTTTTTATCTTTAGCAAGGTTGTTCCACTGCATTGTAGCCTCTTTGCGCTGGCCGAACTCGTTCTTCAAGTCAAAGGCGTTGTAGCCTTTTGCTCTCAGCCATTCAACAGATGTGATGGTACGCTCTCTGAATTCGCTGAAGTTACGCTCGGCAGGGTTGCTCCAACCAATTTCCGCAATGGCGAGTATGCGCGGATAAACCATGTACTCAACCATCTCCTCTGTTGGAATATATTCTGCCCAAAGGTTACCCTGAACTCCATATATCAGTTTTGCTTTTTCTTCGTCAATACCTTCGATTGGGTTGTATGAATAGACCTTCTCCAATGGCATGTAAGGACCGAATGCCATTGGTTGTGTGTGAGGCGCGTCCTGATATGAATCGAGATAGCAGTATGCTCCCGGAGTCATAATAGCCTTGTGTCCACTGTTTACGGCTGCCAATCCGCCTTCTGTTCCGCGCCATGACATCACAGTCGCATTCGGAGCAAGACCTCCGTCGAGAATTTCGTCCCAACCGATAATCTGTCTGCCTTTGCTGTTTACAAATTTCTCTATGCGCTGTATAAGGTAGCTCTGCAGTTCATTCACATCCTTGAGATTCTCATCCTTCATGCGCTTCTGGCACAACGGGCAGTTAGGCCATGATGCCTTGCCTGCCTCATCGCCGCCAATGTGGATATATTCACTCGGGAACAACTCTATTACCTCGCTCAATACATTCTCAAGGAATTCGAATGTCTTTTCGTTGCCCACACAGAAGTCTGCCTGCTTGTAGGGTTCGTGTGTACAGGAAAGTTCGGGATAAGCGGTGAGAGTCTCCTCGCTGTGTGCTGGCATCTCAATCTCCGGAATAATTGTTATATATCTTTCCTGTGCATATTTTACAATCTCTCGGATGTCATCCTGTGTATAGTATCCACCGTATGCTCCCTCTGTTCCTTCGTTTACATATTGGCGATCGCCGAACCACCACTCTTTCCACAGCCCCGGCTTGCGCCATGCCGCGAAATTTGTCAGGCGTGGATATTTCTTTATCTCAATGCGCCAGCCTGCCGCATCTGTGAGGTGCAGGTGCAGACGGTTCATCTTGAAATGCGCAATTGCATCAATCTGTTTCTTTACAAACTCCTTGTCAAAGAAGTGGCGGCTCACATCGAGCATCATGCCACGATACGCAAATGCAGGTTCGTCAGTAATGGTTCCGCAGGCAAGGGTGTTGTTTTCACCAGCCATTTGCAGTATGGTCTGAATACCATAGAAAAGTCCTGCACCGCTTGTTGCCGTAACGTTTATCTCCTTTGGAGTAATGGTCATGCTGTAACCCTCGGGTGATGAAATACCTTCTATATTCTCGGTAACAACAAGTTTTACACGGTTGCTCTTCTGTTCGTTTTCTAATGCGCCAAAGGCAACTTTCAGATAATCCTCAAGGATTCTTTTGTCGTTTTCGGGAGCACCCACCACAAATTCTGTGGCTTTTGACAGAACAAATTCATTGTTGCTTAATTCAACACTTTGAGGCAATGGCAACACATTGCATTGCGATGTTGTAACAGGCTTGTTACAAGCCAAGGCAACAAGCATCATCAAAATATAAATAGGTGTCTTTTTCATAAAACATATATTTTTTGCGAAAATAACATAATTTTCAAAAATATCTCTATAAAAATTTGGAAAGAAAACTTAAATCCGTCTATATTTGCAGTGTACTAATAAACTAATACACTATGATTGAGGTCAAGAATTTATCATTCGGTTACTCCGGAACATACGTTTTGGATAACATAAGCACAACTTTTGAGCAGGGTAGAGTATATGGTCTGCTCGGTGCAAACGGCGTGGGTAAGAGTACGCTCTTTAAACTCTTATGCGGTCTGCTGACAACCAAGCACGGGACTATAGACGTAGATGGTTATTCTCCATCTCTCCGTCAGCCGGGTTTCCTTTCAAAGCTCTTCTATATTCCCGAGGACTTCGAAGGTCCAGCTGTTTCCATAAAGAATTATGCGGCAGGCATTGCTCCTTTCTATCCCAATTACGATGAGGAATTGCTCCGTACCTTGTTCAATGATTTCGAGATAGACATAAACCGCAAGTTTACAACACTTTCGCTCGGTCAGCGCAAGAGAGCCATTATCTGTATCGCTCTTGCAATGAATACGGAGTATCTGTTGCTCGATGAGCCGACAAACGGTCTTGACATCCCCAGTAAACTTGAATTCCGCAAGATGGTGGCAAAGGCGATGGACGAAAATCGTACCAT
The DNA here is from genome assembly GCA_904502235.1 of uncultured Bacteroidaceae bacterium. Lineage (GTDB taxonomy): Bacteria > Bacteroidota > Bacteroidia > Bacteroidales > Bacteroidaceae > HGM04593. The sequence continues at coordinate 35,462 of CAJGDP010000007.1, forward strand.
TATTATTTCCACCCATCAGGTCAAGGATGTAGAAAACCTGGTCGACCACATTATGATACTCGACAAACGTGCGGTGCTGCTCGACAAGAGTGTTGCCGATATTCAGAACGAATACCGCTTCGAGGTATCTGCAACAGCTCCCGAAGATGCACTCTTTGTTGAACCGGGACTTGGCGGTTGCAGCTATATAGCAGAGAATAAGAGTGGCGAAGAAAGCCGTATAAATATAGAACTTCTGTTCAATTACATTAACTCAAAAAAATAAAACGCCATGAATGAAGTTTTTGATTTTACCCGTCTGTGGAAACTGATGAAATATGAGGTAGTGAATTATATTCCACGATTCTTCAGGTCGTTGCTCATTTTTGCAAGCGTGCTTGTTGCCGTGTGGATTTTCTCTCTTTCCATTGACATAGATGTAATGTCTTTTGGAAGAAAGGGATTAATTGGTGTGCTGTTTATTTTTGCAGTTGCTCTTTCGCCTTATATCATATACAAGGATATGAACAATCGCAAGAAGGGATATATGTATGCAATGATACCGGCAAGCACGCTCGAGAAATTGATTTCGATGTTTGCGATATGTGTAATATGCGTTCCGGTACTCACATGGGCTGTGCTCACAGCAACCGATGCCTTTCTGTGGATGTTGTCGAACATAGGTATCGGTTCTTTTGAAAGCATATCGCTATACAATCCTTTCAATGATAGCTTTTTGGTTGTTTTCAACAGAGAACTCGGAGAATTTTCAAATGTACTTGACAGCATTCTCTACATATTATCAATAGTTGCCATGACAATGATGTTCAATACAATATTCCGCAAGAATAAAGTCCTTAAGACAATACTTTTCAACATTGGAGTGTCTTTTGCGCTTATAATGCTTATGGCCACTTTTGTAAATGCGGTTTCGACAGAGTTCTGGGATAATCTTGGTGAGGATATAGCCCCACTTCTGGAGAACAGGACAGCCGAAGAGATTATCAGCTTCTGGATGGCTTTCTGGAGATTTGTAGGCTTGCTGCTCATTTCGGCATATCTTACAATAACATATTTTAGAATCAAAAGAGTAAATTATTAAAAAAAATAGTTGACATTATGGAGTATAGCGAACATAAACCTATATATTTGCAGAACGTCGATCTGATGCAGGAGAAGATTCTGCGCGGTGATTGGCGCGAGGAGGAGCGAATTCCCTCGGTACGCGAAATGGGTGCCATGGTGGGTGTGAATCCCAATACCATAGTCCGCTCATATCAGTTGCTCGAAGCGCAGGAAGTCATATACAACAAGCGTGGGCTTGGCTATTTTGTCAAGGAGGGCGCTGTGGCGCGTATCAAGGAGAATGTCAAACGTGAATTCATTGCCAATGAACTGCCACAGTTCAGAGCAAAAGCCGAAATGATAGGCATAACTAAAGAAGAATTGATTAACCTATTATAAAACATCTATGAAAAAGTTTTTTGTACTGAGTATCTTGTGCTCATGTTTGTATCTTTCGGGTTGTACCACAGTTGCGCCCGAAGCGGGAGAAGAGGGTGTGAAGGTGCATAAGCCATGGATTTTCGGAACCGGAGGCGTGGATATGACACCCGTTGAAACAGGTCTTGAATATACATGGTTGTCTACCGATTATGTGATTGTGAACATGTTGCCGCGTGCCTACGACGAGGACCTTGACGATGCAACATCAAACGACAACACTCTGCTCGATTTCAATACACAGATACAGTTGCAGGTAAGGGACAACATGTCGCCGGTACTTATCAAGAATTATGGTGAGAACTGGTATAATTCCGTAATCAAGGAGGTTTACCGTAATACTGTGCGCGGATACATATCAAAATACGGTCCTTTCGACCTGATGAGTAACCGCGAAGTGCTCGACTCAATCAACCTGTTTGTGAAGAACGACATGCAGAACTATATCACTTTGTTGAGCGAAAAACAAGGTGAACTCCCTATTGATGTTGTGAATGTGGTTGTGGGTCGTGCAATACCTAATGAACGTCAGAAGGCCGAGATGGATGCAACAGCTGCCGCAACACAGGCAAAGCGCACCGAAGAGTCAAGACGCGACATGCTTGTAGCCCGTGAGGCAGCAGAGCGTCAGCGTGCCATTGCCGACAAGGCATATCAGGAGGAGCTAGGTCTTACAACAGACCAGTTTATCCAGCTACGTGCATGGGAAATCATAAAGGAGAAGAACGGAGCGAACATAGACGTTCTGTTCAATGCCGACGGCACAAACAAAATGTGGAATGTAAGACGATAGAAATACAATAAAGCCTAAATTTATTATGAAAGGATTTTTCAAAACTACATTAGCCTGTGTGCTGGGTATGATTATAGCTGGTGGGTTCCTGCTTTTTCTGGGAATAAACCTGATAGCAGGAATCGCTACATTCTCTTCTGAAAAAGGCGAAATTGAAAAGAATTCGATATTGTTCCTTGATTTTAACGGAACACTTGGAGAGCGCGCCGTTGAGAATCCCATTGCATCAATAATGAATGAAGACCAGAAGAACTATGGTCTCGACGAAATTCTTTATGCCATCAAGGAGGCAAAGAGAAACGGGGATATAGCCGGTATCTATATGCAGGCAGGAAATTTTGGGGGAGCTTCCTCTGCATCTCTCGAGGAGATACGTAGTGAATTGCAATCGTTCAAGGAGAGCGGTAAGTTCATTATCGCTTACGGTGACTGTTATTCACAGGGACTCTATTACCTGGCAACAGTAGCCGATAAGGTAATCTTGAATCCGCAGGGAAGAATAGAGTGGCACGGTCTTGCCTCTACTCCCATATTCTATAAGGACCTGCTCGAGAAAATTGGTGTAGAGATGCAGATTTTCAAAGTCGGTACCTATAAATCGGCAGTAGAACCGTTCATTGCAACAGAGATGAGCGATGCAAACCGCGAACAGGTAGCTGAACTCTTGTCTTATACTTGGGACGAACTGCTTACCGCAATTTCTACATCACGTAATCTGCCAAAGGAGAAACTCAATGAATATGCCGACAGGTATATGGACTTCTTGCCTTCAGAGGAGTATATTGCATGCGGTATGGCAGACACATTGCTCTATAAGGACGGGGTACTGGAGTATCTTAAGGGACTTACCGCTGTTGATGGCGATGAGGAGTTGAACCTTGTTACAATGGAGACAATGAAGAGTCATCTGCAGACACGTCGCACGCTTGATGAGGCTTCGGACAAGCATAAAATCGCAGTGTACTATGCATATGGTGAAATAGACGGCGCAACAACATCTTTCGAAGAGGGTATAAACTCAAATAAAGTCATTAAGAATTTGCGTGAATTGCGCGAGGATGATGATGTAAAGGCTGTTGTTCTTCGTGTGAATTCTCCCGGTGGTAGCGCGTACGGCTCGGAGCAGATATGGCGCGAGGTTACACTCCTTAAAGCGGCAAAACCTGTTGTGGTTTCAATGGGCGACTACGCTGCATCGGGCGGCTACTATATTTCCTGTGCGGCAGACTGCATTGTTGCCAATCCCACCACGCTTACCGGCTCTATCGGTATCTTCGGAATGTTCCCTATGACAGAGAAACTGATGAAGGATAAGATAGGTCTCGATTTCGACGTGGTCAAGACTAACCTCATGTCCGATTTCGGTACCTTATCACGCCCTTTCAGTCCTGAGGAGAAAGTTGTTCTGCAGAACTATATCAATAACGGATATGACCTCTTCCTGAAACGTTGTGCCGATGGACGTGGTGTCGCTGTCGAGGATATAGCAAAGGTTGCCGAGGGTCGCGTGTGGACAGGTGGCAAGGCAAAGGAAATCGGGCTTGTCGATGAACTTGGCGACCTCGACAAGGCCATAAAGATTGCGGCTCAAAAAGCCGGGCTCACCGACTATAGCGTGAAATCATGCCCCGAGAGCAAGACTCTCGTAGAAAAACTAGTGGCTGATGGCAACGAAGATTATATGGAAATAATGGCGCGCGAAGCACTTGGCGGCTACTACAACTGTTTCAAGTTTATCCGTAATATAGATAATTACGACCGCATCCAGGCACGCTTGCCTTTTGAACTGAATATAAGATAATACAATATTAACCTCTTTGAATATGAAAAAGATAAATAATATTCCAATGATGATGCTTATTGTCTCAATATTTCTTTTTACAGGATGTGGACTTTGGGATATAGATAAGGGACATTACAACGAGTGTACATACACTATTGACGGGGAACTTACATCCCTTGATATAAGCGGAGGTGCTGATGTAGTGGTGGATACCACCATTGCAAAGAATCAGGTACGTGTTCTTGCCAACACCGATGATTTCAGTAAACTTGTTGTGAAAGCAGAGAATGGCAAACTCGTGATATCTAATAAACGCAATATCGGTTATAAAGAGTATAATGTTTATGTTCCTGCATTTGACTATAAGGCTTTGGTGGTTGCCGGTGGCAGTGATATGGAGTGGAACTGTTGCGATGTTGACGAGTTGGCTGTCGTAGTTTCCGGTGGTGCCGATTGCGAAGTCAAAGGCAAATGCAATACCCTTTCTTTAGTCGCATCCGGTGGAGCCGATGCCGACCTTGACGAACTGATTGCCGATGATGCTTCGGTTGTTGCATCCGGTGGAAGCGATGTCGAGTTGCATGTCGTCAGTACAATCTCTCTGACAGCTTCAGGCGGTTCAGATATCTATGTTAAAGGAACGCCTCAGATATTGGGATGGAACGTGTCCGGTGGTTCTGATGTTCACATCAATAAGTGAATCTTATGAAAAACAATATAAAGCTGATGGTTGCTGCAAGCATCAAGTTCCTTATGGGACTTGTGCTTGTGGGGCTGTTGCTTTTCCTGCCGGCAGGAACAATGTTGTATCCCGGCGGCTGGCTCGTTATAATGGTGCTCTTCGTGCCAATGCTGATAGTGGGGCTTGTAATGTACTTCCATTCCCCCGAACTATTGGAGAAAAGGCTTAATGCCAAGGAAAAGCAGGCAGAACAAAAGAGTGTGGTGGCATTGAGTGGCATTATGTTTGTTGCTGCATTTGTTGTGGCAGGGCTCGATTTCCGTTACTCTTGGACTGTTATGCCTTATTGGGTGGTAGGAGTTGCCGTTGTGGTTTTTCTTTTGGCATATATTATGTATGCCGAAGTCCTTCGCGAGAATGAATATCTTTCACGCACCATAGAGGTGCAGGAGGGGCAAAAGGTTATAGATACCGGACTTTACGGTATAGTGCGTCATCCCATGTATTCCGCAACCGTTCTGATGTTCCTTTCAATACCGGTTATATTGGGTTCTCTGCCGTCGTTCGTTATAATGCTTGCTTATATCCCAATTATCATAAAAAGAATCAATAACGAGGAAAAGCTCCTCATGAATGAACTCGTCGGTTATAAGGAGTATTGCAATAAGGTAAGATACAGATTGTTACCTTTTGTGTGGTAAGTTACCCGTTTAAAAATAGTAGTGGAAACCTATTGTGGGAGAGTACAATAAACAGAAATTCATGCTGCTTGTTCTCTCTATCAGGTTGTAGTTCAGGTTCAACAGGTTTGCGGAAATACCCAGTTTCTCAATAGGACGGTATTCAAACGAAGCCAAATCCAGAGCAAGTGTGAATATGCCTGCCACATATCCCGAATAGATACCCACACCACCGCCAATGGCAACTCTTGGTGTATAGTACAATTTATCTGTAATAGGCTGATAGTATGCCATATTGGGGATTACAGAAACGGCATGTGCGTTTGATGATACTTCGTAGCTTATCTCACCTCCAACCTTTATTCTGTCCGAGACAAAGTATCCGAATTCCGGTGCTATGCTGAAGTATGTTCCTGTGGTCATGTAGCCATTTGAACCCGATGATGAGAGGGCGAACTTAATGTTTCCTCCGGCGTATCTGTCGCCCTTGTGCTGTGCGTTTGATGTCAATACCGACAATGTGGCTATTGCAATAAATAGAAATGTAAATCTTTTCATATCACTCCTGTTTTATTAATACTTTCTTTCCGTTGATGATATAAATCCCCTGTTTCAGATTCTCGCCCTCAACAACACGTTCACCGTATATTGTGTATATGCCTGTACTGTATGAGTTTCCGTAGTTTCCGCTTTTTTGTGGATTGTCGGATATAAGGTCTGAAATATCGTATTTTGTGAGATTCCTTACAATGTAGTCGTGTCTTTTCTTTATCCATTCCTGCATTATGGAAACCTGGTCTGCATAGTCGGTGTTGTCGCCCCATTTTGCGGCATTGTTGGCATACGATTCCTCTACAAATCTGTAATAGTCCTGGGCATATTCCATTACCTCTGTTATGCAATTGTTTTCCACGAACTCGCACCAGACCTTGTAATAGTGTCTTTGGAATTCCCTGTTTTCTTTAAGTGCTGTAAAGAACTTGCCACCGGGGAGTTCGCCTTTTACAACGGTTGTCTGCTGCGGACCGCCTGCAAAATATCTGCTCTCTTCTTTGTGATATGCAAAGGCATAGTCATAGTCCCACACCGGTCCGAAGATGAATTTTGAACTTTCCGAGTACATATCTTCTTTCCATAGGAATACGCTTTTGGGGTGTAGAAGTTCTCTGTTTAGCACCAAATCGTTTACAAGCATGAAGCGGGCTGCCGCGTCAAGGTCAAGGATGTTCCTTAAATCGGCATTGTTGCATACAAGGCTGTCGAGCCTGTTGAACTGCTGTCGGATTGTTTTGAACTTGATGTTCTTTGCCTTCTGGTTCGAGACAATTACATCCAGGGGCGATGAGTCGGGGAATTTCTGCGAAGGAATGGTGTTTGCACAATTGTCGTTCAGCATCGACTCCAAAACCGTTGAACTTACGTCTCCCTCTTTTTCTTCGGCGAGTTTCGGCTCCTTGATGTTCACCGGCAGATTGCTGTGCGATGAACGGAATTTGAAATCTTCGTCGTAATAGCTGTCGAGTTCAAGCATATAGCCGTACTCTTCATCCACGTCAACGCTGTTGTTGCTGAAGCCAATCTTCTCGGTAAAGATATAGCTTCCTTGATACTTTCCGTTGATATATAGTTCTACAGGTATTATGTGATTGGTGTATTTCGCTCCGGCAAGCTGACCTATCTTCATTGCTATGGCATTTACCATCAGCGAACCATGCTGTGGATTTGCAAGCAATACCCAGCTTTTGCCTTTTGTGAGTCCGAACGGTTTTTTCTTTTCGCCGAATTTCAGTCTGTACGATTTTTTCTTGTAATTCCAGGAGTTGTTGCCCCTTCCCTTTATCTGCACCGAGTCCGAGAAATCATCATACATCCCATATCCTGTGATGCTGAATATAGCTTTCAGATAATAGTTCCTGCTTGTTACTGTGTGTCCTTTTTCAATGTCAATATCTATGCGTGCAACCTTTCCGTTATCCGTCAGCCATTCTGTCTCTATGGTGTATATGCGTCCGAATGGGATTCTGCCTTCTTGGGTAATAAGGTCGTATCCCGGATATGTAACGGTGTAACTGATGGCTTTGTCGAAGCGGTTGCGGCTCTCTTTGCTGATTTGCAGTTCCTTGCCGATATAGGCAACAGCTTCGCTGTCGCTTAGTTGGAAACTTGCTGTCAGGCTCTTTCCTATTGCATTTGCTTTCAGATGAATGACTTCGGCAATCTCCTCTGCAATAACATCCTGGTTCAGGTTGGGATTGTACTTGTTGTTGAACTTGTACGATTTCATGTGGGGTAGCTGTGGAATCTCGGTATCAATGCTTATATACTCGCTTATGTGATACTTTGCAATATCCCCCCAATTCGTTTCTATGCATGCATAATCATCCTCAATGTAATATTCTCCTTTTAATGCCGACAAGGGGTAGGCATCTACACCCCCTTCGGCAAGTGTAACGAACAGGCACGATCCCTTGAACACGTCAAACTGTTCTGCCTTGACGTGTGTTGTTACCGACAGGAAAAATATCAGTAACATCAATAACCGTTTGAGAGAATACATTCCGAAATCTTATGTGAAAAGCCGTTCCTTTGTCAGAACACCAGCTTTACGCAGAAATTCTGCTTATCTTCCACTCTTCCTGTAATGTAATATACAATGCCCTCTTCGTTCTCTATGCGCACGCGTGAAATCTTTACAACGTCGCCCGGCATCACCTCGGCATCGTAATTTACAAGCAGTTCCTTAAGGGCCTTTTCCTTGATGTCTTCAAGTTTTACCGCATCCATAGCCCAGACAACATATTTTACGTTGTTCACATGTCCGTTGGCATCAATCTCCGACCATGTTACAGGATGTTTTCTTATAAGTTCCGGTTCCACATCCACCGGCAATACAACCTTTTCTGCAGGTTCTGCAATGGCATCCTCTTTTGTGCATTTTTCGGGGCTCGAAGCAAGGTCGCTGTTACGTACCAGACGGCGTGTATTCATGTCTATTATAAGCCATGAACTTGTTGCCTCGGCAAGTGTCTCGCCGTTCATGTCGCGCAGAATAAAGTCGCGCAGATAAAAGAGTTTTGCTACTCCTTTGTGCCATGTCTGGAGGTTTACCTCTTCGCGCCATTGTGGGTAACGCTTGAAGCGCAGATGTATACGGGAAATAACCCATCCGGTGTTTGCCGCTCTCATTTCATCGTATCCGAAACCGAGTGATGCTGCATTTGTATTTGCAGCTTCCTGCATCATGTCGAGCATGGCTGTGGGGCGCATTATGTTGTTCGCATCTGCCTCATAGCATGCAATAGTGTGGTTGATTGAATATTTTGCCATAGTCAGTTTATTTACAGTAATACTTTAACCAGTTGTCAAAAAGTTTCCGGGCTGTTCCCTGCCAACGGTTAACCGGTTCATTGGTCGGATTGTTGTCGCGGTAGTAGTTCAGTGGCAGTTCAATGGGCAGTCCCTTTGCCACATCGCGCTTGTATTCTCCGTCAAGGGTGTATAGCGCATATTCGGAGTGACCTGTTATAAAGAAGTCCTTTGTTCCTTTCTCCTGCATTATATATACTCCCGACAATTCCGATTCCGACAGCAGTTCAAGCCTCTCTTCGGCAACGATATCCTCGCGAAGAAGGGTGGTGTGGCGGCTGTGCGGTACATATATGGTACTGTCCATCCCTTTGAACAATGGCATGTCTGGCTTCGCTATTGTGTGGGGGAATACGCCGAACATCTTTGCCGGCAACAGGTGCTTCTGAATTCCGAACTTCTGATATACTCCGGCTTGCGCTGCCCAGCAGATATAAAGCGTAGAAGTTACATTCTGTCTTGCCCATTCGAAAATCCCGCATAGTTCGTCCCAATAGGTAACCTCCTCGAATTTTATTTTTTCAATAGGCGCACCGGTTATTATAAGCCCATCGAAACGGCTGTTCCTTACATCGTTGAACGATGTATAGTAACGGCTCATATGCTCGGGGTTTGCGTGTCTGGGAGTGTGGGTGTCGAGTTTGAGCAGTGTAAGCTCTATCTCCTCGTCCGATGTGGCAAGCAGACGTATGAAGTCGGCTTCGGTGGTCTCCTTCATTGGCATAATGTTCAGCAATGCCACACGCAGGGTGTGTGCAGTAGGTGCTTCGAGCACCTGTACTGCGCATCCTTCGTCTATGACATTCTGCAATGCCGGTAATCCGGCAGGAACTTTGATAGGCATTGTATCTCTATTTTTACCAGATTCTCAAACGCTCATCGGCTGGAACGAACATAGGATCCTGCTCTGTTATTCCGAACGCCTCGTACCACTCGTCGATGTGTGGCAATGTGCCGTTCACTCTCCAGCGTGAGAGAGAGTGGGGGTCGCTCTTTGTGAGGTTGCGTGCCTCTTCGTCGCGGATGTTTCCTGCCCATACATTAGAATATGAAAGGTAGAAACGCTGTTCTGCAGTGAAACCGTCCTTTACAGGCAACGGATTATCCTTTGTGGCATTCTGGAATGCCTGCATTGCTATTGTCAAACCACCATGGTCTGCTATGTTCTCACCAACGGTCAACTGTCCGTTTGCCTTCAAACCGGGAAGAACCTCAATCTTATTGAAGAAATCGATGATAACCTGTGTGCGCTCGTTGAAACTCTTGCTGTCCTCATCGGTCCACCAGTTTGCAAAGTTACCGTCCTTGTCGAACTGACGGCCCTGGTCGTCGAATCCGTGTGTCATCTCATGACCGATAACAACACCGATTGCTCCATAGTTGAAGGCATCGTCCTCGTTCATGTCAAAGAACGGATACTGGAGAATACCGGCAGGGAAGCATATTTCGTTTGTTGTAGGATTGTAGTATGCGTTCACTGTCTGTGGGGTCATGAACCACTCTGTGCGGTCAACAGGCTTGTTCCATTTCTCTTCCACATGCTTGTCCCAGCCGAATTCCGACATTCTGCGACATGTCTCATAATAGCTCAACGCAGGGTCGATGATGAGTCTGCTATAATCGTCCCATTTGTCGGGGTAACCAATCTTTACGGTGAATGTGTTCAGCTTTTCGTGAGCGGCTTTCTTGGTGACGTCGCTCATCCACTCCTGAGCATCGATGCGCTGTCCCAATGCAATCTGCAGGTTCTTTACAAGCTGTGTCATGCGCTCTTTTGCTGCTGGTGGGAAGTGCTTTGCAACGTAGAGTTCGCCAATGATGTCGCCCAATGCTCCGTCAACTGCGCTGAGTGCACGCTTCCAACGTGGCTGTTGAACCTTCTTTCCGCTCAATACAGTGCCATAGAAAGCAAAAGTCTCGGCTTCAATTTCATCGCTCAGTTCGTTTGATGTAGAGCGCATTGCTCTCCATTGCAGATACGCCGCAAGTTCGTTCATAGGAGTATCGTTGATAACTGCTATAGCCTCTTTGATGGCTTCGGGGTGTGCTAGGTTTATGTTTTCAATACCGTTGATGCCCAATATGCCGTAGAATGTATCCCAATTGAAATCGGGTATCTGCTTCTTGAGCTCTGCGAATGTTATTTTGTGGTAGCTGTTGAGTGGGTTACGACGTTCTACACGGCTGAGATGTTTTGCTGCAATGCGTGTTTCTATCTTCATTACAGCCTCCATGTTCTGTTCAGCCTCTTCGTTGCTGAAACCATAGAGCTTGAACATATTCACAACGTGTTCACGGAACTTGTTGCGGATATTCACCGAAACCTCGTCGTTGTCGCTGTAATACTCTTTCTCAGGGAGCGACAAGCCACCCTGATATAGTCCCAGCTGATTGTTGTCGCTGTCCATGATATCAGTGCCGATACCAGTGCCGAACATTCCGCCAATGCCATTGCGGCAGTTCTCTGCCAACAACACAGCAACTTGCTCTCTGTTGTTCAACTGTGCAATTCTGTTTATCAGAGGCATTGCGGGTGATACACCTTCGCTGTTACGGCGAGTGCTGTCCATTACCATGTTATAGAGGTCGCCCACCTTCTGTGCGTTGCTTCCCGGCTCACTCTTCTTTGCAGCCTGTTCAAGAACGAGTTCCTTCAACTGCTCGCGGTTATTCTCGCGCAAGGCATCGAACTGTCCGTAACGTGCATACTCGTCTGTAAGCGGATTCGCTTTTCTCCATCCACCTGTGGCATACTCGAAAAAGTCGGTTCCGGGTGCCTGTGTGGTATCCATGTTCGCCAAAAGTCTTGATTCCATTTTTCCGTTTGTTGTGCATGCTCCCAACGCTGTGGCAAGAGCTATGCAGATGATTGATTTTTTCATTATTTATATCAGTTTAGTTCTTCAAGATTTTCCATGTTCGTCTCCCAACGTGCTACAGCTTCATCGAGTTGCTTTTTGAGCGAGGCGTATTTTGTAAAATTCTCTTCGGTGCTTCCGTCAATGGTACTCATCACGGCTTCCAAAGCAGATATTGCACCTTCAAGTTCATTTATAGCCTTTTCGTCGTCTTCTACAAGTTTTTCCAGTTTGCGTCGCTGTTTCTGCAACTGCTTTTCAGCTTCGTAACTCAGTCGGTTCTCGTTGACCGTTTTCTGCTGTGGCTCGTTGCTTGTTGCCGGTCTGCTCTGTGCAAGGGCTTCGTTTATGTTGCTTGCATTCTTTGTCGCAAGATATTCATATATTCCGCCAAGGTGTTCGCGCACTTTGCCGTCGCCGAACTCATAGACCTTTGTAACAAGTCCGTCGAGAAATTGGCGGTCGTGGCTTACAACAATCACTGTTCCGTCAAAATCGCGTATCGCCTCCTTCAATACATCCTTCGACTGCATGTCAAGGTGGTTTGTTGGCTCGTCAAGGATAAGCAGGTTCATCTGACGCAGGAGCAGACGTATCATTGCCAGACGGCTTCTTTCGCCACCCGATAGCACTTTTACGGGCTTGTCCGATGCTTCTCCACCGAACATGAATGCTCCAAGAATGTCGCGAATGCGCAGTCTTATGTCGCCTGTAGCCACATTGTCAATTGTCTGGAATACGGTAAGATTCTCGTCGAGCAATTGTGCCTCGTGCTGTGCAAAATATGCTGTTTCTACATTGTGACCTATCACAATCTCTCCGTCGTGTGCAAGTTCGCCAAGTATGCAGCGCACCATTGTTGTTTTGCCCTCGCCGTTCCTTCCTACAAAGGCGACCTTCTCTCCGCGGTTTATTGTAAAGTTTACCCCTTCGAAAACTGTATGCTCATCAAAGTTCTTTTTTACATCGTTGCATATGACAGGGTAGTTGCCGCTTCGTGTGGCTGGAGCGAATTTTAGTCGCAGACGGCTTGTGTCCTCCTCGTCAATTTCAATGGGTACCATCTTTTCGAGTTGCTTTATACGGCTCTGTACCTGCACCGCCTTTGTCGGCTTGTAACGGAAACGTTCAATGAACTCCTTTATGTCGGCAATCTCCTTCTGCTGGTTCTCGTAAGCCCGTATCTGCTGTTCACGACGCTCTTTGCGGTTCTCCATGAACTTGTCGTACGACAGTTTGTAGTCGTATATTCTTCCACACGAAATCTCTATGGTTCTGTTTGTGACGGCATTCAGGAAAGCGCGGTCGTGGCTTACGAGCAACACCGCATTTCCACTGCGTGCAAGAAATTGCTCAAGCCATTGGATGCTCTCTATGTCAAGGTGGTTTGTAGGCTCGTCGAGCAACAGTATGTCGGGGTGCTGCAACAATAGCTTCGCAAGCTCTATTCGCATGCGCCATCCGCCACTGAACTCGCTAGTGGGGCGTGTGAAATCTTCACGACGGAATCCAAGACCTTGCAGGGCGCGCTCAATCTCAGCTTCGTAATGGCTGCCACCCATCATGGTATATTGTTCGTTGAGATGGGTGTAGTCCTCTATAAGCTGATGATACTCCTCGCTATCGTAATCGGTGCGTTCGGCAAGTTCGTTGTTCATCTTTTCGAGCCTTGCCTCCATCTCGTGTATGTGTGCAAAAGCCAATTCTGCCTCTTCGTAAACTGTACGTCCGTCTGTGTGGTGCATCACCTGTGGCAAATAGCCTATTGTGAATTCTTTTGGCTTTGAAATTGCACCTTCCGTGGGAGATTGTATGCCGGCAATTATTTTCAGCAATGTGCTCTTACCTGCACCATTCTTGCCGACAAGAGCAATTCTGTCCTTCTTGTTTACAATAAAACTTACATCGTGGAAAAGATTGGTTCCACCGAAGTCTACTCTTATGTTGTCTATCGAAAGCAAAATTCCTGTATTTATATTATATAATGTATATTGTTGTTTCCAACGGTGGCAAAGGTACTGTTTTATGCCGAAAAATAAAAATTGAGTGTGGTTTCAACCCCTAAATTCTTTGTTTTTTCATTTTTTTTTAAAAATTTGCAAAAAAAATATCCGAAACTCTTGCGAGAAATAAAAAGTCATTATATATTTGCAATGATTTCAGAAATGAAATATAAAAAACAATAAAAACAGGCAAGAAATATGGTATCAAGAGCAGAACTTAAAGAGGAATTGACAAAGGCAGGTATCCGTCCATCGGTGCAACGTCTGGCAATATTCGAATATGTGCGTAAAAGTTGTCAGCATCCCACGGCCGAAGTCGTTTACGAGGCTTTGCGCGATGAACTCGGTTCTCTCTCGTTGACAACAGTCTATAATACATTGAAACTTTTTGTTGACGCCGGACTGATAATGATGCTCACTATCGACGATACATACCGTTGCTTTGATGGAAACTGTTGCAGTCATGCTCACTTCCTTTGCAACAAATGTGGAAAGATAGTTGACTTTAAAATCAAAAAGGATTTCCTGTCGATGGTTGAGGGTGTGAACGGATACGAGGTAACTGACGCCCAGTTGTATCTGAAAGGTTTGTGCCCGGCTTGTTTAAAGAAATGATAAATAATAGATAATACAATAATTAAAAACAATTTAAAATTTTACGACTATGAAAAAGTATATTTGTTCAGTATGTGGTTATATACATGAAGGTGAATCAGCTCCAGAGCGTTGTCCAATGTGTAAGGTTCCTGCGGAGAAGTTCAACGAGTTGCAGGAGGGTCCAATCCAGTTCGTGCAGGAGCATGTGATTGGTGTTGCAAAAGGTTGCGACGAGGAGATGATCAAGGATTTGAACAATCATTTCATTGGTGAGTGTACAGAGGTTGGTATGTACTTGGCTATGAGCCGTCAGGCAGACCGCGAGGGTTATCCCGAGATTGCAGAGGCTTTCAAGCGCTATGCATGGGAAGAGGCAGAGCACGCTGCAAAGTTTGCAGAGCTTTTGGGCGATTGCGTTTGGGATACAAAGACAAACCTCGACAAGCGTATGAATGCAGAGGCTGAGGCTAACAGCGACAAGTACCGCATTGCAAAACGTGCAAAGGAGTTGAACCTCGATGCAATCCATGACACTGTTCATGAAATGGCAAAGGACGAGGCTCGTCACGGTAAAGGTTTTGAAGGTCTTTACAACCGTTATTTCAAGAAATAAAGAGGTTGATATATAAAATCTATGGGCTAGATGGGAAACCTTCTAGCCCATAGATTTTATTGTTTAAGCTGCTCGTGTTATTGATGCTTGAACTGCGCTATCATGTGATTTTGCACATTAATAACACTCGCTTTTCGCAACCCGCACGGTGCAACTGCGCTGCACTGCGTGCGACCAGTTGCTACTCGTGTTATTGATGCTTGAACTGCGCTATCATGTGTAGCGCAGTTACTGCGCATTCATCGCCTTTGTTGCCCAGGCGACCACCGCTGCGCTCTTGCGCTTGCAGCAGATTGTTTGTGGTGATAAGACCGAAGATTACAGGAACATCATACTCTACATTCAGTTTTGAAAGTCCTGCAGTTACACCTTCGCATATATAATCGAAATGCGGAGTGTCACCACGGATTACGCATCCTATTGCAATAACAGCATCGTACTTGCCACTCTTTATCATCTGAGATGCACCGAAAATCAGCTCAAAGCTGCCGGGTACGCTTGTCACCGTAATGTTTTCTTCTGCCACACCGTTGTCGCATAGCGTCTTTATTGCACCGTCGCGCAAGGCATGTGTTATCTCTTCGTTCCATTCGGCATATACAATGCCCACCTTGCGACCTTTGCCATCGGGAGTCTTGCTTGGGTCGTAGCTTGAAAGGTTCTTCAATTCTGTTGCCATGATACTTTTATAAAAAGAATCAAGACCGACCGAGTTTGCTCCGGTCGGTCTTGAACTATGTTTTAAAAATGGTTTTTACTTCGCGTTGATGAAACGGTCGATGTTCGACGCTTCGGGAGCCTGAGGATATTCGTTCTTTATTCTGTTGTAAAGCTCGATAGCCTTGTCTGCCTTACCCTGCTTCTCGTACATTGCAGCCGCATCAAACAAACATTTGGGGCTTACTGTGATGTTGTCAGCCTCGTCAGCGGCAGCAACAAGAAGCTTGATTGCCTTGTCGATGTTCTCCTGATATGCGTAGCAGTTACCGAGTGCATATTTAACCATAGGAGAAACCAAACGGTCGTTGCCGCTGTACTTCTCAAGATAGTTGATAGCCTCCTCGTAGTTCTGCTGCTGTGCGTAGCAAAGACCTGCATATGCGTAAGCCATGTTTGCAGCATCTGTACCCTTGTTCTCCTCGATTACACTGAGGAAACCTGCGTTTACGCCATCACCGTTGAGAGCTGTTTCGAAATCGCCGTTTACAAAATATTGCTCAGCCTTGAAAATCGCTTTTGCAGCCTCAGCCTCTTTTGGCTCAGCAACGTATGTGTTGTACGCAAGGTAGCCAACAACTACAGCCACAATGGCAACGATTATACCCAAAAATGTGTTTTTGTTCTTGATGACAAAGGCCTCTGACTTGCTGAGAACCTCGTCTGCGAGAATTGGTTTCTCTGTTTCTTTCTTGCTCATAGTTATATTTTTATTTTATTATATACATTTTACAAAATGCAAAAGTAATCAAATTCTTGATTGATGAAAAATTATAGCTGAATTTTTTGAATATATATATGGTTTTATGTATGATTGGATGTAAAACAGGCTATCCAATATAAAATTCTGGTATTGTTGTGATTTGCTTTCATTTTATTACCTTTGTCCTATCGGGAACAACTTTTTGTCAATCTCACTGCATTGTTCAGTCGTTGTGATTTGCTTTCATTTTATTACCTTTGTCCTATCGGGAACAACAAGACAACGAGAACCATGCGAAGTAAGGTTGTTGTGATTTGCTTTCATTTTATTACCTTTGTCCTATCGGGAACAACGGATGCTTTTTTTTAAGTTCTTTATATATAGTTGTGATTTGCTTTCATTTTATTACCTTTGTCCTATCGGGAACAACGTAGGGCTGCCCGCAAGCAGATGGACGTTGGTTGTGATTTGCTTTCATTTTATTACCTTTGTCCTATCGGGAACAACATTTGGGTATAACTGTAGTTCATAATATTAGTTGTGATTTGCTTTCATTTTATTACCTTTGTCCTATCGGGAACAACGGCTCTATTCTGTGGAATCCAAATGTTCTGGTTGTGATTTGCTTTCATTTTATTACCTTTGTCCTATCGGGAACAACTAAAAGCAAATTTTATAAAGCATTTTTTTAGTTGTGATTTGCTTTCATTTTATTACCTTTGTCCTATCGGGAACAACAAGACTGCTGTCGAAATCCTCGATAAGGCTGTTGTGATTTGCTTTCATTTTATTACCTTTGTCCTATCGGGAACAACAGAATCTTTATAATGTCTTGATAGGCAGTAATTTACAAAGATGTTTGGAAAATAAAAAATCAGAGGTTCCCAAATAAGAAATCCCGCAAAAGCGGGATTTCTTGCTTTCAGAATAATTCTAGTTGCTGTCCGGGAGTGTTTGCTTCAACAATTTTCTTTCCATAAAAAAGTTCTATGCTACCAAACTGTTTGTCTGTTATGCACATTATACCCACTTTTCCATATTCAGGCAGAAAAGATTTTACTCTTTTTATGTGCACGGCAGCATTTTCACTGCTTGCGCAGTGGCGGACATAAATCGAAAACTGAAACATTGTGAAGCCATCGCGTTGCAGGTTTTTTCTGAAATCGGCATAGGCTTTCTTGTCCTTTTTTGTTTCAGTTGGTAAATCAAACAAGACAAGTACCCACATAATACGATATTCACTTAAGCGTTCCATCTTTATATTTCCGGATAAGAAATTTTTCTAATCTCGCCACTAAAACATTTATAGAGTGAGGCGGTTGTTTGTCCAACTGCAATCATTAAAGGACTACGTTTGCCATTGATTATAACGTCTAATGTCGGGATTGTCAATAATTCTGCCTTGAGCTCACGGCTTAATGTATTGTAGTCAATGCCGCTAACGATGATTTTGTATACAAGCTCGTCTACATATGGACGGTAGGGTTCCATGATGTCATCGGCTAGGCAATAGGCGTTATAACGGTTGTGATGATGAATTCCAAATGTTGGTAGTAATCCGCTAGCAATCAAACTTCTTGCAACAACAGCTCGCAATATTGCATAACCATAGTTGAGCAAGTTGTTTGGAGCAATTCCTTCTCGGTCTCTTGTAAATTTTTTTATAGGAAACAGGTTCTTCCAATAGTATGCTGCAGCACGAGCTTCCATGTTTTCGGTGTCTCCACTCTTTACATCGCCAGCCCAGATGTTCATACACCTGATTTCTGTCGCGGTATATTTTTTTAGTATTGCAGCCTGGTTTTCAATTTTGGTTTTAATTGTTTGTTGCCATAGTTGTTTCTTTAGAGGTAAAGATGCTTCTATTTGGTGTCGGAAACGTTCGTTTTGGGTTGTGTTGCCATATAGTGGCAACATCAAGCCTGTGGGCATGCTTTTGCTGTCGCATGTAATTACTGCGCAGTTGTTTTCAAGTAAATATTCCAACAACCCCGATGTTATGGTAATCTGTTTATTATCCAAAACAAGCACACCTATATCTTCAATAGGCTTTGTAACTTCGTTTTCTTGTTTAAAACTATCGGGTAAGGTTTTGTTTTTTACAATTTCGGGTAGTTTAATAACTAACTGTGCATCGCGCAATGATAAATACGCAGGATTTCCAAAATATAATGTTTTCTTTATCATAGGCAATGGTTATTATGGTTAATATATAAAGATTTACTATTTTCTTTTACTCAATATTAATGATATTGCCTAGTCTGTCAATTTTTATAGGTATGCAGACTTCTTTAATTGAAGTTTTATCATCTGTAAATTCAACCTTATTCAATTGTGAGTATTCAAGTTTGTCAACAATGGAATTTGCTACAGGATAAGGAACAGCATATAGCCTATTTCCAGTAAAACTAACAATTTTGTAAATATTTTTTTGTTTTAGGTCCTTAAAATCCTTTTCTGTCGGAACATATACCAAATCATTTGGAGATAATACAAATTTGGGATTGTTGCCGTTTTCATCAGCCGGTGCGGGCGAAAGTCCTTGTTTTAATCTTTCTATTACAATGTTTAATGGAATTGTAGCAAATTTCCTTACTTTCTTGTAGTCGCCTGCTTTATCATCCCATTTTTCGCTTTCGTAAACAGTAAAATACAGATTTGTTCCTTTTGCGGCTTCCACAAATTTAGATGATTTGTTACCTCTTGTGCCTATAGCAAATTTGTCGGCCTTCTCGTATACTCGAACTTTGTATATTGGTTGATGGTATTTGTTCTTATTTAGTTGTACTATGTTTTTATTCATCTCGTCAATACCGTCTGCTGAAAATGCAAGTTCCGGATTGTTCCCCTTTTGCTCTAAATGGCGCAATAGTATCTTTTGTATACCGGTGTCTGTGACACTTTCTTCAATCTTCTTTTGGTTGAAACTTGTATCTAATGGTTTTCTTGTTGCAAAGTATCTGTCTTTGGTTTCTTTGGTATAGTAATACACTTCGATCTTGGAGAGATTTATATCTCGCCAAGCATCTTTTTCTTCTTCAAAGTATTTCTTTGCTTTTTTTGCGTCGTAACCATGGCTTAACAATGATTGTAGTTTGATTTTAAACTCTTTTTCCACAATTCTTGACGGATTTTTAATAGCTTCGTTCAGTGAGACGGTTTTAATTTTGCGCAAATTAACTTCACCAAAGACGGTATCTTTATGCATAGGCTTTCGTATAGCCCAATTAGTTCCATCCTGTTCAACTATGTTCTTTTCTCCGTTTTTAAAACGTGTGTAATAATTTGTTGCTTTGTTGATTACTCGTAGGTTCTTTTTAAAGCTGACAATAATATCGTTTAGTATGCAATACACATCATTGGTGAAATTTTTCCATGGCTTTTTAACAACCCATTTATAATTGCCATTTTCGTCAGTCTTTGTTTTTTCACATAGTAATGTCTTTAGGTCGTTGCGCGAAATCTTGGAGTTCTTACTAGCCGATTCATTATTCAGGTAATTGACAATGTTCCTAGTTGCGCATGCAATGATTATTGCATCCATTGCGTGGTGGCGATGGTCTATTCGTTTCTTGTTAAATCCCTTTTGCATTTCTAATGGCATTGAAGGAATTTCGTGTCCGTTGGTAGATATTGTTGTGAAATGTGTTGTTCCTGTTATTTCGTTTAAGCGTGTGAAACGTGGCAAAATAATTCTGTTCCAAACATCGTTTATGCCCCAATCTCTTTTCAATCTATCAGTAACACCACCGGTGCATACAATTATATTTTTTGATATAGCTTCTTCTTCTCCTTCCTCGCGTACAATGTTTGACAACATGCCTTTTACTACCTTGCTTATGTAGCGACTGTCGTTCAGCTGTCTTGCTATAAACTCTTCGGGGATTGTCTCCAACATGAGTTTACGCATTTTAGTGCGGTTATTGCTATAATTGTCTATTACAAACTGTTTATATTCATCAACTGTGAAAATCTTAACGATTTTGTTGCTTGTTGACAATTCTTGTACAATGCGACCAGATTGTTTTTTTATAAATTCATATCCTAGCTGGTTATCCTTGTATGGGCGTTTGTTTACAACTGATTCACAGATAACTTTGTTTGAAAGCGAATCATCGAAATAAAGGGATTGTGGTATTATGTGCTCAATCTCATACGCAGGTGTGAATAGTTTTGCCAAGGGTATTGGCTGTCCTGTGTATGGCGAGCGGTACTTCTGTTCTAACCACAACTTGTATCTTAGAACTTCGCTTCTTGTGGGCTGTTTCTTTGTATCGCTTTCTTTGAACTTCTTTAATATGTTTTCAATCTCTTCTTTTTCTTCTTTATTTTTATATTTGTAATTATTTGTATTTTCGTTCTTATACGTATCCTGTCTGTTGATTACGGCTTCTTCATAAATTCGTAATATTTCCTGTTGACTCGGCGAATATGGACGTACATTTTCTATCTCAAATTCAGGATTTGCAAAATCCAGCAAAAGCTTCTTTATTCGCATATTTGCGTTCTCGTTTTCTAGAATTTGCTGAGTCATCTTACGGCGTTTGTCCGCAGGATTCTTCATTTCTCGTCCTAATTCAAGGTGTATTTCGTCGATATTGCCATATTGTTTCCAAATATCGCGCACGGTGCGTAAAGTTTCTGTAATAATTTGCTCAACTATGGGGTTGCGCAATGAATGCTGCTTGAATGAATTCAAGTAGTTTTGCAGATCGTCGGGTGTAGCCCATTTTGTTATTTCTTTAGCTTCTGAGTGACGGTTGTATACAATATAACAAGCTAACCATAGTGGAAGGGCTTTAAATGCTGCTATATTTGTAAGGTTAATGGCTTTTTCTCTTACTCTGCTTTTAATTTTATCATCGTATTCACCGGTGATTATTTTATCTATTCTTTCTATTGTGCTTGGATCGATGTTCTCTTGTTGCCAATATTTACCCATTCTCATCAAAGGCAAAAGTTTTTTTATTGCTTTTGCTGAATATGCACCATATTCTTTTTTGAATGGTGGAAACTTTTGGAATATTTCAACAAATAGCTTGTCAAGTTTTTTGTTTTTTGCAAATTTACCTAGAGCCTTGATGAGTTCTTGCTTGTCTTCTACTGAATATAGTATGTGCCATAATTCATTTTCAAACAGAGTGTCTAATATGTCTTCGCTAATATTGGCTTTAGATAAAAATGACAGAATCTGAGCACGTGTTTCGTTGCATGGATAATCTTTGTCTTCAACATAATTCCAACGATACTCCTCATGTTTTTTTAAATCGAATTTTTGCAAAAATGCTTTTTGGTTTATGGTCTTTTTATTGCTCAACCAATCGAACAATGCAACATAATCATCCTCGTTCTTGAGAAACAATTGTGTTACGTCAATGTCATTAGCAGGTTCTTTTTTATAGATACGTAAATTGCTAATGAACTGCCAAAGGCGGAATTCTTGATATAAGGGATGCGATTTGGCAATACATTTTACACATATGCGTTTTTCTTCACCAGTTGCTTTGTCTATTGTTGTGTATTCTTCATAAGGACAATTTGCAATCAACGATTTTTTTGTTTTGAGCGGACGTTGGTAGAATAAAATGTCTTCGACAAAAAGATATGTGAAGTTCCTGTTTGCAATATTCTGTCTGTATGATTCGTTGCTTTGGTATAGTTCATCAATGCAAGCGTTGTATAGATCTTTGTCCTTTAATTCAGGATGGAACTCTAATTGCTTATTCAATATTCTTATAAGTTCTTCTTTATAGAACTTTCTTTCGATGGTACGCACTAGTTTGCCTCGTATTTTTTGGCTGGGATTTTGAATAATACAATCGTAGATGTATTCACCAACACTTTTGCCGGAGTTTTCAATATCAGATTGGGTTCTTTCTTTGATAAGAGTCCAATCATCTTCATTTGGAGACCTAAAGGAGCGTTTGATATTTCCTTCTTTATCTTTTTTTACTGTACCATCATCATTGATATCTGTGGTGACAATGAATTCTTTTATTTTTCCAACCCAATCAAGCATAATGTTACTTGTACGACGGTATATCCAGCCGTTTTCTAGATGTACGTTATACCAAGTATCTTTACCTTTCTTTTCACCACTATCCTCAACGGCAATAACTTTTAAAGCTAGGTATTCTACTTTTTTGTTTCTGCTTGCATTATCTTCGTCGTTTCTTAACTGATAGTAACCTCTTTTTTGGTTAAAATTCAGTAATATCCAAGCCAATTCTTCTTTTGTTACTTTCTGGCTAAGGGCTTTTTTGCGGAGATAGTATATAGTCCAATCATATGGTATCTTTTTACCAATAAGTTCTGGATGTGAACTTTTAAAATCTTTCAACATTTCATTGAAAGAATCTGTAAAAAGGAAAGTCGATTTTCCGAATTTGTCCTTTTGCCATGCTAACTTGGGTTCTTCCCCTTCTTGTATTTTGCCATATCGATTTAGTGCTTGCGAATAATGAGAAGGCAGAAATCCTAAAATGTCAAGAACTCTGTGCAAGCGTTCTCTGCGTTGTATGCTTCTTTCAATCAGGTGTCGAATGCCGCGCAATCGTGTTCTTTCTGCAGTTTGTGATATTGAATTACCGCGGTCAAAGTCGCCTAGTACTGCAGAATCCATTGGGATTATACGACTCCCCGCACCTTCTATTTTTATAGATTGCAGGTTATTGTTCTTGTTTTCGTCGCTTTTAAGTATAGCCCAGCCAATGCTGTTGGTTCCTAAATCTAAGCCTAATATACTTTTCATAGTTCTTTTTTATTCTTGTTTCACAAAAATACCTAATACTAGTTGCAATTCCAAATATAAATAAATACATTTGCATAACTAAAATGAAGCAAATCACAATAAGGATTATTCCGTTGTGAAAACATTAGGTATCCCTTCGCCTAAGTAGGGGAGTCCCTCGTCTTTTGGCGAGGGTTTTTTTATACTTGCTTTCTTTGTTCTTCTTGGAGTTGGATAACTAAAAATGTAATAGAAGTTTATAGTGTAATAAGTAACAAGAGTGTCAACTGTATTTTTTTTGCCTGCTACTGGTTATCGTCATGGTACAAATTTTGACTACGAAAATTATTGTGGTCATTATTGGTCAAGTTCGTTGTATGGTAGCGGTAATGGGTATGCTTACCACTTATACTTCGATCATGGTGAATACTGCTGGTATCTCAATAGTCGATGTAACGGTCAATGCGTACGTCCAGTTTCTGAGTAGTTTGTTATATATGCTTTATTATTTCAAAACCCTTTTCTGAGGATAGTCATAACCTTTTCTAAATGTAGGTGTTTCCTGCCATGAAACGATAATTTTGCCTTTTATGGTAAAATAACTGCCGATAAACTTGCCACGAAACAAACTTTTAGTATCTTTGTGGCAAAATAATAGATCTATGGAGAGTATAATCGGACGCAAAAAAGAGCAAAAGGAGCTTGGGCAGATATATAATTCAAATAAAGCTGAGTTTGTTGTTGTTTATGGTAGAAGGCGTGTTGGAAAGACATACCTTGTTAGGGAGTACTTTCAGGACAGATTGGACTTTTACCATACAGCACTTTCACCAATAGAACTCGAGGATGAAAATCTGGTAGAAAAACAATTGCAGGCATTCTACCATTCATTGAAACGCTATGGTGCAGATGTCGAGAAAAAACCGGCAGATTGGTTTGAAGCTTTTGAAATGTTCATCACTTTGCTCGAGAGTAAAGGCAAAGATAAACGCCTTGTTGTTTTTATAGATGAATTGCCGTGGATGGATACCCCGCGTTCCGGCTTTATCACGGCTTTTGAACATTTTTGGAATGGCTGGGCGGCCGGGCAGAGACATATTATGCTCATTGTATGCGGCTCTGCGACATCGTGGATTTCTGATAAACTCTTGCAAAACAAAGGCGGGCTCTACGGGCGTACAACCTATGAAATGCACCTTTCTCCATTTACTCTTGGCGAATGTGAGGAGTATATGAAGAGCGAGGGTATTATTATGGACCGCTACGAGCAGTTGCAATGTTATATGGCAATGGGTGGAATACCCTATTACCTTTCATATATAAACAAAGGTGAAAGCCTCACACAGAATATAGACCGCTTGTTCTTCGATAAGAAAGGAAAGTTGCGAGGAGAGTTTGACCGGTTGTACGCATCACTATTTACAACTCCTGAGAAGTACATAAAAATAATAAAGCTGCTGTCTCAGAAACGCGAAGGATATACAAGGGAGGAGATTGCAAAAGAGACCGGACTACCATACGGTGGTGGATTGACAAAAATGCTCCGTGCACTTGAGAGCAGTGACTTTATTATGCCTTATGTCTATTATAATCACTCTGTACGTGAGGTCTATTACAAACTCACCGACCTGTATACATTGTTCTATCTTTACTTTATTGACAAGAAGAATGCCGGGCCAAACTACTGGAAGAATAATCTTATGTCGCCAGTCCTGAATGCTTGGCGTGGCTTTGCTTTTGAAGAGGTCTGTTTTGTGCACCGTGAGAAGATAAAACAGGCATTAGGCATAGCTGCTGTACAGGCAGAAATCTCTCCTTGGCGAAGCAAATTGGCAGAAGGAGATAGGGCTCAGATAGATATGCTTATAGACAGAGCCGATAGAGTTGTGAATGTTTGCGAAATGAAGTATTCTACAGACGATTACACCATAGACAAGAAATACGATGCAGAACTTCGACGTAAGCTGGATGTTTTTGCCAATGAAACAAAATGTCGCAAGGCATTGCATACAACTTTGGTAACCACATACGGGCTTACAAAGAATGAATATAGTGGTCGTATCCAAAATGTCATAACAATGGACTCTTTATTTGACTGATAAATATGTCCGCTTTTACGTGAGTTTTTACTATCTTCGCATTGTAAAACAGAAATACTCTTATTGTGAAGCTCAATACCATTTCGATTCTTAATTATAGAAACCTTGTGGACGTGAATATTCCGTTGTCGCCTAAGATAAATTGCTTTATAGGCAGCAATGGCATGGGAAAGACCAATCTGCTGGATGCGGTATATTATCTGTCGTTCTGCAAGAGTGCCCTTTCGCCGTCGGATAATGGTAATATCTGCCACGAAGCTCCTTTCTTTATGTTGCAGGGGACTTATACAAGCGATAGCGGAATTGACAATGAGATTTCGTGTGGTCTTAAACGTGGCGACAAGAAGCAGTTCCGCAGGGACGGCAAGGCGTATGAGCGTCTCTCGGACCATATAGGTCATATCCCGCTTGTTATGGTGTCGCCTGCCGACAATGAACTTATTGCCGGTGGCAGTGAGGAGCGTCGACGTTTTATGGATGTCGTGATTTCGCAATACGACAAGGAGTATCTTAATGCTCTTATACGTTACAATAAGGCTTTGCAGCAACGCAACGTGCTGTTGCGTGGTGAACGTGAACCTGATGCGGAGATGATGTCGCTGATGGAGGAGATGATGGTTGTGGAGGCTGTTGCCATTCATGAGCGTCGTAAGCAGTTCACCGATGAACTTATACCTATCTTTACCGAATTCCATAATGCTATTGTGGGTGGCGGTGAGGAGGTGTCGTTACGCTATCGTTCGCATCTTGATGAGAATGATCTTGCGGAGTTGCTTGCTGCTTCGCGCGCCGACGACCGCCGTATGGGTTATACATCAAAGGGTGTGCATCGCGATGAACTTGTGATGCAGCTCAATGGCTTTCCTATAAGAAAGGAGGGCTCACAAGGGCAGAACAAGACATATCTCGTGTCGCTGAAACTGGCACAGTTCAATTTTCTGTGTCGCAAGGGTGGTGAAACTCCTCTGCTGTTGCTTGATGATATATTCGACAAGCTCGACAGCCATAGGGTAGAGCGTATAATTGACTTGGTTTCGGGCGAGGGCTTCGGTCAGATTTTTATAACTGATGTGAACCGTGAGCATATCGATGGTATTCTCGACAGTATAAACGGTGAGTACAAACTGTTTGAGGTGAAGCGTGGTGAAACTGAATTGTTGAAGGAGATTGTAAAATGAAACGTGGTGAAACAAAATCCATTGCGGAGCTTGTGCGTATAATGTGTCGCGAAGAGGGGCTTGAGACTCCTTTGAACGAATACCGCCTTATTCAGGCATGGTCGCAGGTGCTTGGTCCTGCTGTGCAGTCATATACCAAGAATCTTCAGATATACAACCAGGTGCTTTATGTTACACTCACTTCGTCGGTGTTGCGTCAGGAGCTGCTGATGAACCGCAGGGCTCTTGTGCATAAATTGAATGAGCATGTGAAGGCTCAGGTCATAACGGATATCGTTTTCAGATAAAACACTGAACATAATGGTTCTTTGGTGGTTTAGATATTTGATTATGTATGTAGTAATATCTAAAACAAGCTCTTATGTCTGATTCTTATGTAAAAATACGTCTTGTAGTATTAAGCTTTCTGCAGTTCGCGGTCTGGGGTTCATACCTTACATCAATGGGACGCTACCTTGGCGGCTATGGATTGGGGGCGGAAATTGGTTGGTTCTATTCAGTACAGGGATTGGTTTCTATATTCATGCCTGCCATAATCGGTGTGGTGGCCGACCGTTGGGTACCTGCGCAACGTCTGTTGTCTTTTTGCCATATTGTGGCGGCTCTCTTTATGGCTATAACGGGCTATGTTGCTTTCAAGATGGACTACAACGTGGCGTTCAACGACATTTTCTGGACTTATACCGTTTCGGTGGCTTTCTATATGCCAACGCTTGCTCTCTCAAACTCCGTGTCGTATACTGCGCTTGAAAAGGCTGGACTCGATACTGTCAGGAGTTTTCCTTTTATACGTGTGTTCGGTACGGTGGGATTTATTATCTCAATGCTTATTGTGGATTATACGGGTTTCCAGAATAACTGTGTTCAATTCTTTGTTTCTGCAATATGGGGCGTTCTGCTTGCCCTGTATTCGTTGTCGCTTCCGCATTGCCCGGTGAATGGTGCTGGCGGTAAAAAGTCTTTGTTTTCGGCTTTGGGCCTCGAGGCTTTCAGGTTGTTTGCTAAACCAAAAATGGCGGTATTCTTCATCTTCTCGATGCTCCTTGGTGTTGCGTTGCAGATATCAAACGGTTATGCAAATCTCTATATCAGTGGCTTTGGCGATATACCGCAATATGCCGGTGCTTATGTTGTTGAGCATACCAATGTGCTTATATCATTGTCGCAGGTGTCCGAGACGTTGTGTATACTTCTGATTCCTTACTTCTTGGGTCGATTCGGTATAAAAAGGGTGATGCTGATTGCCATGATTGCCTGGGTGTTGCGTTTCTTGTTCCTTGGAGTAGGAAATCCGGGTATGCCGGGTGTGATGTTCTTTGTGATGTCGATGCTTGTGTATGGTGTAGCGTTCGATTTCTTCAATATTTCCGGCTCCCTGTTTGTGGATAACGAGGTCCCCGAGGGAATGCGTTCCGGGGCACAGGGACTGTTCATGCTCATGACAAACGGGCTTGGAGCATCGGTCGGAGTGATGGTTGCGCAGGGTATAGTAAACTATTTTACACAAAATCAAACCAATTTTGATGGTTGGTCGATAGTTTGGTGTATCTTTGCAGGGTACGCGCTTTTTATAGCGGTTCTGTTTGCATTTGTATTTAAGGAGAAAAGGATAAGAAATGGTTGAACTTGTTGTTTCGGATATGATGTCGAAGGTCTCTGACCATCGCGCCCATGTACTTGTTTTGCAGGAGAAGGAGGGATTGCGTAAGATAATTGTGGCTTTGGGGATGCTCGAGGCTCAGGCAATTGCTTTCGCCATGCGTGGCGTTGATGTAGGCCGTCCGTTGACACACGACCTCTTCGGCTCTTTGACTTCGGCTTTCGGCATTGAAATGCGTCATGTGATTATCGACAGGATTGATGATGGAACTTTCTATTCGCTTTTGTGCTATACAAGGGAGGGCGAGGAAGCGGTTGTTGATTCCCGTACAAGTGATGCGATTGCCATAGCGTTGAGGGCAAAAGCTCCCATATATATCCGTGAAGGACTTTTGAACCGCATGTGCATACGCGACGAACAGAACGGTGCGATATCAATACCTATAACGGCTGCCGACGAGAGTACTTTGCGTGCGGCTATGGAAAATGCTGTGAAGGACGAGAACTATGAATTGGCTATGAAACTGAAGGAGGAGATTGATTCGCGCCACAAGAATAGTGATACTGAAACTGAAAAACACTAAAATAATAAATAATGGCTCTATTTTATGTACCTGATATAGCGGAAAGTTGGGAACTCTCCGAAGAAGAGGCTGCCCATGCCCTTCGTGTATTGCGTCTGACTGTGGGTGCAGAACTGGATATAACCGATGGAAAGGGAAATCTGTATCGTGCGGTTATCAGTTCCATTGCCGGCAAGCATTGCTATGTGGAGGCAAAGGAGATTCTTCCCATGCCCAAAGGCTGGAACGGTAATATACACATTGCGGTTGCTCCCACTAAAAACATGGACCGCATCGAGTGGTTTGCCGAGAAGGCTACGGAAATAGGTATCGACGAGTTGACTTTCCTTAATTGCCGTTTTTCGGAGCGCAAGGTCATCAAGACCGAGCGCGTGGAGCGTATAGTGGTTTCTGCAATGAAGCAGTCGCTGAAATATAGTAAACCCGTTGTGGAGGAACTTGTCGATTTCAAGAAATTCATTTCACAGGAACGTGCCGGTGAAAAATATATAGCGCATTGCCACGAGGATGAGAAGGTTCTTCTGAAGGATATCCATCAGGCAGGATGTGATGCAACCGTTCTTATTGGTCCCGAGGGTGATTTCAGCCCCGAGGAGGTTAAATTGGCTTTGAAGGCGGGATATAAGCCTGTGAGCCTTGGAAATTCGCGTCTGCGCACAGAGACAGCCGCACTTGTGGCATGTCATACATTAATGCTCAAGAACGAGAAGTGATGTGCCGCTATTTCATATATTTTTCGTATGACGGTGCCGCTTATCATGGTTGGCAGGTGCAACCCAATGCCATTACAGTTCAACAGGTTATGGAGGAGGCTCTTGCCAAACTGGTGCGTGTTCCCGTTCCGTTGGTGGGCGCAGGGCGTACAGATGCCGGAGTAAATGCGTCGTGCATGGTTGCACATGCCGATTTTCCGAATGAGATTGATGCAAAGCAACTGGTGTATAAGTTGAATAAGATTTTGCCACCGGACATCGCCGTAAGTGATATCCGCCGTGTAAAGGACGATGCCCATGCCCGTTTTGATGCTGTGTCAAGGCGATACAATTATAGAGTCGTTACGGCAAAGAGTCCTTTTTCAAGGAAATATGCCTGCCGTGTCATGCCCGATGTGGATTTTGATACAATGAACCGGGCTGCAGAGATTCTGTATGAATATACCGACTTTACAAGTTTCAGCAAGCTGCATACCGATGTGAAGACTAACAACTGCAAGGTTACCTATGCCAAATGGCGTCAGGTGGCAGAGAACGAATGGCTCTTCGAGATAGAAGCCGACCGCTTCTTGCGTAATATGGTGCGTGCGATAGTGGGGACGTTGTTGCTTGTTGGACGTGGAAAACTAACTCTTGACGGTTTCCGTGCCGTAATAGAGAACAAGGCGCGTGGCGAAGCCGGTGATTCGGCTATGGGCGAAGCACTTTTTCTTGTAGGTGTTGAATACCCCGATTCGTTGTTCCTATGATGTGGGCTGTTCTTGCTTTTATGTCAGCGGCTCTTCTTGGTTGTTACGATTTCTTCAAGAAGGTCTCGCTCAAGGATAATTCGGTAATTGCGGTGCTTTTCCTGAATACTCTGTTTTCGGCACTGCTCTTTTCGCCGTTTATCATATTGTCTCATCTGGGTATAATAACAGATGGTGCATTCTTTGTGCCCAAGGCTGGTCTGCATACCCATCTGCTTCTGCTGCTAAAGGCAGTAATCGTGTTGTCATCGTGGCTTTGCGGTTACATAGGTATAAAACACCTGCCCATAACAATTGTATCGCCCATTCAGTCGACACGTCCTGTTCTTGTATTGCTTGGAGCGTTGCTCCTTTTCGGCGAGACACTCAACGGATATCAATGGACCGGTGTCATAATTGCAGTTGTGTCGGTGTTTCTCTTGAGCCGTAGTGGCAAACGCGAAGGTATTGATTTTACATCGAACCGTTGGGTCTTATTTGTTGCGTTGGCAGCATTGCTCGGTGCGGTGAGTGCATTGTACGACAAATACCTGATGCGCTCGCTCGAACCAGTTCTGGTTCAGTCGTGGTTCAATGTCTATCAGTGTATTCTTATGGGTTGTCTGGCTGTGCTGTTGAATATGTTCTCTTTAAGACAACGTGAAAAGAGGTTCCATTGGAGTTGGGCTATCCCCATGATATCCATCTTCTTGGGATTTGCCGACTTCTGCTATTTCTCTTCATTGGCGCAGGATGGTGCTCTCATAGCTGTCGTATCCATGATAAGACGCGGAAGTGTTGTGGTTTCGTTCCTTTTTGGCGCACTGTTGTTGCACGAGAAGAATCTGAAACGTAAAGCTTTTGATATTGTTTTGATTTTAATAGGATTATTCTTCTTATATTTGGGCTCGAAATGAGAAAGATATTTTTGATATTGTTGGTGTTGTGCGGAATGTTGTCATCTGCATCGGCACAGAATATGCGTGCTCTGTTCCTGGATGCACCCGATGCCGTGTTGCCGATGTTGCCACGCAACGTGCGTGTTGATTGTGTCGATTTTGTTGAGGCAGGGATGTCTTATCCCGTATCGAATCTATTCGACGGCAAGTCTGTTCTCAAGACTCTTACCGACGACTATCTCTTATTGCAGACTACGGGCATATCAACTGTTGAGATGAAGATTCTGCCTTTCGGAGAGAGTTTTATAGTGTGTGTGGTGAACAGCGTTTCGGCAGAGGCTACCGACAGCCGTATA
The DNA here is from genome assembly GCA_904502235.1 of uncultured Bacteroidaceae bacterium. Lineage (GTDB taxonomy): Bacteria > Bacteroidota > Bacteroidia > Bacteroidales > Bacteroidaceae > HGM04593. The sequence continues at coordinate 66,625 of CAJGDP010000007.1, forward strand.
GCTTTCTATGACCGTAATTGGGAAAAAATTGACACGGAATCATACTTTACGGCTCCTTCAATAAACGATTTTCTGTCCGGAGCGGATGAAAAGATTATAGATATGTGCGACATATATCTTGTATCATTGAAACTTGATGCCGATGATACATCTCTTGTCGCAGAGTATACAATGCCCGATTATATGAACAGTGAGGATGCTGCAAAGGTGCGTTCTGTGTTGCGTAAGATAGTTTATCGTTGGAACGGTATATGGTTTGCTAAGGAGTAATCCGCACCGTGTCGCCCGTAAGTTCTCTTATATCTCCCTTGTTGTATTTTCTGAACAGTTCTCTTGTGTCGTTAAGGAACTCATGAAGTTTCTTTTGCGCATGCTGGTTGCCCTGTATTATGGTGGTTGCCGCAGGCAGAATTGTGTAGTCTCTCTCTCCGTTGCTCTTCTTTGGCGCAATCCATGTGAGCAGGTATCCGAGCGAGATAACACGGGTGTAGTTCATTATCTTCCTTAGTTCCATTCTTATCATCATTCCTCCATCAGTACCTCGCAACGACATGTTCGAAACCAGGTTGCCTGTGGAGTATACTACGGTGTGCATATCAGGTGTCTCGCTATCTTCTCTCACCTCTATAGGCTGTATTATATGAGGGTGGTTGCCTATTATGTGGTCAACTCCCTGTTCAATCAGCCAATGGCTCAATTCTTCTACTCTTTTGGATGGAATTCTCACATATTCGTCTCCCCAATGCATACAGGCGATTATGGCATCAGCATGCATGCTCTTTGCATCGAGAATATCTTTCTCTATTATTGCTTTGTCTATCAGATTTACCACCATGGGCTCGGGGATGCTGTTCCCGTTTGTGCCGTATGTGTAGTTCAGTATTGCAATCCTTATCCCGTTATGCTCTATTAGAAGGGGGTAGCGTTGTTCACGCTCTTCTGCATTGCGATATACACCGCAATGTGCAATGTTGAGCGAGTCGAGCAGGTTCAGGGTGTGCATGGCCGCTTTCTTGCCTTTGTCGAAGCAGTGGTTGTTGGCAAAGAGTATTACATTGAATCCGGCATCGCGTATGGCATACAGGAAACTTTCGGGAGCGCAGAACGAGGGGTAACCGCTGAAGCTGTTCTTGTATATGGGCGTTTCAAGGTTTGCTATGGCAAAGTGGTTCTTCTTTATCTCTTTTGTGATGTAACGGTACCAATGCGAATAGCTGTATGTGCCGTCTTCTCTCCTTGCTTCGGCAAGCTGTCCGCTGTGCTGCATTATGTCGCCTGCGAAAATCAGCTTTGCCTTTCGGAAAAAAGGAATGCTGTCCTGCGCTGATACCGTTTGTGATATAGTGCAGAACAGCAATAGTGCTATGATGACTCTTGTTTTCAAGGTCTTATTTATATATTTCTCGTTTGCCTGCGAGCAGGGTGTTCTTCATTAGTGACACAATGGTCATGGGGCCGACACCGCCCGGAACGGGTGTTATGTATGAGCACTTTGGAGCAACATTGTCAAAATCCACGTCGCCACATAGGCGGAAACCGCTCTTGCGTGTTGCATCGGGCACACGTGTTGTACCAACGTCTATAACCACGGCTCCCTCTTTCACCATGTCAGCCTTAAGGAAATGTGGCTGACCGAGTGCTGCAATTATGATGTCAGCCTGTCGGCATTCGTCGGCTATGTTTACGGTGTGGCTGTGGCACACGGTAACTGTTGCGTCTCCCGGTATGCTTTTCTGCATCATAAGGTTTGCCATAGGCTTGCCCACAATGTTGCTACGTCCCAATACTACGCATTTCTTGCCTTTGGTGTCGATATTGTAACGTGCGAGCAGTTCCATTATGCCATTGGGTGTTGCCGACAGAAAGCATGGTAGACCAATGGCAAGACGACCTGCATTCACAGGATGAAAACCGTCGACATCCTTACGGTAGTCGATGGCTTCGGTAATCTTCTGCTCATCAATGTGCTTTGGCAATGGCAACTGCACTATAAAACCATCCACGTCGGGGTCGTTGTTCAGCTCGTTTACCTTGCTGAGCAACTCCTCTTCCGTTATGTCGTTCTCGTAGCGTATCAATGTAGATGTGAATCCGCACTCCTCGCACGATTTTACTTTGTTGGCAACGTATGTCTCGCTGCCACCATCGTGTCCCACAAGGATTGCCGCCAGATGAGGACGTTTACCGCCATTGGCGATAATCTTTTCAACCTCTTCGGCAATCTCTTTCTTTATCTGTGCCGCAACGGCTTTTCCATCAATTAGCTGCATCTCTTAAGAAAGTGATTTTTTGTCTGTTTCTTAACGTCTGAATTTGGGCATCATGTTCATAAGGTTGCCCATCTTACCGCCTGCCACGCTTTTCATGGTCTTGCGTATCTGCTCGAACTGCTTCATCAGGCGGTTCACCTCCTGCATTGTTGTTCCGCTACCTCTTGCAATACGCTCCTTGCGTGAGTTGTTGATTAAGTCGGGGTTCGCACGCTCCTGTGGTGTCATAGAGCGGATTATGGCTTCAACACTCTTGAAAGCGTTGTCGTCGATATCAAGGTCTTTTACGGCTTTGCCCAATCCGGGAATCATTCCCATTAGGTCCTTGATATTACCCATCTTCTTTATCTGCTCTATCTGTGTGAGGAAGTCGTTGAAATCGAACTGGTTACGTGCCAACTTGCGTTGCAGCTTCTTAGCCTCTTCTTCGTCGAACTGTTCCTGCGCGCGTTCCACGAGTGAAACAACGTCGCCCATGCCCAGTATTCGGTCTGCCATACGGTTGGGGTGGAACTGGTCGATTGCTTCCATCTTCTCACCTGTACCGATGAACTTGATGGGCTTTGTTACAACGGTGCGTATAGACAATGCCGCACCACCACGTGTATCACCATCGAGCTTGGTGAGGATAACTCCGGTGAAATCGAGACGGTCGTTGAACTCCTTTGCTGTATTCACGGCATCCTGACCGGTCATAGAGTCCACTACGAAAAGTGTTTCTGTGGGATTTACTGCCTCTTTGATTGCCGCAATTTCGTTCATCATCTCTTCGTCTACTGCCAGACGGCCGGCGGTATCTATGATTACAAGGTTGTAGCTCTTTGCTTTGGCTTCTTTGATGGCGTTGAGCGCAATTTGTACAGGGTTTTTGCTTTCGGGTTCGCTATAGACGGGAATTCCTATCTGCTCGCCCAAAACCTTCAACTGGTCGATAGCCGCAGGACGGTAAACGTCGCAGGCTACCAACAATGGGTTGCGGTTCTTCTTTTTCTTAAGGTAGTTTGCGAGTTTTGAAGAGAAGGTTGTCTTACCGCTACCCTGAAGACCTGACATCAGAATTACTGCTGGATGTCCTTCATAGTTTATTTCGGCAGTCTCGCCGCCCATAAGGCTTGTCAGCTCGTCGTGTACGATCTTCACCATCAGCTGGCTCGGATGAATCGAGGTCAGTACGTTCTGTCCTATAGCCTTGTTCTTTACTGTATCTGTGAAGGTCTTTGCAACCTTGTAGTTCACGTCTGCATCGAGCAGAGCTTTGCGTACATCCTTAAGTGTCTCGGCTACGTTTACTTCAGTAATACGTCCTTCACCCTTAAGTATCTTAAATGAGCGTTCCAGACGCTCGCTTAGGTTTTCAAACATCTTGTTATTATTTTATATTGTTACTTTTCTATACTTGTTATTCCGCCTGTAGCGGTGTCAAATGTTACCTTTGTGGTTGCACCCTTCTTGAAGAGCTCCTTCGAAAGGATTTCTGTGGTGCCTAATTGGGCAATGTATATTTCTGCGTTGTAGAGTTTCTTGCCTCTTGTGAAAATCGCAAATTCTGCTTTGCCGGGAATGTTGTAGCATACACCCTCTTTTTTCAGCACCTTCTTTTTCCCGTATTCTTCGGGTGTGGGGATGTGTACTGTCTTCATGTCGCGCAGATTATAGTAAACGGGCTCTCCGGCAAGGTTATCCTTGTCTACAAAACCCAACTTGCGTGAGAAACGGAATAGTACAGCCTTGGTGGTGTCGCAACCCACCTCCGGTTCCAAAGTGTATGAGTGGCTGAAGTATGTGGTGTCTGTACGGCCTGTAAACAGTTCGGTCAAGGCTTTTTCCTGTCTGTCCAGTTCGTCCAGTACCAAATGCATCGATTCTCCGTCCTTCGGCATGTTTTCCGATGTACCTCGGGTGATGGCAAGTTTGCTCTCCCTTATTGCATATATCTCCTTGGCTGTAAGTTCGGCAAGTTTTGCTGTGGATGTAGCTTGCAACATCTCTTCGGTCATGTATTGCGCAGCATCTGTACTTTTGCTTTTTTGCAAGGAGCAGCCTTTGTCGCTCTTCGCGATTTCTGTCTCCTTGGTGTTGATTCCACTGATTATACCATTCTTGCAAAGGTTTATGTTGCAGGCAGTGCTGTTGTTAATCCTTATGGTATACATCTTGTCGGCATTGGGTATTCCTGTGGTGGTTACATCAGCTCCGGTAATCTCCCATATGCTTGATGTTTCTGTTATGGCATTGTTTACGCGCAGGTATCTTTCAGCATATCTGTTGAATTCGCCTGGAGTACGTGTTATGCATACGGCATTCACTGTGATTTCAATGCGCGTGTCGGGCAGACAGTATGTTATCCCTTCGTTTGTTCCCGAATAGAATGTATTTACCTCTGTCTGCGCAAAAAGCGGTAACGCGGTAAGTGTTGCTATAATTAACAGAATTCTTCTCATAACTTTTAGTGTCTGGAGTCCGGTATGGGCACAAAACCTCTAATTTGTCGCGAAGATAGTAAATAGTTTCCAAAATTCTTATGAATTTTCTTTAAAACCTTGTTGCCGGCTCTTTTTAGCAGTATAAAGTTAAAAATATTGCACTCATATCTTCGTTATTCGGAACTTTGTTGTATTTTTGTCATAACCATCCTGAGTATGGGGCTTATTCTGAACAGATATGTCTAAAATAAAAGTACACGACAGAGAATTTGTAAAGTCAATTTCTCGTGAAGAGATTGCTACTGAGGTAAAAAGAGTGGCGGAGAGAATAAATAAGGATTATGCCGGAAAACGTCCGCTTCTTCTTGGAGTGCTGAATGGTTGTTTCATGTTTGTGTCCGATTTGATGAAGAATCTTGAAATAGAATGTGAGATATCATTTGTCAAGTTCTCCTCTTATCAGGGTTCCGAGACAACTGGTAAGGTTAACCAGGTGATTGGTCTTTCGGAGTCTATAGAAGGGCGCGATGTAATCATTTTGGAGGATATTGTTGATACAGGTCTTACAATGCATAAGATGCTCGAAACATTGGCTGAGAGTAAACCGGCCTCTTTGGCTGTAGCGTCTCTTTTCCTCAAACCTGCTCGTTTGCGTGTTCCTATCGAAGTGAAATACTCTGCATTTGAGATTGCTGACAGGTTTATTCTGGGCTACGGACTCGATTACGATGGTCTCGGACGTAATTTGCCCGATGTATATGAAGTTGTGGAACAATAATTTTATATTATATGCTTAATATTGTCATTTTTGGTGCACCCGGTAGTGGTAAAGGTACTCAGAGTGCAAGAATTGTTGAGAAATACGGTCTTGACCATATTTCCACAGGTGATGTTTTGCGTGGTGAGATAGCTGCCGGAACCGAACTCGGTAAGACTGCGCAGCAGATAATCGACAAGGGAAATCTTATTCCCGACGAGCTCATGATCAGCATATTGGCGAGCAGACTCGACAATCTTGTTGATAGCAATGGTGTTATATTCGATGGTTTTCCACGTACTATAGCACAGGCTGAGGCTTTGAAGGTTATGCTTGCTGAACGTGGTCAGGATGTTACAGCCATGATTGAACTGGATGTTCCAGAGGATGAATTGATGGACCGTCTTTTGAAGCGTGGACAGCTGTCGGGTAGAGCCGATGATAATGAAGAGACAATCAAGAAGAGATTGGTTGTGTATGCAGAGCAGACATCTCCTCTTAAGGAGTGGTATAAGAATGACGGCAAACATTGTTACATCAACGGCCTTGGTGAACTGGACAGAATCTTTGCCGACATCGTTGCTGCAATAGATTCTAAAATGTAATCAGTATAGGGGGCATCGGTTTTGCTCCCTTTTTGAAGTTGTCGCCATTGCCGGCGGCAACTTTTGCTATTTAATCTGTTTTTATAGGCAGAAATCACTAATTTTTTTGTTTAACAGCCCGTGAGGGTCTTAAATTTTTTATTATGGCAGAGTCAAATTTTATCGATTATGTAAAGATTGTGTGCCGTTCGGGACGCGGAGGACGCGGAATGGCGCATTTGCATCGTGCGAAGTATATTCCTAACGGTGGTCCGGATGGTGGCGACGGAGGAAAAGGTGGTGATATTATTCTGCGTGGAAACAGAAATTATTGGACATTGCTTCATTTGAAGTATCAGCGTCATATATTTGCCGGAAATGGCCAGAATGGCGGTATAAATAAAAGTACCGGTGCCGATGGCGAAAGCAAGATTGTTGATGTGCCATGCGGTACTGTGGCTTACAATGCCGAGACCGGCGAGTTTCTCTGTGACGTAATGGAGGATGGTCAGCTTGTTACCTTGCTCAAAGGAGGTCGTGGTGGTTTGGGTAATGTGCATTTTGCAACACCTACACGTCAGGCTCCCCGTTTTGCACAGCCCGGTGAACCTATGCAGGAGATGACAGTTACTCTGGAACTGAAACTTCTTGCCGATGTCGGTCTTGTGGGCTTTCCTAATGCCGGTAAGTCTACATTGTTGTCATCGGTTTCTGCGGCAAAGCCTAAAATTGCCAATTATCCGTTTACGACACTTGAACCAAACCTTGGAATCGTGTCATACCGTGATAACAAATCGTTCGTGATGGCTGATATTCCGGGAATCATTGAAGGTGCAAGCCAAGGTAGAGGATTGGGATTGCGATTCTTGCGCCATATCGAGCGCAACTCGTTGCTCCTGTTTATGGTTCCTGCCGAGACCGATGATATAAAGAAGGAATATGAGGTGTTGCTTAATGAGCTTGCAACATTCAATCCCGAGATGCTGGATAAACAACGTGTTCTTGCAATTACCAAATGCGATCTTATTGACGAAGAACTAAAGGAGATGCTTTCTGAAAATCTGCCCGAAGATGTTCCGCATGTGTTCATTTCTGCGGCTACGGGTGAAGGTGTTCAGGAACTCAAGGATATTCTTTGGGGTGAGCTTAATAGTGAGGAGAATCGTCTTGCTGCGGTCAAGCGCGAGGAACTTGTTCATCGTAACTATGACAGAAAGATGCTCGCAGCCGACTTTGCTGATTGGGAAGCCGATTATGTGGACGAGGACTTTGATGACGACGAACTGAATTACGAGGAATTCGATTTTGATTTCGAGGAAGAGTAATTCTATTATATATATAAGGTATAACGCTGTAGGTCTTTTGTGGCTTACAGCGTTGACTTTTTCTATGCGTGCTGTTTTTTGCACGGAAAATCGCGGCGTTCGGCTTTTTTTAGGATTATTTAACATTTAAAATTGCTGTATTTGCCCTGTTTGAGGGCTTTTTTTATTGATATTCGCTCTCGGATGCTTAAAAAAAAGATAAATGCTTTTTTATTAGAAAAATAATTTTTACCTTTGCAGTCCAAAATGGACTATAGTGTTCTGTGGTCCTCTAATTAGGAAATATTTAAAAAACAATATAATAATAATTAAAAATTTAACAAAATGCCTACAATTCAGCAATTAGTAAGAAAAGGCAGAGAGGTGATTGTAGAGAAAAGTAAATCACCCGCACTCGACAACTGTCCTCAGCGTCGTGGCGTGTGCGTTCGTGTTTACACTA
>CAJGDP010000008.1 GCA_904502235.1 uncultured Bacteroidaceae bacterium
CTCGTATCGGGTGTAGATATCTGGATGAACACACCTACACGTCCTCTCGAGGCTTCAGGTACATCTGGTGAGAAGGCTCTTATGAACGGTGTACTCAACTTCTCTGTCCTCGACGGTTGGTGGTGCGAGGGTTACAAACCCGGTGCAGGTTGGGCATTGAAAGAGGAGCGTACATACCAGAACCAGGAGTTCCAGGATCAGCTCGATGCTGCTACAATCTACGCATTGCTCGAGAACGAAATCCTTCCAATGTACTACAACCGTGGTAAGAAGGCTTACTCTGACGAGTGGATTGCTTGCATCAAGAAGTCTATCGCAGAGGTTGCTCCTCACTTCACAATGAAGCGTCAGCTCGACGACTACTACAGCAAGTTCTATTGCAAGCAGGCTGAGCGTTATCACCACCTTGTTGCAAATGACTCAAAGGCTGTTCGCGAACTCGCTAAGTGGAAAGAGGAAGTTGCTGCTAAGTGGAATGCAATCGAGGTTCTTTCTGTTGAAGGTGACCAGGATTTCTTGAACGGTGCAATGACAGCAGGTGAGAAGCACAACATCACTGTTAAGGTTGATGAGAAGGGTCTCGACAACGCTGTAGCTATCGAACTCGTAGTATTGGCTCCAAATGCAAAGGGTCAGGAGGACGTATTCGCAACTTATCCTTTGGAGGTTGTACAGCGCGAGGGTAATATCTTCACATTCGCTGCAGAGATTGCTCCTACTAACGCAGGTGAGTTCAAGCTCGCATTCCGTATGTATCCTAAGCATGAGGAACTTCCTCACCGTATGGACTTCGCATATGTTAAGTGGTTCGCTTAATATCGACTACACATACATAAAGAGCAAGGTTCCTGTCATTATTGACAGGAACTTTGTATTTTTTATCACCAATGATAAATTTTGTTTAATAAACTCTGTTTGAACTATTTTCTGCATTTTTTAGGTTACCTTTGCAACATTATGAGCGAAGATATAAAGAAATACACAGCAGAAGAGGAGAAATGGAATGCCATATCTCACTCCGTAGGAATAGTCGGCGGCATAATTGTCTCGGCATTCTTCATAAAAGAGGTTATATCAAGAGGTGGCGACGCATGGTCGTTGGCAAGCGTGTTATTGTATATGTTCGGAATGTTGTCGTCGTACATATTCTCTACACTTTATCACTCTTGTCCGCCCGAAAGCAAATGGCGCAAGAAACTGCGCAAGCTCGACCACTCGGCAATATATTGGCACATAGCGGGAAGCTATTCTCCCATAACGCTCATTGCCATGCGCGACATAGGTTATTGGGGGTGGGGTATCTTTGCTTTCTGCTGGATATGCGCCATTGCCGGAACAGCAGTGAGCCTATGCGGTACAAAAAAGAAAAACAATATAATAGAAACAGTCTGCTATGTGCTTATGGGACTCACCATCATTGTTGCAATGAAACAGTTCTATAATGCTGTGGCTCTCCCGGCATTCCTTTGGGTAGTGGGCGAGGGTGTTGCCTACATAACAGGAGCGGTTTTCTACAGTCTGCACAAAGTGAAATTCATACACACGGTTTTTCATTTCTTTGTGCTTTTAGGAACAATGTGCCATATGCTCGGTGTGTGGTATGTGATAAAAGCTATGTAAAATCAAGGCTCCCAGATTTTAATTTTCCGATACTAATATCAAATCGGTTTCAAATTTTCAAATCTCGCGAGGTTACATTATATTTGCGTTATAATTGCAGAATATGCAGTTATAACGCAAAAAATATACTATGACAAAGGTTTTCAATACATATTCACTCTTGCCGCATAACACATTCGGCATTAAAGCCACAGCGGAGAATTTTGTTGAGTTTTCATCTGTTGACGATATCATGGCGTTTCTTGGCAATGGCTACAATGGCAATTCGCTTGTGATAGGCGGTGGCAGCAATCTTCTCTTTGTAAATGACTTCAACGGAACAATATTCCATTCGGCAATCATGGGAATGGAAGTTGTAAAAGAGACCGAAGAAGAAATTCTTCTGCGTGTGGGCAGCGGAGTAAACTGGGACGAACTTGTAGCATATACCGTTGAGAAAGGGTGGGGAGGATTGGAAAATCTTTCGGCAATCCCCGGCGAGGTCGGTGCAAGCGCAGTGCAGAATGTCGGCGCATACGGAGTGGAAGCCGGCGAACTCATTGTAAGGGTTGAAACCGTCAGGATAAGCGATGCTGTTTGTCAAGAGTTTTCGCACGATGATTGTGATTTTTCTTACCGTCATAGCATATTCAAGGCTGCTGAAAAAGGGAAGCATATCATTACGCATGTAACATACAGGCTTGCTAAAAACCCGACATTCAAACTCACATACGGTAACCTCAGTGAAAAGGTTGAAGAACTTGGCGGAGCAACTCTTGCCAATGTACGCAAGGCTGTATGCGAGATACGCGAGGCAAAACTGCCAAGTCCCGACAAGATTGGCAGTGCCGGCAGTTTCTTTATGAATCCGGTTGTTGATGCACGCTTCGCAGAGTCGCTTGCAAAAGAATATCCCGCAATGCCGCAATACCCGTTGCCAAACGGTGATGTAAAACTTTCGGCAGGTTGGCTTATCGAAAAATGTGGCTGGAAAGATACTCCACATGAACATGTTGGCGTATATAGGCATCAGGCTCTTGTTGTAATAAACCGCGGTGGAGCAACAGGCAAGGAAGTGCTGGATTTTGCTTCAGCCATAATAGAGTCGGTTAAGAAGAAGTTCGGTGTTACACTGAATATGGAAGTAAATGTAATTGATTAAAAGGATGAAACTCACATTTTTAGGAACAGGAACTTCCACAGGTGTACCGGAAATAGGTTGTAAGTGTGAAGTGTGTACGTCAACCGATCCGCGCGATGCACGTCTGCGCTGTTCGGCTCTGCTCGAAGATGGCGACACTACAATACTCATCGACTGCGGTCCTGATTTCCGTATACAGATGTTACGTGCCGATGTAAAGAAAATTGACGCTGTGCTGATGACTCACAAACACTATGATCATCTTGTGGGTATAGATGATTTGCGCCCATTCACACGCACAAAAGAACTCCCGATATATGCCGACCGAGAAACGGAAATGCAGATACACTCCATGTTTCCATACTGTTTCTATAAAGTAAAATATCCCGGAGTGGCAAATATCGCAGTACATTCAATAGACCATTCCCATCCGTTCAGGATAGGAGACACCAAAGTAACTCCAGTACGTGTATTCCACGGTATGATGGCTATTACAGCCTATCGGTTCGGAAAACTTGCCTACATAACCGACATGAGTTACATAGAACCCGGAGAACTTGAAAAGCTCCGTGGAGTGGAGGTGCTTGTAATAAACGCACTGCGTTTTGCAAAACCGCACAAGACTCACCAGACTGTGCTCGAAGCATATGATATCATTAAAAAGATTAATCCACGTAAGGTATATTTTACACACCTGATGCACCACATTGGCTTGCATGCGAAATTCGAAAAATGCCTTCCACAGGATATGCACTTGGCATACGATGGTCTTGAAATAGAGATATAAATAAAAACTTGGAGCGATTAAACTCCAAGTTTTTCTTATAATTTCCATTGTTGGCAGAATGTGTCGGGAAAGAGATTCTTTATTTTTTCCATATCCGTCTCATCCTTGAATATACCGAAAAATGCCGAACCGCTGCCCGACATCGAGGCATACACAGCACCCATTTCATATAATCTTTCCTTTACATCCATTATACTTGGATATTTCGCAAAGACACTCTTCTCAAAATCGTTCTTCATAAGCCCTTTCCACTCATCTACAGGCTTCTTTATAATGTCTGCCAAAGCATTTTCGGGATGCGCAGGATTCACAAATGCATAAGCCTCTTTTGTTGAAATATGAATATCGGGCTTGACCACAACCATATAATAACCTGTAAGGTCACAATCAACTGGAGTGAGAATATTACCTATACCGGTTGCATAGGTAGGCTTGTTCTTTATAAAAAATGCACAGTCGGCACCCAAACGGGCTGCGTATTCCTCGAGTTTTTCATCACTAAGGTTCAGCTCTGCTATAACATTGAGCATCTTGAGTGCAAAAGCGGCATCAGCACTTCCTCCGCCCATTCCTGCACCAGTAGGAATGTTTTTGTAAAGCGAGATGTTAACCTTGGGCATTTCAAAATCTTCGGCAAGAACATTATAAGCCTTTACAACAAGGTTGTCGTTATCGCTCCCTTCGAAAACAGCATTGTGCATGGTGAACGAAAACTCTTCGTCACTCTTTGTAATCTCCAGAATATCGTGGAGCGGAATGGGATAGAATACCGTTTCAAGATTGTGATACCCGTCAGGGCGTTTTTCAACCACATCAAGCCCCAGATTTATCTTTGCGTTAGGAAATGTAATCATAAGATGAATTTTATTCTTCTACAAAAATAACTAAAATTTCTTATCCCGTTGATAACTTATTCTTTTTTGTTGAAAATCATAATCGGCTCATATTTGATAATTATTGTGAATGTGCGTAACTTCGCGCCACTAAATTAAAGATATGGAAGACAATAATACACCTAAGAAACGAGCACCGCGTCGTCAGCAGGCAACAACAGCTGTTCCGAAGCTCAGCGAATACGGACATGTGCAGCCACAGGCCCTTGATTTGGAAGAGGCTGTGCTTGGTGCATTGATGATTGACAGTGATGCCATTGGACGTTTGGGCGGTATGCTCAAGCCCGATTCATTCTACGACAAACGCAACCAGCTTCTGTTCGAGGCAATACAGCAGATGGACCTTGCCGACCGTCCCATTGATATCCTCACAGTTGCCGAGTATATGCGCAGCAAGGGAACACTCGACGAGGTTGGTGGCCCTGTGTATATAGCACAGCTTACAAGCAAGGTGGTTTCTTCGGTGAATATTGAATATCATGCCAATATCATTGCACAGAAGAAACTTGCCCGCGACCTTATACGTTTTACAAGCAAGACACAGGTACAGGCTTTCGACGAGACACAGGATATTCAGGAACTCATGCAGCAGGCAGAATCGGAACTCTTTGAGATTTCGAGCCACAACATGAAGAAGGATTATACTCAGATTAACCCTGTAATCAAGCAGGCTTACGACCAGATTATAAGCGCATCAAAGAACACCAGCGGTATCAGTGGTCTGAGTACAGGATACCACCGTCTCGACAAGATTCTTGCAGGTTGGCAGCCAACCGACCTTATCATTCTCGCGGCACGTCCTGCGATGGGTAAGACCGCTTTTGCACTTTCCCTTGTGCGTAACATGGCTATTGACCAGGGTATCCCTTGCGGTATGTTCTCGCTTGAGATGGGTAACACACAGCTTGTACAGCGTCTTATCTGTAATGTGTGTCAGATTCCGGGTGATAAGATACGTAGCGGACAGCTCGAGAAATACGAGTGGGGACAGCTCGACAGCAAGATTGTCGCACTTCAGGATGCTCCGCTTTATATCGATGACACTCCGCAGTTGTCGGTGTTCGAATTGCGTTCAAAGGCACGCCGTATGGTGCGCGAGCATGGTGTAAAGATGATTTTCATCGACTACCTTCAGCTTATGACAGCCAATACCGGTAAAGGTAACCGTCAGGAAGAGATCAGTACCATTTCTCGTGCTCTCAAAGGTTTGGCAAAGGAGTTGAATATCCCCATTATGGCACTCAGTCAGCTTAACCGTAACGTCGAAGGACGTGAAGGTATAGAGGGTAAACGTCCGCAGTTGAGCGACCTTCGTGAGTCGGGAGCCATTGAGCAAGATGCCGATATCGTAATGTTCGTGAACCGTCCCGAATACTTCCATATCTACAAAGACGGCGATTTTGACTGGCGAGGAAAGGCGGAAATCATCATTGCAAAGCACCGTAACGGTGGATTGGACAACATTCCATTGCTGTTCCGCAAAGAGTATGCACGCTTCATGAACCTTGACGACGAGGCATTGGACCCACCACCGGGAGATATACCGATGATGCGCGTTTCAAAGATGAACATGAGCATGCCTATGGACTCAGGAACTCCTCCCGAACTTCCCGATTACCTGCAGGGACAACAGATGCCTCCCGAACTCATGGGTGGCGGCAATCCCCCGGTTCCGTTCTAATCATAAAAAATGAGCCTCAATTTGAGGCTCATTTTTTATGATTAGAACAGGAATCCTGTATTTATGTAGAAGGCTCCGTTGCCGTCTTGTTTTTGTATAAGCGGGTCTTTGCTGAACTTACTTACCGGCATACCATACTCAAATGCTACAATAAAGTTCTGATTCATGATGAAACGCAAACCTCCACCTACAGTTATATGCGGACGGTCGGCAGAGAGTCCTGCTGCCATGTAGCTGTCATATTCACTTTTTACCTTATCGTAATTCTCACCGAGTTGCTCTTTTGTTGCCTTGAACGACATGTCGTAATTACGTGTTACCATTGTACCGTCGCTGAACACATTCAATCCGAATGCAATGTTCTGCTTCCAGAGTGTGAAGTTTATGAAACGCCAGCGCAGTTCCACATTGTATGTTGCCATGTCGAGACCTTGAACACGGTTACGCATCAAGCCTCGTACGGTGCGGTAACCACCCATACCGTCGCGGTCGTAATTAGAACCCATTACAGTGATATAGGGTAGTACATAGTATGGTGCACTGTTGCCGAATGTACCTTCGTAGTTCAAACGGTAAGCAAATGTCAATACATCGTTCTTTACAATGGGTACATAATGACGGAATGTTGCCGAATAGCGGTAGTGGGGATGTGTTGTTCCCAACCACTTTGGTGCAACTGTTACGTGTGCTTCGGCCCATACACCCTTTGAAGGAGCCGCCTCCTTGTCGCGTGTGTCGAACAACAAACCAAAGCGCAATGTGCTGTTCAAACCACCCCAAGCCTCGTCTTCAGAGATTATTCCCCATTGGCGATACATATCAAAGATAGTAGGTTCGGTTTCGGGATATACCTTCTCTTCAGCCTTGTTCTTGTTGATTTTTTCAAAATTCAGAGCCTGACGGTTCTTATATCCCTGTTTGAAATATGTAAGGTGATAGCCTGCTTCCCAAAAGAGTTTGTTCTTCCAGATATTACCGGTGAAGTCGGTCTTGAAAATAAGTGCAAGACGGTTAATGCGGTATTTGGGGCTATAGATGTAGTTCTCCTTATTGCTCTTGTCCTTACCCAAAGCAACTCTTTCATAATCGTAATGCGACATATATCCGTTAAAGCCATAGAAGTCCATAGCCTTATCGTTGGTAAGAGTTACGGTTGACGACCAACGTACACCGGGTATAAGGAATTTGTTGTCGTACGATACAACGAACAGCTGTGAACCTTTGGTGAAGAACGATGCCTCGAAATACCACTTCTGACGTGGGTTTGGATATGTTGAACCGTCGCCAAAGTCAAATATGTTCAACAAAGCACCAAGTTGAAAGCCCTTGTCGGCATCAAAAGCCACTGCAGGCAAAGGTCCGAAGTTGTATCCGGTCTTGACAATCTCCTTTTTCGCTGTCTTTGCTGAATCAGCGACAACACTATCTTTCTGTGCATTTGCTGTTACAAACAGAAAAGAAAAGAAGAGTATTGATAAAAATTTGAGTTTCATGGTTTATCTGTTTTTGAGTTTATTGTATTTGGAAATTATTCATACTCCCAAAGAAGGAATATGAACAATCCTTAATCATAGAAGAATCTCCTTTATCTCTCTATAGATTTCCTTCAATTGCTTGTTGCGACGGAGTCTACAGTCGGAAGCCAACAATCGTACAGCTCTGAACACATCATGTGCTACATATGGCGCCGGCAACAGAAGCAATGTCAAAGGCAACGCCCATTGCCATGGAAGGAATATATAGGCAATAACCGCATATATTATCATGAGCAACGGCCATACAAGAAGATTTATCATCATTCGCACAGAGTTGTGGAATGCCTTGTCCTTGAACTTCTTCAACAAACTGTTGCAGAGCAATGTCGATGGCAAAGCACAGATGCCTGCAACAACAGTGTAGGGCAGTGTCAGCAACAACAAAAGCGATTTTAGTACATTGCACAACACACCACGTGCTGAAACCACCGAGTTAAGGCTGATTTTGCTATTCTTGCGAATTTTGGCAGCCTTGTTACCCAAAGCTATAAGTTTTTCTGCAACCTCGGGATTATTCTCCTTGAGTTCGTTTATCTGTTTGACTGTATTGTTGTTAGCCACAGTCTGTAAATCCATTACATGAGATTTGGCATACTCCGCTTTTTCTTTGAGAGCAACAAGACGCTTTTTTGCAACAGTCGCACAGATTTCGTGCGTAGCATTGTAGTTCTCGTCGTTCGGAATATAGTACAGAGTCTCTTTCATGCCTTCTTCAAGAGCCGAACGCATTATATTCATTAGTTCAGGAGCACTCTTGTCGCTGTTCTGCTCAATGAAATCGCTAATCTTAAGAGCCTTGCCGAACTGCATGTATGTGGTTGAACGGTAACGCCAGAAATTGCCGTAACGGATACCCACAGGAACTATATACAAAGGCATGTCGGGCATGAGTTCCTGCGCCTGCAGTGCTATGCGGAATATTCCTTTTGATATCGGTTGCAGGGAGTACTTTGTCTGATGTGTTCCCTCGGGGAATATACAGAAAGGTACTTTGTCCTTGAGCACATCGGTTGCCTGTTCAATTGTCCTGTTATTCTTCTTTACCTCATCAAAGCCGTCGCGCATACGCATTATAGGCATAATTTTGAGGAAACGGAACACCTTGGCAAGTGTGGGGTTCTTGAATATATCGGCACGTGCCACAAAAACCTTTGGCTTCTTGTCGCTTGCCAATATCACAAGGGCATCCATAAGGGTGCCGGTGTGGTTGGGCGCAAATATCACAGCACCGTCATTGGGAATATTCTCTCTGCCGGTCTGTCTGGTTTTACGGTACGACAGTTTTATAACACAATCAACATAGTATCGTAAGAAATTGTATAATCTGTCGCGATCCTGGATTTTTTTCTGTTTTGCCATGTTTTTATTCTTTCAATGGTGAACGACGGAATATTGTAGCAACGGTCAAACCAGATACAATATGCCATATACCCCAAAGGGCTGTAATTATAATCATACCTCCATTATTTTGCCACAATTCAGGCGGGAAAATCGCAGGGTTGAAAATCAACGCCAAACCAAGTCCTGAATTCTGGATACCTGTTTCAATTGTCAATGAACGACGGTCGCGAACAGGGACTCTTGCCCATTTTCCACCAAAGTATCCCGAGCCCAATGCCACAGCATTATGTATAATAACCACAACAAGGCATGATAGAATACCGGCATATACCTCCCAACGCTGCTCAAAACCGCTCAACACCTGTACTAATGAAATTGCAACCATTGCTACGAACAACAGGATTGAAAGCACCGATGTTGGCTTTACAAGTTTCTTGGCGAAATTGGGGAAGTAGTGCGAAACCAACAATCCCAATACAATAGGGAATCCTAAAATAAGGATTATCTGCGAGAGCATATCACCGAACGGGATATCAAGTTCTGGGATATTTCTCTTGATTTCGGCAAAACGCAGATAGTGCGAACCCCAGAACCAGAAGTTCAAAGGTGTGATAATCGATGCAAAAAGGGTAGTAACCGCTGTCATTGAAACTGAAAGCTCAATATTTCCTTTTGAATGTGCCGAAAGGAAATTCGACATGTTACCTCCGGGACATGATGCCACAAGAATCATGCCGACACCGACCATAGGAGTAATTATGGGGTTCAAGACTATTGCCAACAAGCATGTAAGGGCAGGGAGTGCTACCCACTGCAACAACAAACCTACTATAACGGATGTAGGTTTTTTGAATACCGATTTGAAAGTTCGTACTTTAATGCCGAGTGCGACGCCGAACATTACAAAGGCAAGAATGAAATTTACAATCAGCATACTGCCTTGTGTAAGATTCACATGTAGCGAATCAAGGTTTAAAATGTGTTCTCTCATTGTAATAATAGATTTGTTATTTTATTTATTTATTTGTTTGTTTACAACAGTTTCTTCACCAATCCGAACATCCTGTATGGCATATATCGGAACGGAAGGTCGAACCACGTGGGAGTGGTTACCACAGCACGTTTGTGCGAGAATGCATCAAAACTTAGTTTTCCATGATAATTTCCCATTCCTGAATTACCTACGCCTCCGAAAGGCATATTCTCGTTGGCTATGTGCATTATTGCATCGTTTATACATGAACCACCAGCCGATGTGAGACGTATCATTTCCTTTGCATGCTTAACCTTTCCAAAGTAATAAAAGGCAAGCGGTTTCTCGCGTTCGCGAACAAAGTTCACAACCTCGTCGCGGTCATCAAAAGGAATCATCGGCAATATAGGGCCAAAAATTTCCTCGTTCATTACAGGCGATGTCAATGGAACATCGGCAAGCAATGTAGGCTCTATGAAACGCTCCGCAGCATCTGTGGCACCGCCATATACAATATTGCCATCATTCATGTAACCTTTGACGCGCTCGAAAGCTTTATCGTTCACCAGGCGTACATAATGACGGCTCTGCTTTATATCATCGCCATGCAATTCCTTGATTGCTTTGGCAAATTCTGCAACAAATTCATTGATTCTGGTCTTGTGAATAAGAAGATAGTCGGGTGCAATACAGGTCTGTCCGGCATTAAGGGTTTTTCCCCAGGCAATGCGCTTTGCCGCAACCTTGACATCTGCCTCTTTGTCCACGATACAGGGGCTTTTTCCACCAAGTTCAAGCACTACGGGTGTAAGATGCTTTGCAGCCGCACCCATCACTGTATGACCAAGAACCGGACTTCCCGTAAAGAATATTATGTCGAAACGGTTCTGCAAAAGTGCCTCGTTAACCGTTCTGTTACCTTGTACCACTGCGATATATCGCTTGTCGAATGTGGCGGTTATCATATCTTCGATAACCTTTGATACATTGGGAACGTAAGGCGAAGGTTTAAGCACTGCCGTGCATCCCGATGAAATAGCACCCACCAGAGGATTTAGCAACAGCTGCACAGGATAGTTCCATGGCGCAATAATAAGAGCATTGCCCAAAGGTTCGCTCACCACACGGCTACGCGAAGGCATCATTTTAAGCGGTGTACTCACACGACGGCTACGCATCCAGCAACGCAAATGCTTTATATGATTCTTTATCTCACCCGATACAATACTCAACTCAGTGAGTATCGCTTCCTCTGCCGACTTGTGCAAATCCTTCCACAAAGCATCGCAGAGCGGTTTTTCCCATTCTATTAAAGCGTTGCGCAGTTTCTTCAACTGTTCCTTACGGAATCGGCAATCCAAAGTGGCATTGCTTGCAAAGAACTCCCGCTGCGCATCAATGATTTCTTTAATATATTGAATATCGGTATTCTCTATTTTCATTTTTTGCGTCCTGTAAAGTTATCCATTGCATGGAAAATTCCAACGAACTCCCCAAAGATATAATCAAAAATTGAAGTAGGCAACAAAGCTTGGCAAAAACGAATAAAATGATAGCTAAAAGGCACTCCTTTGAAGTTCTTATTATTCTCTATAGCCTTTATAATCTTCTTTGCCGTGGGTTCGGGTTTAAGGATTGGGAAGAAACGCGACTTAACTCCGTCGAACATTCCTGTATTGATGAAGTAGGGGGCAATGGTTGTGAAACGTACCTTGCTCTTCATCTGCTTGAGCTCTATACGCACACTGTCGCTCCAACCTATAACGCCCCATTTGCTTGCCGCATAAACCGACATCTTGGGATTGGACAACATACCGGCAGCCGAAGCAATGTTACATACATGACCATGATTGCGTTCAAGCATCGCAGGGAAGAACTGCTGTGCAACAACCATAGGTGCTATTGTATTGATTTTCACGGTACGTTCAATCTCATCTGTTGTGAGTTTGTCAAAGGTAGCATTGCTTGTTACAACACCGGCACAATTTATGACAACATCAACGTTACCGCACTCCTTAATTGTTTTCTCGGCAATCTCCTTTACCTGCTTGCTGTCCGAAATATCAACTCTGTAACCGTTTACAGTACCTATATTCTTATACTCGTTTACGGTTGCTGCTATACCGGCTTCGTTTATATCCCATATAACCAACTGACGAGCACCTTTTTCCAGACATATACGTCCCATGATTTTTCCTATACCCGATGCTCCGCCGGTTATAAGCACACAATTTCCTTTAATTTTAGTCATAATGTTATGTTGTCTATGTATAATTTTAACAATTATCCCAAATCGGATGCAAAATTAGTCCAAAAAGGACAAAAGAAGGGTGCTTTTTTCTATCATTGTTGTACGATGTTGGACACTCCGTGTTAATTTTTGTTTTAAAAATACGCTTATTAATCCTTCTTGTCCTTTTTGTTCACTTGATGGTATCCGTTGGCATTCCATTTATACGCTCTACGGGGAATTGCCCTTCGATAAGTCCGCTTATTATTGTATCGCGTGCGCCCGATGCCTGAAAAGGATAAAGTTCGAACACAGGCAGCACCGATGCAAAATGTTCCATAATGGCAGACTGTATATTCTCATATTCACACCATTCCGTGGTGGTTGTAAAGCAATAGAACTGTATCGGCAGACCATTGCCGGTGGGTTCAAGTGTACGCACCATGACAATCATATCCTTGCGTATCATGGGATGCCTGTTGAGATACATTAAGGCATAATCCCTGAAAAGCGACGCATTGGTATCCCAAGTTTGTGCATCCATGCTTTTTATCCGTTCACCGAAATCCTTGTCAAGACTCATCACCCGTTGCAACATGCGTCTGTTGCAGGGTTTTATGCAGTCGAGTTTTACCGTATATCCACGCGCAATGCGTCGTCCTCCGCTCTCGCTCATACCACGCCAATTTATAAAACTCTGATTGATAAGTGTATACGGCGGAATAGTGGCAATGGTATTATCCCAATTGCGAACCTTTACAATTGTAAGCGAAATGTCGGACACCGTGCCGTTAATGCCTGTGCCCGGTATTTCAATCCAGTCGCCAAGACGCACCATATCGTTCTCGAGCAACAGAAAGCCACCCACAAAGCCCATTATACTGTCTTTGGCAATAAGCATGAGTAGAGCGGCAAATGCACCCAACCCACCAATGAGATAGACAGGAGATTTGTCGGTGAGGATTGAAACAATAATTATAGTTGCTATTATGAATACAGTTATTCGGGTAATCTGCAAGAATCCTTTGATAGGACGATCGTGGTATTTGCTGTTTGTGAAAGCCGATTCGCCAATGGTTATCAGGAGTGTATTCATATTTATCACCACACATACGGTGAACCATATCCATGTTGCATTTTCAAGGTAATGCAAGAGTGTGCTCTCCTTAACAAACACAAAGGGAAGCATTATTTCAACAAATATTGGTGGAACAATATACGCCAACCGTCGTAACCTCTTTCCTTTTATTATATATAGCAGGAATCCATAATGCCTGCGGCTGGCCATACGGCGGCACACAAAGAATGTTATCCTGTATATTATTTCCATCAGGACAAATGCCATAAGAACAACAATACACATCACGATAATTGCTTCAAAGCGCTTTGGGAACACTTTATCCAATGCATCCGGAAGCAAATCCAAAAGAGTCTTTTCCATTGTTTTTGCTTTTACAACAAACATAAGAAGGGATATTTTTAAAATATGCACCGAAAATTTTTACTATTTGCCTATTTTGCATATTTTCGCAACAATCAAAAACAAAAGAGTATGCTTAAGGAAGGATTGGAATATACAAGCGAGGTTATTGTCGCACCCGAAAACTGTGCAAGTGCAGTGGGTTCGGGAGGTCTTGAAGTTTTTGCAACCCCGTCAATGGTTGCACTCATGGAGAATGCAGCCATGAACTGCGTTGCACCATACTTGCCACAAGGCTCCACAACTGTCGGGGCAGAGATAAATACCACACACATAAGACCATCGGCACCCGGTGCAAGAATAAAAGCCGTGGCACACCTTACTGGAGTGGAGGGGCGCAAGCTCATGTTCTGTGTGGAAGCCTACGACGGAGATTGCTGCATAGGCAAGGGAACTCATGTGCGTTTTATAGTTGACATTGAAAAATTCATGTCAAAATTAAAGTAAAATGAAATAATACAATACCCTTAACAATATTTAACATAAATCGTTCAAACATTCCATAGAACAAAACTGTTATATTATTGCAACACAGCCGAAGCTATTCATTGATATGTGAATACCGATGCATGGCATTTGTACCAACAAAGTACAACGGATGAATGTTTGCATAGTAGTTTTGTCGTGTTTTATTTTGTGTTTGTGTTAAGGTTGCTCCCTGATGTGAATCACGGAGCAACCGCTTTTTATATCACCTTGTTTTTATAATCTGTTTTTATTCGTTAATCACTTAAAAAAATTGTACCTTTGCAGGCAAATTCAAAACAAAGGAAATATGTCAAAGTATTTGGTAGAAGACACACGTAAGGTTACTACGCACCGTTTTATTGAAATGAAGCGCAAAGGTGAGAAGATTGCAATGCTCACCGCATACGATTATACAACAGCATCAATTCTGGACAATGCCGGTATAGATGCACTTTTGGTTGGTGACTCGGCATCAAACGTAATGGCAGGTAATGTTACCACATTGCCAATCACACTCGACCAGATGATTTATCATGCAAAGGGTGTTGTACGTGGCGTTAAGCGTGCTCTTGTGGTTGTAGACATGCCATTCGGTACATATCAGGTAAATGCCGACGAGGCTGTGAAGAATGCAATCCGCATTATGAAGGAGACTCATGCCGATGCTCTCAAGTTGGAGGGTGGTGAGGAGATTCTCCCTTCGGTACGCAAGATTCTTGATGCCGGAATCCCCATCATGGCACATCTTGGCTTGACACCGCAGAGTATAAACAAGTTCGGCACATATGCCGTGCGTGCAAAGGACGAGGCTGAAGCAGAAAAACTTCGTCGCGATGCAAAGCTGTTGGAAGAGGCAGGATGTTTCGCACTTGTTCTTGAGAAGATTCCGTCAAAGCTTGGCGAAGAGGTTGCAAAGAGCCTCACAATCCCTGTAATAGGTATCGGTGCCGGCTGTAATGTTGACGGACAGATTCTTGTCTATGCCGACATGCTTGGCATGACTGCAGATTTTGCTCCACGTTTCCTACGCCGTTATGCCGACCTGCATACCATAATGACAGATGCTGTAGGCAGTTATGTAAGCGATGTCAAGGCGTGCGATTTTCCTAACGAAAAAGAGCAGTACTGATTAACATAAAACATAAAAGAAAGAGTCAAACCAACGGTTTGACTCTTTCTTTTATATATAACTGTTGAGTTATCAGCAGATGTAGTGTGAACTGATTGACTGGTTCTCGAGCACGCATCTGATAGCCTCGGCAAAACCGGGAGCAACAGAAAGCTGCTTAACCTTAGCGCAATCCTTTGTGTAAGGAATGCTGTTTGTGAACACAATCTCAGTCATCTTAGAGTTTGTAACACGCTCAGAAGCGTTACCCGACATGATACAGTGTGAAGCGATTGCACGAACCGACTTAGCACCGTTCTCCATCATCAAGTCAGCAGCCTTTGAAATAGTACCGGCTGTATCAACGATATCGTCAATCAAGACAACGTTCTTGTCCTGAACATCACCGATAATCTGCATAGACTCTACTACGTTAGCCTTTGCACGTGTCTTGTGGCAAAGTACAAGGGGTACACCAAGGCACTTTGCATATGCGCTTGCACGCTTTGAACCACCTACGTCAGGAGTTGCGATTACCAAATCCTCGAGCTGCAACGAGTTGATATAAGGGATGAATACCATTGAAGCATACAAGTGGTCAACAGGAATATCGAAGAAACCCTGAATCTGGTCGGCATGTAGGTCCATAGTGATGATGCGGCTTACACCGGCAACGCTCAAAAGGTTTGCAACAAGCTTTGCACCGATAGAAACACGTGGCTTGTCCTTGCGGTCCTGACGTGCCCAACCGAAATAAGGCATAACAGCAATTACGCTCTTTGCAGAAGCACGCTTAGCTGCATCAATCATGAGCAAAAGCTCCATGAGGTTGTCCGATGTAGGGAATGTTGACTGAACAAGGAAAACATTCTTACCACGGATTGACTCCTCGTAAGAAACAGCAAACTCACCGTCTGCAAAATAAGTTGTGTTCATGTTACCGAGTTCACAACCAAGTTCTTTACAAATCTCTTCAGCAAGGTAACGTGATTTGGTACCTGCGAACACCATGTAAGGGGTATTGTTCATAATAATGATTTATTTAGGTTTGTTATTGTTTATTCTTAATAGGTTATTACAATCTGTCAACGCTTCTTTTGATTCTCTTGAAACGGTTTATGAGTTCGGTGTAGTCGGTAGAACGGCAGGAATCAAAGTTCTCCCAAATGAGTTCTTCCAGAATAACACCGCCAAAGCCGTAGTTTGTAAGGCGTTTAAGGTTTGCTTCATCTATGTTGCCGAAAGCCCATGTATTCCTGTTTATCACCTTCTTGCCAATCTCGTTTAGTTCTGCACTCTGATAGAAAGTTCTGCCAAGAGGACCGAAACATACTATATCATAGGTTTTACGGAGTTCCTTAAGAAGTGTAAGATTATTGGCGTAACCCACGAGCTTGCCTTTTTCGTTACCCATAGGAGGGTTGGAACCAAGAGGGAACAATGTTCCGGCAAGCTTATATTCCTTCATGAGCCTGCCGTTGCAAGAGTATATGCGTTTATGATATTTCTTAGGAATAAGGTTCAACAATCTTTCGATGAACTGAGGATGTGGATATTCCTTATACAGGAACAGATAATCAAGCCCCTCGTCAAACAGGCGAGTGATTATCTTGTCTTCCTCAACGAAGAATGTCGGTTTTGTGGCAATAGCCAGTTTCATATTTACAAAAATTAATGAACGAATTCAAATTCGTCTGCAAAATTAATATTTTTTATAATAACGGCATCGAATAACATTGATAATTATTCGTTGTTCACAAAAAAAACAGTGAACACCACGCATTATTCCTCGTCGAGATAACGCTTTGCAAGCGCACCAAACTCCTCTATGCGACGGTCGCGCAGGAATGGCCACCATTGGCGCACTGTCTCGCTGCGTTTCAGGCTGATTTCAAAAACCTCGCATTGTTCCTGTTCGCCTAAATGTGCAATAAACTCGCCTTGCGGACCTGCAATAAAGCTGTGTCCCCAGAACTGAATACCGTTTGTCATTCCCGATGGGTCGGGTTCATGACCGCAACGGTTTACTGCAATAACCGGCAAGCCGTTGGCAACGGCATGTCCGCGCTGCACAGTCTGCCATGCACCGAGCTGACGCTCCTTTTCCTCGGCAGTGTCACTGCTTTCCCATCCGATGGCAGTGGGGTAGATAAGTATATCTGCTCCACGCAAAGCCATAAGACGTGCTCCTTCGGGATACCACTGGTCCCAACAAACCTGAACACCTAATGTTCCAAGCGATGTCTTGATGGGGCGGAAGCCCAAATCACCCGGTGTGAAATAGAATTTCTCGTAATATGCAGGGTCGTCGGGGATATGCATCTTGCGATATTTGCCCGCCATGCTTCCGTCGCTGTCGAAGACAACCGCCGTGTTGTGATAAAGACCTTTCGCACGTGCCTCAAAGAGTGATGTTACAAGCACCACCTTGCATTCTGCGGCAATTTTTCCGTAGAAATCGGTTGAAGGACCGGGTATAGGCTCGGCATAAGAGAAGTTTTCTGTGGATTCAATCTGGCAGAAATAGGGTGAATTGTGAAGTTCCTGAAGAACCACAAGCTGTGCACCCTTTGCAGCCACCTCGCGGATACAATCGGCAAGTTTCTGCTTGTTCTGCTCTATATCAGTACCAATACTCTGCTGTATGATACCGACTTTTATAGTATCAATTCTTTTCATATCAATATCTGTCGTTTCTTGGATATTGCATTGTAACGCAATGCAATGAACCATGTTGCTTAATCAATGCTCTGCAATCTATTCCCACAATCTCATAACCGGGAAATGCCTTTGACAGGATTTCTGCCGCAAGGTTATCGTTTTTGGGCTGGGCGTATGTGGGATAAAGTATAGCGTTGTTCATTATAAGGAAATTCGCGTATGTTGCAGGCAGACGCTCTCCGTCTTCATCATGTATAGGTGCCGGAGAGGGGAGTGCCAGCATGCGATAAGGCTTGCCGTCGGCTGTACGCAGATTCTTTATCTGTTCTTCCATGGCGTTGAGGTCGGCAAACTGCTCGTCGTTCTTATCCTGACACTGCATATATACAATGGTATCATTGGGAGCAAGACGCGCAACGGTATCCACGTGTCCGTCGGTGTCATCACCAATGAGATTGCCGTAGTCGAGCCATAACACGCGCTCTACATGTAACATATTCTTAAGAGCACGCTCTATATCCTCGCGCTCCATAGGCTGGTTGCGATGAGGTGCTAAAAGGCATTGGCTTGTGGTAAGTAACGTACCTTTACCGTCGCTCTCAATGGAGCCACCTTCGAGAACGAAGCTTGTGCAGTCCTCGTATTCGCCTTTTACAATGCCTGCATCGTACAGTTTGCCGTTGATAGCATTGTCGAGCGATGCCTCGAACTTGCGTCCCCATCCGTTGAAACAGAAATCCACATAGTGGGGTACGTTGTCACCGAGCAGTGTTATGAAGGCGTGGTCGCGTGCCCAAGTATCGTTTGTCTCACACTCAAAGAGTGTTATATTGGAGAGGTTTGCACCTTTGTCCGAAAGCATTGTACGCACCTTGTTGATATCTGGCGCAACAATAAGCAGATGCTCGCGTGCGCTGATAGCCTTTGCAAGCTCTGTGAAACATGCTTCAACCTCGGGCAACATATAGTTCCAGTCGGTACCTTCGTGAGGCCATGTGAGCTGAACCATCTGCTGCTTATGCCATTCTGCAGGCATGAAGAGGCTGTTCTTTCTAAAATCTGCGATTCCCATTACTGTACTTTACGTTTACGGTCGAAGAAAGGATTCTTTGAACTTGCACTCACAGGAATACCTATGATATATTTGCAACCGGGCATCAGATTAAGTTTGCCTGCCGCATAACCCACTGAATACATCACGCGTGTATCGAGACGCAAATCTGCCGCTGTGGCACATGCCGAACCAACCGCAATACCCACATCAATGGTATTCATTGCACAAGGCACTCCCTCGGGGCGTTCGCCACAAGTGGCACAACCGCAATATGCACAGTTGAGCATCATAGGCTCTTCGCGTGTGCCTATAAGCACAACAGCTTCTGCCGACATAAGGTTATCTGCGTCGCGCATAAGACCGCCACGTCCCATATTCTCGCCAATTTCATGCAATGCCTTGCTCAACTCCACAACATCCTCATCGGTCAACAAAGAAATTTCGATAAGGTCAACACCTTTAGCCTTTGGAGCAGTGCGGGCAGCTGTCATCATCTGCTTTGCACACTCGATAACATGCTCATGGCGAGCATCTCTTTCATTATATATCATAATCCTAAAAATTTACTTTCTGCGAAGATACATATTATTTTATAATGGAGCATAGTTAAATGCATTTATTTTTCTTTGAAAAATTGATAAACATTTATACTTTTGCGATGTGTTGTGCCACTGTCGCACAATGCTTTTATTTTAAATATGGGAACAACATAAATTAAAAACAACCTATAATTTTAAAAATATGAAGAGATTTTTTCTGACATTAGCGGTATCATTGGTTACCCTGATGACATTCGGACAGACACAGCTTCCTGTTGACGCGAATGTAAGAATCGGAAAGCTCGAGAACGGGCTTACCTATTACATCCGCCACAACGCGAAGCCTGCCCAACGCGCCGAGTTCTATTTGGCGACAAATGTTGGTGCATACCAGGAAGAGGACGACCAGGACGGTCTTGCACACTTCCTTGAACACATGTGTTTCAATGGTACAAAGAACTTCCCCGACAAGAAGTTGCTTGAGTACCTGCAGAGTATCGGAGCGAACTTCGGACGCAACATCAATGCTTCAACCGGATTCGAACAGACACAGTACATGCTCAACAACATCCCCATTATCCGCGAGGGTATAATTGACTCATGCCTGCTGGTGTTGCACGACTATGCACATTATGTAACATGCGACCCCAAGGAGATTGATGCCGAGCGTGGAGTAATCATCGAAGAACGTCGTTCACACAACGACGCGAACTGGAGAATGTTCGAGCGTTCATTGCCTTACTATTTCGGCGACACACACCTTTCACGCCGCACTCTTATAGGCACCGAGGAGCAGTTGAGAACATTCAAGCCCGAAAGACTTGTCGACTTCTACCGCAAATGGTATCACCCCGACATGCAGGCAGTCATAGTTATTGGCGATATTGATGTTGATGCAATGGAGCAGAAAATCAAGAACACCTTCGGTTCAATTCCTGCACCTGCAACACCTACAGTAAAGCCTATTACTGCAATTCCCGGAAACACAGAACCGATTGTAGGAATCCTCACAGACCCCGAAGCATCTTCTTCGTCAATAGAGTTGATATGGAAGGGCGAATCAATGCCTAAGGAGTTTGCATCTACAGACGTTGCTTTCACATTAGATATTGTAAAGAGCATTATATCAATAGTTTTTGACGAGCGCGTGGATGCCATCACAGCATCGGCAAACGCACCTTTTATAAATGGCAACTTGTATATAGGCGAACTCTGCGAAGGTTGTGAAGCGGTACAGTCGAGCGTTACATTCCGCGACGGAGAATACAAGAATTCATTAAAAGCATTCTATACAGAAATTGAAAAGATGCGCCGTTATGGAATCACCGAAGGTGAACTAGAACGTGCCAAGACAAAACTTGTAAGCCGTGCCGAGAAAGCTGTAGAGGCTGCTTCGAGCCGTAACAACAGCGAATTCGTATGGCCTATGCTCATGCATTTCTACAAGAATGAGTATCTGCTTGAGCCACAGATGGATCTTCAGCTTACACAGGCAGTATGCGCACAGCTTCCGGCAGCAGTATTCCAGCAGATTCTTTCACAGGCAATAACAGAGGAAAACTTCGTAATGCTGTATAAAGCTCCACAGCGCGAAGGTGTTGCCCATCCGACTGAGGCGGATTTGCTTGCCGTTATAAACGAGGTAAAGAACAGCGAGATTGAAGCACCTGTAGAGGAGAGCATCAATGAACCTTTGCTCGATGCATCTGCAATAAAAGCCGGAAAGGTTAAAAAGGAGAGCACCGGTGCATACAACTCAACTGTATGGACTCTGAGCAATGGTGTAAAGGTTGTATATCTGCCAACCACACACAAGAACGATGAGGTTTGCATTACACTCGACATGAAGGGCGGACGCTCACTTATCGAGACAGCAGAACTCCCATCCTTCGAAGACAACGTCTGGACTTTGTACAACAGCAACCGCGGATTGTCAAAGTTCTCGGGCGTACAGCTCAAGAAAATGCTTGCAGGCAAAATGGTAAGTTGCTCACTCGGATTCAGCGCAACACGCCATGGAATAAAGATTACATCAACTCCAAAGGACATCGAGACAGCAATGCAGTTGCTTTATCTCAATATCACAGAGCCACGTTACTGCGACGATGAATACCAGATTGGATTGAGCCAACTGAAATCGTTGCTTCCTAACCTTGAGCAGCAGCCTATGCTGAAACTCCAGAGACGCATAAACGAGGTTCTCTACAACAGCGAGCGCCGTTTTGCAATAAGCAGCGACATTGTTGAGAAAGCAAACATCGAAAGCGTAAAGAACGCATGCGACAGACTGTTCGGCAATGTTGCAGGTGCAACACTTTATGTAGTAGGTAACATCGACAAGGAGACCATCAAGCCACTTGTTGAAAAATACGTAGCATCTCTCCCAGGTGGAAAGAAGGGTAAGAAAGTCATCGACCACAACGAATACATTGTGAAAGGAAAGATTCTCGACGATTTCCGCGTGGAGATGGAGACTCCCAAAGCAACTGTACTTCAGGTCTATTCAGCCGACATGCCTTACAGTGTTGCCGACGAGGTATTGCTTGACGCTGCAGTAGGTTACCTTGAAATGGTATTTACCGAGACTTTGAGAGAGGGTGAAGGCGGTACATACGGTGCCGGCGTTGCAAGCATGCTTACACGCGAGCCAAAACCAAAAGCAATGTTGCAGGTGGTGTTCGAGACCAACCCCGAAAGTGCAGAAAAGCTCAGCCAGCTTGCCGTAGATGGTGTAAACAAAGCTATTGCCGAAGGCGTTCCTGCCGAGAAGGTTGAAATGATTGTAAGCAACCTCAAAAAGAACATTCCACAAGAGAGAATAAGCAACAGCTATTGGATGGAGTGCCTGAGCGATTACAACGATTACAACGAGAACTACGACCAGGAGTATGAAGAAGCAGTAAACAGCATTACATCAGATGCAATTGTAAATACTCTGAAGAAACTTGTTGAACAGGAGAACTTCATTCAGATAATAATGTCTCCCGTGAAATAAGATAGTTTATCATTAAATGACACGCGCCTTGAGCTTGAACTCAAGGCGCGTTGTTTGTTATTCGGCAAGCATACTGTCGATACGTTCCACAAGCGAGGCGAATTCATCTTCCTTATACAAGCGTGTGAGCATCACAATTCTGCCATCGCGGTCGATAAGGATGTTGCGTGTGATTCCGGAATTGCGCAAGGCATAACTTGCAAAGACATCTGCATTCACATCCATGGCAATGGGATAGGTTGTTCCAACCTTTTTTACGAAAGCCTCAATCTCCTCCTTTGTTTCCTCACGGTCAATGCCCACAAGCACAAAATCCTTGTTATCCTTATGGCGCAACCAGATATCGCGCTCAATAAAAGGCATCTCCTTTCGGCAAACTCCGCACCATCCGGCAGTGAACTGCAACATCACCACCTTTCCGCGTTGCTCCGAGAGGGTAAAAGTGCTTCCGTCGGTGAGTTCCAAAGTGAAATCAGGAGCCATATCACCAACCTTTACAAGGTATTCGTTTTCATAGACCTTATCCTGTGCATAAGCACTGTTCATTACAAAGAACAGGGAAATCAATAATATTGACAAGAATGTTTTCTTCATATATTTCGTTTTTTTATGTTTGACAAACGCGAAGATAATGAAAAATGTGAACGCGAAAAGCATAACAAGATATAAATAGATATAATTTTGTACAAAACAGAAATGATTTTGTTGTTCGCATCCACATAAATTATTCGTACCTTCGCAACATGGAAAAGAAAACAGTACATATAACCGACAAGTCGGGACTTATACTTGAGGGAGGAGGAATGCGAGGCGTATTCACTAACGGTGTGCTCGACAATTTTATGGACAGGGGAATCAACTTTCCATATATAATAGGCGTAAGCGCAGGTGCATGCAATGCATTGTCCTATCTATCCAATCAGCGCGGACGCGGAAAATTCATTAACATCGACCTTTTGAAAGAGAAGAACTACATAGGAATGAAATACCTTCTCACAAAGCGCAATATAATGGATTTCGACCTGCTTTTCCATAAACTGCCCGAAGAGATTTATCCATACGATTACGAAGCTCTCGCCAACAATCCCACACAATACGAAGCTGTAACAACAAGTTGCCGCACAGGAAAGGCATGTTACCTTAGCGAGAAGAACAACCCCAAACGTGTCATCGACATTGTAAAGGCTTCGAGCAGCCTGCCGTTTGTGTGCCCTATATCATACGTGGATGGCGAACCCATGCTCGACGGTGGTATTGCCAATTCTATTCCTCTTGAGCGTGCCATATCGCAAGGATATTATAATAATATAGTTGTTCTTACACGAAACAAAGGATACCGCAAACCAACAAAAGGCACAAAAGTACCCTTTATGTTCTACCGCAAATATCCAAGAGTAAAAGAGGCTATCAGACAACGCAACATGATATACAACCGCGAGATTGAACTTGTTGAGAAGCTCGAAGCCGAAGGCATGATAACGGTCATCCGTCCCGAAAGCCCCATTGAAGTAGGGCGCATGGAACGCGATACAAACAAACTGCTTGCGCTTTACAACGAAGGCTATGAGCTTGCGTCAAAGATAGAATTCAAGAACCACTTGCCGGAAAAACAGAATCAATAATTTGCCAAAGACTCGCTTACGGCATGCATATATTTTTCTATTGTTGTAGCCTTGAGTATTGCTTTCTTATCGCGCTTGGGCATGTCGGGCAGAAGGTACTCCCAATAAGGTTTTAACTTACTGAGGAACTGCGTGTTACCTTGCAGGCGTTGCACCATTACATCATACAGTTTTTCGTGCATTCTACGCACAAGAGCCGCACGTTCCTTAGCCGTTAATTCAGCTCCGTTTGCATATTCTGCAGCCAATGCCGGATTGGCAAGCAAGCCACGTCCAAGCATTATACCATCAAGGTTAGGGAACAGTTTTTCGATACGCTGAATATCCTGCAAGGTAAGCAAATCACCGTTATATACAACAGGATGATTGCAAGCCTCATAGAACTCAGCAAAAGCATCAATATCAACAGGTTTCTTGTACTGTTCAACACCCAATCGGGGATGCATGGTAACATGGCATAACGGTGCATCATTTATAGCCGGCATAAGATCCTGCCATTCACTTTTGTCCTGCCATCCAAGACGCATTTTAATAGAAAAGAGTAAATCATCGTGCTGTTTTACCTCTTCGAGTAATGCAGAAACCATGTCGGGATAGGGTAGAATACCGGCTCCGTGACGTTTGCGCGCCTGCAAAGGGAAAGAGCATCCCATATTTATATCAACACGCTTGTAGCCCTCGTTCTTTATAAGGGAGAGTAGGGGGCGCATCTCCTCGGGAGTGGCAGCAATCACTTGTGGCACAAGGTTTTCCACAGTGTTATTCTTGTGCTCCACATCGCGTATATCCTTGCTGCGTATCTCGCCATGCTCATAGCGCAGGAACGGCGTAAAGTAACCGTCAATGCCACCAAAGACCTCACTGTGGACATTACGCCACACAGCCTCGGTAAATCCCTGCAAAGGTGCTGAATATATTTTCATAAGGATGTTCAATTGCTTATTTATCGCGAAGATAATGAATATAAACGAAACAATAAATCATCGCTGTCATCAAAAAGACAATAGCGATGATTTATTATATTGGGGCAGTGTAGAGCTTATTCAGCTTTTTCCATATCAAATTCGATATATTCGCTGTCCCATTTACAGCACTTTCCTGTACCAAGGTCTATAGCCCAAGCAAGAATATTGCTAAGATTAATGATTGAGATAGGATTAAACACAGCATTCAATTCAATGTATGTATTCTTGTATCCCTCTTTTTTAGCCACCAAAGTCTTGTCTGAGAGCTTTTTTCTAACCTTGATAACAGCCTCTCCGTCTTCAGATGTTGTACCAAGTCTTTTACCTTCGTCATAGATTCTTGTTTCAGGCAGACCTACAAATGTAATTTTCTGCTTAGTTGGAGTAAACAATGTACCGCAAGAGGTAAAGAAAAACAGTGCTAATGCAATGATAAAGAGATTCTTAATAGTTTTCATAGAAACAACTTTAATAGTATAATATTGGTTATAAATTCTTTTTTTGCATATCTCTTCGCGAGTGACAGAGTGCAGATGTGCAAAAATAGGTAAAATATTGAAAATAACGATAATTCAGTCTGTAAAAAATCTGTTTTTCATAGATCATTGAGAAAACAAAAGATGAAACATTTAACGCAATAGTTGAAAGATGGCAAACCGAAACAGGGAATGATGAGTAAATTTAAAATTCCAAAAATCCGCACAAATCCCCCTGATAGTGTACAAATCTCAAAACCATATTAAACATAATATTCATTATCATTCAAAAGAGACATATCAAAACCGGTAGTGGATATTGCTGTTTGTTCGCATATTATATTATTAGGTTTATCTGCTCACCTTAATTATTATTAAGGAAAAAATTATATCTTTGCACAGTTTTGCAAAATGTGATTTATAAAACCTTATTAAAATACTATGCCTAATCTTTCAGAAAGAGCCATCCTTATGCCTTCGTCGCCAATTCGCAAATTGGCTCCGTTTGCTAATGCTGCTAAGGACCGTGGCTTGAAAGTTTATCACCTGAATATCGGTCAGCCTGATTTGGATTCTCCACAGGTTGCTCTTGATGCCATAAAGAAATTCGACAAGAAGATTCTTGAATATAGTCCAAGCGACGGTTTTCTCTCTTTGCGCGAGAAACTTGTTGGATATTACGACCAGTATCAGATCAAGCTCACTCCGGACGATATAATTGTTACATCGGGCGGTTCCGAGGCTGTGCTTTTCGCATTCCTCACCTGTCTGAATCCCGGTGATGAGATTATTGTTCCTGAGCCTGCCTACGCCAACTATATGGCTTTTGCCATATCTGCCGGTGCTGTAATACGCCCAATACGTTCAACTATAGAGGAATCGTTTGCATTGCCTCCAATGGAACGTTTCGAGGAGCTTATAAATGAGCGTACACGCGGCATCCTAATCTGTAACCCAAACAACCCTACAGGTTATCTTTATACACGAAACGAGATGAACCGTATACGCGACCTTGTGAAGAAACACAATCTGTTCCTTTTCTCGGATGAGGTTTACCGCGAATTCATCTATACCGGTTCGCCATATATTTCGGCATGCCACCTTGAAGGCATTGAGGAAAATGTTGTACTAATTGATTCTGTTTCAAAGCGTTACTCGGAATGCGGTATCAGAATCGGTGCTTTGATTACCAAGAATAAAGCTGTGCGTCAAGCAGTTATGAAGTTCTGCCAGGCACGTTTGAGCCCCCCGTTGCTTGGTCAGGTAATTGCCGAAGCTTCAATTGACGCTCCACGTTCATACGCAATAAACACATACGAGCAATATATAGAGAGACGCAACTGCCTTGTTGATGAACTCAACAAATTGCCGGGGGTATACTCCCCTATCCCTATGGGTGCATTCTACACTGTTGCACGATTGCCAATTGACGACAGCGACAGATTCTGCGAATGGTGTTTGACCGACTTTGAATACGAGGGCGAAACCATAATGATGGCTCCTGCATCGGGATTCTATAGCGAGGAAGGATACGGCAAGAACGAAGTGCGTATTGCATACGCCATTGACAAAGCCGACCTTAAACGCGCCATATTCCTTTTAGGAAAGGCACTTGAACAGTATCCGGGAAGAGTTCAGTCTTAAGAGATAACACAAAAAAAATCTGCAATCACACGATTGCAGATTTTTTTGTCTTATAGATAGAATCAATATCCCAAAGATTCCTGTAGTTTCTCCAACTCATTGAGCTGAGAAGTCATGTTCAAGTTGTAGTAACAATTCATGAGGTTTGCAAGCCACAATTCATACTTATCGGGCTGCTGCTCACGAAGTTTCTCGAGCAAAGGAAGAGCCTTCTTGTAATAGCCGTCAAGGATTTCCTTATCCTTTGCAAGTTTCTTTTTATCGGTAACCTTTGTAGAAGAGTGTGCCGAAGCATATTCCTGAGCCTTGAACATGTAGCAACGGCTCAAGTTGTTGAGTGCTGATTCGTAGTTGGCATCCACAGTTAAAGTCTTCTCGTACCACTCGATAGCAGTATCAACATCTTGCTGCTGGTGAGCAATATAACCCTTCAAATATACGAAGAATGGGTTTGTTGTGTCAGAAGCGATAAGCTCGTCTGCAAGAGCGTTCAACTTATCGTTCTCGTTTCTGCTGTCGTAGTACTGAATCAATGACTGATAGAAATATGCATCATCGGGGAATTTCTTTGCACCTTCCATACAGTCGTTGAGCCATGTTGCTGTATCACCAAGTTCGAGGTGAGCTACTGCCTTGTAACGGAAAGCTGAAGGAGCCATCTGTGCATTTGCCATAGCCAAATCGATGTGTGAAAGCACCTTCTCATAGTCCTGCAACTGCATTCCGCTCAAAGCCATGTTGTATGCAGCAACGGGCACATTCACTGTATCCTGTGGCATCATACCCTCTTTGTATAGTCTGTCAGAAGCATCGATAAACATCTTGAAGAGATCGTATGACTTTGCATAATCCTCGTTACCGTAGAAATATGCACCGGCATTGTAGAACTGTGCGAACTCCTGAGCGTATGTAACCTTGATGAACTCGGCATACTTGGGCTTTACTTTTCCCTTTGCATCGGGCATATTGTCATACTTATCGCACTTTGCAAGCTCGTGACCCAAGTCGTAAGTATAGTTATACATCTGCTCCTCGTTAAAATCGGCACCTTCGGCACGCTTACGGTTTTCAGCGTCAATGGCAGCCTTCTTTGCGCTTACGCTTACATACCAGATGTAAGGATCGGTCTGTACCAATGGATTCGCAATAACAGGCTTCATTGCATTTACTGCTGCTACAGGGTCGATAGAGAGATTCAACTCAGCATCCTTTGCAATGTTTACAAGAGCCTTCTTCTCCTTTGCCTGCAATTTCAACTCCTCTTTTGTGAGTTCCTGACCAAAAGCAAATGTTGCGCCAAGAACAAAAGCGATAGACATTACTAATTTTTTCATATCAATATGGATTTAGTTAATAATTATTCGTTATTTGGTGTTTCGTTGTTTTCAACTACTACATTGTTCTCTTCAACACCTTCAACAATATCCTCTTCTTCGGATTTGCTGACTTTGCAGACAGAACCTATGCAGTCGTTCTTCTTGCCAAGGTTAATGATACGTACTCCCTGTGTTGCACGTCCCTGAACAGGAATCTGGTCGACAGATGTACGGATTGTGATACCCGACTTATTGATAATCATCAAGTCGTTTTCGTCGTTCACATCCATAATTGCTACAAGCGCACCAGTCTTTTCAGTTACTTTCAATGTAAATACGCCCTTACAGCCACGGCTTACGGTTGGATATTCATCTACCTCGGAACGTTTACCCACACCCTGCTCCGAAAGGACAAGCAAGCTGTGCTTGATATCATCGTTCTTAGGCAACACTACCATACCTACAACCTCGTCGTTATCCTCGAGCTCCATACCCTTGACACCGGTTGCAGTACGTCCCATTGCACGAACCTTGCTTTCGTGGAAGCGGACAGCCTTACCACCGCGGTTAGCCATGATGATGTCGCAGTCACCGTCGGTGAGAGCTACAGAAATCACGCGGTCGTCCTCGCGGATGCTGATGGCAATGATACCGTTTGTACGTGGACGTGAATACTGCTCAAGACTTGTCTTCTTGATAATACCGTTCTTTGTACAGAATACGATATTGTGGCTCTCGATGAAGTTCTTGTCGGCAAGCGTCGTAACACGTACGAAAGCATTTACTGCATCATCGGCATCGATGTTGAGCAGGTTCTGTATAGCACGACCCTTTGAGTTCTTGTTGCCCTCGGGGATTTCATATACCTTGAGCCAATAGCACTTGCCTCGCTGTGTAAAGAACAACATGGTGTTATGCATGGTGGCTGTATAGATATATTCAATGAAGTCGCTGTCGCGTGTATCACTTCCCTTTGAACCTACGCCGCCTCTGTTCTGGCTACGGTATTCGGTAAGCGGAGTACGCTTGATGTATCCAAGGTGAGAGATTGTGATAACCATCTCGTCATCGGCATAGAAGTCCTCGGGATTGAAATCGCTTGAACCGCTATAATCGATTTTACAACGACGCTCGTCGCCATACTTCTCCTTGATTTCGTACAATTCGTCCTTGATAACCTTTTTGCAAAGCTCGTCATCGGTAAGGATTGCATTGAAGTATTCAATCTTGCGCATGAGTTCTTCGTACTCTGCATGCAATTTATCCTGCTGGATACCTGTGAGCTGACCAAGGCGCATTTCCACGATAGCGGCAGCCTGTACCTCGCTCAAACCAAAGCGGTCCATAAGGGCTGTTCTTGCATCGGCAGGAGACTTGGCAGCCTTGATGATACGGACAACCTCGTCGATATTGTCGGAAGCGATTATAAGACCTTCCACAATGTGTGCACGCTCCTCAGCCTTGCGCAAATCGAATTTTGTACGACGTATAACCACATCGTGACGGTGGTCAACAAAACAACCGATGCACTCCTTGAGCGACAACAGCTTTGGACGACCATTCACAAGAGCAATGCAGTTTACGCTGAACGATGTCTGCAACGAACTCATCTTATAGAGCTTGTTGAGGATGACGTTTGCATTTGCATCGCGCTTTACGTCGATAACGATACGCATACCTTCCTGGTCCGACTCATCGTTTACATTGGAAATACCCTCAATCTTCTTTTCATTTACCATTGAGGCGATATCCTTGATAAGCTCTTCCTTGTTTACATTGTAAGGTATTGCAGTAACGATAATCTTATCGTGTGTTCCCGATTCAATTTCAGCCACAGCACGCATGATAACGCGTCCACGACCTGTCTCGTATGCGTCGCGCACACCGTTCAAACCGAAAATATCACAGCCTGTAGGGAAATCAGGAGCCTTGACATACTGCATCAAACCATCGGTATCGATATCAGGATTGTCGATATAGGCAAGAGAGGCATCGAGAACCTCGCTCAAGTTGTGAGGAGGAATGTTGGTTGCCATACCCACCGCAATACCTGATGAACCGTTAACAAGAAGGTTAGGAATACGTGTAGGCATAACCTTTGGCTCCATCAACTCGTCGTTATAGTTCGGCTGGAAGTCAACAGTCTCCTTGTAGAGGTCCTGTGCCATCTCCTCACCGATTTTATGCAGACGTGCTTCGGTGTAACGCATCGCAGCAGCAGCATCACCGTCGATAGAACCGAAGTTACCCTGACCGTCGATAAGCGGATAACGCATCACCCATTTCTGTGCCATACGTACAAGCGCACCATAAACCGAAGAGTCGCCATGAGGGTGATACTTACCGAGCACATCACCCACCGTACGAGCAGATTTCTTGAATGGCTTGTCCGAAGTGTTGCCCTGTTCCATCATCGCATAAAGAATACGGCGATGAACCGGCTTTAAACCATCTCTGACATCGGGTAAGGCACGCGCCACGATTACCGACATAGAGTAGTCAATGTAGGACGTTTTCATTTCCTCTTCTACATTGACCTTAATAATTCTGTCGTTTTCAATCATTTAGTTTTGATATTATAGATTAATATTATTCAACATGTCGTTATATTAGTACCTTATATAATATAAGACTATGCTAAATTACACATTTTTATCGAACCTGGCAAGAATTTTAAATTTTATTAAGCCCTTAAAGGGCATTTATTCGCGTTTTAAGAGCAAAACCGCTGAAAATCGGTTTTAAGAGCCTTTAAAGCGATTCTATAATAACACACTGTTTTGATTTCGGCAACCATTACAACAATAAATCCCTAAAAATTACTTATCTTCGCAAAATAAATCCAGAGAGATAGAAAACGAACATATAAAAAAAAATAAAAACATCATGCGTGTAGATATCATAACAACATTCCCCGAGATGATGGAGAGCTTCTTCAACTCATCGATTATGGGCCGTGCGCAGCGCAATGGTTATGCCGAAATTTGTTTACATAATTTACGAGATTATACAACCGATAAACATCGTAAGACCGATGATTATCCATTTGGAGGATGCGCAGGACTTGTAATGAAAATCGAGCCGATTGACAACTGTATAAAGCATCTTAAATCTCAAAGAGAGTACGACGAAGTGATTTATACCACCCCCGACGGCAAGGTTTTCGATCAACCAATGGCAAATGCGCTCTCAATGAAGCAGAATTTGATATTTTTGTGCGGACATTACAAGGGAATCGACCACAGAATACGAGAACACTTGATTACCAAAGAGATAAGCATTGGAGACTACGTTTTGACAGGTGGCGAATTGGCAGTCGAAGTAATATGCGACGCGGTCATTCGCCTAATTCCGGGGGTAATTTCGGACGAAACATCGGCTCTGAGCGACTCATTTCAGGACAATTTGCTCGCAGCACCTGTTTACACTCGCCCGGCCGAGTACAATGGATGGAAAGTACCCGATGTACTGCTCTCGGGACACGAAGCAAAGATTCGTCAATGGGAATTCGAACAATCTCTTGAACGCACAAAGCTATTACGCCCCGACCTTTTGAAATAAACGAAATATATTTACAGATTACATTTGTATATACATTTGTAACAAAAAAAATGAGCCTGCAGAAAGGCTCATTTTTCATATATGTAAATTGGGATTTTTACACCTGTAATGCACCGATAAGTTCGTCAACAGAACTCATGTTATGACGCACCAGGTAATCTTCGATATAATCGACAATCTCACCTGTAACTGCAGGGTTCATGAAGTTTGCGGTTCCCACCTCTATTGCACTGGCACCGGCAAGCAAGAACTCAATGGCATCAGCACCGGTTGTTATACCGCCAATACCCACAACAGGAATCTTGACAGCCTTGGCAACCTGCCATACCATACGCAAAGCGATTGGCTTTACAGCAGGACCACTCATACCGCCAGTTATTGTTGAAAGTATAGGACGACGTTTCTCAGAATCAATAGCCATACCCAGAAGAGTATTTATCAAAGAGACACTGTCGGCACCTGCGCCTTCAACAGCACGGGCAATCTCTGCGATATCGGTAACATTAGGCGACAACTTCACAATCAGTGTCTTTGGATAAGCCTTGCGTACAGCAGAAACAACCTCTGCAGCCGATGCAGGCATCACACCAAACGCCATACCGCCCTGTTTTACGTTAGGACAAGAGATGTTAAGTTCTATCGCCTGAATCTTATCAAGCGCGGCAACCTTCTCGGCACAAGCCACATAATCCTCGATACACGCTCCTGAAACATTTACAATTACATTTGTATCCAAATCCTTCAGCTGCGGATAGATATTCTGGGCAAAGTAGTCAACACCCTTGTTCTGCAAACCAACGGCATTCAGCATACCCATAGGAGTTTCTGCGCTACGGGGATAAGCATTTCCTTCACGATGATTGAGAGTCGTTCCCTTTACGATAAAACCACCCAACTTGTTCAAGTCAACAAAATCGGCAAACTCCAAGCCATAACCAAAAGTTCCCGACGCGGTAAGAACAGGATTCTTAAGTTCCAGACCGCCTATCTTTACATTTGTCTTTACCATTTTAGTTCATCTATTGAAAATACCGGACCATCTGTACAAACACACTTATGACCTTCCTTGGTGTCCTCAACACAACACAGACATGCACCAAGACCGCAAGCCATCTTGTTCTCGAGAGAAACCTCGCACTCAATACCGTTTTCACGTGCATACTTTGCAACAGCAAGCATCATAGGTTTAGGACCACAAGTATATATTCTGTCATACTTCTCTGCAAGAACAGAGTGGTTTGTTACATAACCTTTCTCACCCAAAGAACCATCCTCGGTTGTATATTCAACTCTGCCAAGAGCTTCATAAGCATCGCGACGATAGAGATCCTTTGCTGAACGCGCTCCAATAAGCAATGTAAAATCACAGCCCTTGTTCTTAAGTTCCTGAGCAAGATAATACAACGGAGCAGAACCCACACCACCACCAACAAGCAGATAGCGTCCGCCACACTCTGTAGGCATTGTAAAACCATTACCCAAAGGCATAAGGGTATTTACCTTATCACCAACCTTAAGCGATGCAAGCCAGCGTGTTCCATCACCAACAACCTGCACAAGGAAACCGATCTCGTTCTTTGCTGCATCAAAGCTGTGAACAGAAATAGGACGACGCAATACCACAGAAGGCGTATTATCTACGCGCAACTCGGCAAACTGTCCGGGAAAGGTGTCGGGAAGAGGATTTTCACCATGCATAACCAACAGAACACAGTTGGCATTTACATGCAGAACCTCTTTAATAGTCAAATCGACAAGAACTTTTTTCATAAAACAGTATTAT
This sequence comes from uncultured Bacteroidaceae bacterium, assembly GCA_904502235.1. Lineage (GTDB taxonomy): Bacteria > Bacteroidota > Bacteroidia > Bacteroidales > Bacteroidaceae > HGM04593. Next base: position 33,853 of record CAJGDP010000008.1, read on the forward strand.
ATAATATGTATTTACCTTTATTAAATGCGAAGATAACACATTTTACGACAACATACAATAAAAAATGCCGAAACAACTTCGGCATTGATATTTCATTAAGGATTCACTTCTCGGGAACAAGAGTCTCGTAAGTTCCGTCGGTATAGAATATACGGATTTCCTTTATTTTGCGCTGCATACATTGCGGCTGGGTAGCTGTACGAGCCTGCGACGATCTGCGTCTTTCGCTTTGAACCGCAGACAGCTCTTCCTTTCGGGATTTTTCAGGCTGTATACGGTTTCTCTTCACCGTAGCCTCCTGCACCGCTTCAACAACCGGCATCACAGGTTCCTCAACAGCAAACTCCTCTTCCACACCCCCGAACAAGCCGGTAGAAATTACAGCAGGTGTTTCTGCGGGTTCTTTCACAGCAGAAGCCTGCGCAACAGGCGCATCACCTATGCCAGCCATGAGCCATTTCATATCCAGCCCCGGAAAAGCATCATAAATCTTTAGCATAACCTCAAGACTCGGTTTATTTCTGCCACTTAGAATATGAGATACAGAAGCTCGCTGTATTCCTGTCTTGTCGGCAAATTGCGACGACGACAGATTATAGCATTTCATCAGCAATTCAATCCTTTCGCGCTCGTTCATAAAATATGCAGTTTTTGTAAATTACAATTGTGTTACATTTAGACTTTACAAAGTTAATCAACAAAAACAATACAAACAAATTGAAAAGAAAAATTATTTTCACACTCAAAACAGACAATGTATTACATTTGTAACATAATACAAATTGACACAAAACAAATATACATGAGTCAACAAATCATCAATAAGAATCAAACCAGGAAAGCACAGCCAAAGACACCCTACCCGTATATTACATCATGTTTTACACAGTTAAATACTGATATACAATGAATTATTATTAATATAACGTCGTTTTTATACACATTTTTCACCATAACCGAGAAACGTCCTAAACAAAATTAAAGAAATACAATAACAAAAGACTCATAAAGCATTGATTTTAGCACAATTACCATACATAAGAATTTATGCATAAAATATGTATATAAGTATAAACAATGTTCATAACCTATTGTTAATAACTGTATGGATGAATACAGACATTAGAAAGCACAATACAAACATCTGTATACATTACATAATTAAACAATAAAAAAGACGGTGGTTATTTACAGAATACACAATACAAAACGAGAACAACTTACAATACTATATACAAATATAAACAACAATATTATAGAAGAAATGTGTATATTTATAAAAATATACTTTTGTTTCTCTTGTTTTAACATATAAAACAGAGGACAAATACGAAATCCTTGCTATTTTTTAGAAAAATCGAACCACATAAAGGATTTAATGATTTTATTCGATTCTCACAAGGTTAAAATGCGCATAAAACATTGAAAAACAACACCATAAGTCAATATTTAGGGTACAGGAATCGCTATAAAATAGAAAATCATCGAGAAAAAGATAAAAAAGACGTCTATACAAGAGTAACAGCAAGTAAAACTCTAGACGTAACAGCTGTTTAAAGAAAAGTGCCCTATTCCGCTAATTCATATTTTCAACTGCCTACCGAAAAAACACAGCATCTTGTTATACCGAGTGTAGCAAAGTATCTTGTTCGGGAAGACAAATTCAAGAATCTCTACACTATTATCAAAAAAAATACAACGAGCCGGAAAAACCGACCCGCTGTACGGAATATATAAATAATAAGCAGAAAAATTACTTAAAAACGTGCTTGCCGTAATCTACGCCTTTCAGGCGATAATATACTTGTTCGCCTTGCAAACGCTTCAGGAAATCGTTATAATCGCGCTTATCTGCCGGCGACCAGCCAGCCTCTGCAACAGCTGCCAAACGTGGCAACATAAGATATTGCACCACTTCGGGTTCCTCTACCCATTCTGTCCAGAAATTGGCCTGAACACCCATATATTTGGACTGCAGCTCCTCGGGTACATTATTCATCGGCATGTAGCTATATACACGTTCAACTGTTTCATCGCCATATCCCTGAGAACGTGGCTCACTCTCCAACTTAGACTGTCTGCGGTTTATATAATAAGGTATCTGCGGAGACAGAATCGTATTCATTCCTCTTGTTGCAGCATCCTTTGCAGCACCATCGGCATAAATCCAAGCCATAATTGTTATATCATCACCAAGAGGCTCTGTGTTGCCATGCAATACCTCATTCCAGAATATAAGCTTACGTTGCTCCTCTGCAGGTTTCTGTGCAATATGATCCTTCAACTGCTTGTAGAAATATATCTGCAAGTCGCGGTAATTTGTTGAACCAATTTCCTTCAACAGTTCCTGACAATCGGTATTATGTTCCCACTTGTGTGTAGGACATTCGTCTCCACCAAGATGTATATAACCGAACGGGAACATCTCGGTAAGTTCGTCAATAACATCCTTTGCAAACTGCACTGCCTGTGGATTGGCAACATTTATAACATCGCCCGATACACCCTGCCACAGCCAAACTTCGTGTTTGTTTTCAGGATCGCATGCAAGAAATTCGGGGTATGAAGCAACCGCAGCCTGCGAATGTCCAGGTATATCCACCTCGGGAACAATCTCTATGAAACGCTCCTTGGCATACTCCACCACCTCTTTTATATCTTCACGAGTATAGAAACCGCCATAACGGATTCCGTCGGGCTTTACATCGCCCCACGCACACACCTTACTGTCGCGCCATGCACCCACCTCGGTGAGTTTCGGATATTTCTTGATTTCGATACGCCAACCCTGGTCCTCTGTAAGGTGCCAATGAAAACGGTTCATCTTATAGGCTGCCATAACGTCAATAATCTTCTTGACCTCCTCTTTGCCATAGAAATGACGGCCTTCATCGAGCATGAAACCACGCCATCCGAAACGCGGTTCATCGACAATAAACACTGCGGGAACACTCCATTCCTCTACACTCTCATCACACACACCGGCCATAACATTGCGTGGCATCAGCTGCTTTAGCGTCTGGAACGCATAGAAGAAACCTGCAGGCGTTGCTGCTGCGATGTTTATTCTTTTCGGGGTAACAGATAGCCTATAAGCCTCTTTGCCCATATATTCATCAACATACAACACAACATGCGCATCTCCCTTCTTAGAGGATTCTTGCACATCCCAACCAAGGAACAGACCATCCTTCAGCCTATCCTTGACAAGTTTTACACCGGTTGTTTTCTTTATCTCCCTGACAAAATTGTCCACAACAGCATCAACGCCTCTATCCTTTATTTCTGGATAACAAAGCACAACCTTACCATTGAAAGAAAACTCACCCTCCTCCACCTGCATTTCAGCCGGATGGGGAATTAGCGACAACTCCTGCGCGGTAACAGAAAGCGTTACCAAACAAAGCAAAAGAAACAACAGACGTTTCATATATTATTAATTTTCAATGTTTTTCATTAAATAATTTCAAGCGTTCCTCTAACAGAGCATAATGGTGTGGCTTTATATTGGAAGAGCAACCACGTATTCCATTGCGTGTTGCACCCGTTGTAGCAAGATCTATACCGCTTATACCATAATAAAGCAGTTCCTTCAGCAGCTCACCACCCGGCATATCCTTATAACCTATAGTAAAGAAGAAACCATTGCTGACAGGTTCTTCACCATCGGTATCGTAAACAACATCAAATCCGTTACGTTGCAATATATCCTTTATGCGGGCCGTACGCACAGCATATTCCTTAATATCTGCCACAAAGTTATACTCACCATCACATGCAGCTTTGAGCATTGCAGCCATAGCACATTGCGCCGAGTGCGAAACACCCGAAGAGAACGAATAAAGGAATGCGTAAGCAAATGCCGCACCAAAGCGTGGCATGCCATAACGCTCCTTCAAAGCATCGTAATGACGGGCAAACAATTTGTCAGAGATACATGCAAGAGCTATTCGTTGCCCTGCATAGCTGAATATCTTTGACGCACTTATAAGAAGGATGTAATTGTCGGTATATTTTGACACGCTTGGCTGGAACGGTGACTCAAAAGGACGGCTCATATCCCGACGGAAGTCCATTGTCATATAGGCAAGGTCCTCAATGACAAGAACATCATATTTTGCCGACAAGCGTCCTATTATTTCAAGTTCCTCTGCGGTAAGTGTCATCCATGTAGGATTATTGGGCGACGAATAAAGAACTGCGCTGATATTGCCCTTTACGAAAAACTCTTCGAGTTTCTGCTCAAGAGCCTTGCCTCTGCAATCAGCAATATCGAACGAAGCAATCTTTACCCCTATTACATTTGCCTGTAACTTCTGCACCGGGAATCCGGGATCGATATAAAGCACGGTATCACGTTTTTCGTCGAGCTGCGAAGCTATCATCAACGAAGCGAACGAAGCCTGCATCGAACCCACTGTCGGGATACATCCCTGCGGATTTATATCAGTATCGAGAAATGCCTTCACAAAACGCGATGCCTGTTCCTTGATTTCCGGTATACCGTCTATTATTGGATAAACCGATGCTACCCCACGCTGCAGAGCCTCACATTCAGCCTTTACACCTATCTCTGATGGCGGCAACCCGGGAACACCCATTTCAAAATGCACATATTCGATGCCGGTACGCGCCTCTACGGCACGTACCACAGCACCAATCTGTCTGATAGAAGCAGAGCGGATATCCTCAATTTCGAGTTCTTTTACGATTGAGTCTATTAGTTCTGAATTTACTATACACATTTCTGATAGGTTTTCTACGTACACCGGCAAGAACTTTCTTCGCTGTTCGAGAAATGCTCTTTCCTTTTTTCTTATACAAGTAAAAAAGCAACAACGGTATCATTGCAGTAACTTTACAACAGGAATTTAATCTTCCATCAATTTGCGATAACGCACCTTCTTGGGCTCTTCGATTCCAAGACGACGCATCTTGTTCTCCTCGTAGTCAGAGTATGAACCCTCGAACGAGAATACATTTCCATCACCCTCGAAAGCAATGATGTGAGTACAGATACGGTCAAGGAACCAACGGTCGTGGCTGATTACCACAGCGCAACCTGCAAAATTCTCAAGACCTTCCTCAAGGGCACGCAATGTGTTCACGTCGATATCATTGGTAGGCTCGTCGAGAAGAAGCACGTTACCACCCTCTTTAAGAGCCATAGCAAGGTGCAGACGGTTACGCTCACCACCAGAGAGCACACCACATTTCTTCTCCTGGTCGGCACCGGTGAAGTTGAAGCGCGACAGATATGCACGGACATTCACCTCCTTACCGCCCAAACGCATGAGCTCATTGCCCTGGCTCATTACCTCGTAAACAGTCTTGTCGGCAACAATATCCTTGTGATTCTGGTCTACGTATGCAATCTTCACTGTTTCACCGACCTCGAATGTACCCTCATCGGCAGTCTCGAGTCCCATAATCATACGGAAAAGAGTTGTCTTACCTGCACCGTTAGGACCAATCACACCCACAATGCCGTTAGGAGGCAACATAAAGTTAAGGTTGCTGAACAGATGCTTGCTACCGAATGACTTGCCGATATTCTCGGCGTTGATAACCTTGTTACCGAGGCGAGGACCATTCGGAATAAAGATTTCTAGTTTCTCCTCACGCTCCTTCTGGTCTTCGTTAAGCATTCGCTCGTATGAGTTAAGACGTGCCTTACCCTTTGCCTGACGTGCCTTTGGCGACATACGTACCCACTCAAGCTCGCGCTCAAGAGTCTTACGTCGCTTGCTTGCACTCTTCTCCTCCTGCTCCATACGCTTGGTCTTCTGGTCGAGCCAAGAAGAGTAGTTACCCTGCCAGGGAATACCCTCGCCACGGTCGAGTTCAAGAATCCAGCCAGCCACGTCATCAAGGAAGTAACGGTCGTGAGTTACAGCGATAACTGTACCCTCGTACTGGTTTAGGTGCTGCTCCAGCCAGTCGATGCTCTCTGCATCAAGATGGTTGGTAGGCTCATCGAGGAGCAATACATCGGGCTTCTGCAACAAAAGACGGCAAAGAGCCACACGACGACGCTCACCACCCGACAAGTGGTCAACAAGTTCATCGGGAGCAGGACAACGCAAAGCAGCCATAGCACGCTCAAGTTTGCTGTCGAGATTCCATGCATCGGTAGCATCGATGATATCCTGCAACTCTGCCTGACGGGCAAAAAGCTGGTTCATCTTATCCTCATCCTCATAATATTCGGGCAAGCCGAACTTCATGTTTATCTCCTCATATTCTGCAAGAGCGTCAACTGTTGCCTGAACACCCTCCTTAACGCAGTCCATAACGGTTTTACCGTCCTGCAAATGAGGTTCCTGTGGCAGATAACCCACAGTGTATCCGGGCGACCACACGACATTACCCTGATAATCATTGTCAAGACCGGCAATGATTTTCATAAGTGTAGACTTACCCGCACCGTTCATACCCACGATACCGATTTTTGCACCGTAGAAGAACGATAGATAAATATTCTTAAGTACCTGTTTATTGGTTTGCTTGATTGTCTTACTCAAGTCAACCATTGAAAAAATAATCTTCTTGTCGTCAACTGTTGCCATATATTATTAATTTATGTTTTTACATTATATTTAAATATTTTGCGAATATAGTAAAAATCGGGCAAAAATCCCTTAAAACAGCCCATAAATAACACTGCAGAGATACAATATTGAATAAAAACGACTCAAAATCTTACAAAATCATAAGAGATGCATATAAAAGCACTTTTTTGAAACACCTTTTGAAAAAGAATCGTTATATTTGAGGTAAATCAGCCAACCGCCCCTTGTATGAAAAGAATTGCACCATACATCCTGATTCTGCTCATTGTACCCGCCCTTCTGTATTCACAACAGAAGGTGGGATTGGTGATGAGTGGCGGTGGCGCAAGAGGCTTGGCACATATAGGCGTAATAAAAGCTCTTGAAGAGAACAACATCCCCATAGACTATGTAGCCGGAACATCAATGGGAGCAATTGTCGCCGCACTCTATTCAATGGGATATACCCCCGAGGAGATGATTGCCGTTATGAAAAGCGAAGACTTCCAACGCTGGTATACAGGAACTCCCGACCGCGATTACATGTACTATTTCAAGAAAAGCAAGGAGGTTCCCGATATATTCAGCATACACTTTTCATTCAAAGACTCGTTGCGAATAATACCGCCACAGGCAAACCTGGTGAATGCAACACCCATGAATCTTGGTTTCCTTGAGATATTCTCGGGAAGCACAGCCGCATGTAAAGAGGATTTCAACAACCTTATGGTACCCTTCCGTTGTGTAGCATCGGACATTTATAACAAAAAAGAGATTATATTCTCAAAAGGCGACCTCGGAGATGCCGTACGCGCTTCAATGACCTATCCTTTCTTTTTCCGCCCCATTAAAGTCGACAGTATACTCATGTACGATGGCGGACTATACAACAATTTCCCAAGCGATGTGATGCAGAAGGATTTCAATCCCGACATAATTATAGGAAGCATAGTTAGCAACAACCCTTCGGCACCCGAAGAGAACGACATAATGAGCCAGTTGGAAAATCTGGTAATGACACAGAGCGACTACACCCTGCCGTCGGACAAAGGAATACTTATAAACATGCATGTAAAAGGTGTAAGTCTGCTCGATTTCCATAAGATAGACAACGTAACAAAATTGGGTTACAACCACACCTTGCAGATGATTGATTCCATAAAGCAACGTATCCCTACAAGACTGCCAAGCGATATCCTTGCACGGCGCAGAGCCGAATTCAAACAACGCATACCCGAAATGAAATTCAACAAGGTGGTGGTACACGGAATAGAAAAAGAGAAGGAGACAGCCATATCAAAAGAGTTTCAGAAAGAAGACGAACCGTTCACATACGACAGATGCAAGAGAGGTTACTACAGCCTTGTATCGAGCGATATTATAGAAAATGTGGTCCCCCGTGCAAAGTACAATGAGCAGGACAGCGCATACGCCCTGCATCTGGACGTATCAATAAATCCGCCATTCACATTGAAGATGGGTGCCGGATTGTCCACCGACATTTCCAACCAGATATATTTCGGTCTGCACTACCGCAATTTAAAAAGACACTCTAAAGAATTCATAATCGACGGGCAACTGGGCAAGGTATATAACAATGTAGAGGCATCGGGACGGATTGATTTCCATGGCGAGATACCCATGTCGCTTAAATTCATAGGGTCATACTCCACCATCGACTATTACAACATGCGATATCTGTTCTCAAAGAAGAATTCAATAGCCCTGAACCAAAGCAGAGAGGTTTTTGCAAAAATAAAGATGGTACTACCCTTTCTGAATCGCAAAAAATCCGAGATAGGCATAGGTATTGCCGACATAAAGGACGAATACATGCCCTCGGGCATTGTAAATCTCGAAAACCCCGAATTCGACAGAAACCGCTCGAACCTGTTCAGCAGTTTTTTGCGCCTCGAAGGGAACACCCTCAATGCCAAGATATTCCCTACTGCCGGTAAATACGAACTTCTGTCGGCGCATTTCCTTATAGGCACAGAGAACTATAAAGAAGCAACAGACATTGAGAGCAACAGCCAAAACCGTTCGTGGTTGCAGATCTGCTACACCCGTCGCGACCATTTCAAGATAGCATCATCGCTCACCATAGGCACATATCTGCAGTTATACTACTCCACACGCCGCCTCTCCAAAAGCTATCAGGCAACCATGATGCAGGCAGGTGCATTCACGCCCACACTGACAGGACTTTTCAATTACGACCCCAAATTCCGTGCCAACCAATATATAGCCGGAGGCGTAATCCCGATAATAAAAATAAACAATTTCATCCAGATACGCCCAGCCTTCTATGCTTTTGTACCATATAGAGCAATATTGGAGAACCCCGACGGAACTGCCGGATACAGCAAAAGAAGATTCGACACTTTTGAATACATAGCAGATATTACTGCCGTGGCACGACTGTCGAACATATCAGTCAGTGTCTTTGCAAATTACTACAGTTCACACAAGACAAACGTCAATTTCGGACTCACTTTAGGTTGGTTTATGTTCAATGAGAGGTTCATTGAATAAGAAAAATCAAAAAAAATGCTTTTTTTCGAAAAAAAATTCATCAAAAGTTTTGCAGGTATAAAAAAAAGCTATACCTTTGCAACGTCAAACAAAAACAACACGGTCTCGTAGCTCAACTGAATAGAGCATCTGACTACGGATCAGAAGGTTACAGGTTTGAATCCTGTCGAGATCACTTGAAAAAGCAGTTACAAAAAAGTAACTGCTTTTTCTTTTTTACATACAATATTTATTATTTTTGCATTCCATAACAAAACAAACAATACAAAATAATGAAACGATTTATCTATTCACTTTTCACACTAACGATTATGTTGACACATGTAGCGTGCGAAAACACAATTCTAAAGGAGAGTAAAGCTCCGTTCAGTGCTCCGGAGTTCAGTAATTTCAAAATCAGCGACTACAAGAAAGCCTTCGACAAAGGTTTTGCAGAGAAACGCGCCGACATCAATGCCATCATAGAAAACACCGATGCCCCAACATTCGAGAACACTATCGACGCACTCGAACTCAGTGGCAAGACACTCGACAAGGTAAGTTCAATATTCTTCAACCTCAACGAGAGCGAGAACACACCACAGATGACAGAAATCGAAGAGTATGTAGTGCCCAAGCTCACAGAGCTCAGCGGCTACATATATATGAACGAAAAACTCTTTAGCCGTATACAGACCTTATATAATAATAAGGAGAATCTTGGATTGACCGAAGAGCAAAGCATAGTTCTCGAAAACTACTACAGCAGTTTTGTACGCGGCGGTGCATTGTTGAACGAAACCGACAAAGCAACACTGCTCGACCTGGAGACAAAAATAGGACTCGCACAGATAAAGTTCAGCAGCAACCTGCTTGCCGACAACAAGGCATTCAAACTTGTGATAACCGACAAAGCCGACCTCGCAGGTCTTCCACAAGGCATCATAGACGCAGCGGCTACCGAAGAAGGCACATGGGTATTCACACTCGACAAGCCAAGTTGCATCCCATTCCTGCAGTATGCCGACAACCGCGAGCTCCGCAAGCAGGTATATAAAGCATATTATGGCAGAGGCGACAACAACAACGAGAACGACAACAAAGCCATTATCAAGGAGATACTCCAGTTGCGTCAACAGAAGGCAAAACTTTTGGGATACGACAGTTTCGCACACTTTGTACTCGATGAAAAGATGGCGAAGACACCCGAAGCCGCTCTCAATCTCTTGAACAGCATTTGGGAACCTGCCGTTAAACGCGCAAAAGAGGAAAAGGCAGCCCTTCAGGAGATTGCCGACCGCGAAGGCGCAGGCATAAAGATTGAAGGCTGGGACTGGTTCTACTACACCGAAAAGCTCCGCAAGGAGAAATATGCGTTGAACGAAGAGGCCATCAAGCCATATTTCAAGCTTGAGAATGTACTTGCAGGAGCATTCGACTGCGCCACAAAGCTCTACGGAGTACACTTTGTTGAGCGCAAGGATATTCCTGTATACAACGACGAGGTAAGCACATACGAAGTGCTCGATGCCGACGGCAACCATTTGAGTATCTTCTATACCGACTTCTTCCCACGCGACACAAAGCGTCAGGGCGCATGGATGACAAACTTTGTTAACCAGAGAAACATCGGTGGCGAGAATATTCGTCCGATGGTTGTAAACGTATGCAACTTCACTGCTCCACAGGGCGACGTACCTGCATTGCTCAACATCGACGAGACACGTACTCTCTTCCACGAGTTCGGACACGGATTGCACGGAATGCTCACACAGACACACTACCCAAGCGTAAGCGGAACAAACGTAAAGCACGACTTTGTGGAACTCTTCTCACAGATTAACGAGAAGTGGTCGGTTCACCCCGAGGTATTGCCCACATATGCAAAGCACTACATCACAGGCGAAGCAATCCCCGACAGCCTTATTGAAAAAATGCAGAAAAGCGCACACTTCAATCTGGGATTCGAGACAACAGAACTTGTAGCTGCCGCATTGCTCGACATGAAGATGCATCTTATCGAAGACTACACAAACTTCGACTGCAACGAATACGAAAACACTCTGCGCGAAGAGCTTGGCTTCATCAACGAAATTGAATACCGTTACCGTAGCACCAATTTCGCACACGTATTCGGTGGCGGATATGCAGTGGGATACTACGCATACCTTTGGGCAGAAGTTCTCGACTGCGACGCATTTGAACTCTTCCTTGAAAAAGGCTTGTTCGATGCAGAAACAGCCGCAAGCTTCAAGCAATTGCTCGAAATGGGCGGTAGCAAAGACCCGATGCGCGAATACCGTCGTTTCCGCGGAGCCGACCCCAACCCCGATGCCCTATTGCGTGCACGCGGTTTGATTTAAATCACACATTTTCAAAGGTTGTGCCACGGCGCAACCTTTGAAAATATAATACCCGATACAATTATGGAAAAAAGAATAGAAAAAGCAGTAGAACTGTTCAAAGAGGGTTACAACTGCAGCCAGGCAGTAGTTGCCGCATTCGCCGACCTTTACGGCTTCACAAACGAGCAAGCATTGAAGATGGCATCGTCTTTTGGCGGTGGCATTGGACGCATGCGTCAGACTTGTGGCGCAGCCTGCGGACTATTCATGCTCGCAGGACTGGAAACCGGTTGCACCGATGGCAAGGACCGCGAAGGCAAGGAGAACAACTACAAGACAGTCCAGGCACTTGCCGAAGAATTCCGCAAGCGCAACGGCTCAATCATATGCGCCGAACTCCTTGGATTGGCAAAGACAGCCCCCACTCCGGCAACGCCTGAAGCACGTACAGCCGAATATTACAAAAAACGCCCGTGCGTAAAAATGGTGGAAGAAGCAGCACGTATATGGTGTGAATATCTTTCAACAAACAGCGACAAAAAAAGTGTAGAATAATTAAAAACATTGAAAATCACTACATTTCTTTGTCGTTTTAATATTTTGTAGTACCTTTGCACCCGAATTTAAAAAATGAGGGTTTTCTTCATCTTTTAGATAGAAAAAGAAACACTAAAGTTGAATTTTTAATATTAAGGATTATGATTGAGAATGCAGGTGCATTTGCAGGCCGTATCTGGACTGCGTTGAACGAGACAGAGGGTCTCACACTTAAAGAGATTAAGTCAAAGTCAAAGTTGAAAGAAAAGGAACTTTACCTTGGTTTGGGTTGGTTGCTTCGTGAGGACAAAATCTTCTCTTGCGTAGCAGGTGAGGAGGAGATCTTCGCTCTTAAGTAATTTGAACTTATAGTTTATAAAAAATGCTTGACCGAATGGTCAAGCATTTTTTGTTTTTATTCTTCGAATCCGTTAGGATTGTTCTTCTGCCAGTTCCAGCTGTCGCGGCACATCTCCTCGATACCGAATTCAGCCTTCCAGCCCAACTCAGCCTCTGCCTTTGCAGGATTACAATAGCAAGTAGCAATATCACCCGGACGACGTGGCTTGATTGAATAAGGAACAGGAACACCGTTAGCCTTCTCAAACGCCTTTACAACATCCAATACAGAATAGCCATGACCAGTACCGATGTTATAGATTGCAATACCCTTGTTTGCTACAATAGCCTTCAATGCAGCAACGTGAGCACGAGCAAGGTCAACAACGTGGATATAGTCGCGAACACCTGTACCATCGTGTGTATCATAGTCGTCACCGAACACGCCAAGTTCTGCACGCTTACCAACAGCAGTCTGTGTGATATAAGGCATCAGGTTGTTGGGGATACCGTTGGGGTTCTCACCGATAGTACCGCTTTTGTGAGCACCGATTGGATTGAAATAACGGAGAAGAACGATATTCCACTCATTATCAGCCTTCTGAACATCCATCAACACCTCTTCGAGCATAGACTTTGTCTGTCCATAAGGATTTGTACAATGACCTTTAGGACACTCCTCTGTGATAGGAATTATTGCAGGGTCACCATAAACAGTTGCACTTGAAGAGAAAATCATATTCTTGCAACCATTCTTACGCATAACATCAACAAGCACGAAAGTACCATTCATGTTATTCTCGTAATACTCAAGAGGCTTTGCACAGCTCTCACCCACAGCCTTCAATCCGGCAAAATGGATACAAGCATCGAACTTGTGCTCATCGAATACCTTTTGCAAACCTTCACGGTCGCGGATATCAACCTTGTAGAAAGGAACATCCTTGCCAATGATTTTAGCAACACGTTTCAAAGAGATGGGAGATGAGTTGTCCAAGTTGTCAACAACTACAGCCTCGTGACCAGCCTCAGTAAGTTCAATCAAGGTGTGGCTTCCAATGAAACCTGCACCACCGGTTAGTAAGATTTTCATTTTTGTAACTCTGTTATAATGTTTATTGAATTGTTTCAACACCCACTATGCCATAAACAGGCATAAATTATCGCAAATTTAATACAATTTATTCAACAGCAAAAAAAAATGCAAAAAAAGCATTCTCCTGCCCGAAATTTCGAGCCAAAGAATGTTATTACATCTTTATTTACAACAGCATTGTTTAGCAAAAATGCGAATCTCTTCCCAAGAGTGCGTCAATGCATTAAAATCTTATTTTTTAAATATTATTCACAATATCTACAATAAATTGCCCCGTTTTGTGTAATTTTGCAAAGATTTGCATGTCTCTTGGAAGAGATTCACAGAAAATTATAAAATACAAAACATATGAAAAACCTAAAACATTTATTCACAACACTTTTACTATTGTGCTGCACCTATGCCACAGCGCATATCTACGAGATTGATGGTATTTTCTACAAGATTACATCTGACACAGACAAAACAGTTGGTGTAACCTTTAAAGGTGATTCCTACTCTTCTTATCCTAATGAATATATTGGCGATATTGTCATTCCGGAAAATATTACCTTTGGGAAAAATGCCTGGGTTTCAACTAATACATCATCAAACACCACATCAGAGTATACTTATACATTTGATGCTAAAGCAGGTGATGTTTTGAATTTTGATTGGGAAGTAAATAGTTATCAGTATTACAATTACCTAACTATAACACTTGACGATAACCAAATTGTGTATGATAGTGGAAGTAAAAGAGGTAAATATGAAACTGTGTTTGAAAAAGATGCCCCTCACACACTTTATGTAAAATTTAAAATTGGTAGTCAAACTTACGGCACAAATAAAGGAAAAATATCCAATATAACCATTAATGGCAATAATCCAATGGAATTAAACACATACTACGTAACATCTATTGAAGCTAACGCATTTAATGGTTGCAGAGCTGTATCAAATATAACACTGCCGGAGAGCATTACATCAATTGGAAATTATGCATTCCAAGATTGTTCTGCTCTGCAAAGCATAAATTTGCCAACCGGCATCACAAGCATAGGAGACTATTCATTCAAGGGTTGCTCATTTTTAGGAGGAGACATAATAATACCAAATAGTGTAACAAAAATAGGTTCTTCTACATTCCAAGACTGCTGTTTCTTGAAAAGCATTACACTCCCCAACAGTGTTACTAGTATTTCGATGTATGCATTCAGTGGATGTTCATCACTTACAGAATTTACGATTCCAAGCAGTGTTACAAGTATTGGCAATTATGCATTTAATGGTTGTACATCAATAAATAGTCTATATTTTGAAAGCGGAACTACTGAATTAGAAATAGGATATAAAAAAAAGCGACACTAGTGGTACTGGAGGAGAAGGAATGTTTTATGACTGTCCATTAGACTCCGTCATATATTTTGGACGCGACATCAATTGTTACGTCTATGGTTATAATTATAGAGCTCCATTTAAGTTTTCAACAGAAAAAGTAATTATCGGTAACACCGTTACAGAGGTAGAATTTGATTTATTAAAAGGATGCAGCTATAAATATTTATATATAGAAGACGGAACAAAAACACTTAAATTCGGAACCAGTAATAGCAGTGCTTTGCAATATAAAGGCTTTGAAAGGTTATATCTTGGACGAAATCTATCATATTATAATGATTATCCTGCATTTTATAGTTGCAATAAGTTAACCTCTGTAACATTTGGCAAGAATGTTACAACGCTTGGAGCTTATATGTTTCAAGGATGTAGCGGAATAACAGAAATTGTAATACCATCAAATATTACATCTATTAACTACAAGGCATTTCATAATTGTACCTCATTGAAAAAGGTATATATCGAAGATGGAACAAAAACATTAAAATTTACTAGTAGCACCAGTAGTAGTAGTTATGATTATTTTCTAAATTGTCCATTAGAAACAGTATATCTTGGACGCGAAATATCATATACAACAACTTCTGCAGGCTATTCTCCATTTTATTCCTTATCAAGTTTGAAGGAACTAACCATAAGTAGTAATGTTGCCAATATAGGAAATTACATGTTCTATTTTTCTTCTAACATCACAGAAGCAAAATCATACTCTTTTACAGCACCTACATTAAGTACAACTTCTCCTTTCAGCACAAAGCCCGAAACCGCAACACTTTGGGTTCCATATGGCAGCGACTATTCGGGTTACGAAAAATACTTCACAATAAAGTATTTCTCATACATGGCAGAATTCTTTATTGATGGCGAAAAGTTCAGCGAAGCAGAAGTAAACTACGGCGAAGCTATTGAGTTGCCAACAGCTCCCGAAAAAGAGGGATACACATTCCAAGGTTGGGAAGGTGTGCCCGAAACAATGCCTGCAAAGGATGTTCAGATACATGGTAGCTACAAAGTGAACAACTACACTGTTACATATATTGTAGACGGCGAAGTATACAACACCACTTCACACACATACGGCACAGCAGTTACTCCAATAGAAGCTCCTGCAAAGGTAGGCTACACCTTCAGCCACTGGGAAGGAGTGCCAAGCACTATGCCGGCAAACGATGTTGAGGTTGTTGCTGTATACAACAGAATCCCCACAGAGGTAACAATAACAATAAACGAATATGGTTGCGGCACATTCTGCTCGGAATATGCACTCGATTTCACTGCTGTTACAGGCTTGAAGGCTTATGCTGCCGGTGGATACAATACAAGCAACGGTATTGTAACAGTATTCCAGGTAAACACCACACCTGCAGGAACAGGATTGTTTATTAAAGGTGAACCGGGAAGTTATGAAGTTCCTGTAATAAAAGAATCGTTTGACCAGACAGTGAATCTACTTGTAGGTACACTTGAGAAAACAAACGTAAATGCAACAAGCGACGATAATCTTTACGCAAACTTCAAGTTCACAATAAAGCCGGAAGACGATGAACCTATGTTCTATCGTTTTGCAGATGAGTCAACCCTTGGTGCTGGCAAGGCATACCTGCAGATACCGCTATCGTGGTTGCCATCGGTACAGCAGCGCACAATTGGAATAAGATTCGGCAACAACGGCACCACCGACATCTGCGAAACAATAGATGAAAGCCAGGAGGTTGTCTATTACGATTTGAGCGGTCGCAAGGTAACAAACCCCACACGTGGCATTTACATTGTAAACGGCAAGAAAGTATTCATCAAATAACGGGAGGGTGTTTTTATATGAGAAGAAAGATGTATTCGCCACCAATGGCGGAAATTGTGAAGATGAGCACCGACCCTGTAATGAACATACTTGTAGTCTCTAAAGTTGAAATAGGCACAGGAGGTGGCTCGGTAGATGACACCACCCCCGAACTTGTGAACAAACAACGAGGCGAATGGGGCAATCTGTGGAAAGATTGGAAATAACAACTCCATACAATCAATCTCCCTGTAAGGCAGTAGCTTTATAGGGAGATTTTATTTGTTGCCAGAGAATGTTATTACAGCTTTATTTATAAGCATTTTTGCTAAACAAACTGCGCAAAACCGGTGTTATCTACAAAAAAACTATTCTTATGCAGTGGATAACAGATTTACTACGTGCGCATCCCGAACTTGCCATCTATTTTACATTAGGCATCGGTTTTCTCATTGGCAAGATACACATCAAAGGTTTCAGTTTAGGCATTGTTACAAGCGTGTTGCTTGTGGGAGTGGTTGTGGGGCAATTGAACATTCCAATGACGGGCGCGTTGAAACAGACTGCATTCCTTCTGTTTCTGTTTGCAATTGGTTACAAGGTTGGTCCGCAGTTTTTTGCCGGGCTAAAGAAAGAGGGATTGCCACAAGTGTTGTTTGCTGTGGTGATGTGTGTATTCATTCTTTTGAGCACTTGGGTTATTGCGCTTGTAATGGGTTACAACGCAGGCGAAGCGGCTGGGTTGCTATCGGGTTCACAGACCATAAGCGCGGTGATTGGTGTTGCCGATGACACTATACGCGGTTTATCGATTGCTGATGCCGAAAAACAGAAGATGCTGGATATAATACCTGTTGCGTATGCCGTGACATATATCTTCGGAACTGCAGGTTCGGCATGGATTCTGTCGAAACTGGGTCCACGCATGCTTGGCGGAATGGAAAAGGTTAAAGCGGCTTGCCGAGAACTTGAAAACCGCATGGGAAAGGACGAGACTGAAAAGCCGGGCATAATTGATGCAAAACGTGAAGTTGAGTTCAGGAGTTACAGAATCGAAAACAGTTGGTTCCGTAAAGGACGGAAGGTTGAAGAACTTGAATATCTGTTCAAGGAACAGGGCAAAAGACTTTTTGTTGAGCGCATACGCAAGGCCGGGAACATTATAGACAATGTACGTGGCAGCGAAAAGCTATACCAGGGCGACGAAGTTGTTCTGAGCGGACGATACGAATACACCATCGGTGAGGAAAAATGGATTGGCAAGGAGGTAGACGACAATGCATTGCTCAGTTTTCCTGTTATGATGGTAAAGAGCACCATTGCCGGCAAGAGCCGTAGACGCAGTTTTAAGGCAAACGGCAAGAAGGTTGCAGAACTGCGTGCGCAACCGTTCATGCACGGTGTGAGCATACAACGGATAAAGCGAATGGGAGTGGATATTCCCGTACTACCCGGAACGGTGCTCAACACCGGTGATACTCTAGAACTCGTGGGCAAGAAGATTGATGCCATGCAGGCAGCAAAGGAGATTGGTTACCCCGACCCTGCCACAAACGAGACTGATATAGTATACTTGTCAATCGGTATCCTGATAGGTGCAATAGTTGGAACTCTTACACTTCACATAAAAGGTATTCCGCTGAGTCTTAGCAGTAGCGGTGGCGCATTGATTGCAGGTCTTGTATTCGGATGGTGGCGTGCCCACCACCCTACAATGGGTGCGATTCCCGAAGCCGCGCTATGGGTATTCAACAACATGGGGCTGAACATTTTCATAGCGATTGTGGGAATCTCTGCAGGTCCGGGATTCATAGAAGGTTTCAAGGAAGCCGGACTGTCTCTGTTTGTTGCAGGTATTCTGGCAACTGCATTACCGCTTGTTTTCGGAATATTCGTAGCATCGCGCTGGTTCAGATTCCACCCGGCAATAGCCCTTGGATGCTGCGCCGGAGCAAGGACAACAACAGCTGCAATTGGTGCAATTCAGGAGACACTCGGCAGCGAGACTCCGGCTCTGGGATATACGGTAACATATGCCGTAGGAAATACCCTGCTTATACTTTGGGGTGTATTTATAACGCTAATGGTTGTATAAAAGATATATGTTATGGATAAGTTATTAAGCGACCACAGTATGGTTGAACGTTTTGAGAAGGAAATGGAGAAGATAAGCCCTTTTGAACTGAAGAATAGGCTTATAGAACTTGCCGACGAGAGTATAAGAAAGATGACACGCACCATGCTCAATGCAGGACGTGGCAACCCGAACTGGATTGCTACAGTTCCTCGAGAGGGGTTCTTTGCACTTGGCAGGTTCGGATTGGAAGAGGCTCGCAGAGATTGGAATTGTGAAGAGGGGATTGCAGGCATTCCGCAAAAAGAGGGAATAGCAGCACGTTTCGAAGCATTCCTGCAGAAGAATGCCAAGGAGCCGGGTGTCGCTTTCCTTAAAAAATGCTACCGATATATGATGCAGGAACACCAATGCAAGCCCGATGAACTTATACACGAATGGACAGAGAGTATAATGGGCAACCAATACCCTGTTCCCGACAGAATTCTGAAATATACCGAAGTTGTCGTGCGCGACTACATTGCACAGGAGTTGTGCGACGGCCGTCCACCACAAGGCGAAATTGACCTTTTCGCTACAGAAGGCGGAACTGCAGCCATGTGCTATATCTTCGACAGCCTGCAACAGAACAGACTGCTTGAACGTGGCGACAGTATTGCACTTATGACACCCGTATTCACACCATACATTGAAATCCCCAAGCTGTACCGCTACAACTATAAGGTTACGGAGATTCCGGCAAATGTTACCACATACGACGACCTTCACCTGTGGCAATACAGCGACAAGGATATAAGCAAGTTGCGCGACCCCGAGTATAAAGCGCTTTTCATTGTAAACCCGAGCAATCCGCCAAGCTACACCCTAGCTCCCGAAACCGTTGATTTGCTTGTGGATATTGTACAGCGTTGGAATCCTAATCTTATGATTGTTACCGACGATGTATATGCTACATACATAAACGGTTTCCAGTCGCTGATGGCAAGGTTACCATACAATACAATCTGCGTATATTCATTCTCGAAATACTTTGGTGCAACGGGATGGCGCACGGCAGTGGTAGCACTGCATCGCGACAACATTTTCGACGAAATGCTAAAACGCTTACCACGCAAACGGAAAAGCGAACTGCAACAACGATACGGAAGCATAAGAAACGATGCGGAGAATATGCGTTTCATCGACCGCATGGTTGCCGACAGCCGTCAGGTGGCACTCAACCACACGGCAGGATTGTCCCTGCCACAACAGATGCAGATGACATTGTTCGCGCTCTATTCTATAATAGACAAGCGCGAGGGCAACCGTTTCAAGGAAAAGATGCGAGAAATTATACACCGAAGGCTTGATGCCCTATGGACAAGTAGCGGATTCACCCTACTACCCGACCCGTTGCGTGCCGGTTACTATTCCGAAATTGATATGCTCGTATGGGCAAAGAGATTCTACGGCACTGATTTTGCCGAGTGGTTAAAACTCAATTACAGTCCGTTGGATGTGGTATTCCGCCTTGCGACAGAGACCTCGCTTGTGGTGCTTAACGGTGGCGGTTTCGATGGTCCGGAATGGAGTATCCGCGTATCGCTTGCGAATCTAAAAGAAAAGGATTATACTATAATAGGCAAGAACATAAGAGAGATTCTCGATTCGTATGCCGAGAGGTGGAAGAATAGCCTGCCATTAGTTAAATAACATCTGAAAATTTCAGATGTTATTTAACTAATGTAAATTCAAATCTCAAACCGCCACCGGGACGATTGCTTGCAGTAATTGTTCCGCCATGGAACTGGACTGCATGCTTTACGATAGCCAAGCCAAGCCCTGTACCACCCTTCTGGCGCGAACGACCTTTGTCAACTCTGTAGAACCTCTCGAACAATCGACCAAGTTGCTTTTCCTCAACACCGCATCCATCGTCTTCGAAACGGATGCAACACTCCTTGTCGTTATTGGCAACGAGTGATATGTATATATTCTCGCCCTCGGAGTATGCTATTGCATTTTCTATGAGATTGCGGAATATTGAGCCTATGAGCGACAGGTTTCCATCTACAATAACTTGTTCTTTAAAGTCGGCATAAAGCATCAGGCGTTCGTTCACCGGCATTATTTCCAATTCTTCTGCAATCTCGGTTATGATATCGTTTATAACAATCTTCTCCTTGGCAATGAGCGAACTGCCGGCTTCCATTCGGGTTATCAGAGATACGTCGTTCAGCAATCTTCGC
This sequence comes from uncultured Bacteroidaceae bacterium, assembly GCA_904502235.1. Taxonomy (GTDB): domain Bacteria; phylum Bacteroidota; class Bacteroidia; order Bacteroidales; family Bacteroidaceae; genus HGM04593. The sequence goes on from CAJGDP010000008.1 coordinate 54,697, forward strand.
ATGCGCTCGTTATTTGCATAGCATCGTTCTATAAGTTCCTGACGTTTCTCCTCGCTCAAGGCTATGCCCGAAAGCAATGTCTCGAGACAAACCTGAATAGATGCCACAGGTGTTTTGAGTTCGTGATTTATATTATTGGTGAGCTGACGCTTGATACGTATCTTTTCCTGCTCTTCGCGCAAAGTAGCTTCATGTGCAAGGTCGCGGTCCTTTATGGTCTGCTGCCATTGGGCATAAAGCTGTACGATATGATTTGAGATAGAACCGAGTTCGTCATTTGGGAAAGGTTCAGCCTCGTCGAAGGCTTCGCCCTTCTTGGCTTTTGAGGCAAAACGGTTAAGGCGTTCAATGGTCTTACCCAACCTGCGTGTTGCGAAATAAGCCAACACACTCATCACAAAGCTTATGACAATCATTACACCAAGAAATGTCCAGTCGGTCTGCAACAGTTCCTTAAGCGATGGAGAAAAAGGTATGGCACTACGCACAAGAACCTGTTTGCCTCGAGTCGCAGAATAGAAATATTCACGTCCGTCGCTTGCTGATTGTCGTCCTATATTATAGCCGGTTCCTTTTTTTAGAGCAGCGGAAATCTCAGGACGGCTCCTGTGGTTGTCGAGCGAATCCAAAGGAAGCATATTGTCATAAACGACATCACCGGAATAGGTAATTACCGATATACGCAAGTTCTCAAAAGGTTTCTCGTGTGTGGAAATATACTCTTCGTACGACACACCCTCCTCTACCACATCAAGCAAATGTCGGTTATACATCTGGAGTTGGGCATTCAGGAACTCCGACTTATACTGCTTTTCGCGCAGATACTGATACCCCACAAACGACAATATTATTGTCCACGAAAAGGCGAGCAACATAAGGAATAGTCGCCTATGATATGATAATCTAATCACGAAAGCCATAACCAAAACCTGAACGGGTTACAATATACGAACCGTACGCGCCAATCTTTGAACGCAAACGGGTGATATTCACATCTATGGTGCGGTCCAAAACAACCACTTCGTCGCTCCACACTCGCGCAAGAATCTGTTCGCGTGAACAAATCTTGCCTCTGTGCGAAATAAGATATGCCAACAGTTCAAACTCCTTACGGGCAAGCTTAACCTCCTCGCCATCAACAATACAACGCTTGAATTCCAAGTCGAGATGCAGACCTTCAACTTTCAGCACATTGGATTTTTCCGCCACAGTATTCACCTTATGCCCACTTACACGACGCAGAACGCTTTTTACACGAGCAATGACATTACGCACGGTATAAGGTTTCATTATATAGTCATCGGCTCCAAGATTCAAGCCCATAATCATATCATCTTCACTGTCGCGCGCCGTGCAGAATATAATGGGAATGTCGGCTGTTGTGACATCCGCCTTAAGCATCTTTGCCATCTTTATACCGCTTATTTCTCCCATCATTATATCAAGGAGAATAAGTGAATAGGATTTTAAATCATAGGTCAAAGCCTGCTCTGCACTGAAGGCTATATCCACATCATAACCTTCGTTTTCAAGATTAAGTTGCAGAACCTCGCAAAGGGTTTCCTCGTCATCAACTATCAATATACGTTCTGTTCCCATATACCTGCATTTTAATACATCGCAAAAATATAGATAAAAAATGAACTAGCGACCGGCATTGAAGATATTTAATAAAAATGTAACAAAATGGGGGTAACCGGATGTTAGGATATTCTTTAACATTAGCATAACCTCTTTGTAACATTTTTGAAACATATTAGCAGTTATTTTGCATTGTAAAAATTGAAAACATTTTATTGATTTTATGGGAATATTACAAATTTTCACACTACTGGGAGCATTGGGTATGTTCCTGTATGGAATGAACCTTATGAGTTCGGGCTTGCAGAAGGCTGCAGGTGAGAGACTACGCGGATTCTTGTCGGCAATGACATCGAATCCTTTCAAAGGAGTATTGACAGGTTTAGGTATAACATCTGTTATACAATCATCATCGGCAACCACTGTTATGGTTGTCAGTTTTGTTAATGCCGGTCTGTTGACATTGGTACAGGCTATCGGTGTTATCATGGGTGCCAACATCGGTACCACAGTAACCGCTTGGTTGGTATCATGGCTTGGATTCAAGGCCGATATCTCAATACTTGCAATACCTTTGATGCTGTTCGGTTTCCTTTTCTCGAATTCCAAGAAGAACCAGCGCAAGAACATTGGTGAACTTATTGTCGGTTTCAGCCTTCTGTTCCTTGGATTGTCATTTATGAAGGAATCGGTGCCCGACCTTAGAGAGACACCCGAGGTTTTGAACTTTGTAACATCATGGGCTGCTCACGGTTTTGGTTCTGTGCTTCTGTTCCTTGCATTCGGTACAGTTCTGACTCTTGTTCTGCAGTCGTCATCGGCTACAATGGCTATCACCCTTATTATGTTGAGCATGGGATGGATTCCATTTGATATGGCTTGTGCTATGGTACTTGGTGAGAACATCGGTACAACCATCACTGCAAACATTGCTGCATCAATCGGAAACACACAGGCTAAACGCGCAGCAATGTCGCACACCATCTTCAACGTATTCGGTGTAATTTGGGCATTGATACTCTTTAAGCCATTCCTTGGTCTGGTTGGTTTGATTACCGAGGGTTTGTTCGGTTTGCCCAACCCTGCTGCCGAGGGTTTTAAAGTAGTGGAAACAGATAAGGACAGCGCAACAGCAGCGCTCTACGGACTTTCGATGCTCCACACATTGTTCAACACAATCAACACTCTTATACTTGTATGGTTCACAGGTTTGATAGCAAAAGCCGTCAACTGGATTATCCGTGCGCCAAAGAACCAGGAGAAAGAGGTTTTCAAACTCAAATACATATCTGCTGGTCCGCTTGCAACTCCTGAGCTTTCCGTGGAGCAGGCATTCGACGAGATTATCCACTTTGCTCAGGTTTCAAAGAATGGTGCCGCTTACGCAAAAGATGCAGTGAACGAAGCCGACAGCGACAAATTTGAGAAACTGCGTGAAAAGCTTGTAAAATACGAGGAAATTTCAGACCGCATAGAATATGAGATAGCAGCTTTCCTGAACGGAGTGTCGGCAGAAGAAATCAGCGAAAGCACATCTATCAAGATAAAGGCGATGTACAAGATTATCGGCGAACTGGAATCTTTGGGCGATTCGGGCGAGACTATCAGCCGAATATTGTCGAGGAAGAATATCCACAAGAAGAAGTTCGATGCCGAGACCATCAAGAAACTAAACGCCATGGCAGACGCTGTTGCTGTTGCATACGATGCAATGATAGCCAATCTTGAAGCGGCACACAAAGGCGAACTCACCGACATTTCAAATGCCTACAATGCTGAAGAACGCTTGAACACCCTCAGAAACGACTATAGAGATACAGTTATCGAGGATATCGAAAACGATGGCAAGAACTATCAGACAAGCGTTTACTACATGGATATCATCAACACCTACGAGCGTATGGGCGACTTCATGATAAACATATCGCAAGACCTCGAAAGAGCATTCATCCGCAAGTAAGGAATGTAGCTATAACTAAATCTGTGGACCCACAGATTCGTAAAAAAATGTAAGGAACCTGGTGCAATACCAAGTTCCTTACATTTTTTATAATATATATTATTACTTCTTGTTCACCATTGCGTCGATTGCGGCAACTGCTGTAACATTAAGGATTTCCTGTACAGAGCTTTCGAAATCGATGAAGTGGATTGGCTTGTTCAATCCCATCTGGATAGGTCCGATGATTTCGGTGTCGGAAGAGAGGGCCTGCAACATCTTGTATGAAGAACTTGCTGAGTTCAGGTTAGGGAATACAAGTGTGTTTACCTCTTTGCCGAACAGTTTTGTAAACGGATACTTCTTGTCGCGCAGCTCTCCGTTCATTGCAAGATTCACCTGCATTTCGCCGTCGAGAATCCATTCAGGATAATTCTTGTGGATGTGTGCAACAGCCTGACGAACTCGCTCGGCACTGCCACCCTGGTCGGTACCGAAGTTTGAGTACGATACCATTGCCATCACGGGCTGGTGGTTGAAGAAACGTACCGACTTTTCAGCAAGACGTGCAATGTCAATCAGTGTTGATGTCTCCGGTGCACGGTTGATGAGTGTATCAGCCACGAAATATGTACCCTTCTTTGAGTTGATGATATGCATTGTTCCGAATGTACTGAAACCTTCCTGCATACCGATTACCTCTTTGGCTACCTTGATGGTATTTGAATATTTTGTGTAAAGACCTGTGATGAATGCATCGGCATCGCCTGTCTCCACCATCATCATACCGAAGTAGTTACGCTCGTACATCTTGTCGTTAGCCTCTTCGATGGTGTATCCCTCGCGCTGACGCTTGTTTGCAAGAATCTTTGCATAACGTACACGACGCTCGCGCTCATTTGGATGACGAAGGTTTACTACCTCTATACCCTCGAGGCTCAAGCCGAGTTCTTCGGCAAGTTTACCGATAATCTCATCGTTACCCAAAAGGATTGGCTGACATATACCCTCCTCTTTTGCCTGTACGGCAGCCTTCATCATTGAAGGATGCGCACCCTCGGCAAATACCACGCGCTGTGTCTCGGTGCGTGCCATATCATGGAGCTGCTGTGTGAGTTTTGACTCACGTCCCATGAATTCAAGAAGGTGCTCCTTGTATTTCTCCCAATCGGTAATGGTTTTACGTGCCACTCCGCTTTCGATAGCAGCCTTTGCAACTGCAGTAGAAACCTCTACGAGCAAACGTGGGTCGACCGGTTTTGGAACGAAATAGTCGCGACCGAATGAAAGATGACCAACCTTATATACCTTATTTACTATCTCAGGAACAGGCTGTTTTGCAAGGTCGGCAATGGCTCTTACCGCAGCAAGTTTCATCTCTTCGTTGATTGCTGTTGCAGCAACGTCAAGAGCACCACGGAAAATATATGGAAAACCGATAACGTTGTTTATCTGGTTAGGATAGTCGCTGCGTCCTGTACTCATAAGAACGTCGGGACGGCTCTCCATTGCATCCTCGTATGTGATTTCGGGTTCGGGGTTCGCAAGAGCAAAAATGATAGGATCCTTTGCCATTGAACGTACCATATCCTTTGAAAGCACATTACCCTTTGACAAACCAAGGAACACGTCGGCATCCTTTATTGCGTCGGTAAGTGTAGATATATCGTTACGTGTTGTCGCAAATTCCAACTTCTCGGGAGTAAGGTTACCGCGTGATGTGCTGATTACACCACGGCTGTCGAGCATTACGACATTCTCCTTCTTTACACCAAGTGCGATATAGAGTTTTGTACAAGAGATTGCCGCCGCACCTGCACCGTTTACAACAACCTTTACCTCTCCGATATTCTTGCCGTTTACCTCGAGCGCATTCAAAAGACCTGCAGCTGAGATAATGGCTGTACCGTGCTGGTCGTCGTGCATCACAGGGATATCGAGTTCTTCTTTAAGGCGACGTTCAATCTCAAAGCATTCAGGTGCCTTGATATCCTCAAGGTTGATACCACCGAATGTGGGAGCAATAGCCTTTACTGCCTCAATGAATTTGTCGGGGTCTTCTTCGTTTACCTCGATGTCGAACACGTCGATACCGCCATATATCTTGAAGAGCAATCCCTTACCCTCCATAACAGGTTTACCTGCCACTGCACCGATGTTACCCAAACCAAGAACGGCTGTACCGTTTGAGATTACGGCAACAAGGTTACCCTTGTCGGTATATTTGTAGGCATTCTGCGGGTCCTTCTGGATTTCAAGACATGGCTCGGCTACACCGGGCGAATATGCCAATGAAAGGTCGGTCTGTGTAAAATATGGTTTTGTCGGAACCACCTCTATCTTACCGGGACGCTTTCCGGCATGGTAATTCAAAGCATCTTCTTTAAGTATCTTTGCCATCTTATATTGTGTTAGTTAAATTCTCCATAAATTCTTCTCCGGCTTCGCCCACTCCGAAAAGTGCGAAATCGTAACGCACCGGATCTTCGGGTGAAAGTTCGCGGAGTTTTGCCGTAAGTTCCTCAACCGTACGGCGGTCGTTCTGTTTGCGGCTGACAAGTCCCAAAGCGCGTGCCGTGCGTGCCACATGCACGTCGATAGGAATCATCAACAGCGAAGGCGATACAGCCTTCCATATTCCAAGGTCCACTATTCCGTCGTTTCTGCAAAGCCAACGCAACATCATATGCATGCGCTTGCATGCCGAGCCTGGTTTGCCTTTAACACTCACCGGATTGCTTATATGGCGCGTTGTGAAACCTCCGTTGGCTTCTGCCATTTCGTTTCGCAGACGCTCTATTCCTTCCCATGTGGTACATCCTGTAAAAAGGTGTTCCATTGAACCGTAGCGCATGAATATAGCACGCAATCCACGGCATATATATTTAAAGTCTGCTACAAAGAACGTGCGATGTATATTCTGCTTGTCGTCGAGACTTTCCCATTCGCCACTCATCACAAAGTCGTATGGTGCAGAGTGCATAATCTCGTGAAACATGCGGTTTCCGCTACGAAGTATCATCTTGCGGTTTCCCCAAGCGATTATCGATGCCAGAAGAGCTACTGCTTCGATGTCCTCGCGACGCGAAAAGGAGTGCGGAAAGCTTATAGGGTCGTCCTGAATAAAAGCGCTGCAATTATATTGGGCAACTTTCTCTTCGAGAAGCGACTTCAGCTTTTCCATAGGTTTATTCACTTATATGAACTTTACAACTTCCTGCTGCAATTTTGCATAAGTGTCGTCGCTTACGGGAACGAGCGGCAGACGCAATCGGTTGGCAACAAGCTTCTGGATTTCCATCATTGCTTTTACGCCACATGGATTTCCCTCGATAAAGAGCAGTCGCAACAGTTCGTTCAAATCATCAGACTGCTTACGCGCTTCGGCAACATTGCCGGCGAACATATTGTCAATCATTTTTTTGAGAAGCGCGGGAGTTGCATTTCCCAATACCGAAATAACACCCAAGCCTCCTGCTTCCATAATATCTACAGTGAGACCGTCGTCACCCGAGAATACATCCAGATGAGCAGGTTTGTTGTCGATAAGTTCCTTAATCTGTGTAAGATTACCCGATGCCGCCTTAAAACCGACTACATTAGGGCACTCGTTAGCAATGCGTATTGCAGTGGCAGGCAAAAGGTTCACGCCTGTGCGACCCGGAACGTCGTAAAGGAAGATAGGAATATCTGTTGAAGCAGCAATTGCACGATAGTGCTGGTATATACCCTCCTGAGTGGGCTTGTTGTAATAAGGTACAACAGAAAGTATGGCGTCCACTCCTGTGAGGTCCTCGCTTGCAATCTCGTTTATGACAGCCTGGGTGCAGTTACCACCAATACCTACCATAATCGGCATACGGCTGTCCACCTGTTTTATGATACGTTTTCGGATTTCCCTTTTCTCTTCTGTTGTCAACGTAGGCGTCTCGGCAGTAGTACCCAAGACGCATAGGAAATCTGTGCCGCAATCCAAATGCATCTGCACGAGTTTTTCCAATGTTGAATAGTCAACATTGCCGTCTTCGGTGAATGGTGTAACAAGGGCAACGCCCAAGCCTATGAATCTTTTTTGCATCATAAAATAGCTCTATTTTTTTCGAGATGCAAAATTACATTAAATTTTACTATTTATTATATAATAACAGAAGAAATAGTGAACAATATAAGAAAAAATAACATTTAGCCACCAATCATAGCAAGGAACTCCTCCTCGTTCACAATCCTCACACCCTGTTTCTGCGCCTTTTCGAGTTTGCTGGGTCCCATGTTGTCGCCGGCCAGGATGAACGAAGTTGACTTGCTCACGCTACCCACATTCTTTCCACCGTTCTTTTCTATGATTTCCTTATATTCATCGCGGGAATGATGCGTAAAGACACCGCTTATCACAATGCTCTGCCCTTTGAGTATATCGCTGTGGAGCAGTGCCTCTTCTTCTGAAACCTCGAAGCAAAGACCATATTCCTTTAAACGTGCAACAAGTTCGCGGTTGCTTTCGTTGGCGAAGAATGCCGTTACGGTTGTGGCAATACGTTCACCTATCTCATCCACGGCAACAAGTTCCTCAAAGGTAGCATTCATCAGATTGTCTATATTCTTGAAGGCACGCGCCAGACGCTTTGCCACAGTAGCACCCACAAAACGAATTCCCAAAGCAAACAGCACACGTTCAAAGGGAACCTGCAACGATGTCTTGACTCCGGCAACGATATTCTCTGCCGATTTGGCACCCATTCGCGGAAGGAACATCAGATCTTCGGGGTAAAGGGAATAAAGGTCGGCTATATTCTTGACCAGGCCATAGTTGTAGAGCATTTCAATGGTTTCGGGGCCTATGGAATCTATGTTCATGGCATCGCGCGTAACGAAATGCTCTATTTTTCCTTTAATCTGCGGTGGGCACGATGTGTCGTTAGGACAATAGTGAGCCGCCTCGCCCTCATTACGCACAAGCGGAGTGCCACATTCGGGACATTTGGCGATAAAATTCACCTTTTCGCCAAGCATGAAACGTGCATCCAAATCCACACCCGTAATTTTGGGGATAATCTCACCACCCTTCTCCACATATACCATATCGCCTATATGCAGGTCGAATTTTTCTATGATATCGGCATTATGCAACGAAGCACGCTTCACAACCGTTCCCGACAACTGTACCGGGTCGAGATTCGCAACCGGGGTTACCACTCCCGTACGTCCCACCTGATAACTCACCTCGTTCAAACGGGTTAGAGCACGTTCTGCCTGAAATTTATAGGCTATTGCCCAACGTGGCGATTTCGCCGTGTAACCAAGGTTCTTCTGTTGACGCAACGAATTGACTTTAAGCACAATACCGTCTGTTGCAAAAGGCAGATTCCTGCGTTCCACATCCATTGTGTCAATAAACTCGAAGACCTCTTCTATAGTCTTGCACTTACGGGTATAAGAGGAGATTTTAAATCCCCACTCCGACGCGCACTGCAGGTTTTCGTAATGCCCTTCTGCAGGCAACTGTTCACCCAACATAAAATAAAGATATGCATCCAAGCCACGTTTTGCCACCACAGAGGAATCCTGCAACTTGAGCGTGCCTGACGCTGCATTACGCGGATTGGCAAAGAGTTGCTCTCCATTGGCGGCGCGCTCGCTGTTAAGACGTTCAAAAACATCCCAAGGCATAAGCACCTCGCCACGGATTTCAAACTCGGTAGGATAACCATCACCCGATAGCACCAAGGGAACAGAACGGATAGTCTTAACGTTTGCAGTAACATCGTCGCCCTTTTCACCGTCGCCACGTGTAACGGCACGTACCAGCTTGCCGTCGGTGTATGTCAGCGAGATGGAAGTACCATCGAATTTCAGTTCGCAACATATCTCAAAATCCTCGTTCAGACCGCGCATTACCCTGTCGTAGAACTCGCGCACCTCCTCTTTTGAATAGGTGTTGCCAAGCGAGAGCATGGGATATTTGTGTGCCACCTGCTTGAACTCCTTTGTAATGTCGGACCCCACGCGCATTGTGGGCGACGACGGGTCGAACATATCGGGGTTTGCGGCTTCCAAATCCTGCAGTTCACGCAACAACGCATCGAATTCAAAGTCGCTTATTACCGGCATATTCTGAACATAATAACGATGATTATGCTCGTGCAGTTCCTTTCGTAGTTCAAGTATTCGTTCCTGGGCACTCATTTCCTGTTGTTTTTTTTGAGTCTGCTAAGATAATAAAAAAAAGAACGGCGAGCATAAAAATGTTCTCCGTTCTTTTGAAAATTTCAGTTTCCGGCATTGCCTTGCTGTGGCATTCCAGCCCCACCGTTACCCATTGCCTGTAACAGTTCGGGGGGAATCCCCTCCATTGGCTGTCCTTTGGCAGCCTGTTCCTCGTTGCGTTTTATTGCTTCGAGAATCTTTGGTGCAAATGGAAACGAAGTGTTTTCGAGCATGGTCTTTACATCAACAGCATTGGCCTTGAACAGATCCATAAGGAAGTCGTTGGCGAGCATCTGATATGCCGGAGTGTTGTAGCCTTCGGATATAGTGATGTCAATCTCGCTATTCTGTACCTTCTGCGGATCATACCATTTAGCCTCCTCGGAATAATGCTTGCCTGCCATATCAATATAACGTTGCTCGTTATAGAACTGCTGTATTGTCTTAAGGACTTTGGTATCGCGACGGCGACGGAATGTCCTGAAGCTGTCGAACAAGCCTTTAAGATTAAGCGAAGAGTTCTGTATCTGCTGTGCGTACAACGATGCCGGTGTTCCGGCTCTTGGAGTCTGTCCCTGCATTGCCGAGTTCACTCCTGATATCTCGTTGATGAGCCTCAACTGAAGATTCAGAAGTTCAAAATCGCCTGCCACCGATGCGCCGCTATTGTATTGCCGCACCACTCCGTCGATACTCTGTCCGGGCTTCAGCTTAACGAAAAGCACTCCGTTGTAACGAACATATTCATCAATAACATCTTCGCGCGACATACTCTCGAAAGCGTCGTCATCAACAACCAGCACACCTTTTGACGATGTTCCGCGGATGAAATCGATAAGTGTCGCAGTGCGGTTTATGGCACGTTGCTGGTCGATAAACTGCTCTACGAAATTACCCAACCGCCCTTGTATAAGCGGAAAAAGGTGTAACACATAGTTGTGTTCGCCATGCCAGTACGGACTGCAACCTTCCTTCAACACATCGCCACGAGGAGTCATATAGCGGTAATACCAATAACGCTCGGTCGCAAAGTTGTAATTTATGAGCAGAAGTTCATCGTCGCTTTTTCCATTACCTGCCTTACGACGTTTTTCGTTTTCTTCATCGAGCATTCTTTTGCATTCCTTATTATATGGCAGATACCCCCATGTACCACGCTGCTCGTCGTTCCAGTAATAGGCGTCGCGCGACTCGAGCTTCCAGCCGAGTATGACACGGCAGAGCGAACTGCGCGAAGCGGTATAGAATGTAAGATTCCGCGATTCGTCGCCTTGCACGGCACGGTTTATACTTTCGCGTGGCGATACATTATAATATACCTCCTTTATAAAACTCTTTTTCTGTGGTGTGGTTCCGAAATGTGCCAACACGTCATCGAGCGGCAAATCCATTATTTCACCTATACAGGTAACGTCCCACATTCGAACATCTTCGAGATTGGCATTGAAGAACAGACGCGAAGGATTTACGCTGTGTATCCACACGTCGCGTCTCTCCTTTGACGGGTTCACACCGAATTCCACCCTTTGTGCCACCATTCCGCCGTTGAGCAACATACGCATGGAGTCGGCATCGAGTTCTTCCAGTTCATTAATGTCATGAACATACTCTATGGCAACCGACATCATCTCACCCACCTTGCTCTCAGCCTGGTCGCGTGTTACGCACACCGGACGCATGAGATTCTGGCGCAGCTGTCCGTCGATATTGCTCAGTATGGGAGCAATCATATTGTTCTTCAACGGCACCTTGCCGTTTTTCTTTATGAGTTCACCTTCGGTCATTACCGTGAGTGTATCGGGGTCGGTAACATAATCTCCCCACTGGTCGCCATAGCTATACATAAAGCTTCGCCGCAGTTTGCGGCGAGCCTCTTCCAAAGCATTCCAGCAGGCGGCACACTCTTCGAGAAAATCCCGCGCTACACCATTCACAGGTGTTTCGGAAAATCTCTTCGTATTCGCACCAGGCTTAACACGTTTGTCAAGAAACTTATTCATTTTTCAAATCTTTTAATTCAAATATTCCGGTTCGGGTTCTTCTCCTTCGAGTTCTTTCTTTATCTTCTCTTTTCTTGCCTTCACCTTTGCTTTGTACTCCTCATAGCCATAAGGGTCTTTGGGAGATTTCTTGCCATGGACCATCTCTCGAAGCAACATCTTGGTATAACTGTCGAGCGCATCGTCGAATTCGGCAAGTTCCACAGGGGTGAGACGCGTTCTCTTCAACCTGCCCGTTACCTTTTTCAGTTTCAATGGTTCGTCTGATTCCACATTGTGTATCGATTCGTTTATGACATCGAGCGGACCGGTAAAGTATCTCTTCAGGTCATCGAGTTTCTTCACAATCGTCTGTCTGTCACGCGGTACGCTTTCTGTCTGCTCGGCAAGAGTTCCGCTACGTTCGGGATCGCTCATATTGTAGCGTCTGCGCACATTATTCATCTCCACATTGCCACTGAACGAGAAGTTGTTTCCTGTGAGTTTATGAATAAGGAAGTCGTCAAAGGTAGGATACATTTTCCTGAAGGTTTCTATATCTACTCCATACTCCCGTTCAAAGGCCTTCTCAATCTGCCTGTCGCTGTCGAACGAAGGGGTTATCTTACGCACGCCGTCGAGCAGAGCAATACACTCCTGAGCCTTTTTATAGTTTTTTGCCAATTTGCCTTCGAGCGAGAGCATACGCAACGAAACCGCCTTGCTGAATCCCTCGTATTCCTGAATTACATTCTGCAACGCACCAGCCATGTGTGCTGCGCCATTCGGATCGAGAAACAGATTCCGGTCTATGACAATCTCCTTATTCTTGCTGTCGTACCGCGCCAGCGAAGAGCCATCTGCAACAATCTTCACAGGCATGGAAGCCAGTTCGGGATACGATGTAAAGAAACCGTCGTCGCTAACCACATCCTCCAATACAGCACCTTTCATATACTTTTCTCCTTCGCGCATTATCCTGTCCCATGCCATCTTTTCCTTCTCACCCCACATCTCATAAGGTTTCTGCTTTATTTTATTGTAGAGCTCCGAAAGTTCAGGTTTGTTGTCGAACAACGAAAGATGAATGTAATCATTCAGCATCCCTTCCGGCTCGGCAACCTCTTTTCTCCATTCACGGTCGGCACCACGCTCCCAGCCTGTAAGTTTCTTAATATACCATGGCGACAATCCGTTCTTTTCGTAATGTTCGGCATCTTCGATACTGCGTCCGGGCTCTTCGGAATGTACCTCATTGTAGTTCTTTCTACCCTTCTTGCCTTCGAAACGGTAGTTGGTATTCTCGCTCTGTTCACGCAGTTCCTTATCTGTCATCTTGGCGTGTCTCATAATCTCGGAACGCACCTCCTCGGGGTAATAAGGATAGTTCACAAGATACTTGGCACCGATGAGTTTCTCTGGAACAAACTTGCTGAAAGCCTCATCCTTTGCCATTTCGGTCTTGTCGCGCACATACGCCTCACGGTCGTAGTATCCGTCCTCCTTAAGGTGAGCCGAAGCAAAACGGTTGAACACCTCTTTTCTGTGGTTCTTACGGTTTTTATTGGCAAGGATTGAACGTGTATGCGCCTTTAGAATAGATTGCAAATCCTCTTCGCTAACACGTCGGTATTTGGAGCGATATATATTGCTACGCACAAGCATACCTTTTACAAAATCCTTGAACTTGACCAACAGATTGCGCTCCTGCGCGTTGGGATAGGCCTTCTCCACAAGATTTGCAAGATACTCCTCCGTTACGGCATAGACATCGAACTTATCATAGTTTCCTGCAATCTTCTTTATTCCTGTAAGCACAGTGCCGTCAGCGGTTTTATACACATCCTCAAGGAAGTCGTACATATAATTGCCGAAGACCTTCTTTAGTCCAGCATGTCCTACCACCTCGTGAACAATGGTCTTTTCGAGTTCTGCCATATCCTTTATGTTTGGCAGATTTATATATACCTTTCCTTTATGAACCCAGCCCAGAGCGCGCAGACGGTTATTATAGTCGACAACCGCCTGTTTGTCATTTGCGTCGGGGACCTCAATCTGATGTTCGTCGGTAATGAACTCTATATCATGACCGAATTTCTTCGACAACTCATTGCCGCGTTCCCTGTACTCCTTAAGCGTGGTTTCCGTAATATCATTACCGTGTATGTTCCACACCTTGCCCGGTTCGTTTTCGGGGACTTCAACAAGTTTGGTTTCAATCTCTTTCTGAACCGATTCCGAACCGCCACGTCCTTCGTATTTCTCCCTTTGGATACGCTGATATTCTTCAATCTCGCGATACTTCTTCTCGGCATTGCTGACCTCGTCAATTACCGAAGTGTCGCTTCCCGTCAACTCTGTTACACGATTCTTTGTCTTCTCCACCTCGGAACGCACAAAAGCCTCGTATTCATCAAGAGCCTTGTTCTCATTCATAGTGCAGGCGAGAAAGTTCTTATCAACCGCATACGACAAAGTTCCCTTGTCGAGATTATAGCGTTGTTCTATCTCCTCTCTTGCCTCGGCAAGTGTACGGTTTATCTGCGACTCATGAGCCGACGAACGTGCCATGATATCATTCATTATTTTCTGCTCCGCATCGCTCAACGCCTCGTTCTTTGCACTCTTGTACATTGCCTCGGCAACCATGTCTGCATCAACACCGTTCTCCTTGGCGTAAAGACCTGCCTCGTGCAGGAAATTCTGCGAATCGGCACCCGAAGTGAGTTCTCTTTCGTAATGGGCAATTCTGTTCTTGCGGATACCGCCACGCTTCACCATCAGATGACTCTTGGCATTGCTCGGATTAGGGAAATGCAATCTCTCAACCACATTGCCAGCGGCATCAAGCAATCTCACATTCCATATTCCCTTGGCATTCTTTTCCACTTCGTAATCAAAGACAACGGGAGGTGTGGAGGTTATTTTGTTCTCCACCAGATACATCAGTTTGGATTTTGCGGCAGCCGACAGTTTATCGTTCGACATGAGCATTACATAGTTCTCCTTAAGAAGTTTGGAGTTTGCACTTCCGAGCGAGGGCATACGCAATTCCTGTTCAATCATGCTCACAAACTCTTCGGGATTGACATTCATCTCGCGCAACTCCTGACGCTCCGATGCAGACAGTTGCAGTTCGTCCTTAATTTTCCCCGTAGCATCAAGCTTTTGAGCGGCACCTTTCGGAAGCCAATTCGCCATTCTCATTGTCAGCAATGTTGCCGCACTCTCGCCAAAATCGTAGACAAGGTCAATGGGCTTTACCTCTACCCCATGCGCGAGTTTGTCGAATTCGGCACCAGCGGTGAATATTGCCGACTCTGCGCTGAGTACACCTGCCGAAGAAAGGAGTTTCTTTCCGCCGGTGAGCCCCTTTGACGCAGCCTTCATTGCAGTACCCGTGGCTCCGACAGCCGCACCTGTGGTAAAACCTTTGGCAAAAGAACCGATAGCCTTTCCGACATTGACGTTTCCATTATAGAGAATATCATCGGCTATGCTGTTTGCAACATCATAACCTCCGAGTGTAAGTCCCTGAGTGGTTGCGCTCTGCAACAGACGGCTCTTGAGGCGGTCCTTTATAACCTTGCCGGCAACCGCATTGGCAAACTGCTCACTAACCACCTTTCCTGTGTAACGCGACAACACGGTACTTGCCAGTTTTTCCGTAGCCTTTGCAGTGGCACGTCCCACAACCGCCGAAGAGGCTGAACCCAACCCCGAGAAAACAGGCATATCAACGAGCAGGCTACCCACTCCAGCCGCAAAATCTTCCAGACGACTGGAGTCGTATTGCGAAAGTCCTTCACTCGCAATCATGCGATGGTTGTTCATGCTTTTGTCCAATTTTGTTCCCATGGCACCAATCTTGCCCACAAGAGAGTTGTCGAGTGCAGAACGTAGCACATATTCAGTACCGCTCTTCGGTGTATTCTCATCCACATATTCTCCAACCATCTTTTCACGCAACGAGGGCTTTACAAACTTGTCGACATACTCCTTTGCATCGTAACCGCCATACGAAGCCAATGGAGCAACCTTCTTAAGGAGTTCCTCGTCATTCACTCCCGCCATGGTTTCATCCACCACCTGCATCGGATCATCGGCACGCACCGAAGCCCTAAAGGCAGTTTCAGGATTTGCACCGGGAACCGAAGCATAGCTCATGTACTCTTCGCGCCCCTTCTTCTTTGATTCGGCACGTTTGTTTTCAAAATCACTTTTAAGGGTATTGTTATAGTAATCACCCACTACATCGTCAAGAGCCTCTTGGGACAATGCATAGTTCTTGCGATGACGTTCAGGAGTATCCTTCGGCACCATATAATTGCCAAAGGAGTTGTTGAAACGCTGTTCCGAAGCCTTTGCATCAACAGGCGTTGAAAGATAGTTCAGTTTCTGTTCGGTACGCGCCTTCATTGTATCCCATTCGGGAGTTATTGATACGCTCTCGTTCATCGAAGGGGCTTCCACATCTGTGGTATTCTTCTTTTTTGTACTGTTGTCGATATTTTCAAATAACATGATTCTTTTGTTTTAATTATTTCCTTTTCTTTGACTTTCCCGGCAATTTCTCTATTGCAATCTTCACTGAGTATCCATGCGGCTGTATTGAATGCTTGCCACATATATATTCATACAACCCATCTGAATCTGTGGGCGGAAGTACAGTATCGGGTATATAATGCGATAGCAATGCAATGAAGTCCGTTATATTATCCCTGCCACGTTTTTTGCGGAGCATCTTCTCTCTGCGCCGAATAATGGATTCCAGCAATTCATTGTGTCTTCTGTTTTCCGTATACATACAATAAATCTTTATTTATCTTTCCTTTCCCCATTTTGCTCCGAGCAAAGCATTCTGCATAAGATTATAGCCGTTTGAGGCAGCAGATTTAGCCATACGTTCATCTAGCGAAAGACGCTGCTGTTCGGCATTCATAAGAGCAATATTGTTCTGCTTGTGCGCCATATCAATATTCTTCTTTTGGGCTCCGTTGTTGGCGGCAAGGTTGTTGACAACATTTTCCATGGAACGCAATCCCTGTTCATTGCGTGCAAGAGCCATCTCGGGAGTGGAGCCTGTAATTACGCCACGTGCACGTTCCTGTGCATTGTTACGTCGCATGGTATTCTCCACCCTTTTTATCGCAGCCTTGGAAGCCGAATCGTCCATGAAATTACTGTAGTAATTCCTGCGATACCAGGCATTCTCCTCGTTCTGTGCAGCTTGCCTCAACTTACCCTGTTTTTTCTTCGATTCTGCCGAATCCATCAATCCCTTAACTGTGGAATAAAGACCTAAAGCTCCATTTATTCCGGTCATAATCATTGGTAGTGCCATAACTTTTTTTGGTGCAAAAGAAATACGGGAACGATGCCATAAAGTTGCAGAAATGACAAAAGGGAGCGCACAGAAATCATTTTATCATTACAGCAACCTACTTGGTGCATCCGTAGCGTAACTTAGCAGATAAAAAGCACCTATATGAAAAGTAGAAAGAACAATATCACACTCGAAGATGTACATAATGAGACCCTGGAACTTTTCCACCGCCTGATAGGACGGCTCGAGAAGCTCACCCACGACTGTGAAGACCCCGGCACAATAAACCAGGCTCTTAAAACCACAGCCGATTTCCTTGTAAAACTGAATAAGGAGCGCGACCAGACCGACGACGATCTTGGAGCACTCCTTCAGCAGACCATCCGCGGAATAGAGGGGAATTAGAAGTCTGCGGCATTCTTTTTCATTTATTTTGTCCGATAGCTTAAAAAAAATGCTAAAAAAAGTTCAACGGAATAATTATTTCAATAATTTTGTAAAAGATTGCTGTTGGAATGCAATCCAAAACACAGAATTGACAACAAATACATATAATTAACCGCAAACATTATGCTTAAGCAAATTATCAATGCCAAAATCCTTACTCCACAAGGTTGGCTGAAAGACGGATCGGTTATCATGAGAGATAACAAGATTCTTGAAGTTACAAACTGCGACCTTGCTGTCATTGGAGCAGAAGTTGTTGATGCCAAAGGTATGTACGTTGTACCCGGCGGTGTGGAAATTCACATCCACGGTGGTGGCGGATGCGACTTTATGGAAGGAACAGAAGAGGCTTTCCGCGGAGCTATCAAAGCTCACATGAAGCACGGTACAACAAGTATCTTCCCCACTCTTTCTTCATCAACAGTTCCTATGATTGAGGCTGCTGCCGAGACATGTACAAAACTTATGGCTGAACCAAACAGCCCTGTACTTGGTCTTCACCTCGAAGGTCATTACCTCAATATGGCAATGGCAGGCGGTCAGTTGCCCGAGAACATCAAGGATCCCGATCCAAACGAATACATTCCTCTTGTAGAGAA
>CAJGDP010000009.1 GCA_904502235.1 uncultured Bacteroidaceae bacterium
GTTTGTAGGAATCCTTCAGACAAGCCACCACAACCGGCAAAAAGGTCAATGAATGTATATTTCTTTTTTGTCATTTGAAGCGCGTTGTTATGTTCTTAGATTATGAACAAATTTCGTAGCTTGCCAATCCCTTTTTGCAATTACTACTTCAGTTTGCTTGTAAGTGTGTATTATTGTGTGGTTATCTGAGCAAAGATAAGAATAAAATTCTTATTTCGATTATTATATTCAAAATTTTATTGATATTGTAGTGGGAGGTTTCCCATGTCAACCCTAACATCAAAATACATACTGCATAGGAAATCAATGGATGGGCGAGATGTAGTACCTGAATCAGTGTCCTCTAGTTGTGGTCATTCAGAAGGGATAGTTGTCTGTCGATGGGCTGTAAAAGATTATGATAATTTAAAGTGTATCTTGCAATAGATGCACCTTTTTGCATTGAGTGATATTGCCGACATGAAGACATACCGCATAAAAACAGTTTTTATAAATAGGTTTAAGGTAAAGGTGCTTTAATTTGCGAAATTACAACTAAGTTATTAACATGGTGATATTTTCTGTTTCTCTTTGTGAATTATTTTCAATAAAGTTTTATAGTTTTGTGAGAAAAAATTAAATTATTTAAAATATAAAAATTCAAACTAGTTAATTAAGAATAAGAATGAGAAAATGTAATTTTATTTGTAAATGCAACTTTAAACATGATGTATATATCAATGAAATATTTATTGGTAAAAGAATTCCGATAAAACTTCTTGGTAAATATAAAGGTGAAATTTTGTTTCCTATTTTAGGACAAACTGCAGATAGAGTAAAATTACTTTCTCCACAGATAGATAAACTCATACCTCAAACTGAGTGTGGAATGGTTACTAAGTTTATATATGCTGGTAGAGAAATATGGCATCTCCAAATTAACGCCTTGTATTTTTGTGTAAATCTTAGTGAAGATATTAAAGATACAGGAAGGATTGATTGTATAACAAATGAAATAGAACGTTATGTCAATAATTATATAAAGTGTATAAGTTTGATCCATCCATCTGCAATTTGTTGGTCTTATATTAATGAAGAAAATAATATTGAAACTATTCAATCTTATTTTAAAAAAGAATCTTTAGAACGGGATTGGTGTGGTTGTGTAAGCATAGATGTAAAAGCCAATTCTCCAACTGTTGAATTATCAAATAAAGAGTTTTGGTATATATATAAGAATATAACTCAAGACCTTACAATACAATATGAACTGATGTCGAATGTAAATAGATGTTATGTAAGGAATGAATATAGAGAAGTTATTCTAAATTGTGCTACAATTATTGAAATAACTCTTAAAAAACAAATTTCTGAATATTTGGATAAAATATGTACTGTTGAAAATGTAAAAAAATATATATTATACTCAGCAAATGCTTACGATAAAATCGTAAATGTAATGAAAAATATAAGTATTCAAGTAGATTGTTGTAAAAGAGTGAAAGAAAGTACAATTGATATTAGAAATATGGTTATTCATGCAGGGTATTTCCCCAAAAAAATAGAGGCAGAGAAAGCTATTGAAGATGCAAAGTTGATAATGAAACAATATAATGTACCACTATTTGTAGGTTAAATTATAGATTAGACATGGCAAAAAGTAGATTGTATTAAATGAAAACAACGTATTTTTTAACTAATACTATGTTAGGGTAACAGTGGGAGAAATGTTAACTTTGCAATATGAGTTAATTTGAAGAATTGGTTTTCCGGCAAGCTCCAATGACAGAGCATTATAAACAAGATTCTTTTATGTCAAAAATATCCATTCGATTTTACAATGACCGCGAGGTGCGAGCCATTTGGGATGAAGGCAAATCAAAGTGAAAAGTGGGTTGTTAAATAGAATTTAATAGACTTTTTTATAATCAAAACTCGTGGGAAGTCTCACGAGTTGTTTTTTGTTGTACTCCTCGAAGTGGTTGGTACCGCTAACTAATTAAGGTGAAAATACGTCTGTCGGCTAGTTCTGATGGTGAAAAGCCTTTAACTATAAAATTCTACTTCAAAGTGTTTCTATGTACTCTTTTCGCTCCTACTCTTTAAGTTCCTTCAGCTCTGATATATTAATAATAAAATCATTAGTATTATCCATTAACCACATAAGGTAATTTACATCATTTTTATAGATGTATTGGATGGTTTGCCCCTTGTATTTGCCAAAAGTGATTACATCTTCAGGATGAAGTCTTTTAATAGTTTTCTTCCTTTCTTCAGTAACGGCTTCTATATCGCAAAAGAAGTGCTCTGAATTTGATATAGCCCATTCAACCCAACCAAAATCATTGTGAATTACTTCCTGTAGCGTTTTCCCCTTGTGTTTCCCAAAATCTAATGTGTCATTCAGGCCATAAATCTTGATCGGTTCTGCAGTTGGTTCACCTAAGATGTCAAGAAGTACCCAAGAACCACAAGCACCACATGGGATTTCTTTGGGTTCAGTATCATCTATCTTACTCCAACTACTTTCTGGATTATCATAGGCATTAGCTCTTTCTCCATTCCTGAAATAGAAACCGTAAGCACTTCCATACTTTCCACCTTTTCCACTTGGTTTCACATTATGTACTTCTACAAACTGATTTCTATACCAATCAGACACTCTACCATCTGGGAATCTTTGTGCTCTGAATGGCAAAGCCCTTCCTATATTATACCATATTGAAATTAAGCTATTGCTTAATCCCTTTGACCTTATTGCTTCAATTAGTTTTTCTTTATCCATTGTATATTTAGATATATTTATATAATCATTATTTGCTATATATTAGACTATTGCCACCTTAATAACCTCATCCAACTTATTCTCCAAAATGCGAGGAAGGGATGTGGTTATTCCTCTGCCGCCATCCCGATACATCCTTCTTCATTGGAATAGCCTGCTGTTACTTTTGCACCATTGTTCAGTAGGAATATCTTGTTCAAGGTCTGCTCCAAAGCCTGTAGGGTGGTGTGGCGGTTCTTTGGTTTTAGTTCGCACTCCCATATTATAATGGTGTGCCAGCCGAGGTGGCGCAGTTGGACGCGTTTTTCGATGTCTCGTTGTTTGTTGCGGTCAATCTTCTTCTGCCAGAATTCGGTGTTTGTATTGGGCATTACAAAGTGCTTGCAGCCCTCGTGACCGTGCCAGAAGCAGCCGTTGATGAAGATGACTGTCTTGTATTTGCGCAGTACTATGTCGGGGGTGCCTGGCAGGCGTTTGACGTTTATGCGGTAGCGGTAGCCTTGGGCGTGCAGATAATGTCGCACGATCAGCTCGGGCTTGGTGTCTTTGCCCTTGATACGCGCCATGCACTTATGCCGTTGTTCTCGAGTCATCCTGTCTGCCATGTTGCGAAGATACTCTTTTTCCGGAATATGGTGCTTGTAATTTTGTGAAAAAACCACCTACCTCATTGAACGCTCCCTTATCTCCAAAGTTATATCCATATAACTCCGCTTGCCTTCGATGTAATCGGTATAGAGCGTTTCGGGCTCGCGACCGCGTAGGATACGGCATTTGCCACAGTCGTCACAAGAATGCAGGCATTTCCAGGCTTCGAGGACGTAAGCGCGTCGTTCTTCTTTGGTGGAGTTATCTATCTTTGGTGGTTGCATAATATCTACAATTAAATAATCGCCATAATTTGATAACAAATTCCGGTAATCAGAGTTGTTATAATCCATTGATTACCTTTTGGAGTCGCTCCAGATAACTAGCGGCGTGACCGCCATCCATCTGAACATGGTGAAATTGGAAGGAGATGGGAAGTGTTGTCTTTATCCAATGGCGACGATATTTTCCCCACATGAGCATGGGATTACAGAACTTATCGGTGTATTGGTTTACAATACTATCAAGCTCCGTCTCTATCATTGCGGATGTTCCAATAATCATGCTATCTTCAAGGAACGAACTCTTGCACTGAGTAGCGGCCTGCGCAGTCGTTATATTGTATTCCTTGGCAAACTGTTGGATATCATTGCTGAACGCGATGTCACATGAATTTATTCCTCCTTTGCTATTGTTGACAATTACGTTTATGGCTAGGCTGTCGAAATGGAAGAGTTTGTCTTTTTCGGGTAAAAGATAGAACTCTTTTATGTTGCTTGCTGCCTTTCCTATACACCAACATAGCAGGGTGTTGAATTTGATACCTGTACGTTTGCTTGCTTTCAGCAATTTGCTGACATTGAACGTTTTGGTCAACGTCACCATTGGCATGGGTGAGGTCATCCATAGGTCAAAGGCTTCTGCACGTGTGGTTTCCAACGGGGATATTTCTGTTTTCATGTTATTTTACTGTTATTATTTTTCCAACTTACCAAAATTCAGGTATCCTATCATATGCTATATTTCTGTGGTGGCTATGCGGTACAGGATTGTGTGGATGTTGTGATTGAATTTTTGCAATGTCAACTCCTGCTCGAATAATTTAAAGCCGTTTGCTCCCATTTCTTTGCATCTGTCTTTGTGGTTCAGAAGTGTTTCTATGGCTTCTGCCGTTGATGTGGCATCGTTCCTTTTGCAAACGAATCCATTGATGCCGTTGTGTATGATGTCGGGTATTGCACCTTCGTCAGTAGAGATAACCGGCAGTCTGTATTGCATTGCTTCAAGAATGGTTAAAGGGAAACAGTCTCCAAATGTCGGGTGTAAAAAGATATCTGCCACTGTGAAGAACTCTATTTTTTCGTTTCCGTATTTTGGACCATGATATTTTACAATGTGCTCCAATCCGCGCTCTTTTACGGCATCTTGGAATATCTGCTTGGTTATTTCTTTTGTTTCTCCGCCAATGAAGTTGCATACAAATGTGTATCCTTTTTCCTTAAGAATTCTGCAGGCATCGAGCAATACGTAGACTCCTTTGCTTGGTATGAGATTTGAAAGGAACAGCATGCAGGGGAACTGGTTATTGTGCTTATGGCGTGGCTCTTCGTACGGGGTGTGGGGTATTCCGTTGGGGCAGATTATTACCTGTTCTTTTTTTACAATTCTTTGGATGTCGGGGTATAGGAACCATGAGAGCAGTATGACTTTTGTGTTCTTGTATACGAGTGGCAGGAGCCATTTGTATGGCTGTCGGTCGACGCATTTGCTCATGCCTTTGTTGTGCTGGTGTATCACTACTTTGCGACGGAACAGTTTGCATAGTAATACAAACGGTGCGTCTTTGAGGAATCCTATGCCGTGGCATGTTATTGCCAGATAGCATAATGCGTAGCGATGTGTAATAAGCTTCCAGAGAACCTGGAAATATGCTCCTATGAAACGGAGATATTTCATTAGCGATTTCTTTCCGATCTCGTCCATCTTGCGCGATGTGGAAAGGTTTACAAAATCGCATATGAAGTCTTTTTCAAGTTCTTTGTTCTCCTTGATATATTGGCTTACCATTGCTGAGCCGTGGACGGGTGGGGGCAATGGGGTTATGAAAAGTATTCGTCTTTTTTGCATGTTGTATATACTTACATTTTTCAAAGATAGTATTTAAAGTTTAAAAACGTTGTATCGGGTTGTAAAATATGATATTTTCCTGAAAATTACAGATCTTTCAGGATGATGCTGTTGGCTTTGTCGACAATTGTGGTATCGAGCGAGGCGAGATATATACGGGTGGTGAGTTCGGAGTCGTGCCCCATGCCTTCGCTGATGACTGATATGGGGATGTTCTTGTTTTTTGCTGCGCTTGCCCATGAGTGTCGGGCTGTGTACATGGATAGCGGATGTGGTATTTTTGCCATTGTGCCAATGATTTTGAGTTTGCGGTTTATCTGGCACATCCGGTTTTTGTATTGCAGGCGTTCGTTGTTATGTTTGGGGGTTATAATTGGAAGCAGGTATGGGCTGTCGTCGTCTGCCTGGTGTCGGTTTGTTATTTCCTGCATGCACTTTTCCCATTTTACGAACAGTTGCTGTCCGGTCTTGCGACGACGGTATGTCAGGATATTGTTCTGCAGGTCTTTTTTCTTGAGGTATGCCATGTCGATGAAGGACATGCCGCGGGTGTAGAACGAAAACAGGAACATGTTGCGTGCGAACTCCAGTTGCGGATGGAAGGTGAGGTCGAGGTTCTTTATCTGTTTTATCATTTTTAGCGGTATTGCTCTTTTGATTGTCTTTTCTACACCGGTATAAACGTGTTTGAAGGGGTGGCGGTTTATGATGAACTCTTTTTCTATTGCGCGGTTGTATACGGCACGCAGTATCCGCATATAGAATGATGTGCTGTTCTTTGTGATGCCACGATTGTGCAGATGGGCTTCGTACATGAGCATAAGGTCGGAGTCGATATCTTCGAGCAGTATGTCTTTCTCTTCTCTGAAATGGATGAAGCTCTTGAGGGTGGCGCGATAGGTCTCTGAGGTGCGTTGTTTGCCCATTTGTTGCAGACGGGCTATTGTTTCTTGCATGAAGTTGAAAAGTGTCTGTCTGGCACTCTGTTTCTGGAATGTGGCAATGAGTTCGTCGGCTGTGTATTCTTTGCTGTTTCTGTTCCACTGTCTGATGATGCTTTGCAGTCGTCGTGTGTCCCAATAGATGCGCTCTTCTATGGAGAGCAGGTAGTTCTTACGGTTGCCACCGGTAATCAGACTGTCGGTGTCTTCGCTCCATTCGCGCGAGAAAAGATGGTAATCCGTCTTTAGTTGACGGATTACGCGGTTGTGGATTACTTGATAATAGATTGTTCCCTCTTTTGCATTGGTCGTCGACGGGCGGAACTTTACTTTTATGCTTGCCATATGCCTATATGTTTTGTGTTTTACATACTTGCTTCGTTCAGGATTTTTCTTTTGCGTATGTTGTGTGCGTTGTTGTTTATGTGTGTCGGCAACGGGTGGTTGTAGCATGTCCACACAAGAATGGCTGTTGCCATTACGCGGTCGTCGTGGTTGCCTTCGATTGCTCCCATCTCTTTACCGTTCTCCTTGTATTCGTACAGGTCGAGCTCGTATGTGGTCTCGATGCACCGTTCTATGTAAAGTGCGTCGCGCAAGGCTTTCACAAGAAAGTTTATCACCATGGGCTTGGTGGAACTGTTGGTGTGGAAACCCCAACGTCGCGGACGGCCTTGTCTTATCTCCTGCAACGATGTACGGCTGTAAAGATTGTTATATTTGCCTGAAATCTCATTAAGTATGTACTCGAAATTGTTTCCTTCGGTGCCTTCGGTCTCGAGTGTGTTGGCTTCTATTACAAGCAGGGCGTTCTCGTAGGCGCGGGCTATCTCCATGGCTTTCCATGCAAGCTTGTCGTGTTCAATGTGTCCGTGCCAGCATGCGACAATCTCGGGTACTCCGCCATCGAGCATGGCTATGCGGTCGGCTACAAGTATGCATGAGTAGTCGGCTTTGTTGCTTGTGCCACCTACATCCACCGTTACAATATATCTGTCGCGTAACGAAGGTTCTTTCTCGGGCATAAGCCACACGCGGAGCAGGTCTTCTCCTTTATCCTCTCCCGGCAGGCATGGCACAAACTTGCTCTTGCCTTCCCGGTCTTCTACAATGTCGCCAACGAACAAGGGCGGTACGCAGTTGCTTCTTATGTCATTCACATAGGATGTACGGAAGACTCTCCGACCGGTGCTTTGGAAGGCTTCCGTCGCTGTGGATGGGAATTCGGAAAACAGACGCCATTCGTCGGGCATTTCGCGTCGTTTGTCGCGATACCATGATATGGCTTCCAATGTCGCACCTAACCTGAATAGCTCTTTTTCGTAGTCGTCCATTGTGGAAACAAAGGTGGCATAGTCTTTTTCGTCTATCGGCTTGCTATAGAGGTCGATGCTGAACCAAGGGATAAACACGGGGGTGAAGTTGTTGCGCTGTTCGGTGGCATCAATCCATGTCCTGTGAAAGAAGTTACCTACTCCTTTTGCTGTGGATTCAATGACTTTCATTGTGTATGGGCCGCTTGCTATTGCTCCAAAAATCGACTGCACAAGGTCTTCGGGTTTGCGCCCGTGGGTGGCTTTCCATAGTCCAACTTCGGTGAGATGTGCCATGCTTATGTCTTCGCTTCGCAGTGAGTCGGGCTTCTGGGCTGAACCGAGTGAGTAGCGGCTGTTACTCCAGTTTATTACACGTGTCTTCTGTGCGCCCTGATATGGGCTGGTGGTAAGTTGCTTACCTCCTGTTGCCCATGTGGGGTAGTGTGATATGACTTTTGCGAGCATACCGGCGACAATGGACGATTGTTTTTCTATATCGCCACATATAACGCTGTTCCAGTTGCGTTTATGTACCAGTTGAATCCAGAGCATATAAAGTTGGGTGAGAGTGGAGCCTCCCCATTGGCGTGCTTTGCACAGAATTATGTCTATTGGTTTTCCGGCAAGACGCAGTTCTTCCATGGCTTTAAGGTATATGCGTTGGGGACGGTTGAGGGTAAAGGCTGTATCGCGCCCTTTGCCTTTATCTGATATTGTTGTCATGCTCCGTGCCCAGTACTCAAAGTCGTGTCTTATTCTCGTAAGACAAAAGTTAAGCCATAGTTTAATCAGGTTCCTGCTGCTTGTCTCGCATTTCATCACTTGACGCAGGTAGCCTGTAGCTCCAAGTTCTGTCAGCTGTTGTACAAACTCTTCGTTATACATGCTTGCCGGCAGATTCATCTTCTCTAATGGAAAACCTTCTATGCTTGTCCATGCACGGGGCACGGATGTGGAGCCTTCGCCTGTTATGGGATTATAAACGGCTGAGATTGCTCTCAGCCGTTCCTTGTTCGTCTCTATTATTTTCTCTCTGTTCATATTTGGTTGTATGTGGTGTCTGGTTTATATACCGGCAAGGTCTGTGGCACGTCGTCGCAGTTTCTTGCGGCTGTAGATTTTTCCAAAGAGATGCTGCGCGTTGGTGTAAAGCGGGGCGCGAAGCGAAATGTAACTTTGTGCCATTTCGGGACGGCGTATCAGTAACCATTGCATTATTGCTTCATTTACCATGTAGTCTGTTATGGCTTGTTGGAGCAAAGGCAACAGATGCTGTGGATATATGATTTCTGTCTCGAAGGTTATTGTGATGGCTTTCTCGTCAATTGTTGCCGATATACTGGGGAAGCGGAGTGCAACAGCAGTTATCAGCTCGTTACAGGCTCTCCTTATGAACATGTAAAGCTGTTCTTCATCGTCTTTGCTGCTTTGTATGGTGGCGGCGTCCGGGTCTTTTCTTTTTGCCGCCTCTCCCATGTAAAAGTTCCTTGAATCAATCTGCTGTTGCAGCTCGCTCCTCATTATTGATATAGTGTTTTCCATATTGTGCCTTTCAGTTTATTGCAAAATTCCTGTTCCGGCTGCGCAGAGTCTTGTATATTATGCCTCTGAATGTCTCTTCTTCAAGATAGAATGATGGTGCAGGCTCTTCTATAATCTTTTCCAGAATAAGGTATTTGTACCGTTTGTTGCAGTCTTTTGCCTGCTTGGTATAACGACGATATATCTCCTTATACATTTCGAGTTTGTTCTCGTTGACTATCGGCAGTTTCTTTTTTCGCGATAGCAGGGATATGAAACGTCGGGCATTCTCGAACGTTACGTAAAAGCGCGGGGCTTCGCTTTTTACTGCATATTCTATCACTTCGTTCTGGGTGGTGAACGGTTTGCTTTTCTTTAGTTTCTTGTACGATTCGTAGAAACTGTTAATTACGTCCTGCTTGCGCATCTCGCGTACAGAACAGTTGATTCTGTTGTTCATCTGCTTTTTTGGCTACAAAAATATAGTCAAAAATGGCTAAAAGTTTGCTGTTTTGCCATTAAGTTATCAACAGTGGCAGAAAACGGATGCACGAACTGTGATTTTGGAATATATGCGCCTTACTCATCGGTGAATTGGCATTTCAGCAACCTCGTGGCGTTGTTTGCATTGTTTCTTTGCCGTCGAAAAAAATAAAGACTATGGAACAGAAATTTAAAAAAGTAGACAATGTTACAGGTGGTGTTCCGCCGGTAACTGGGGATGTGCAGGGTGAAGCCTTGCTGCCAATGGGAAATGAGAACAAGTACTCGGATTTTGAGCAGGAACTCAAGAAGTTCTTCGGTGAGGAGTTTGATATTTCCGACAAATTCTCACAAGATCTGTTGTTGCAGAGCCTCAGGGTAAACAAGGAACAGAACGACAAATTGTCGGAGGCATTGGCACGCGACCCACGTTTGGCGCAGATGCTCACCGATGTTGTTGGTGGAAAACGCAACGCTCACAGTGCCATGGCACGTTACTTCGGCAATTCTTTCATGACTATAGATGAGGACAGTCCTGAATTTGAGGAGATAATGAAAGCCGACGAAGAGCGCAAGGAGGAGATGATGCGTCTTGCCAATGACCGTCTTGAATATGAGAAGAACCTTACGGAGAGTGTTCCTGTAATTGAGGAGTTCTGTAACGAGAAGGGCTATGATGCTTCGGATTTTATGGATAATGTATGGGAGACTTTGGTATTCCCGATATTGGCGGGTAAGTACACCAAGGAGGTTTGTATTGCTCTTGACCATGCAACAACCTATGAAAAGGATGTGGAGGATGCTTTTGCCGCCGGTGATATAAAAGGACGCAACACCAATATCCAACGCATGAAGGAGGAGTATGGCGACGGCTTGCCAAAGGGTATAAGCAGCGTTGCTCCCGATATGGATGTCAAGCCTAAACGCAACTCTTTGATAGATAAGGCACTCAATGCCTGAAAGTGAAAATTCTTTATTAATCAAACTAATTATTAATTTATTATTATGAAAAAAATCATTAATTTCTTGAAGGAAAATCCTTGGTTTGTGATTATGCTGTTGGTGGCTGTTCTCTGTTACCTTTTTGGCGAAATGGTGATGGGTACATTGATGGCAGGTGTTAATGTGGTGCCTGTGGGAACTCCCAAGGCATCGAACGGAATAGGCGGTTTGCCCACACAGGGCAATGGCGAGGCTACAACTGTCTCCAATGCTAGCGAACTCGGTTCTAATCTCATTGATGCCGATGTTGATGATCAGATCATCGGCATAGCAAGTGATGAGAGTGTAATTGATACCATCAAACGTAAGGTACGTCGTCAGGTACGCGTCAACTCTTTCGAGGTGGACCACTATCTTATCGACGACAAGCGTTCAAAGGCGTATACCAACGAAACCTACACCGGCATAAAGGCTACACGTGCCGAGATTCCTTTCTCAACAACCGGTGAGAGAAAGATTTTCCAGGAGTATTACACTGCAATCTGTAAGGGAGTGAACGGTTACGACCCGACAGGTCAGATTGAGTTGCATGGTGTGGACCTGATGCTCTTCTTTGTTGGCAAGAACAGTACTACGGAAGCTCCGATAGCCATGGCTGTGAATGGTCCTAAGGTCAATTCTACCGATGACTATTGCTATGTTCCGACAATCCCGGTGGGTACAGAGGTGATTCTGCTTTCATCTGCAGCGTATGAGACACAGAAATTCATAGCACCTTCTACCATCGTGCCCGTTCCCGAAAGAATGTACTTGCAGAAACAGCTCTGCAACAGTATTGTCAGTGATTATTTTGCCGCACAGAAGAAGCGTATCCAGTTCAGTGAGGCACAGATTGCTGAGGCTGTATTGCGTCAGTTCCGTCTTGAGAGTTGCCGTACGGCATGGGTGGGACAGCCCGGTAAATTCAAGGTTCAGGCTATGGACAATGCAATGGGTTATCAATGGGATTACTTCTCAAAGGGTATCCGTTGGCAGTTCAAACGTCAGTACGATCTCTCTTCGAACATCACTTTTGCCGATTTGATAAACCTTTCTATGGTGAAGTTCACTGGCTTCAATTGTACCAAGAAGGCTATCTGGCTGTTGGGTAAGCAGTTGTTGAACGATATTCAGAAAATCGATCTTACTCTTCACAAGAATATCACTGTAAGCGGCGACAAGGTATTCGGTATCGAGTGTACAAAGATTCATACAGTGTTCGGTGATATCGACCTTATCCATGATCCTACACTCGATGCTCTCGGCTATGCTCATTGCGGTGGTCTTATCGACGAGAACGGTCTTGTACGTTATTATATGAAGAACGAGGATGCCAAGACCGAGAATGTTGACGGTGAAGAGGCAAAACGCGAGGTTGTGATGACAATCGACTGTCTCTGTCTCAAGGGCTACTCACACATCTGGGTGAACGGTGCAGCCGCCGAAAGCGATATCCCCGGTGCTTCGCGCGTGGTAAGTTCTGCGACATTGCCCGAGAATCCGAATATCA
Organism: uncultured Bacteroidaceae bacterium; assembly: GCA_904502235.1. Classification (GTDB taxonomy): domain Bacteria; phylum Bacteroidota; class Bacteroidia; order Bacteroidales; family Bacteroidaceae; genus HGM04593. Next base: position 12,232 of record CAJGDP010000009.1, read on the forward strand.
ACGATGTGGTAATTCTTACAGCTGATGTCAATCACGATGTAAACGGCACTACAAAGAAATGGTATGGAGCCGGCAGTGTGGTTACTTTCAATGGTAATACCTGGGTTGAATATACCGGTGAGATTCTTGTGTGATAAATGTTTGAACGGTACCCGGGACCGAAGAGCAGGGACCGGGTGCTCTTTGTTAAATTTTAAAGAGATGAAATATGAAAAAGAGAATTACATACGAAATTCATGGACAGATTGAGCGAAACTGCTATTTCCGAATCGGCAAAGCCCTGGTACGTATCGAATTCAGTGGTGGCTCAATAAATTCCACCGGAGTCTATCCTGCATATTATGTTACCGAAAACGCTCTTTTCCAGAAGGCTATAGAGAATAGCGAGATATTCCGCAACGGTGAAATAAGACGAGGCAAGGTAGAGATTATAAAAGAGGCAGGTGACGAGGCTGAAAATAGTGAAGTCGCAGGTACTCTGCACCCATATCCCGAAGTCGCAAATATGCAACAGGCCCGTACGGTACTCATGAATGCTCCATACAACTGCACTTTGGCGCAGTTGCAGAACAAGAACTCTGTAAAGAGCATGGCTCAGGAAAAGGGTATTACATTTCCCAATTGGCTATGATTACCAATGACGAACTGATAAAGAAGGTGCGTTTTCTCATAAACGAAGCAGACGGTGAGAACAGCATTCCCACAATAACGGATGATTTGCGTCGTATAGATGATACAATTTCTGAACTGATGCCACAAGCGGTAGCCATTGTTCAAAAACAAAGCAATGGCAAAAATGTGAATGTGAAGAAGCTTTTTTCGTCCGAAGCACAACTTAGAACCCTGCCTGACGGCTTTGGAGAAGTGGACATGCCTGAAGATTTCGCTGATTTGCTCTCTGTCAAACTGAAATCCTGGCGTATACCATGCATACAACTTTCCTCGCACTCTTCTGTTGAGATTCTTCATAAATTGGGAGGTTATCTCTCAGCTGTGGCTTCGAAACCCGTATGTGCGGAGGATTATTCCGAAGAAGGCAACAAGGTGCTGAAACTTTTTCCGGTATCCGATTCTGCCGTTCTTGAATATCTTGTGTATGAGGCGCAGTATGATGTTGCCACAGGACTTAATCTTTGCGATTCGCGTATGGCAGATGCTGTCTCGTATGTCTGCGCGGCATTGCTCTACAATGTTTTTGAGCGTTACGATGCTGCAAAATCATTCATGTCGTTTGCTGCTGCATTGTGTGGAGAGAACGTAAAATAAAATGTGTTGCTTATGGATGGATTCAAACTGCTGGTAACCTCGTTGCTTGCCAATATCGCAGGATTGCTGTTCCCTATAAAGAACGATATATTCGGTCTGGTGTTGCTTTTCAGCGTCAACTTCTTTGTGGGGTTGCTTGCCGATGTCACCAACCGTAGGGATTGGAGTTTCAGAAAGGCTTTCTGTTTCTTCAGGGATGCAACGATATATTTTGTGATGGTGGCTTCGATATATGTGTTGGGACGTCTGAAAGGCGAAGAGATGGCGGCTGTACATTGTGTATCATTCATGATATATGTTGCCATATATTTCTATGGAACGAATATACTGCGCAATGCACGCCTCATTACAACTGAAAGCAGCACGCTTTATCGCATACTCGATTTCCTCTACTACATAATGAGCCTCCGTGTTCTGGAACGATACACGTGCCTTAAAGATTATTTTGACTATGAAAAACATGAAAAAGATTGTTGTTAGCATGCTCCTGCTCCTTATTGTCGGTTGCAGGGTGAATGAAACGACCGTCGACCGTACATCCGCAAGCACGCATTCAGGGAGCGTGCTTGTGGACAGTGTGGTGTTGAAAGACAGTATTGTCATACGGGAAACCTGTGATACTGTCTTTTTTACGAAATACCGCACCCTTTATAAGGAGCGTATCCGCATGGATACCGTGATCAAGTGTGATACACTTTATGCGGAACGCACGGTAACCGTAAAGGAAAAGGATACGCAGAGTTTATTGTGGTGGATGCTCATTCCATTGCTTGCAGTTCTATGGAAAATAGGAGTGTTCGATCTGTTACGAAATATTATAATGAAAAAAATAAAATAGTTATGCATAAGAATTTCTCATTCAAAGGAGTGGTGCGGAGCAATGACAATATTCTTGCCAACGAAGGTGAATGTTTGGAATTGGTGAATCTGAGAATGGTCAATGGCTCGTTGAAACCAATTCCGGAAACAGTAGAAAGGGCAGTGTTGCCTGACTGGTATTCAGATATATATTGGCACGACAAAGCCTCGCACTATATATGTGTCAATAGCAAATCTCATGGAGGTATTGATTTCTATGATGCCGAGTGGAATCCTGTCTTTGACAAAGACGACAACATACTCAGCTTTCCAATGCAGGAAATGGTAAAGTCCATTGATTTTGTAGGATATCTGGCGGTGTGTGTTACTGATGCCGGAATGCGTTATCTCATTTTCGCCGATGGAACATATCGCATGCTCGGCGAACGTCCGCCCATACCGCAATTATCGGTAAAGCTCTCCTCCCAATTGTATAATATCACCACCGATACCGCTTTCTCCAAAAGTACAACAGATACAAGCATCTCGTCTACATGGGCATATAATTCGCGTGGATATTTTGACGAATGTATATCAAAAGCGAACAAAGAGGGGCATTACATCGACCGTGCCTTGTTCAGATTTGCTTTGCGTCTTTACGACGGTTCATACATCTATTCATCGCATATAATTTACGCAAGTGACGAAGGGGAAGAGAAAGGTGTAACCCGTGATGCCGGCAATCTGGTGTCCACACCGCAAAACGAATCGGAACAGGAAACTCCTTACCGTGTGAGTGTACTTGCTTTTAAGCCAACTTTTGAATTCCATAATCTCGAACTCGAGAACTGGGCTGGCATTATTGTGGGTGTCGATATCTTTACTACAGGCTCAATAATGGGCAAAAAGATTGACACCACAACAGCAACTTTGTTCGATACCGAAACCCGTCAGTGCCTTACAGAAAAGTACGAGATTTACAAGCCAAAGGAACTCGACGAACTTTGGAACGACATCAGCAATGCATCATTGTTCTACAAGGTCGCAGAATACGACATAGAGGGTAATCTGCAGAATACATTGGATGATGTCTCCCAAGCAAACATCGTGTTGCAGGATGCCTTAAGCTCGTTTGAGCAGAAAAGTTCATATTCGTCAGTGGTTCCCGGTTGCAGCTATATGTTCAACAACAGATTGCATATAGGTGCTTTGCGCGAATACTTCTTCAAAGGATTCGACCGCTATTCGTTTCTGCCTGTCGGCGCAGATACTGAACAGGCAGACAGACTGCTGGTAAAGACAAGTATAAAGACACAGAATGGGGTATCTGTTGTGGTAAACAGTTTTGACAAGCCGGAACTTGCCTTCAAGGATGGAAAGTTCCAATTTCCACCATATCTCATGTATCCCGATGCACGTGCGTTCGAAATGATTATTTCTATTGTAGATGGTGCTGATATATACACGAAAACTCTTGCGTTGACTCCGCATAAGTTCCTTAATCAGTCGCAATATCTTCATAAATGGTATCTTGGATATGATGTAGTTGTAACTTCGGAGTTTGCAAGCGGAAAAGAGCCCGCATCTGTTTCCAAAGAAGATGTTTTGGAACTCTTTGGCGAGGAACTTGGAACACATCAGGTGGTGTACTCCTCCGAGAAAGGATGCTGGACCTATAATGGCGTAGCTTTTCCTCCTGAAAAATACAGCTCTTTAAGGATATTCCAGATACCAAGAGATGTGGCGAACGGAGATAAATTGATTTTTACTATAACGGAAAGCACTGCAGATGCAACATTCAGTGATATAAATGATATGCCGGTAGACGATACTTGGCAAAAGGTTAATTCTTTGGATGATGCGGAATTGAATGTTTATGAAGAGAGAGAAAATGTCATGAATGTATCGTTGATGGAAAATCCATTCATATTTCCAGCAAAATGTACCTATTCCATGTCGCAGGGAAAGATTCTTGCCTTTTCAACAAACAGGGAAACCATGTCTCAAGGACAGTTCGGTGAACATCCTTTATATGTCTTTTCCAATGCCGGTATACAGGTGCTGTCGGTAGATGTTACGGGTACTGTAGCATATAGAAATATGCATCCTGTTTCGAATGAAGTGTGTCTGAATCCCGAGATGGTGTATGGTACCGATTCCGGAGTCCTATATCTTGGCACGCAAGGTGTAATGTTGATAAGTGGTAGCAGAAGTCTGCGCTTGTCAACGGCTGTAGACGATGACGGAAAGTCTCTTGATGCCGTTGCAAAATCAGGAGCAATAAGACGTATAGCCTCTTTATATGGTTTTGCCAGTGAACTGGATGCAACAGGTTTTCTTGATTTCATGCAGACAGCCAGGGTTGCCCGTTTTTCGGATATGAACGAGATTGTGTTCTGTAATAGCAGTTATAGCTACTGCTTCATATATTCAATATCGGGTAATGCCTGGAGCAAAATGAGCGGCTTAATTTCAGGTTTTGTAAAGAACTCAACAAATTTCATGATGTTTTCGCATGACGGAAGACAGACATGCATACATCAGCCCGGAGATGTTTCTGACGGAAAAAACAAAGTGCTGATTCTGACGCGTCCATATATGTTCGGTACAAAATTGATGAAACGTATAATGCAGATTATGTTGCACGCCTATCTCTCAAAGCCCAAGGGGATGGAGGCATCAACAGCGTTTATGTCGTGTTACTTGCTTTGCAGCAACGATGGAGTCAATTTTAAAATCGTAACCGGTTGCGAGAGAAAAACTCAGACGCAGGACGTTACATTCCCTTATTTCCCGACATGCTCATACCGCTACTATATGTTTGCTCTGACGGGCGAACTTGAATCAAAAAGCATGATAACCGCTTTGGAATTGGAAGTCGCTGCGGCATGGAATGGCAGACTCAGATAAACAATAAATCATCGTGATCTCACGATGATTTATTGTTGCTGAGCCACTTCTCATTCTTGCTTATATAGATGCTTGTCTTGGCAAATACTATTAATGAAACAATAAAGAAAATAGTCGGAAAAAATCTTACAAACAGGTTCTCGGTTGTTCCCAGCATCACAATAAAACTTGCCAACTGTAAAGTAATCAGGATTTTTGCATTCATGGTATTTCGCTTTTTATAGTTTATGTTATTTCAGAATCTCCAATATACCAGTTTCTCGCTATCGGGCAGATTTGCTTTTGTAAGCAATTGCGCTTTTTCTATCAGCTTGTTCTTTCTCATCAGCACAACTTCGCCTATTACATTTTCATCTCCACCCGTATAACCGTTTTCAATCTTTATCTTGTACCTGTCGGGGCCTACAGCCTTTTGACGTTGCTTCAGGAACTCCAGAACAAAATCACTTTTAAGATATCTCTCCTTTATCCTGTATATTTCCACAAGATTGCTCCTGTATTCATTCTTTCGCCCGATTTCGAACTTCATAAATTCGACGAACTCCATAATCTTCTCAACAAACATTCCGTAAACATACCTGCAATTGTTTATGACTTTACTTTTCATAGTAAATTAAAATTTAAAAATTTTTGTGTTTTTCTGAATTGTACTACATTTGCCAACAACGCGTTGAATTTCTGCTTTTTTGCGTTTTTTAGCCAAAAATAGTAGGATTTTATCCAAAATAGCCATTTGTGGCTACAAATATAGTTGTAAAATTCATAATCGAGTTGCTGTTTTAGTCAAAATATGCTATTTTAGATTAAGTCTAATTAATGGCAACAACAGGTGGTAGATGATATGAAAAAAGATGGCATAAAAGAGAGAGTGATAGCAGTGCTTAAGGCTAAATGCCTTAATGTCAACCGTGCAAGTAAAATGTTCGGTATTCCTCAACGTACATTGAACCGTCAGGTAAATGAGGATGGTAAGATTTCAATGGAACTCATATACTCCATACTTGATTATTTTCCCGAGATTTCTCCTCTCTGGCTCATTATGGGCGAGGGCGATATGCTAAAGGAATTCTCCGTTGCCAACGATTTTGTTTCAGCCCCATTCTTCAGTGATTTGCCTGTCAGTGCTGGATTGAGAGACAGTTTCGACCCATTGTCGGAGAGGGCAAACGGCTTCATCTCTTTGCCTTCGCATAATGCAAGTTTCTATTTCCCCGTCTCGGGAACTTCCATGGAACCCGAAGTCTTTTCGGGTGATATAGTTGGAGTCGTAAGGGTAGAGGCAGGCGACCGAATATCGCCCGAAGCCATATATATGATTGTTACCAATGAAAGCCGAATGATAAAGCATTGCTATATCGACGAGAACAATCCTGAACTCTTGTGGTGTGTGTCGCCCAATTATCCCTCCTTCCCTATAAACAGAGCCGATATTTGTGCAATGTTCCGTGTGGTGTCCAGAATCCAATATTTTTGATGAATATTACACCTATAGCATATTACCATACAAAACTTCATTCAAAGTTCGGGCTTCCTCGTCAGAGTGGAATAGTACCGGAACTGCAGGGGATGATAGTTTTTGAGCCTGAATACAGCAAAGCAGATGCACTGCGTGGAATCGAAGGCTTCGACTATCTGTGGCTTATATGGGAGTTCTCTCTTAACGGCAAAGAGCATGGAACTTGGAGTCCTTTGGTGCGACCACCGCTTTTGGGAGGAAATTGCTATATGGGTGTATTTGCCACACGTTCTCCTTTCCGTCCCAATCCTTTGGGATTGTCGTCGGTGCGTCTTTTGGGTGTGGAAAAAAGAGCCGATAGGCTCGCGCTGTTCGTTTCCGGAGCCGACCTCGCCGACGGAACCCCTATATATGACATAAAACCCTATGTTGAGTATGCCGATTCGCACACTGGTGTGCGTAGCGGCTTTGTCGATAGCAACACCTGGAATACACTCGATGTGGATTTCCCTGAGGATTTACGTTCAATGTTCGGAGCAGAAGATTATGACGCATTGCATAAACTGCTTGAGCTTGATCCACGTCCGCAATACCATAACGACCCGCAACGCATATACGGTATCTCCTTTGCCGGTTACGATATCCGTTTCTCCGTATCGGGCAATCTTCTCACAGTGGTAAAGGTGGTGAAATTATGAGCTTTTTTGCTCTCTTTTCAGGTTAATATTGTGCTTTTTTTAAAATTATTAAAATTTGTTTTGCCGTTTAGGTTATTTTCTTTTTTTTTGCAGAAATTTAGAAATAATAAAAAATAAAAAATATTATGCGTTCAAAAATTAATTCATTGTTAATGATTGCATGTGCGTTCCTTATGGGGGCATGCTTCTCATGTTGTAGTAAAATTGCAGACTTGTCCCATTTCCATGATTTTGTACAGCACAATGCACCGGAGAAACAACAGACTTTATCGGATACAGTGTGCCTGTATGTCGATTATTCAACTTGTGTTGCTGAGGCTAAGAATTCAGAGTTCTTTAAATCAACACACCCGTCAATTGTGGATGCTTCTCCAATTTTCTATTCAATCAAAGGCTCTGTAATCAAAAAAGAGACAGAAGATCGTCAGCAGGTTTATAATCTTTTGAGCAATATCCGAGAGGTGAACCATGCCGATATCAAGGGAGCTGTTGCTCAGATTGTCAAAGGCAATCATCAGGCAGTTCTCATCACAGATGGCGAGTACTACATGCAAGGTAATGTTAGAGATAATCTCAATAATCCATATCTTGCCGATGAATTCAGAAAATGGCTGAACAAAGGTTATGACATCTATTTCTATTGTGAGCCATATCTTGAGTCAAACAAGTTCAACAAATATCGTTACTATATACTCTTCACCGATGATGCCATCGATGAAAATATAAACGATCGTTTCAGCCGTTCGGCATCTGCTGAGGATTATGATGTAACAATGTTCCATTTGTGTGATGGTCAGGTTCGAATTAAAATGCATGAAAAGTATCCTTTAAATAAAAATGTATCACCTTCAGAGAATTGTCAAGTAAAGAATGGTGTGGATGTTCAGGAATATTATTTAAAATGGGATGACATGGCAGCTTATCTTAAGGAAGGTGATATTGAGGATACATATATCCTGAGAGGTTTGTTTGTTGATAACTCTGAAGCAAACTCATACAAGATGGAGGAAATAACCCCGGTTGTATATCAGTTGTATCCTGAATACCAGGCATATTATGACAGTTTTACCCTAGGAACGGCATTGCCAAAAGCAAAGGAATTTAAGGAACTTAAGGAACTTTTTGTGATAGATGAAGATATCTTTGAGGAAACCGGTGAGATTGTTATGAAACTTCACCCAGATTTTGACGGTTATGGTGATCTTTCTGCAGAGCATCCAAATTTGCTTAAGGTTGATTTTGTAATTACAGAAGCTGAGAATAATTTTACCAAAAATGAAGATTTGAGCGAGGCATTCACATGGAATTCCATTTCAGCAGCTAATGGCCATGCTAAAAACACATCTTTGTACGAAAGTATTTCACAGATTCTCAAATCATCAAAGAATAATCCCGCGAAACGTAAAGTTGTTCTTTACACCGTATATATCAGTACATACAATATTTGAAAATAATTAAATAAAATACAAAATTATGTTTAGTCCTTTAAGATCAGCGCCTGAGGTATCACAGGCAATCACATCAACTTATCTTTTTGATATCATTATCGCTGTAGTCTTTGTACTTCTCATGGTACTTGTTGCAAATCTAGTCAAGTGGCAACCCGGTAAGAATGACAGATCGGGTTCTGTACGCAGAATATGGTTCTTTGTACTTATGGCTGTCAATCTGTTCGCTTGCTTGTCTTTCGATTTCCTTGCTTGGTTCAATTATATCAACTTGCCGGCATTGGTGTCTAAATATACAGTAGCAATGATTGTTGCATCAATTGTTTCAACTGTATTCTACTTTGGCTTGGGTTTCTTGCTTGTAAAGCTTGCACGCATTGGTACAAAATTGCAGTCAATATTTCCTAAGAAAGACAGATAATTATGGCTAAGAAAATATTTTTAATAGGTATAGGTGGTACCGGAATGCGCTGCCTTGAAAGTTTTGTACATACCTGTGCAATGGGTATGTATGACGAAACTGAAGTTGAGATGCTTGCTCTGGATACCGATAAGGACAATGGTAACTTTGTTCGTTTGAGAACTCTTGTCGACCATTATAATAAGGTAAATGGCGGTAATGTAAAGAAGGATACATTCTTCTCGGCTAAAATCAAGTATTATGAATTCAGCCCCGGTTATACCGATAATGACAGTTTCTCGGTATTGTCGAAGTATGCAAATCTCGATACACATCGTGTCAATGACCCTTCAGCAGACCTCGTGGATATGTTCCTTAGTCCGGATGTAAGAAATATGAATCTTAAGGATGGATATAGAGCACAGACACAGATGGGGTCTTTGCTTATGTACTATGCTATTGAGCAGGCGGCTTATGAGGCGAAGTATAATTTGCGCAGTAAAGGTACAAATAACTTAAGAGACTTCCTTTCTGCTTTGAATGCCGGAAACAAACAGCCGGTATTCGTGTTTGGTTCTGTATTTGGTGGAACAGGTGCATCTTCAATTCCCATCATTCCTCTCGCATTCCGAAGAGCAGATAAAATTTTTGAAAGAAACAACGACGTAATTGCCGATAACTATTTCGGTTCTATTGTATTGACAAACTACTTTAAGTTTGATGTCAAGAACGATAATTTGAATGAGGTGGTGGCACGTAGCGAAAACTTTGCTATCAATTCGCAGTCGGCTTTGATGTTCTATAACGAGGACCCGACAATTACATCAACTTATCGTCGTTTATATCTTCTTGGACGCCAGAGCTCTGAAACAAGAGATGTTCTTGACCCCGCAAATGGTGGTAGCAAGGGTGTTACCGGTGGACAGAATCAGAAGAACCCAGCAGATTACATAGAGTTGCTCGCTGCTTTTGCTGCATACAATTTCTTTAAGGAGGCACAGAAACCAGAACCTTTCAAGGATGACCAGGATAAGCGATTCTTGTGTCTGGAACATGATTACGGAACAAATAAACTGGATTTCCGTTTGTTCGCACAGGAAGATGAGCAGGTATTCAAGGAGAAGATTGCTGCTTTGACAGTTGCATCGCTTTTGGATTTGAAGGGAACCGATTTCTTCTTTGCAATGGCAAAAGAGTTTGGAACAATCGATTTGGAAGGTGTGCAGATGGATGCATTGCATAAATATTTTGCACTATACAATGTAGGTCTTGATTCTAACGATAATCTTACAAAGGGTTGGTTGCCTCAGATGAATGCCGGAAGAGGTGGTCAGGGAATTTTCTTTGATGATGCACTCTTTGCTTGCTGCACATTGAAAGAACTGCAAAAGTTCAAATATAACAAGCAGTTGTTTGCCGGAGACAATCCAGCCAGATTTGATGTAGGTGTGTTCAGTAGTATCTTCAATACTGTTAAACAGAAATTTGTTAAGACTGACGAAAACAAGCGAGCAAACTTTGATGATTTGCTTTCAAGAGCATACTCAACTATTATAGAACTTTATTTTAATTGATAATTATGGCAGATAGAAAACTTTTACTATTGGATTCAGCCAATCCGATAGTTACTGCAGAAGCAAATAAATGGTGCAGTATTGACAATGCTGCTGTAGAGAATTTTATAAAGAACATTATAACATCAAAAGGTAATGCAAGCGAGCAACAGGAAAAGTTCAGAGCAATAATTTCCGGTGTTCCATCGCCTTGGGCACGTGTACTTTTGACACGTAAGGCTGTTGTGATGCCAAAATCGGAATTGCGCGATACAGTTTTGGATGAGTGCTATAAACTCTTGAAATCGGAATGGAGAGGCTTGATTGCCGCTTATGCTTTATACCCCGATAGTTTTGTGTTCTCAGACCCCGTACAGCTTACCGGTAAGAGCGTTGTGGATAATGACGGAGATATGTCGGTAAGATATATCTATGGTCAGATGCTTTTTGATGAAACTCCTCTATGGGTATATAAGAACGAGAAGGTTGAGAACAGAGACAACCCACCTTGCATACAGATTCTTTACTATAAAAAGAATGAGGGTAATGGCTTTAAACTTATTCCTGTGGCAGCGACATCTCCTTATACATTCCTGTTCTCTTCGGTAAACTACGATTTGCTGATGGCCCAGAGAGAAATTCCCTGGATTGGCAATGATGGTAAATTCACCGACCCTCTGCAGGCTAACAAGCTTAGCCTTGATGAGATGCAACGTCTCTATTCTTTCTTGAATATAGTAAGTTTGAATATCATTCCAAGCGAGAATGACGAAAACAATCCAAACAGATTCTATATTGATTGGGTGGGCTCTGTGTGTCGAGTTAAAGAAAATGCCGACAGATATAAGATTACAGAGCGTGAGGTCAAGAAACATATTTCTGACTGGTTGCAGGAGTTGGGACGTTGGAAAACTGAATTGGAAAGCAAAATTAATTCTGAGGGAGAAAAACCAAATCCAAATATTCCATTGATGTTCAATACCAAGCCCGAAGGTCCTTTGGCTTTGTTGTTGAAAAGTGATTACACATTCTATTTCTCAGATGGAGTATTGTCTATCAACAATAAGTCGGATAATGAAATCCTAAGTTCTAACATATTCGTTGGTAGCGACTACATTGCAGTGTGGGACAATAACCCTGCTAATGGAAAGGATTATGCAAAATCTGCAGCATACTATGTAATTACTTCTGACAACAAATACGCCTTGCCTCTTCCGTTTACAAACGATGCATTGCGTATGTTCGAGAACAACATCGAGTCAATTGTATTCGGTGGTAACAATAGTTATGTCAGATTGTATGCCAATGCAACCACCGATGGTCGTGTAGAGTTGGAGTTGAGAGCCAAGTTGGATAAATCGGAGGTGGAGATTCCTATCTGCAAAAAGACATATCAGATGTCTGTAATACCTGAGACCGATGGTAAGGTTTTCGTATGGCCAAACTTCTCATCCCCAAGTTGGAACAAGTATTACTATTATAGCGAGTTTCCATCAAATGTAACTGGTGTAAAACTGTTGCCATGTTTCGATAATTTGGATTTCAGCACTGCTTCGGACGACGAAACTAAGAACAAGTTCCTGGTTAAGTATCCTATTGACAGAGTTGATTCAAATAGCCATAAATATGAGATTATAGAGAATGACAAACCGTTGAAATCTATCGCCATAAAATTGAACAAGAGTGGTGCAGAGGTTAATGGCGGTGTGCTTTTGCTCAAGAGAGTGAAGGAGTCAAAACCTAATACTTTGCGTGAAATCTCTACATTGGCAAACTTGAGAGATGCAGAGGTCGGTATCGACTTTGGTAGTACAAATACTTGTGCTTATTATGAATTGGTTGATGGTGGTAATCCAAAACCAATACCTTTCAGCAACAGACGTCTTGCAATTGTCGGATTTGATACAGTTCGCAGAGCTTTGGCAGGTAAGGATGAATTGTTGTTCATTTCTAACGAAGGCACAGCATTTGAGAACGGACAGGTTAAGTCATGGTTACATCTGCACGATTCACAGTATTTAACTCCCGACGGAGATATTAATAAGATTTCTGACCTTTCAAAGGAAATTGTCGGTGGTGTACCGGTGAACGAGAGCAATATTTCTGTTAAGTCAATGAACCAGCAGATTATTCAGACAAATGCCGGTGAGTTGTTCTATAATATGAAGTGGCTTTCTGACAGCGAGAGCGAGAACAGAAAGACTGCATATATGAAGATGCTTTGGATACATATCTGTGCAGATATGATTGACAGTCCGACTCCATGTTATCCAAAGAAATTGAATTGGTCGTTCCCCAGCTCAATGACATCTGCCGACCGCAAGGTGTTGAGATCTATTTATAAAAATGCAACAGAATATCCATTTATGGCAAATTCCGGTAAGGTACGTCCTGAACTTGATGATTATACCGAGGCAGAAGCTGTATCGGCTTACTCAATGTTCAAGGGTACTGATGTCGACAGTTCAAGATTAAGTTTGGGTATCGACGTCGGTGGTTCAACAAGTGACATCTTAATTCTTGGTTTCAAGAATAACTCAAATACATTGTTGACCCAGAGCTCTATAAGAATGGCAGGTGGATTCTTTTTTGATGCTATCAATGGTTCTGCAACATTCCGTAGAAGCCTGTTCAATTTCCACGAATCGCATAAGACTGATATTGATATAAAGAATATCAAGGATGTTGTGGATACCGACCCTGTTATATATGGAAGAGCACCATATTACCTCAACAATATCTTTGACCAGTTGAGCACAGACCGTGATTTTAACTATTTCTATGATTACATACGTAGAGAGGTTACTCCGGTATTTGCTTATCCTGCTTATGTTACAGGCTGTCTTATGTTCTACTCGGGTATGCTTGTGAAGAATGCCGTGAAGAAGAACGGATTGGATAACCTCAAGACTATAAACATGCGTTACTATGGTAAGGGTGGACGTTTGTTCGAGTGGCTACTTGACATTTATTCAGAAGATGGCGAGAGATACTATAAGAAGTGTTTTGCTGCCGGTTTCGGTTCTAACGAAATCTCATTGAATATTGAATCACAGGAAAAGGCAGAAAACAAATCAGAGGTTGCAATTGGACTTGTTTCAAAATTGTTGGTGAATATAGAGCGCGGCAAGGAGGATGAGGATGGACAGAGAATCATTGAACGTTACGATGTAATAGGCGAGAAAGGTATCAAGTGTACCAAGACTGATTCTGTTGTTGAAGATCTTGATATAATACCTAACGAACTGTTCGACGGTGGTGTGAACATTGAGATGCCTGACACTTTGGAGAACTTCACCAAGTTCATTGACTTGTTCACCAAGTTCCTCACAGACGAAAATGTAATAAAGGATGTCTCAGCTCTCGATAAGGGTAAGAATTCTCTTAAGATCAGAGCCTTTATACAGAAGGATGCTGAATTTATCAAATGCATGGAGGCATTCAGAAAGGGTATTGAGGAGAACAAGCGTCCTGTTTACAGAATGCCTATCTTCATTGCAGCCGCTTTGTGTTATTTGAATGAAGTTCTTTTACCTGAGGTATCAAATCAGTTAAGATGATGAATCCTAAATTATTGCTTTATTTTGATACGAATATCATAGTTCCTGTTTCATGTGACGCCTACGGGCGTACACATGAAACAGAACCTGTTTCCTATTCTGTAACTCCTGAGTTTTCGCATATAGAAATAATAAAGGAATTCTATCAGAGAACAATAGGGGTAAATGTTATAGATACGCATTTCGTATTTGCAGAGTCTATAGAAGAATCTTTCAAGAAGAAAGTTATTAAATCTTTTGCAGACGAAGGCTTAAAACCAAAATCATTTACCATAATTCCGTCGTTGATACTTACCGATTATGCTCTCAAACAAGTGTCTGGAGATGCTACGTTTGGTGAAAATGTTGCGGTAATATATTCAAATGATGAGTCGTTGAGAGTTACAGGTTCTATATACGATGGTAATGCTTGGCAATGGAATGTAAGTAAAAACATAATTCCAGCTGTTGGTAGCTCTCCTCTAAAACGTTCTTTGGTTGAGTGTCTTATCAATGAAAGAGATAGAGGATATGGTGCAATAGATGAGCGTAACAGGCAATATGAGATAGAGTATCAGATGCAATATGCGGATGATTGGTTGGCTGATTATAAGAGACTTGATTCAAACGACGACCTGACTGTTGATTTCAAATTCAGTTTCGAAGATACCAATGTCAGGCTTAGAATTCCCAAAAGAGAGATAGAACTTTCATATGAAAGAACTCTTGCTCCTGCAATCTCTGCACTTGTTGAATACAGAGAAAGGAAATGCAGCAATTCCGTAAAGTACGCTGTACTTGTGGGACCTGCTTTTGAGGAGGAGAATTTTACATTCAAGGTAAAGACTGCCTTGGATTGTCATGAGCAATTTAGTGTTGTTCCTTATATCCGATTAAGTTCTATTCTTGCGAAATTCCTTGTGAATTTTGAAGCAGAGGATGATTTCGATATTTTTGACAGAATCTCTGCTGAAAATGATAAACTCTATAAAAATAGTATAGAGTGGATTGATAATGCGCAGGTTCTTACTGAATTCAATGAGGATTTGAATGCTGAACTCTGTGAATTGACTAGACGTGTTGCTGATGATTCTCGTACTCTTGAAGCAATTATATCGGCGACCGATGCATGCCTTGCAAAGAGTAAATTTGACGAAGCAAGAGAGGCTTTGAACGGAACTGTATTCCCATCTACATTGGTTTCCAATTCCATACAGGCTACACGTTTGCTTTTGGCAAAACGTGAAAACATGGAAGGAATTTTTGCAAGATTGGAACGTGTGGATGGTGCAAGACAACTCTGTAATAAGATACAGGACAATTTAGAAAAATTGAGAGATAAGATTGCAGAAAGCGAATCGCACAACAAGGCAATAGCCGATAAAAACGCAAGAATCGATTTCTGTGAGGCGCATTACGACGAATTTCTTGATTTGAAGCGACAGTTCAATAGAGCAACAACTCTTAAGGAACAAAGGGAACTGGTTGAGAAAATGACGGAACTGACCAATGAGCCGATGCCGGAATTGAGACTTCGTCAGGTTCTTGCCGAAATCAAATACACCAAGGAAAGGGTAAAGGTTGGCTTTTTCAAGAAAAAGGATGTATTGAACATTACTGTAAATATAAAGAACGATGACACATTGCCATGTGATGCTTTGCTTAACATTTCGAACAAAGTTCAGATAAGAGCTTCCGAAGGTGATGCCGATTGCATTGCTCTTGAGATTGACAAGGGCGAGTCTGCTTTCTCGACAACTCTTGAAAGCCCTAATGAACAGTTGGATTTTACAAAACCAATATATTGCTATCTCTTTGTCGCAAGGAATGTCCTGGATAAATCGGCAATAGAATGTGATTCGGTAGTAATTAAGTAAATTATTATGAGTAAGATTATAACCTGTCCTTATTGTTACAATAAATTCAGTAACAAGGATGTTGAATATCAATGTGAAAATATAGAGAAAACCGTTGATGGTACAAGAAAATGTCCCGAGGAGGTTGACCAAAGATTTAACGATCATTGGGGAATTCCAAAGGAATCACGCCATTTTTTCAAAGGTAAACCATTCGGCATTTTCGGTAACGGTCCAAAAGAATCGAAATGCGACAAATGTGGCAAGCCGAGTACACGCTTTGTTTGTCCGCATTGCCATAACTGGTTGCCAACAGAAATGATTGCCGAGGGTTCAGAGATTATCTCTATTGTAGGTGCTCCCAATAGTGGTAAGACTGTATATTTTTTCAACCTTATGCGTCAGTTGGAAAAGAAAGGTTACCTTCTTGGATTGACAATTACTGCGCAGGACGAAGGACCCGATAAACAAAAGAAAACTTCGATGATTTATCGTGATATGGTGAATCAGATGTATCATGAACATCAGTTACCTGCAAAAACTCCTGTAAATGAGGGTGAGAAACCTGTTCCTTTGATATTTAAGGTGTCAAATAAAAAGGTGGGCAGTAAATCGGGAAAGACTATATACATTGTATTTTATGATACTCCGGGTGAAGCTTTCCAGGATAGTGAGCAGATTTCAAGAATGGCAGACCACGTGAGTAATTCTGCGGGTATCCTGCTGTTTGTGGATCCTTATAATATAGAAAAGCTTGTCGGAACAATTCAGGCTGCATCAGAGGACGATGTAGTTATAGGTGGTATTCAGGAAAACGATAATGTATTGAATTCTCTGTTACAGAAGGTTAACGTAAAGGATTCTGAAAATAAACCTTTTGCAATAGTATTCAGTAAAATTGATGTTGTACTCGAAGGTCTTGAAAAAGAGGGTGCCGAGGAGTTGCAGAATAATATCGATATAAGGAAAAACAGTTCTTTCCTCAAGACAAAGAAATTGTCTTTGACTGAAATAGACCAGATAAGCGGTGCTTTGGAGGAAATATCACACGATTGGGATGTTGGTGATATGAAAGAGCGTATACGTGCAAAATATAGAGATGAGAATATCAAGATGTTTGCAGTTTCCTCATTGGGTTGCAAACCCGATGGTAACACCATACCTAATCTGAATCCATATCGTGTGATGGACCCGCTTGTATGGATTCTGCATAAGATGGGCGGTTTCGATATTCCTGTTGAATAAATAAAATATTTCAATTTATGAAAATACATCAGATTATATACAATTCTTCTGCCTCAACATTGAATGGCGGTAGTGGATTCGGTGTCAGAACTGCATCAGAGGGGATTCCTCAGGAGTATATAACAGCCATTACTCAAACCTCATCGTTGAGAACTTATGGCTCGGGAAAATTTAATATACCTTCGAATCTTATACAGGCATCGCCTGAAAGAATATATGAATACCCGGTAGGATATTATTATAGAACCTTACAGATTGGCGAAAAGAGTGTGTATGCAATAGGACGAGTAGTTTCGGTATGTTTCGACCATGCTTTCTTTGCAACAGGAAAGGCAACACGTCCGGGAAATTATGTTGCACACATTTTTCTTTTTGATGAGTTCCCTGGTAAAAAGGCGTTTAACCTTTTGGAAGAGTCGGCAAAGAACGAGGATATACATTTTATTCCTCGCGATTGGACTCCTATACAAACAAATCAGGAACTTGTTGAACTTTCTGTTGGAAAAGCAAATGGTAATTTGCCCGCGCTTGATGTTGAATTTCCTGAAGCCCCAATGGCATGGGATGCCAAATCTCTTGATTTGTTGTTTGCATACCGTAAGGCTTTGAAGGAACAGAAACCCGTTGTAGTTTCATTGAATGAGGCTATTACTGCATCTACTGTTGCTAAATTCATGAATCTTCTTCCATGTTCTTTGGCAAAAGAAAGCACATTTGTAACCAATCATCAGACCGAAGGACATTTAAAGGAGGCAAAGATTACGTTTATCAACGAGTATTACCAATATACGGTATATCCGACTCTTTGTACACATATTAACCTGCTTAACGATAGCAGAGAGGCTGATAAACTCGAAGAGATATGGCGTCCTGTTTTGGAAAAGGCTCTACAAGAGAACGATTTTTCAAGAGCGTCTCTTCTGATAAACTGGATATTCAGCAAAATGGCTGATGATAATGTAGAATCATCGGCAGAGTTGAATGAGGCACTGTTTAACTACAGCCAGAATCCGACAAGATTCACAATAAACACAGTTGATGAGGTAAACAATATCCTTGAGCTCATAAGCCAATATGCTAAACAGGGTGAGGTTACTGCCGAACATCTGAATTCTTTGGTTATAGAATTGGTGGATGTCGCCTCCGATTTGAACGGTTATGCAAAGGCAATTGGTTATTGCGAAAAAATGGAGAAGGCAGGTCTAGATTTCTCTGCGGCGCATAATGCGGTTAAAGAGAAGATGACAGCTTACATAACAGCCGATTCAAACCTTTTGTTTGATGCTTTTGTGTTGTTCAAGGATGCTATGCTCCGTAAATACAGCATTGTTGAGAAATATCCTGAGTTCAAAAATGTTGTTCCCGAAGTGTTGGCTAAGCAAACCGATATGCAACAGGTAATTGCATTTGCAAAGTATTTCGAAGGTGATGCTGAAGCAAGGGTAAAGAACTATGTAAAGTTGCTTGAGAAAACTCCCGAAAAGGTTGCTCAGTATTCTCTATTGCTTGAAGCGGATAAAGCGCAGGCTGAAAGAATTGACTATATCAAGTTCTATGTTGCACATCACGAGAATGGAGAGTTTGCTGCATTCTTTTACAGACAAATCAAAAAAGAAACTGCCAATGGTGGTGATATAGAGTTGTCAAAGAAAATACATGATTTGACAAAGAAAAACGATGCGTTCAAGAAACTTGTATTAGGTGATGAGCAGATATATTCTGATATTTACAGTAGAACAAAACGTCAACTTGATAAAAATAACTATTCAAAGGTAGAAAAGATAATAGAGGAGCATATTATCTCTGTTCTTCCAATGGATAGCAAAGCCGGAAGACAGTGGCTGATGTTGCTCAACGTGCTTAAATTGAATTTGAACGATAAGTCGAGAGCTCAGGTGTTCTATAGTCTTGCAAAAGAAATTGCTCATGTGGAGGCATTGAAGAAGGTTGCACCTCTATGCTTTGAATTCATGGGCAATGAGCAGATTGTGGATTTTCTTAAGTTGGTAAAGAATCACAAATTGATGAGTGATACCCAAATTTTAGATTTGGCTTTTGAACGCGGTAGGCATAAACTTACATATGTTATTGAAGTTGCCAAGTTGTATGAGTATGATTATGACAGTATATATGAACTCATATCAAAATGCAAGGAAAACAAGAAGGATGTTAAGAAAATAATAAAACAGGAATTTCCTAAACTTTATTCGAAACATCGTAAGGAGGCATTCTTCGCAACAATCAAATCGTTGTTTAACAGAAGAAAGGATAAAACACAGCAGTAATATATGAAACAATTCATAACAAAAATGTTTATGGCGTTTTTGGGAATAATGTTAGTTGTTCCCGGATTTGCCAATGAGTATGGATACGACAAAAGGGCTTGCGATATAAGGTATAATGTTACTTCGGGAACAGTTGATGTGCATTATTCCAATTCGGCAAAATCAAAGGTTGCAAGAACTGTGAACGGTGGAGACAAAATATATGTTGATAACGATTCGCTCTATTACAACGGTGAGGATGCATGGGTAAAGATTTCGGGAGCCGAAGAGTATATCCTCTCTAATCTTCTTACAATAGAAGAAAACCCTATGTATATCTCCACCAAGGACGACAACCTTTTGGAATCTAAGGAATCAATGTTCAGATTCGGTTTCTATGATTTGCCGAAATGGTTGGCAATAACCATGTTGTCGGTGTGGGTGCTTCTTGCTCTTTTTCTATGTTGGGGATTGGTTAATTTCAGATTTGACCTGAGATGGCGTAAAGATGAACGCCAAAAGAAAATGGTTAGAATTAAAGTTAAGAACTTTATTCTCAAAACCGATGAAGATGGTTATGGTATGCCAAAGGTGCTGTTCTTTAGTCCGGCACCGTATGGATTGTTTACAAGAATTGCATTGTATATTATATCGGCATTCTTTATAACAATCGCATTATTCCTGCTTTTGGGTGGCTTGACATGGGTGGTAGCATGGGCCGGAAGAATACTGTTGGTGGCATTGTATTGGATTGTCTATATCGGTTTGTATGTTCTTGGCGCCGGATTGATTCTGTATTCTTTTTCAGGTGGTAGACTTTGGGTTCTAATCTTCTGTTGGATTCCTTTTGTAATAGCTGAACCGGTTGGTGAATTAGAATACGAAGTATATTGGTTGGGTGAGACTTTGGTGGAATGGGGTAATGTTGTATTTACCACTTTCAATATCTTTGACGTCTCGCTGTATATAATAAATACATACTGGTTTACAGCATTGGTTATATCTGTTACACCTTTGGTTTTGTTCTTGTGTGCAGCAGTGTTGTTTATGATGTTTGCCGGTGCGCTTATGCTGTATGAGTATATCAAGATGAAACGCTATAACGTGAGTCATCCATGTCCTTATTGTGGCGAGCATTCCGAACCGGCTATTTATCTGTCCGATGGCATCCCTTTGAATGTGCCATTGAGACCCGGGGTGTGGGGTATGTATAGCATAGTGCATCCTGCTACAGGTGAAAAAATGCCTACACTATTCTCAAAAGGTAAGGATAGGCTGGAACGCAGATGTGCGCATTGCGATAATCTTATATCGGCAAATATAGGTGCAGAAAAGCATGTTGCTGTAGCCGGTGTTCCTAACTCGGGAAAATCTACATTGCTATACAGAATAATTTCTGAATTGTGCAGAATGAAAGTCGGTAATGAGCACATTTGCAGTTTTACCGATAATATGGGTGCAAATGAGGCTTCTGCAAAATCTTTCCTTGATACAATCAAAGATGGTCAGGAAATGGGATACTTCCCTGAAAAGACAGCCGAGGGTAGACATAAGTCCATACAGTTGCTTGCTCAGAATCCTAAGGGAGACCTTCCATATCGTTTGTATATTAACGATATTGCAGGTGAGATGTTCACATCGATGAACAACCAGTACGAGGATGCTCCTTTCTTCAAGAATACAAATGTACTGATTTTTGCTCTGGATCCATTTACAATGCAGGCAAGCGACTTGGATTTCTCTCCGGAGTTTGATGCATGGTACAAGAAAAAGGTCGGTGATAAGAATGAATTGGAAGGAAAGGTGGACCTTAACGAAGCTTTCACAGCTTTGGCTAATACTATCAGTAAATATAGAAAAGAGAAATCTTTGTCGAAAATAAAGTTGATGATTACCTATGTGAAGACTGATGAGGGTTATCTTGGAAATTTGAACGGAAGCAATGACAGCGCTTTGTTGAGAGAGTTTGCTATTTCAGAAATGGGACTCGAAAACTTAATATTCAAGTTGGAGACTATGGGATTCGATGTTTCATACCATGCTATAAGCGCATCGGATGACGTAAGAAAATCCGGTATATCTGATTATATTTCAGAAATTCTGGATAACTTGGATATTTCGTTCAGGAATCTTAGTGCAAAACAACTTGCCGAAAGAAATACAAAGATGCAGCAGCGTTCTGCTAATAGCACAAGAGTTGAACTCAAGAATCCGAATGTTTTTCATAGAGGAAGGAGAAAGGTTATAATTCTTGGCTCATTTATTCTTGCCGGATTGATTATTTGGGGCGCAGCAAAGATTACTTCGAATATCAATAACAGCAATTATGCTGAGACGATGGCACTTGTGGAAGAGGCTTCGTCAAAACCATTGAACTACGATGAGACAATGTCCGTAATCAAGACTGCTGTTGCTGAAAAATCGATGAACAGTGATCAGAAGGATGAACTTACAAAGATATATAAGACCGCTGCCCGTGAAAAGAGAAATCGTATCAGCAGGTTGCGCAGTATCCTGTATGCGAACTTCAAGACAGAGAAAGGACGTATGTCGAATATCGAGGTCGCTTTGAAGTATAATGTCCTTGACAAGAATAAATTCAAGAACTACTTTGAAGAGTTCAAAACTTTGGCTCCCGAGGATGCTGATTATTTGAAATACAGTGAAATGTTTAACAAACTTTTATCAAAATATAAGGTAAAATTATGATTAGAAGAATATTATTCACATTTGCTTTTGTACTACTGTCTTGTGCTTCTTTTGCGCAGTCTGCTGCTAAAGAGGCTGAGCGCGCTTACGCTTCCGGCAAGTACGATGATGCTATCCAACTGTATGAGATGCTTGCTTCTACAATGGATGGAAACAGTACAGAACAGCAGAAATTGTATGATGCAGCCAATAAGTGCCGTAAGATACAGGAACTGCATTCACAGGCGAATACAGCCTACAATCAGGACAACTTCAAGTTGGCAATGAACTATTACAATCAGATTCTAAAGCTTAATCCAAATGATTCACGTGCCAATGCGCGCAAGAATGAATACAATTATAAGCTGGAGGAGGCTGCGTGGAACAAGGTCGCTGACTATACTGCATTTACTGATAAAGCGCTTGCCGCACGTAAATATCTGGAACTCTATCCTACAGGACGTTACAAAGATGAGGCTGCTGAATTTGTGGCAGAGGAGGAACTTTGGAACAAGGCTTTGGAAACAAATACCTATGCTGCATACAAGGAGTATATGGAAAATAGTGAACTGAAGGTGTATGAGGAGGAAGTGCAGAAGGCGTTGTCTATTATAGATGATGAGATGTGGGCGAATGTACGTCGTAGAAATTCCAAAGTAGCATACGAGGAGTATATCAATGCTCAGCAGAATGTAAACGGCAAGCATTTGACAGAGGCTCGTGGTATGTATAATCTTATGAGTGCACGTGAATATTATACTCAGAAGAACTATATCAAGGCTTATGAATGCTATGCTGTCGCAGAGAAATATATCTACGATAATTACGACAGGAATAAGATGAACGAATGTTGTGAATATGTATATTATATTAATGCATGTTCTACAACATCAACAATCGAGGATTGCGAAGCATATTTTGCAAAGTATCCTACACGCAACGCGTCGCATTACTACAAGGTTGAAGAAAAAATGATGACTTTGTTGTGTAAGGAGGGACGCTTTGAGGAGGCTTTGAAATATGCGAGATACGATAGTGGCAAAAAGTATGTAAAGAACGCCAAGAAGGCTTGGAGAAAAGCTCACAGATAAAATATATGGGTAAGTCAAAGAAAATCAGAAGTGTCAAGAAAGGCGGAATGGCAAGAACCATTATTCTTGTCGTTTCCGTTGCTTTGGCTTTGTTAGGGTTTGTAAATCTTCCGCTTCCCGATTTTTTTCTTCAGGTATTGAGACTGATTGCTTTTGCTGGTTTTGTTATACTGGCATATTGCCCATTTACCGAAAAGAGATGGCTTTGGGTTGCTGTATATTTAGCTGCAGGCATCTTCTCCCAACCGCTGGGTGGATTTATTTTGGGGCAGACCATATGGACAATCATCGATATTGTGCTTATGGTACTCATAGGCTTTTCGATATACAAGATTGTGTATCCCAAAGTCAAATCGTGAAACTTATTAAAAAAGATAACTGATTATGAAAAAGATTTTTTTATTTCTTTTGGGCGCATTCGTATTGCTTTCTTGTGACCCTGCCAAAAAGGCTTACTCTGATTTGGAGTCGTTCACAGAATATATCGAGAACAATAGTGCAACATTTACACCTAAGGATTGGAAGGATGCCGAGGTGGAATACAATACTATTGTTCAAAATGTGGATATGCAGGTTTATACCGATGAAGAGCGTGTTGCAATTGGAAAGCTAAAAGGTAGATGTTCAATGCTGTTCACAAAGAATTCTATGAAGAATGTTCGTCAGGGAGTGAATGATTTTATATTGGAAGCTGAAGGTTTTTTGGAGGCCGTATTCGATGAACTTTCCGGTGAAGACACGGTAGAAAATTCCGATATTGAATAAAAGATATGCTGACCAAAGGTCAGCATATCTTTTTGTATATAGCAGTAAATAAAATGTGTCTATGCAACTCTTGCTTTGCTTTTCTTTAGTCTGTTCTCTTTTCTGAGTATTGCGGGCAGGGTAGTGGTAATGTGCCAGCAACGTCTTATCTGTTTTTTGGGCTCCTTGAATATGCGGTGTAAGAATTCCAGGTGCATCTTGCGCATCCATGCGGGGCAGCGTTGTGGAGCATCACTCAAGCCACTGTAGAAGTTGAATGCGGCTCCAATGGCTATCATGACTCCTTTTTTAAGGTGTGGCTCCAAATGGTTCATGAAGAGCTCCTGTTTGGGTGCTCCAAGGGCTACCCAAATGATATCTGCGCCGTCGTTCTCAATTGTCTGTGCAATGCTCTTGTAGTCGAACTCTTCGACGTTGCAGAAGGGTAGTTCCTTGAATGTCATTTCTGCTACATCGGGGTTCTCTTTTGTAAGGTTCTGTTGCAGGGCGTCGAGTACGGTTTGCCTGGTGCCGAGGAATATCATTCTGTACTTGCGTGAACGTACAATATCAATGAATATGTCGCTTCCGCAGTAATGCATTCTTTCGTATCCGTAAATCCATTTTACGAATTTGGGAACCCAACTGCTGTCGCAGATCGAAAAAATACTTCCGTCGATAACGTTGCGATATTCTTCGTTATTGTGTACCATGGTGAGTATATTGCCGTCGGCAACACAGATGTATCCGGGTGTGCCGTTGCTTATATGCTCTTCGATGTTTTTATGTACTGTCGGAACATCGAATTGGTATCGTATGTCGAAATATTTTTCCATTCTTTTTCTGTTATAGTTCGTCAAAATCGAATTCGTCGAAATCGTTGTCAAACGATTCACCGACGAAGATATCGAGGTCGCGGCGTTCTTTCTTGGTGGGGCGTCCTGTGCCTCGTTGGCGGTCGATGAATCCGCTAATCTTGCTCATTTCAAGAATCTCGTACTGCTCTTGCGAGGTTACGTTTTCCATAAGTTCGGGCACAAGTTTTGCTCCTACGCGATTCTCGGCACACTTGAGCACTCGGAACGAATAGGTAATAGGCGACTTCTTGACATTAACAATGTCGCCGACACGAATGTTGTGTGCCGGCTTGGCTGTGCGGTTGCCTATGCTTACGTGTCCTTTCTTGCAGGCTTCTGCAGCGATACTGCGTGTCTTGTATATGCGTACAGCCCAGAGCCATTTGTCTATGCGTGCCTGATCGCTCATTATTTCTCTTGTTTGCCGTTTCCTTTTTTGTTGAACTGGTTCATGGTGCGGGCAAGACCTGCAAAACAGAAACTTTTTATTATCTCATTGGTTGTCTCCAACTGTTCTTCTATGGTTTTCTGTTCTTCGCTGTCGAATGCTCCCAGTACAAAGTTTACCTGCTGTCCTTTTCCGAAGTCGCTGCCTATACCGAAACGGAGTCGTGCGTATGATGTCGTGCCCAATGTGGCTGCAATGTGCTTAAGACCGTTGTGTCCGCCGTCGCTTCCCTGACCTTTCAGGCGCAGTGCGCCCACCGGCAGTGCAAGGTCGTCGACAATTACAAGCACATTCTCCAAGGGGATTTTTTCTTGCTGCATCCAATAGCGTACTGCATTTCCGCTCAGGTTCATATAGGTCGACGGCTTCAGGAGCACCAGTTTGCGTCCGCGTACCGAAGTTTCAGCGACGAAACCGTATCGTTTGTCCTGAAAAAGAGTATTGGACGCTTTTGCAAAAGCGTCCAATACTGTAAATCCAATGTTGTGGCGGGTTCCTTCGTACTCGCGTCCGATATTGCCCAAGCCGACAATCAGATATTTCATGCTTCAGCTGATTACTTTCTAGCCGCTGCCGCTGCTGCTGCAGATGCACGTGTAGTCTTAACTGAACATACGAGTGATTCTTTTGCTGATACGAGCTCGAGACCTTCGTATGAAAGTTCACCAACCTTGATTGACTTACCAAGACCGAGTGCTGTAACGTCTACTGTCAAAATCTCAGGGATAGCTGTGTAAAGAGCCTTAACCTTGAGGTAACGCTGAACCTGAACGAGCTTACCACCGGCGCGTACACCTTCTGCAAGTCCTTCGAGCTTAACAGGAACTGCCATAACGATAGGCTTCTCCTCTGTTACCTGATAGAAATCTACGTGAAGGATAGTGTCCTTAACAGGGTGGAACTGGATGTCCTTCATGATAGCCTTTACTGTTACGCCGTCGATTGTGAGGTCAACAACATGAATGTCTGGAGTGTAAACGAGCTTACGGAGACCTTCTGTAGGAACGCAGAATGACTTAGCCTCTTTCTCTACTCCATAAAGGTTGCAAGGTACAAGACCTGCGTTGCGAAGTGCGTTGGTAGCTTTCTTACCAACCTCGGTTCTTGCTGAACCGCTGATGCTGATTGTTTTCATTTTTTAATGTGTTACTCTAAATTAAGAATGTTAGTTTTGCTTAATTCGCCATCACACGATGTCTTAAAAGCGGACGCAAAGGTACACTTTATTTTTGTATTTTGCAAATGTTTACGCATTTGCCTTGAGATAAATAGGAAGTAGAATCAGAATTCTATGTCGATATTCAGTTTGTCGTTGTCCTCGTTTGGCTGTTCTGCATATTGTGGCTTGTATTCGCCCTGTTCTGCAACAACATAGTTTATGGCTTCGTTCAAACTGTCTGCAAACTTGGTGAAATCTTCACGGTATAGGAAAATCTTATGCTTCTCGAATGTAACTGTGGCATTCTCTCCTTCTCCCGACACATTCTTTTTACTTTCTGTTATCGAAAGGTACATTTCCCCTTTTCTGTTCTTCTTTACATCTATATAATAGATTCTCTTGCCGGCTTTGACTGCTTGTGAAAAGACAATGTCTCTTTCATTCTCGCTTTTTCTGATCTCTTCCATAACGTAATAGATTGTTTGTCGTTTGTTGTTGCGCGTTTAGTGGACAACAATTTATAAATACTTGCGTTTAACTGCAAATATGATGATTTTTTTTTATAATACAACAAAAATGCTCGAAAAAATAATCTTTTTCTTTCATTTTGCACACATTACGTCTTCTTAGGGCAGATTTTTTATATGAATTTTAAACCTTTTCTTATTATGAATTGTTATGTTCTGTGCCGAAAATGGAAAAATAAAATTTACCTTTTACTTGTCAGTCTCGCGATAAAATGCGAACTTTGCACATTATCTGAAAAAGCGTTTTTATGATTAATAGAGTTCTTATCCGTCTTAAGATTGTGCAGATTATTTATGCATATTACAAAAACAGTGGAAAAACAGTAAAGGCTACCGAAGATGAGGTGTTCTTCTCTCTCTCCAAGGCTTACGACCTTTATAACTATATGTTGTTGCTTATTGTTGGCATAACACATTATGCGACCGACCGCATTTCGTTTCTCAGCATGAAGATACGCCCCACTGAAAGCGACAGAAACCCCAACCTTAAATTTGTAAACAACCGTTTCGCCGCACAGCTTGAGAGTAATGAGGCTCTTGCCAAATTTGCTGAAAAAAGCAAACTCAATTGGGTTGACAATTCCGATTTGCTACGCCGTCTGCTCGATAAGATAGAGGAGAGCGATATATATAAAGAGTATATGGCTTCCGAGACATCTTCTTATGAAGAGGATAAGGAACTGTGGCGCAAACTCTACAAGGCTTTCATCTTTGACAATGAAGAACTCGATTCTTTGCTCGAAGAGCAGAGCCTTTATTGGAACGACGACAAGTCTATTGTAGATTCGTTTGTGTTGAAGACAATCAAACGCTTCGAGGAGAAGAACGGTGCCATGCAGATGTTGCTTCCTGAATATAAGGATATCAACGACATGGAGTTTGCACGTAAACTTTTCCGTAACGCAGTAAACAATGCCGACCAGTATCGCGAAATGATGAGCAGCTGCTCAAAGAATTGGGATATGTCGCGCTTGGCGTTCATGGATGTTGTGATAATGCAGGTGGCTCTTGCCGAGGTTATGACTTTCGATGATGTACCCCTTTCGGTTACACTCAACGAATATGTTGAAATCGCAAAGCATTACAGTACAGTAAAGAGCGGTTCATTTGTGAACGGTATGCTTGATACCATTACAAAGAAACTGCGCCAGGAGAATAAGATTGACAAATAATTAACTTTAATAAATTTAGAATTATGCTATTTTTGACAGAAACAGCTGCTGCAACAGGTGCTGCAGCTATATTGGGAAGTCCCATATTCATGTTTGTGATTATCATTGCCATCATGTACTTCATGATGATACGTCCTCAGCGTAAACGTCAGAAGGAAATCGAGAATTTCCGTCGTGGTCTTCAGGCTGGTCAGGAGGTTGTAACCAGCGGTGGTATCTATGGCAAAATCAAGGAGGTGAACGACGGTGTTGTTGTTCTTGAGATTGCTCACAATGTAAATATCCGCGTTGATATCTCAACAGTTTTTGCTTCTCCTGTAGCAATGCAAGAGCAAGGTAAATAACAAATAAAGGAATAGAAATTTTGATAAAAGATTTCTTCAAAAAGCTTAAGGAAAACAATATATTGCATTTCCTGTTCTTCTTATTGGTCTCGTGTTGTCTTTGGCTATTGCAGGTGCTTAACGAAGATTACGAGACCGATATTCCATTTAGTGTGTCTATACTCAATGTTCCCGAAGGGCTTGAACTTGTAGACGGCAATGAAGCGGAGATTATTGTAAGGCTTGCCGACAGGGGCACTGTTCTTACAAAATACAAACTTGGACGTTCGCGCTCTCTAACTGTCGATTTCTCCGAATTCAAGCACCGCGGTGGTACTTTAAGTATTCCGGTTTCTTTGTTGAAGAAGCAGATTGCCGATGTGGTGGAAGCCACAACAACCATTGTGCAGTATCACGACGACACTCTGAATGTCAATGTAATACAGAACCGCAAACTGTTGCCGGTGAAACTGAACGGCAAGATTGATGCGGCAGAGCATTACGAGATAACTTCAATAACTATCGAACCGGTGGATGTTATGGTATCTGCCATGCCCGATATATTGGAGAATATGGAGGCAGTGGAAACGGAGTATGTTGCAAAGAGATATCTGAAGGGCAACAAAACCTTTAAGGTAAACATCGCTTCCGGTGATTACATGACAACAGAGCCTTCTGTTGTTGATGTAAATGTCTCTGTGTCGCCGTTGAAGACCAAGAAGGTGCTTGTTCCGTTGTCTCGTGTCAATTTTCCAAAGCCATTCTTTGCCATGTGGATTCCTAACGAGGTGGAAATATCATTTGAAATATCGGAAGCGAATTATGAGCTGGTGGGTCCCGGTGATTTTACCGTTATGCTCGATTATAATGATCTTGTTTCAAATGTGGGAGGAAAAGCACCGCTTAAGCTTTTCAAAAAATCTCCATTTGTGAAAAATGTCGTACTCTCTCCTTCCGTAGTATCTGTTGCCTATCTGCCATGAAAGAAGTAGTGAAATTAGCAATAACGGGCAGTATCGGTAGCGGTAAAAGTGTCGTGTCCCGTATGATGAGTGTGCTTGGCGTTCCTGTGTATGATTGCGATGCCAACGCCAAACGTCTCATGACGGAGAATCCGTTTATCATAAGCGAACTCAAACGTATGTTCGGCGAGGAGTGTTACGAGGACGACGGAACATTGAACCGTCAATACATAGCTTCACGTATATTCAGCGACAAGGAGAATATAAAGCGTGTGAATGCTTTGGTACATCCTGTCGTAAAGAGCGACTTCGAGCAGTGGGCTGTGAGACAGAATGCGCCTGTGGTGGCAGTGGAGACTGCAATACTTTATGAATCGGGGATTATAGAGGCGGTTGACAGAGTTCTTGTAGTTTGGGCAGAAAGGGAAACTGCTATACAACGCACAATGTGGCGTAGTGGTATGAACCGTACCCAGGTAGAGAGCCGATTGAACAACCAGATGGGAGCAGACGACTTGTTGCTCATGTCGGATTACTCTTTATATAATGATGGCGATGAACCTTTGTTGCCTCGGGTAATAAGCCTTGTTCAAGAGTTAAAAAACATTTCTGATTTTGCAAATCCGGAATGATGAAGTATATTCGCAAAGTTTAACCGACAAAAATTATTTAACACTTAATATTTTAATCTTATGTTCGAAAGAATTCTTACAATATCGGGAAAGCCCGGTCTTTATCGTCTTTTGTCAAGTGCACGTAATATGATTATCGTGGAGATGGTTGATGCAAGCAAGAAACGTGTTCCTGTCCACAATACCGACAAGGTTGTCATGCTTGATGATATCGCTATCTACACCGATACAGAGGAGGTTCCTTTGCGTGAGGTTTTTGCAAAAATCTATGAGAAGGAGAATGGTGTCATCTCTTTTGATCTGAAGATGGCTACACCCGAAGAGTTGGTTGAATACTTCGAAGGTATCATGCCCGATTACGACAGAGAGCGTGTATACCTTACACATATCAAGAAGATGTACTCTTGGTACAACATCCTTGTTGCCAACGGCGTGGTTGACTTCAAGGTTGAAGAAGAAGCAGAGACAACTGAAGCTTGATTTATTACATAGCACTAAATATGAAAAAAATATCTTTCTTATTTTTGCTTTTGATGTGCCTGACTGTAAATGTTCAGGCACAGTCTTTGAAAGATATGTTGGGAAAGGCTGCCAATAAGGTAACAGAAAAGGTTGCAGAAAACAGTTCCGATGGAATTGTTTCCAATATTCTGGGAACCATTATCGGCAATTCAGTGCCATTCTCAAAATCTCTTATTGAGGGTACATGGAATTACGACGGCACTGCTTGTGTGCTTGAGAGTGAAAATGCGCTCTCTGAAATAGGAGGCATGGCTGCTACAGCCAAGATTGAGGAGAAATTCGACGCTTATCTTTCAAAGGTGGGTGTAAGCAAGGGAACAAGTACATTCACATTCCTGGCAAATGATTCGTGCTATTTTACCGTAAATGGACGCACTTTGCGTGGAACATACGAATTGAATGCCGAAGAGAAAAGTATAAATTTCAGTTTTTTGCATGATAAACTGAAGATGAAATCTTATATCTCGTACAATGTGTCGGATATAGAGATTGTTTTTGATGCCGACAAGTTGCTGACACTTATAAAGAATGTAACATCTTCGGTTTCCAGCAAGACATCTGCGGCAAGCGGTTTGCTTTCCTCTTCATCCAAGTTAAGTTCTGCCGGAGCTACATTGGATGCCGCTTCTTCTCTTTTATCGGGGTACGACGGTATGATGCTTGGAATGAAACTTACAAAATAACTAAATAAAAAATTCACTTCGATTGAAGTGAATTTTTTATTGTATCAGTATCAACAACTCATTGCTCCGCAACAGTTTATTACCTGCCCGCTGACGTATGCCGACATGTCGCTGGCAAGGAACAGGGCTACGTTTGCTACATCTTCGGGGGTTCCTGCGCGACGCAGAGGTATTGTCTTTGCCCACTCGGCACGCATCTCTTCGGGAATTGCCGATGTCATATCCGTGGTGATGAATCCCGGTGCAATACAGTTGGCTCTTATGCCTCTTGGTCCCATCTCTTTGGCAATGGACTTTGCAAGTCCGATGAGTCCGGCTTTTGATGCGGAATAGTTGCATTGTCCGGCATTGCCGTTCTCTCCAACAACCGACGACATATTTATTATACTTCCACCACGTTGTTTTGCCATTACAGGTACAACGGCACGTGTGAAGTTGAATGCCGATTTCAGGTTTGTTGTAATCACTGCATCCCATTGCTCCTCGGTCATGCGCATAATAAGCCCATCCTTTGTAATTCCTGCGTTGTTTACAAGAATGTCTACTCGTCCGAAATCGGCGAGAACCTCCTTTACAACAGCATCGGTGGCTGCGAAGTCTGCCGCATCTGCAGCATAGCCTTTGCACTTTACGCCAATAGCTTCAATCTCTTTTATAAGTTCTTCGGCGTTATTGTTTATCTGTCGGTATGTGAATGCCACGTTTGCACCTTCCTGAGCAAATTTGATTGCTATGGCACGTCCTATGCCTCTTGTTGCTCCTGTAACAAGAGCGGTCTTTCCTTCTAATAATTTCATGGTTATCTCATTTGTATATGCGAAGATAATTTATTGATGTCAAATTACTGCATGTTTGATGAAAAAGTTTTTCCTTTAGCAGGGTTTACGCTTTCTATAAGCGTGATTTTGGGAATAAATGATTATCTTCGCAAATAGTTTAAGAATAGTAATAATTTGAAATGATATATTATGTTTTCAGGTATTGTTGAAGAGTTTGCCACTGTGCGTCGTTTGGTACGTGAGCAGGGTAATTTGCATCTGACATTGACATGCTCATTCGTGAATGAACTTAAAATAGATCAGAGTGTTTCGCACAATGGTGTTTGTCTTACAGTAGTTGATATCACTGGTGATGAATATACTGTTACCGCCATGACAGAGACTTTGGAGCGCTCAAACATCGGTCTGTTGAATGTGGGTGATAAGGTTAACGTGGAGCGCAGCATGATGATGAACGGACGTCTCGACGGTCATATTGTTCAGGGGCATGTTGATGAGACCGCCGAGTGTGTATCGGTGCGCGATGCCGACGGCAGCTGGTATTATACTTTCCGCTATAAGAAGGATGATGAGATGGCTGCCAAGGGATATATGACAGTAGACAAAGGCTCTGTAACAGTAAACGGTGTGAGCTTGACAGTGTGTGAACCGACAGACGACTCATTCTCGGTTGCCATAATCCCTTATACATATGAACATACCAATTTCCACACAATAGAGGTTGGTACAAAGGTGAATATAGAGTTTGACATTATAGGCAAATATATTGCCCGAATGATTAAGAAGTGAGAATATGAAGATTGCTGTTCCTACAAGAGATGGAGT
This sequence comes from uncultured Bacteroidaceae bacterium, assembly GCA_904502235.1. Lineage (GTDB taxonomy): Bacteria > Bacteroidota > Bacteroidia > Bacteroidales > Bacteroidaceae > HGM04593. Next base: position 45,077 of record CAJGDP010000009.1, read on the forward strand.
GGTGGACAACCATTTCGGTCATTGCGACCATTACACTATTTTTACAGTCACTGACGGTGAAATCAAGATGAAGGAGATTCTCCCTTCGCCACAGGGATGCGGATGCAAGTCGGGAGTGGTGCTTGTTTTACGCCAGAAGGGTGTGCAGGTTATGCTTGCAGGCAACATGGGCGAGGGCGCAAAGAATGTGCTGGAAAGTCATGAAATAAAGGTGGTACGCGGTTGTAGTGGTAATATTGATGATTTGGTGCGAGCATATATCGCCGGTGAAGTAAAGGATAACGGCGAGGCATGCAGTCATCATGAGTGCGGTAGTCATTAAATAAAACTTAAGCAAAAATGTTGGATAAAGTATATCTTGAGAATTTTGAGAGTCGTATAACAGACGAACTCCTTAGACTGTGCAAGCAGTATTCTGTCCTTGACGGAACTTTGCTCGCTACGGATGATATTGATTCACGTTGGAACGAACTGGCTCCGGAATACATGGTAGATGCAGTTCCTAATATAGCCGATTATCCTACTGTGGCAATAGCTTGGGCCGGTTATTTGGGTATGGCTGTTGCGCATCAGTGGGACGCAGACTGGAGCACTCATAGCAAGGATGAGTATAAAACGTATCATGGCGAACAGGGATTCGATGATATGGATGAACACATTGTACGCGACCTTATAGGTTTTCATCTGGAATCGAAAGAAGCAAAGAATATCGAAGATATGATGCGCCGATTGGGCGAAACAGCTTTGACGCTTATACGTAGAGAGCGGATTGAACCACAGTCGCCTATGGCATTTCATGTATATTCACGTGTGGTGAAAGTTATGTACAAGATAGGCGCGGCAATCGAACTGAAGCGACTGGGATATAAATTCGAACAGGTGAATCTGCCTAATATGACAAATCCTTTAGCTGAATGTTAAAAAAATATCCATCGCCCAAGCGATGGATATTTTTTTTTGTTTGTATTATTTCTTTACAGGAATCGCGTCGATTCGCGCCTGGTGTCTTCCGCCTTCAAAAGGAGTGTTGAGGAATGTCTCTACACACTCTTTTGCACTTTCTGTAGCGATGAAACGACCTGGCATCACCATTACGTTGGCATCGTTGTGCTGGCGTGCAAGTGCTGCAATCTCGGGCATCCAGCATAGTGCGCTACGGATTGCATCGTGGTGGTTCAATGTCATGTTGATACCGTTACCTGTACCACAGATTGCAATACCTGTTGCAAACTCACCATTTTCAATTGCCTCGGCAAGTGCGTGAGCGAATTCGGGGTAGTTACAACTTTCGGTGCTGTGTGTACCGAAGTCAACAAATTCATAACCCATTTCGGTGAGCCATACCTTCACTTCTTCTTTCAAAGGGTAGCCTGCGTGATCGCTTGCAAGTCCTATCTTTTTCATTATAGCATTGATTTTACTTGGTTATATACATTTTCTGCTGTAAAGCCCAATTTCTCGTCAAGTACTTTGTAAGGAGCAGAGAAACCGAATGACTCCAATCCCCAAACCTTGCCGTTTGCACCTACAAGACCTTCGAGATTTACTGGCAAGCCTGCTGTCAGACCGAAAATCTTGGCACCTGCAGGAAGAACGCTCTCCTGATATTCTTTAGGCTGTGTGCGGAACAAACCTTCCGATGGAACAGAAACGATACGTGTCTTTATTCCGTCTGCCTTAAGAAGCTTTGCACCGTCAACAAGTGTAGAAACTTCAGAACCTGATGCAAGAAGAATAACGTCGTAATCCTCATCGCTGCCTGCGATAACGTATGCACCCTTTGCTGCTTCCTCGTATGGTGTACCTTCGGGGAGGTTATTGATGTTCTGGCGTGAGAAGATAAGGCCAGTAGGTGTATTGTCGTTCTCCATGGCGAGTTTCCAAGCCTGTGTAGCTTCGTTTACGTCTGCCGGACGCAAGACAAGCATTGAGTTCTTGCCGCTGTGGTTCTTTACCTTTTCCATAAGGCGTACCTGTGCCTCCTGTTCAACAGGTTCGTGTGTAGGACCGTCCTCGCCTACGCGGAACGCGTCGTGTGACCAAACGAACTTCACAGGAAGTTCCATAAGAGCTGCCATACGGATAGCAGGTTTCATATAGTCGCTGAATACGAAGAATGTACCGCAAGCGGCGATTACACCACCATGTAGAGCCATACCGATGCAGAGACAAGCCATTGTGAGCTCTGAAACACCTGCGTGCAAGAAAGCTCCGCTGAAATCACCAGGTGTGAATGCGTGTGTCTTCTTCAAGAAACCGTCTGTCTTGTCACTGTTGCTCAAGTCGGCAGATGAGCAGATCATATTGCCATAGTTCTCTGCAAGAATGCCGAGTACTGTTGCCGATGCGTTACGTGTAGGACCATCAGCCTTCTGCTCGATAGCGTTCCAGTCGATTTCAGGCTGTTTGCCTGCAAACCAATCTTCCAGGTTCTTTGCCTTCTCTGGGTTTGCTGCAGCCCAAACTGCTTTTGCTGCCTTGCGCTCTGCAACAATCTTGCGGAGTTCTGCAAGACGGTTGTCGTGCAACTCTTTAACCTCGGGGAAGAATACGAATGGATTCTCTACATCACCGCCAAGGTTCTTGATTGTGTTGATGTATGCATCGCCACCAAGAGGAGCACCGTGTGTACCGCAGTCGAACTCATAGCTGCTGCCATCGGCACGACGTGCGCCTTTACCCATAACGGTGTTACCGATGATAAGGGTGGGGCGTTCTTTCTCAGCCTTGGCTTCTGTGAGTGCAGCACGAATTGCATCGCAGTCGTTACCGTCGATAGTAATGACCTTCCAGCCCCATGCTTCGTATTTCTTTGCTGTATCTTCGAACATAACCTCGTCGCAACGTGTTGAGAGCTGGATCTGGTTTGCGTCGTAGAACATGATAAGGTTGTTCAGTTTAAGATAACCTGCCATACGGCCTGCACCCTGTGAAATTTCCTCCTGGATACCACCGTCCGAGATGAATGCGTAGATTGTGTGTCCCATAACCTCGCTACCCAAACGTGCCTCAAGGAATTTTGCAGCAATGGCTGCACCTACTGCATATGTGTGACCCTGGCCAAGAGGACCTGATGTGTTCTCAATGCCACGTGCAAAGTTCACTTCGGGGTGTCCCGGTGTTGCGCTTCCCCATTGACGGAGCTGTTTGAGCTCGTCCATGGTGAATTTATCCTGGAGTGCAAGAACTGAATACAACATTGGAGACATATGACCCGGGTCGAGGAAGAAACGGTCGCGACCTTCCCATAGTGGATTATCGGGATCGTGTACTAGGAACTCTGAGTAGAGGACGTTGATGAAGTCTGCTCCGCCCATTGCACCACCGGGGTGTCCTGATTTTGCTTTTTCAACCATAGCTGCGGTAAGTATACGAATGTTGTCCGCTGCCTTGTTCATCAGTTGCTTGCTATTCATGTCTTTTATTATCGTTAGTAGGTTTTTATTCTCTGTTGTATTGCATTGTCTTATTGCAGTTTTTTGCCAATGGAATACTCTTTACCGTAATTTGTTACAAAAATAGTACTTTTTGTTTGAATGTGGAACATATTTCAATAACGAATTTCCTACTTATTATAAATTATTTTGTGAATTAAGATTTATAAAGGATTTTTCTGTGGTTCTCACCTTGTTTTGTTGTATCTTCGCTATGAAATAAATAATGTATATTATGCTTGTAAAGATTATAGCCAAGGAGCTGGGTTTTGCTCCTGAAAAGGTGAAGAATGTCATTGAACTGCTCGAGGGTGGTGCAACAGTCCCTTTTATATCGCGATACCGTAAAGAGGCTACCGGCTCAATGGACGAAGTTGCCGTGGGCAACGTAAAGGATATGCACGAGAAGTTGAAAGCATTGATGCAACGCAAGGAGACGGTTATAACAACCATTGAAGAACAGGGTAAACTTACACCTGAACTCAAGAAACGTATTGATGAGTGTTTCGATGCAGTGGAACTTGAAGATATTTATCTTCCTTACAAGCCCAAACGTCGTACACGTGCTACAATGGCAAAAGAACGTGGTCTTGAACCGCTTGCCGATGCCATATTTTTGCAGCAGATAAATGATGTAAAGGGACGCGCACGTGCTTTTATTAATAAAGAAGTTCCAACAGTGGAAGATGCCATCGCCGGCGCATGTGATATAATTGCCGAGCGCGTCTCTGAGGATGAAGGGGCGCGTACAACTGTGCGACGTCTGTTTTCGCGCTTTGGAGTCATTGCATCAAATGTGGTGAAAGGCAAGGAGGGCGACGGCATAAAATATTCCGACTATTACGATTGGCAGGAAAAGATTGCGCGTATATCTTCGCATCGTCTGCTTGCCATAATGCGTGGTGAGGAAGAGGGCTTTCTGCGTGTGTCTATAGATATTGAACCCGAAGAGGCTTTGGAACAGCTCAACCGTAGGTTCATAAAGCGTTTTTCTCCCACTCGCGAATATATGGAACAGGCTGTTGCCGATGGTTATAAACGTCTGCTTGCACCTTCAATAGAGAATGAGACACGAAACACAGCAAAACAGCGTGCCGACGACGAGGCAATAGCTGTGTTTGCTGAGAATTTGCGCCAATTGCTTATGTCATCGCCTCTTGGGCAAAAGCGTGTGCTTGCCATCGACCCCGGTTTCCGTACCGGATGCAAGGTGGTGGTGCTCGATTCGCAAGGAAATCTGGTATACCATACAGTCATATATCCCCATCCGCCTCAGAACGACCGCGAAGGCGCTTATGATATAGTATCCTCTTTGGTGCAGAAGTATTCAATTGAGGCTTTTGCCATAGGTAACGGCACAGCAGGACGTGAAACCGAGGATTTTGTTCGTAAGGCTGGCTATGGAATTGATGTGTTCTCGGTAAACGAGGACGGTGCATCGGTGTATTCTGCATCACCTGTGGCACGCGAAGAGTTTCCCGATGAGGATGTTACGGTGCGCGGTGCGGTTTCTATCGGTCGTCGTCTTATAGATCCCCTGTCGGAACTCGTAAAAATAGAGCCACGTTCCATTGGAGTGGGGCAGTATCAGCATAGTGTCGACCAGGGTAAACTTAAGGAACGTCTAGATGTTGTAGTTGAAAGTTGTGTAAACAAGGTAGGTGTAAACCTTAATACTGCAACAAAGCAGATTCTCACTCATATATCGGGTTTAGGGCCTTCGCTAGCCGAGAATATTGTGAAGTATCGTGCCGAAACCGGAGATTTCCGTAGCCGTAAGGATTTGCTCAAGGTTCCGCGTTTGGGTAATAAGGCATTTGAACAGGCTGCTGGTTTCCTTCGTGTGCTGAATGGAGATAATCTGCTTGACAGCACGGCTGTTCATCCCGAATCTTACGGTGTCGTGCAACAGATGGCAAAGGATATGGGTGTCTCGCTAAAAGAGTTTATTGCCGATACCGAATTGCGTAAAAAAGTGGTGCTCTCCAATTATATAACCGATAAAGTGGGAATGCCTACACTTACCGACATTATGGATGCACTCAACAAACGCGGACTCGACCCTCGCGAACAGGCTAAAGTTTTCTCGTTCGACCCAAATGTCCATGAACTCGAGGATTTGCACGTGGGTATGATATTGCCCGGTCTGGTTTCCAATATAACAGCATTCGGTGCATTTGTGAATATCGGTGTGCATCAGGACGGATTGGTGCATATCTCGCAACTGGCGGATAAATTTGTCTCCTCTCCGGGCGATGTGGTAAAACTCGGTCAGCAGGTGATGGTAAAGGTTACCGAAGTAGACCTTAAACGCAGAAGGATTTCGTTGTCAATGAAGTCGCTTTGAGTTGGTATATTTAAATCTTAATCCGAATAGGCTTATTCGGATTAAGATTATTGTTTAATGTACTCTTCCACTAATGATGTTAATAATGGTAAACTTAATGGAGGGAGAACTTTAACACCAAATTCTTTGTATTCTCCGAAAAAAGGAATAGGAGAACAGTTCTCAAGGAATCCAATTACAATTGTAATTTTCTACTGCTTTTTCTTGATATGAATTACTTGGAGCGTAGCTTCCTTGAAATTCTTTAAGGAAAATTCGGCGCAATCTTTTGGATTGCGCCGAATTTTTGAATTTATGTTTTTGCTGTAAGATTAGCAGATCTTACGAGAACCGTCGCCGATTACTACGTCGTAAACCTTTGGAGATTTACCGTATTTCTCTTTGTAACGTTTCTCAGCCTCTTCGATGAATACTTCGTACAATTCTTCCTTTACAAGGTTGATTGTGCAACCACCGAAGCCACCGCCCATCATACGTGAACCTGTAACACCGCAGTCGATAGCAACGTCAACAAGGTAGTCGAGCTCTTCGCAGCTTACCTCATAATCCTTGCTCAAACCAAAGTGTGTCTCGTACATCTTCTTACCTACAGTTTCGTAGTCGCCAGCCTCAAGAGCAGCGCAAACGTCGAGTACGCGAACAACCTCACCGATTACATACTTGGCACGGTTGTAATCCTCTGGTTTCAACTCAGCCTTAACCTCTTCGAGCATTTCGAAGTTTGCATCGCGCAATGATTCTACCTCAGGATGCTTAGCCTTGATAACCTCAGCTACGCGCTCGCAGCTCAAGCGACGCTCGTTGTAAGGAGAACCTACAAGTTCGTGCTTAACGCATGTGTTCAAAAGAAGAAGTTTGTATCCCTGTGGCTTGAATGGGAAATACTGATACTCCAAAGAGCGGCAGTCGAGACGGATGAGGCTACCTGCCTTACCGAATACGCTTGCGAACTGGTCCATGATACCGCAGTTAACACCTACATAGTTGTGCTCTGTAGCCTGACCAACCTTTGCAAGTTCGAACTTGTCAACCTTGTTGTCACCGAACAAATCGTTCAATGCATAAGCGTATGTGCTCTCGAGAGCAGCTGAAGAAGACATACCTGCGCCGAGGGGAACATCACCTGCGAAAGCTGTGTTGAAACCCTTAACGTCAACGCCGCGCTTGATCATTTCACGGCATACACCAAAGATGTATTTTGCCCATGATGCGCGTGGTGCATCCTCTTCCTTCAAACCGAACTCTACATAGTCTTTCTCGTCGATAGAGTATGCGCAAACCTTGTCTGTGCCGTTTGGCTTGATTTCTGCCATGATGCCTTTGTTTACAGCACCTGGGAATACGAAGCCATTGTTATAGTCGGTGTGCTCGCCAATCAGGTTGATACGACCTGGAGAGGCGTAGATGCTTCCTGTTGTACCGTCGAAATGCTTGATGAAGCGACTTCTTACAAATTCTATATCCATAATCTTTATGTATTATATAGTTAAACAATAAGTTTTTTCAATATTTATATTACTTCTTTGCAGGTTTTGAACCAACAAGTGCATAGAACAACAGATATGCTGCACAGAAGATTACAACCCAGTAGCTTGTCATGTAGTCTGTCATTTGTGCAACCTGTGCCTGGATAGCGAGCATAACTGCGCAACCGAACACCATTGTCATGAAGATACCTGAAGCAACAGCTGTGTATTTGCCCAAGCCTTCAACAGCCATGTTAAAGATACCACCCCACATAACAGAAGTGCAAAGACCTACCAAAAGGAATGCAAAGATACCTACAGGAACCTTAGCCCAGATGAGTGTCAATGTACCCCAGTCGATACCGGGAACGCTTACTGTTGTTTCTGGGTTAGAGAACATACCGAATGCTACGAGTACCAATGTTGCAATAGAAACTGTTGTAATCATAGCACGGCTTGATACTTTGCTACCGATAGATGCACCTACGAAACGACCGATAAGCATCATGAACCAGTATACAGCAACGATGAGACCTGCTGTAGCAGCTGAGATACCGAGCTCAGGTGTGTTTACAAGGTACATATTTACATATGTAGGAACACCAACCTCAATACCCATGTAAAGGAAGATTGCGATGATACCGAGTGTGAAGTGACGGTATTTCAATGCACCCTTAACCAGGCTGATCTGTACCGGTGCCTGTTCAGGTTCTTCAATATTTGTGAAAAGGATTACAGCGAATGCAATTACGAAGATTGCAAGTGCAATCATAAGAGCAGGAGTTGCGTCAGAGATTGCTGTGTCCTTTGAAATCTCACCGATGAGAGCACCCATGATGATATATACAGCAACAGCTGCTGAAGAGTTGAATACACCACCGAGCTGGATAAGCTGGTTACCGCTGTTACCTCCACCGCCAAGAAGGTTAAGCATTGGGTTTACAACGCAGTTGAGGATACACATGCAGAAACCTGCGATGAATGCACCGATAAGGTAAACTGTAAATACAAGAGCAAGGTTTTCCTTAGCATCGAGCATACCGCTTGCCCACTGTACAAGAATACCGATGATACCTACTGTCAAACCGATAAGTGCGGTCTTCTTGTAACCGAATTTAGAGATAAGCATACCGGCAGGGATACCCATGATGAGGTATGCAACAAAGTTACCGTAGTTACCAATCTGTGCAAGAACTTCAGGAATATCACCCTGTGCTTTAATGATGTTTGCCATAGGTGAGCAAAGGTTTGTCACAAAGGCAATCATTGCGAAGAGCGCAATCATTACTATGATAGCTCCCCATTGTTTCTTTTGATTACTCATGTTTTAAATGTTTTAGTTATTATTAATGTTTATAATTTCCTTATATAAATTATTTCTCAACACCGAACTTGTAGACAGTTACCTGTTTGTAAGTCTCGCCCGGGCAAAGCACAACGCTGGGGAAGTGTGCGCGGTTAGGACTGTCGGGGAAGTGCTGTGCCTCGAAGCAGATTGCGCTACGTTTGGGGAATGTTGCACCGTGTGCTCCTGCAAAACCGCTATGCCAGTTTGATGTGTATACCTGAACACCGGGTTCTGTGGTATATACCTCCATTGTTCTGCCGCTTACAGGTTCTGTTACTTTTGCTGCAAAGCTGAGTTCGCCAACCTCTTTCTTGTTGAGTACATAGCAGTGGTCGTAACCTGCACCATGTTTGATCTGCTCTTCATCGGCATCGATGCGTGCGCCAACCTCTGTCGGGGTGGTGAAGTCGAATGCTGTGCCCTTTACAGGTGCTATGCAACCGTAAGGAACCGATGTGTCATCAATTGGAACAAAGAAGTCCGCATTGATTTCGCAAATAAGATTGTCGATAGTAGCTGTTGGATTGGCAATACCCGACAATGAGAAGAAACCGTGGCTTGTAAGGTTTACGATAGTCTTTTTGTCGGTTGTGCCTGTATATTCGATTTTAAGTTCGTTGTCGTCGGTGAATGTATAAACAACGGTAATGTCAAGATTGCCTGGGAAACCTTCTTCCATGTCGGCTGACAAATAGTGCAGTTTCAATGTCTGTGCATCAATCTGTTCTGCATCCCATACTCTTGCGTGGAAACCTGTAGGACCGCCATGCAAGTGGTTAGGACCATTGTTGATTGCAAGATTGTACTCTTTGCCGTCGATAGTGAACTTGCCTTTGCAGATGCGGTTGCCGTAGCGACCAACGAGAGTACTCAAGAAAGGCTCCGGGCTGTTAAGAAGATTGTCGATGCTGTCGTGTCCCTGAATGACATTGGCGTAATTGCCGTTCTTGTCGGGAACCATGATGCTGCATATTGCACCGCCGTAATTTGTTATTGCAACTTCGCACCCCTGTGTGTTTTTCAAGATGTAGAGTGCTGTTTCCTTGCCGCCAACTGTTTTTTTGAAATCGGCAGCCTTTAACTGCGAGATATTTTCAGTACAACTCATATTATAATTGGTTAAATAGCTATTCTTCGGCAAATAAAATAAAAAAACGTTTTATCTCAAAGGATTTTGATATAAAAAAACAACAATATTTCCGATAGCGGGTGCCTTTTCGAAAATATTGTTATAAGTATCAAGTTTTTATGTGGAAAAATAATTATTTTTCGAGCGACGACAGCAGGTCGGCTACAATAAAGCAACTTCCTCCCACGAAAACGAAATCTTCGGATGTGCTGTCGGCAACCGCGTTTTCCAGAGCCGCTTTTACGGTGGGGTAACACTTGCCTGTGAAACCGTATTTTTCAGCCATGTTTTTCAGCTCTTCTGCCGGCATGGCGCGTTTGATGCTTGCTTGTGTAAAATAGTATTCGGCATTCTGGGGCATCATCTTCAGTACACTTGTGATGTCCTTGTCGTTTACCATTCCAAAGACTATGCGCAAACTCTTGCAATCAATGCGTGCAAGCTGCTCTGTTATGTATCTTATTCCTCCGATATTGTGTCCGGCATCGCACACCACACGGGGATTCTCCTGTAACTTTTGCCAACGCCCCATGAAGCCAGTCAGACTACATACGTTTGTAAATCCTTTTCGCAAAGAATCATCGCTTATTGCAAATCCTTTCTCTTGCAGAATCTTTATTGCCGACAGCAGGGTATTGGTGTTTTTGCGTTGGTAATCACCTCCAAGTTCTCCGGTGAATTCTCCATAAACTTTTGAAACATATCTGTATCCGTTCTCAAAAGGTTCGGCTTGTGATAACAGACACTCCTCTTCGGCAAAGATTATTGGTGCGTTGCACTCCTGTGCCTTGCGTGCAAACACATCTTTTGTCTCGGGCGTGGTTTCGCCTATAACAACAGGGATTCCGCTTTTGATGATTCCTGCTTTTTCTCCGGCTATCTCCTGTAGTGTTGTGCCAAGGAATTGTGTGTGGTCCAGGCTTATGTTGGTTATAACGCAAAGTTCCGGTGTAATTATATTTGTGCAGTCGAGTCTTCCGCCAAGCCCCACCTCTATGATGGCTACATCAACCTGTTGTTCTGCAAAATAGTTGAATGCCATGGCTGTGGTTAGTTCAAAGAATGACGGTTGCAAGGGCTCAAAGAATGCTTTGTGCTTTTCAACGAACTCTATTACATACTCCTTGCTTGCAGGAACTCCGTTCACGCGCATGCGCTCCCTGAAATCGATAAGGTGTGGCGATGTGTAAAGACCAACCTTGTAACCGCTCTCTTGAAGTATGGCTGCCAGGGTGTGCGAGGTTGAACCTTTCCCGTTTGTTCCGGCAATGTGTATTGTACGGAATTTTCTGTGCGGATTGTTCAGGTGGTTGTCGAACTGTATGGTTGTAGACAACCCCTCTTTGTAAGCCGCACCGCCTACTTGTTGAAAGGGCGGTGCGCAGTTGAACAGATATGTGACTGTTTCGTCGTATGTCATACCTTGTCTTTTTTAGTCAAAATAACTTTTGAAGCGACGGAATATCTTCTCCTTTATGCTTTCTGAAGGACGGAAGTTCTCGGAATCCTTGAAGTTTTCAATAACCTTCTTTTCGTCTTTTGAAAGTGTTTCGGGGATGTATACACTGATGTTCACAACAATGTCGCCCTTTCCGTATCCGTTGAATGTGGGAAGTCCCTTACCACGCAGACGCAGAACTTTTCCTGGTTGTGTGCCCGGGTCGATTGTTACTTTTGCCTTGCCGTCGATTGTTGGTATTTCTGCAAAACCTCCCAATGTGGCTGTGGGGATATCCAACAACAGGTTGTATATCAAATCGTTCTCATCGCGTATAAGTTCGGGATGCTTCTCTTCTTCTATGACGATAAGCAAATCTCCGTTTATGCCGTTACGCTTTCCTGCGTTACCCTTGCCGCGCATCGACAGCTGTATGCCTTCAACAACGCCTGCGGGAATCTGTACCTCAATAACCTCTTCGCCAAGAACAACGCCTTCGCCATGGCAGTGAGCGCACTTGTTCTTAATGATTTTGCCTTCACCGTTACAGTGTGGACATGGAACTTCGCTACGCATCATTCCAAAGAAACTCTGTTGTGTGCGTATTATGCGACCTGTTCCCTTACACTCAGGACATGTTTCGTATGAGTTGCCTTCGGAACCGCTACCGCTACAATGGCTACATGGTACGTACTTCTTAAGTTTGAACTTTTTTGTAGTGCCGTTTGCAATCTCCTGCAATGTAAGTTTTGCTTTAACACGAAGGTCGCTGCCGCGATGCTTCTGTGGAGCAGAACTGCCACCGCCAAAACCGCCGAAGCCTCCAAATCCGCCACGACCACCGAATATGTCGCCGAACATTGAGAAAATGTCGTTCATATCCATGCCGGCACCGCTGAATCCGCCACCACCGGCTCCGCTTACTCCTTCGAAACCGAACTGGTCGTATCGTGCTTTCTTGTCGGCATCGCTGAGTACGCTATATGCTTCAGCAGCTTCCTTGAATTTCTCTTCGGCTTCCTTGTCGCCCGGATTCTTGTCGGGGTGATATTGTATCGCCAACTTGCGATATGCCTTCTTTATGTCATTTGCCGACGCACTTCTGTCAACGCCAAGCACTTCATAGTAATCTCTCTTTGCCATAGTCTATAATTATTCGCCAACAGCAACTTTTGCGTGGCGTATTACTTTTTCGTTCAATGTGTAGCCTGCCTGAACGCAATCCAAAACCTTTCCCTTCAGTTCTTCGCTTGGTGCAGGTATTATTGCGATTGCTTCGTGGAAATCGGTGTTGAAATCAGCACCTTCTGTCTCAATCTTCTGCAAACCGTTCTGTTTGAGGATGCCGACGAATTTGTTGTAGATGAGTTCTACTCCTGTCATGATTTCTGCGGCATTCTCGTCCTTTGCCATATTGCTTAAAGCGCGTTCAAAATCGTCGAGTACCGGTAGAATGGATTCAATGGCGCGCTCTCCGCCGTTCTTTATGAGTTCCGCTTTTTCCTTGAGTGTGCGTTTGCGATAGTTGTCGAATTCTGCAACCTGACGCAGATATTTGTCTTCGAGTGTGGCTACCTTCTCATTTGCTTCGTCAAGTTCTTTCTGCAACTTCTCTTCTGCTGTGAGTTCTACGTTCTCCTGCTCTGTAGCAGTCTCCTCGCCGGCAACATCCTCATTTACTGTATCAACATTTGCGTTGATGTTCTCTTCCTGAATTTCCTTATCTTTTTCGCTCATGATAGTCAATGTTTTCTGTTTTGTTTACAACAAATTTCTTGCCAATGGTGTTTTGGCAGAAAAACCCTGCAAAGATAGTCTCTTTTATCTTATAAATGGTGCCAAAATGGCAGAAATTATAATTTTTGTCGTATTCGTTTCGCTTATTGGCATGGAATGGTTAATTTCGCATAAATTAAAAAGTTTAGGCTTTATGAACGAAGTGAAATTGGCGACATTGCCTGTTCTTATGGCGGTTTCTATAGCATCTGCAGCACAGGAAAACCAGCCATTGGCAGGTGTATTTGATACTCGTCCGAACGTTGTGATGATTTATACCGACGATTTGGGCTATGGCGACCTTGAATGTTATGGTGCAAAGGGTGTTAAGACTCCAAATGTCAATAATTTGGCTAAAAATGGCTTACGTTTTACGAATGCCTATACATGTGCTTCTACGAGCACCCCTTCGCGTTACTCTTTGCTCACAGGGGAGTATCCTTGGCGCAAGAGTGGAACAGATGTTGCGGCAGGCGATGCGGCAATGATTATTTCGCCCGAACAGTATACGGTTGCCGATGTCTTCAAGGATGCCGGATATACAACGGCCGCCTTTGGAAAGTGGCATCTCGGACTTGGAGCGGAGAGTGGCAGGCAGGATTGGAATGCGCCGATTGCGCCGGCTTTGGCAGACATAGGTTTTGATTACTCTTACATAATGGCAGCAACAGCCGACAGAGTTCCTTGTGTATTCATAGAGAATGGCAAGGTGGCAAATTACGACCCTTCTGCGCCTATCCATGTCAGTTACAAACAAAATTTCGAAGGTGAGCCGACGGGGCGCGAAAATCCCGAACTGTTGTACAACCTGAAGAGTTCGCATGGACATGACATGTCGATAGTGAACGGAATAGGGCGTATAGGTTATATGAAGGGTGGTGGCTCTGCTCTTTGGAAGGACGAGAATATAGCCGACAGCATCACGTCCCATGCCGTTGAGTTTATAAAGAATAGTGGCGAAAAGCCATTCTTTATCTATTTTGCCACAAACGATGTTCATGTTCCACGTTTCCCGCATGAGCGTTTTCGTGAAGCAAGTGAAATGGGTTTGCGTGGCGATGCCATTGTGCAGTTCGACTGGTGTGTGGGCGAAATAGTGCGTGCATTGAAGGAGCAGGAGGTATATGAAAATACTTTGATAATCCTCACAAGCGACAATGGTGCAGTGCTTGATGACGGTTATGCCGACCTCGCAGAGGAACTTGTGGGCGACCATTCGCCTACAGGTGGTTTGCGTGGCGGAAAATACAGCGCCTTTGAGGGCGGAACTCGTGTACCGTTCATTGTTCATTGGCCTGCAAGGATAAAGAAGGCGGGTGTAAGGAATGGGCTTGTGTCGCAGATTGATTTTCTTGAGGTTATGGCTGAGGTTGCAGGGCTATCCGCAGCCAGCTCACTTTCTGCCGACGGTAATAGTTCTCAGGTAAATGTATGGTTGGGAAATGAGAATGAAACGCGTCCTTTTGCTGTAGGTATGGCTTCGAATCATACTTTGTCGTTGATTCTTGATGACTGGAAATATATCGAGCCAAAGGGTGGTCCGGCAATAGTGCCTTGGGGAACAGGTATCGAAACAGGATATTCCACTGAACCGCAATTGTACAAAAAAGTTGCAGGCGAGTTTGATGAAGCAAAAAATCTTGCAAGTGAAGAACCTGCTGTGCTTAAAGCCATGCAGGGTATGCTTGAAAATATAAGGAACAACAGAAATTTTTGGATTGAAGAATGATTATGCAAACAACAAGAATACAAAATATGGCATTGGACAAGTTGGGTATAAAGGAACTCAACGCAATGCAGCAGGCGGCAATGGCGCATTGCCGTAAAAACGAAAGTATGGTTCTTCTCTCACCCACAGGAACTGGTAAGACGCTTGCCTTTCTGTTGCCGCTTGTGGAGAGGCTCGATGCGTCGTGCAATAAGGTGCAGGCGGTGGTTGTACTTCCGTCGCGTGAACTCGCAAGACAGGTCTTTGAGGTGTGGCGTGCTATGGCAACGCCATTCCATGCTGTGTCATTCTATGGCGGCAGACCTTTGGAACAGGAGATGGCTTCCATGGGCGGAGCACAACCGGCTGTGGTTATCGGTACTCCCGGACGTTTGCTCGACCACCTGAACCATAACTCTTTTGCAGTAGACAAGTGCACGTTACTTGTAATCGACGAGTTCGACAAGTGTCTTGAGATGGGATTTCAGGATGAAATGCAACAACTTGTAGAAAAATTGCCGAATGCAAAATCACGCTTTTTGCTGTCGGCTACCGATGCTCCCGAAATTCCTGAATTTGCCACAGCGGATGTCGAAAAACTCGATTTCAGAACCGATGATGAACAGCCTGTGGTTCGTACATCGTTCTATACCGTTACAACAACTCCTGAGAAACGTCTTGAAAATCTTTTCTCTTTGCTTTGCTCTTTCAATGGAGAGCCGGCAATTGTGTTCTGTAATTTCAGGGAAACCGTTGAGGAGGTATATAAATATCTCACAAAACTGTCGCTCTGTTGTGTGGCTTATCATGGTGCGCTCGAGCAGAAACAGCGCGAACTTTCGCTCTTCCGTTTCAAATGCGGAAATTCAAATATTCTTGTAAGTACCGACCTTGCTGCGCGTGGTCTTGATATAAAGGATGTAAAACACGTTGTGCATTATCAGCGTGCTCTTACAGCCGAGACATTCACTCACCGTAACGGACGTACCGCGCGTTGGGATGCTGATGGAGCTGTCTATCTGCTCTCTTTTGAAAATAAGGCTCTTCCGGACTTCGTGCCCGAAAATCTTGAGGAATATGCCTTGCCGAAGCGCAATGTCCTGCCACCAGCTCCCGATTGGGCTATACTTTATGTGGGAAAAGGCAAACGCGATAAACTGAGTCGTGGCGACCTTGCAGGTTTCTTTATGAAAAAGGGAGGGCTGCGTGCCGACGAGGTGGGTACAATCCTTGTGTTCGACAATTATTCGTATGTGGCAGTAAAAATGAACCGCATGCGTGCTGTCATTAAAGCCGTCGAGGGACAGAAAATCAAAGGACTTAAGACCTTGATTATGCCGGCAAGGAAGTGAACGTATGTAACATTGAAAAGAACTGACTGCTGACTTTTTCGGGTGTGTTTTTACAATTTTGTGCCTGTTTTCTTCTTTACGTGTTTGTTTTATATTAATTTTATATTAATTTTGAAAACAATTTATTAAACTAACCAATTTTTAATTAACCAAAATTTAAACCTATGAGAAAATTTACATTTTTCTTTGCGTTGATGGTTGCTATGGTAACCACAGCGTTTGCGCAGGTTAATTACACACCGACAAATGTTACGTCGACCTATAAATCAAGGTCCGATCGTAATATTACAGATGTCAAAGTGGGTGATGAAACCTACGGATTGAACTCTACAGAACAGGCTATGTGTTATGTAGATGGTTATGAGAATGTTACATTCACTGTTAAGGCGGGCGAAGAAGTTGAATTTAAAATAAACACACCTGGTTCTTGGACACATGGTGTTGTTTACATTGACTTTGACAACAATGGCTTTACAGCGGGTGTGACAGAGAACTGGAAACCTACAGGCGACCTTGTTGCTTATGCTTTCTACAACAACGACTCTTCTA
>CAJGDP010000010.1 GCA_904502235.1 uncultured Bacteroidaceae bacterium
AGGTTCTTATATCATCTATGTAAAGAATTCAGAAGCTGGAGCCGGTAGATATATTCACGGTAAAAATGACACAACCGACAGCGGTAAAGACAAGCCAATAAACGGAGTATATCAAGGTTACACCTGGTGGTTAGAGGAGGTGACAGAACTTCCTGTAACAATCACATCAGCCGGATATGCTACGTTCTTTGCCCCTGCTGAGGTAACAATACCAGCAGACGTAAATGTTAAAGCATTCTACACCACCGACAAGGGAGGCGACGGCTTTATACAAATAACAGAGATTGAAAGTAAGGTAATCCCTGCCAACACAGGTGTGATACTTGCCGGTGCCGAGGGTACATACAATTTCCAGATTACAAACACTGGTGCAACTGCAATCAACGGTAACTTGCTCCAAGGCACTGCAGCTGCAACATACATCGCAGAAGATGCATACGTGCTTGCTAACGGCGAGAACGGCGTTGGTCTTTACCAGGCAGATAAGAAGCAGCAGAATAGTTCTGCATTCCTCAACAACAGCCACAAGGCTTACTTGCCAAAGAGTGCATTGTCGGAAGCAGCAAAGGCAAGCAAAGCTCTGCGCTTTACATTCGGTAGCACAACAGCAGTTGAAGAGATTGAGACAGAGAACGGTGTAAAGACAATCTACGACCTCTCGGGCCGTAAGTTGAGCGAGATTACCGCACCGGGCATCTACATCATCAATGGCAAGAAGGTAGTTATTAAATAAGGTATAACATAAGAAAAAATAAAGACTATATATATATGAAAAAGAGTTATCAGACACCTCTTGCAACAGAGGTAAAGATTGAAACAGAGCAGATGCTCGCTACTTCGTTCCAGATAAACGATGAAAAGGTCGACACCTCCGAAGGTGGTCAGCTCACCACCGGCAACCGCGGCGAGTGGGGTAATCTATGGAAGTAAAGAATTGGCGAGGGACTCCTCGCCAATTCTTTACTTCAAATAAGAAACAACAAAAACTTATAACTATATGAAATCATTACGTTCACTATTCAGGATTGGTCTTGGACCGTCGAGCAGCCATACTATGGGACCGAACCGCGCTGCAAACCAGTTCGCGGAGCGTTGTTCCGATGTGGACAGTTACAGGGTAACACTGTATGGAAGCCTTGCCGCAACAGGTGAGGGACACATGACCGACGTTGCAATCCTAAAGGTTCTTGAACCGATAGCAAATACAGAGCTTGTGTGGCAACCCGACACTTTCCTGCCCTTCCATCCCAACGGTATGCTGTTCGAGGGCATAAAGGATGGTAAGGTAATTGACCAATGGACTATATACAGCATTGGCGGAGGCGAACTTGCCAACGAGCACACAACCAAAAACGAGGAGGACATATACCCACTCACCACCATACACGAGATTATGGACTGGTGTGACGAGACAGGTTGCAGTTTCTGGGAGTATGTGGAGAAATATGAGGGTAAGGAGATTTGGGAGTTCCTGACAACTGTATGGGAGACCATGAAAGAGACCATACAGCGTGGATTGGAGAACGAGGGTGTGTTGCCCGGTGGACTTGGCATACAGCGCAAGGCAAACACATACATGAACAAATCGATGTCGTACAGTGCTGCGGTGAGCAGCAAGGCTAAGGTATACGCCTATGCTCTTGCCACATCCGAAGAGAATGCCAGCGGAAGTACCATTGTAACTGCTCCCACATGCGGTTCGAGCGGTGTGTTGCCTGCGGTGCTCTACCACCTGCATACGTCACACAACTGCTCCGATGCACGAATCCTGCGTGCTCTTGCCACGGCGGGCCTGTTCGGCAACGTGGCAAAGGAACATGCC
The DNA here is from genome assembly GCA_904502235.1 of uncultured Bacteroidaceae bacterium. Classification (GTDB taxonomy): domain Bacteria; phylum Bacteroidota; class Bacteroidia; order Bacteroidales; family Bacteroidaceae; genus HGM04593. The sequence continues at coordinate 1,823 of CAJGDP010000010.1, forward strand.
TCAATCTCGGGTGCCGATGTAGGTTGCCAGGGCGAGATTGGTGTTGCATGTGCCATGGCGGCAGCTGCGGCATGCCAGCTCTTTGGCGGAACAATAAACCAGATTGAATATGCTGCCGAGATGGGCTTGGAGCACCACCTGGGACTCACCTGCGACCCCTTGTGCGGACTAGTTCAGGTGCCATGTATCGAGCGCAACGCCATTGCTGCATCACGTGCCCTTGACGCGTGCACATATTCGGCTCTGTCGGACGGCAAGCATAAGATTGACTACGACCGCATTGTGGAGGTTATGAAAGAGACCGGACACGACCTTCCGAGCCTTTACAAAGAGACTTCAACGGGTGGCATCGCAAAGATTGACATCAACAAACGTCGCGGATTCAAAAAGATTCTTGACACATTGCACATACATAAGAAAGAATAATTCCTATATATGAAAAAACTGCTATTATTTATGACATTGCCTTTGTTGTGCATCACAGCAATGGCACAGGAGAGCGCAAACAAGGTTCGCCCCAACTATGAACTTGCCGAGCGTTTCTCACCCACAAAGATTTCGCGTATGGTTAAACAGACCACTGTACGCAACACCATCTGGCTTGCCAACGGCAAGGAATTTATATATTCATGGAGCGACAGCAACGGCACCAAGTTCTATCTTGTGGACGCTGTAAAGGGCACACGCAAGGAGCTTTGGGACATGGACTGGTTAGCACAGGAGGTTACTCTGCGCACCGGCGACCCATACGATGCACAGCATCTGCCCGTACGTCTGAACCGCATAATACGCGATAACCGCTATGTGCGCTTCGACATCGGTTCAAAGAAAGAGGTTCAGAGAGTGTTGCCGCGTCACGAGCGCAACGACAGTGCAAAGATTGCCGCAAACAAGGGCAAGAAGGAGATAAAGACCTTCCATTTTGAGTATGACTTACGCAAAGGTGAACTCATCGAGCGTACCAAAGACGAAATCGAAGACCTCTACCCTGCTTATCCGGGCTGGGCAAACGTATCACCCGACGGCAAGTATGCCATCTACGAAAAGGATTACGACCTGTGGTACATGTCGCGCGAAGATCTCGACAAGCTGCGTCTTTGGGACAAGGACACCACCATTGTGGAACACCGTCTCACCAACGGCGGAACACCTAACAGATGCTACGCATACCACTCGCTCGACGAGAAGCCCGACAGCACCAAGCGTTACTATGTACGTTGTCTGTGGAGCCCCGATTCACGCCATTTTGTGATGACTCATCGTGCCGATTCTATATTGTCGAAGATGTGGGTAATAAACTCTTTGAGCAACCCACGCCCCACCCTCGAGACATACCGTTATCAGATGCCGGGCGAGGAGACTCCGACAATGACAATGGAGCTTTTCGACTTCGAGAACAAGACAAGCAAGATGATTGACGTGGCACAGTTCAAGCACCAGAGAATAGAACTCTTCGGACAGCCTGCAACACATGCCACACGTCAGGAGAGCCCACGCAAGGCTGTTTGGCTCGGCGACAACAACGGCTTCTACTTTGAGCGCATAAGCCGCGACATGAAGCGCATCGAGGTGTGCCACGTGGATGTAAACAGCGACAGCGCAACAGCCGTTGTACGCGAGGAGATGAACACAAGCATCGAGAGCAAGCCCATACGTCTTGTAAACGGCGGAAAGCAGTTCATCCAGTGGTCGGAACGTACAGGATGGGCAATGCTCTATCTATACAACGCCGACGGTACTCTAAAGAACGCTATTACAAGCGGTGCATACCATGTTGAGGATGTTGTTGCCGTGAACGAGAAGGAGAAGAAAATCTACTTCACCGCATGCGGATACAATAAGGATGAAAACCCCTATTACATGCACCTGTTCAGCGTAAACTTCGACGGCAGCAACCTAAAGCAGATTGACAAGAGCGACATGTGCATAAGCTACTATTCGGCGGCAGACAACGGCGAGGCTTTCGTTGTATCGGCATCGCGCGTGGATTGCACTCCCGTGAACCATGTATATAGCAAGAACGGCAAGCAGATTGCCGACCTTGGCACAGCTGACCTTTCACAGCTCTTTGCGGCAGGATACAAGTTCCCCGAGCGTTTCACAGTAAAGGCTGCCGATGGCGTTACCGACCTCTACGGTGTAATGTACAAACCTTTCGACTTTGACTCAACAAAGTGCTACCCTCTTATTGAGTATGTATATCCCGGTCCTCAGACCGAGGCTGTAAACGAGACATGGTCGAGCGGCATGAACCGTGTAGACCGCCTTGCACAGATGGGATTCATTGTAATAACCGTGGGCAACCGTGGCGGACACCCCAACCGTTCAAAATGGTACCACAACTTCGGCTACGGCAACCTGCGCGACTACGGTTTGGCAGACAAGAAGGCTGCCGCACAGCAATTGATTGCACGCCACAGCTTCATCGACGGCAACAATGTAGGTATCCACGGACACTCGGGCGGTGGTTTCATGTCAACAGCGGCAATCCTCACATACAACGACTTCTTTAAGGTTGCAGTATCGTGTGCCGGTAACCACGACAACCGCATCTACAACAACTGGTGGAGCGAGAAACACCACGGTATAAAGGAGAATGTTACAGAAAAGAAGAACAAGGACGGCATTGTGGAGATGGACACGACATTCTCATACAATATAAGCACCAATCAGGAGCTTGCAGGACGTCTCAAAGGTCACTTGCTGCTAGTTACAGGCGACATGGACAACAACGTTCACCCTGCCAACACCACACGAGTGGTAGACGCTCTCATCCGCGCGAACAAACGCTTCGAGATGCTCTATCTCCCCGGCGACCGTCACGGCTTCGAGACCAAGGATGAATACTTCTTCTGGAAGATGGCAGATTTCTTCAGCAAACACCTTCTTGGCGAAGCAAAAGAATGGGAAGTCGACATCAAGGAGATGAACAACGACAAATAAACAAACAAAAGGGCTTGCGTTGCAAGCCCTTTTGTTATTGTATTATTTCTTCTTGTATATCATCTTTACCGGTTGGTAGCAGATGTTGTTGTGGCGTTCAAGAACCTCGCCTGAGTCGGTATCGAATATCCATACGCTGCCGTTGAGTTCCTCTGTGCTGTCAGGCTCATAGAAAGCAACGTAGGTCTTCTTGTGGTCGTCGCTTATCTCGAAGTGTGTTATAACGGCATTATCGCTACCCACGGTAAGAAGTGTGGGGGCATTCACAAGATTTGTCAACGGTGTGTCGTATTTCCAACGGCGCACTTTGTTGCCATTGGCAAAAAGCAATGTGTAATATGTTTTATTTGCAATACATGGTGTATCCTTGTTTATGGGGCTGTTTATCAACGCGCCCTGCTGTGTACTTGCAACAGGGAAAGTCTGTACGTTGTTCACAAAATCGTATCCCCAGAAGCCTGTATAGAGCACTTCGCTACGTGCCACAATCGAATAGTTGGTGATTATGAGCAATTCGCCATCACCACCGGCATTGGATATCTGTGTGGGTGTCATGTTTATCTTTGTCATTGCCACAAGTCCTCGGTTTGCGAAATAGTTCTTTGTTGCAAATTCCGGATTATCCAATGTAAGGTGATACTCCGAACTGCAATAGTATGGACCGTCGCCACGATACATAAGGCTCAAGCCACCGTTCTCCTTATCCCAGAAGAGTAAGCAATAATAGAACAGGTCGGCTACGATGCAGTTCTGCTCGTATGTTGAGTGCAGCTTGCGGGGCTTTGAGACAACACCTTCGGCTGTTGAAAGATCATAGACCTTGCCGTTCTCGCAGAGCACGGGGTATGATGTTCCTGAATAGCCTGTTGAGGGGACGGCTAGCCTTGTGGGCTTGAAGTCTTCGTACTCGGGAACAGTGAACATATTCTCAACCACGAATGTCTTTTCGTTGAGATAGTAGATTGTAGGCAGGTGATTCTCCTCTCCTCCACCCTGACAGGCAACAATAAGACTTCCGCTACACTGCACAAAATCAGCTGCACCCGAAGCGAAATCGATATCGGGGTTATTGATGGCAAAGCAGTCGCCGTTGACAAAATGTGGCTCTTCGCCGTTTACAGCCTTCTGCATGAATGAAATCATGGATTTGCCCTGTACATCCTTGCTTAGGATGGTTATACCCTCTTCGTAGGGAGAATTCACGTACAATGTGAATGGAAAGAAGCTCTTGCCATCCTCGTTGCTAACAATAAGACGGCAGTCGTACTTGCCCAACGATGCACCCACAAATGTGAATACCTCGTCGTATGAGTATGGTACAAGGTCTATCTCCCAGGTGTAGCTCAGGGCCTTTGAATTGTCGGTCTGTGTAATCTTTGGAGTGATAACCAGAGTCTCGTTCTTCTGGATATTGTATATACTGTCTATTCCCGACTCTATTGTAATCTCGGAAATGGGTTGTGTTGCGTCTGTGGACTTGTCGCTGAAGCACGACAGCATCAGAAACGGCAACGACAACATTATCAAGAACTTTGATATTCTCATATATGAATAATATTATAGTTCAACAATCATTTGTTATATGGGTCGGGGAAATCGAACGGGAAATCGGGGAATTCCGACTTTATGTACTCCTCGTTTGCAGGGTTGCTGAAATACTCGTACATTGGTGCGTAGACATATTTCTCGAATGTTATCTTGAATTCGGTGGGATAGCCTCCGCTTATGTGCTCAAGATTCTCGCCATACTGCTTTACCATCTTGATGTAGGTCTCGGGCAACACATCTTCTATCGCATGAAAGTACTCTACCATCTTTATGAGCTTCAATGGGTGCCATACGCCAAGATTCTCAAGGCTCCATATCTTTTCACCGGCACTGTTCAGCCATTCGGGCTGCTCTATGGCATTGTCGAAAGTGAACACGCGCACCTGATGCAACGAGTCGAGCGTTGGAACAAAGCAGTCGTTCGACACGAGCTGCAATGCAAGCTTATATCGTGTATAATCGGGGTATGTTCCTTCGAGCTTGCTGCGATATACGGTTACGGGAATATAACCGGTGATTGAATCGGGCAATATGCATGCTTCGCCTATAGTGTAGTGCTCTCCTTCAACTGCCGATGTAAGTTCCTCTATCACTTCGTAACCTATTGCGCGTTTTTCGTTGCTCAAGCCTCCCATAATGGCTACGGGTATTTTGAATACATGCTCTTTATACTCTACAGGCGAAACGCTGAACGAATATGTCAACGTGTCCTTTGTAAAATATATTCCGTTGTACGATGTATCGTACTTGAGATAATTCTCGTTACATGCTGTAAGCAACAACACAAGCAGCATTGCTGTTGCCAAAGCAGTTCTGTTGATATATCTGATTGTCTTCATACTCTCCGGTTTAATTACGGTTATCCATTTCGATATCGGGTACGGGAACAACATAGATATTCTTGCTTGCCTTGTAGGTGGTTGAACCGTCAAAAGAGGAAATATCCGAGTTCAGACGTTTCATATTGAAGAATACCTGTCCTTCGCCAATATACTCCTTGAAATACTCCTCGGCAAGAACTGCTGTGTCGAGCTTCTGGGTATCGTCAAAGGGTTTGAGTCCGCGATGTTCGCGTACAGCATTGAAGTAGCCGTATGCTTCGTGCGGTATGCTGTCCATGAGTGCTTCAGTAGCAATGTAGTATATCTCGGGAACGCGTATCATGTTTATTCCCAATATGAGGTCTGCCGGACGCGATGCAGAGTTGTTGTTCTGCTCGTAAATGTCGGTAAACTTGCACAGACGGCTTCTGATATCGCTGTCGCTCAGACGTGTCTCCGAGAAGTAGGCTGTGGTACGGTAATCGCCGTTGGAACCGTCCTTCTCATAGATATCCTTGAAGTCCTTGCGAATTTCAAGAGAATAGAACGATGTGAGCTGCTGCAACTTTGCATTCACCTGAGTGTAGAAACCTGAATGATAGATTCCGAAAAGACACTCTTTTCTTGAAAGCACACCGGCAACGTCGTCCTTGACTTCGGTTTTCTCTTTAAGCATATACTTGCCGTCGGCAATGACCTTCTTTGCATACTCTGCAGCCTTCTCCTTGTTGCCCATTGTGAGGTATACGCGTGCGAGTGTTCCCCATACGGCATACTTGTTGAAGTGTATCTGACGGTCGAGCATATAGTTGCCCAGGTCCTCGTATTCATTCTCGTCAGCAAGAAGACGTTCGGCTTCCAACAGGTCGGCAAGAATGTGTTCGTAATTCTTCTCGAGGCTCTCGAAATCGGGGGTATTCAAAGAGTACTCTGTTGCATAAGGTATACCGTCGGCTGTAGGATTCTGTGTATACTGCTCTGCAAACAGGCGTACAAGGTCGAAGTGCATGAATGCACGCAAGCCAAGTGCCTCGCCACGGTAGATGCTGAAGGGGAATTCCGTTGCATCGGCAACGAGCGGTGAATTGAGCACGCTGTTCACGTTTGAGATATTCTTGTACATTGCTGTCCATATTCCTTCGAAAAGACTCTTTACCTGAGTATTCTCATATTCGAATTTTCCCAATGCCTCGATGGCTGTGTTTCCGTCGCAATAGAGGTTGTGTGCCATAACTTCGAGCGACTGGAAATAGAGTTCCTGACCATAAAGTGTTGTTGAACGCAACTGCGAATATACGCCGTACATTGCATCTTCAACACCCTGCTGTGTAAGCAACAGTTCGTCGCGTTTCGCCTGACCGTCGGGGGTGATGTTCAGGAAATCCTCGCATGAGGTTGTTGCAAAGAGTGCAACAGACAGATATATGATATATTTGATCTTGTTCATACTCGTCAAAGGATTAAAGTGTTACATTCAGATAGAACTCAAAGCCCTGGCTATAGAGATAGTCGGTTCCTCGCTCTATCTTAACTGTTGAAAAACGCAGGATATCGGTAAAGTTGATACCGGTGCGCAGGTTACGTACTCTCAGGCTCTTGCATACCTTATCGCTGAACTCATAGCCTATGTTCAACGAACCGAGAGAGAATGTATACTCCTTCTCTGCAAAACGTGTTGTCTGTTCGGGACGTGAACTGTCGGCAATATCCTTGTAAATGGCATTGTCGCCGGGCTGTTTCCAACGGTCGTCGAACACGCGCTTGTCGGCATTGTAACGTGGGTCGGAACCCTCGACTTTGCTTACACGTGTGGTATTGTAGACCCATGCGCCCAGACGGTAGTTGAACAATCCGTAAACGCTGAAACCTTTCCAGAATACGTTTGTGCTGAATGTTCCTGTGTAGGCAGGCTCGGTATCGCCAATGAGCACCTTGTCGGCAGGGTCGTACTTGAATGTGTATTCTCCGTTACGCTTGATGTAGATTTCCTTACCTGTTGCGGGGTCGATACCTGCCGAACGCACAAGCTTAAGCGCTGTTACGCTCTCGCCCTCGGCATACTGCGGAAGCGGAGCAAGGCTTGTTGATGCGTTTGCCTGGTTCTGCTTGTTGATTTCCTCCAATGCCTTGTCGATTTTTGTAATCTTGTTGCGGTTCATGTAACCGGTTGTTGCCAGACGCCAGTAGAAATCGTTGCTGCGGAAAATATAACCGTCGAGTTGGAACTCTATACCCTTGTTCTGCAACTCGCCCAAGTTCGCCTTTGCACTGGTTACACCGGTTGAAGGTGCATATGCCTTGTCGAGAAGCAGGTCGGTGGTGTTACGTATATAGGCATCAATCGTGAAGTTCAAGCGACGCTCGAACATGCTCAGGTCGATACCGATATTGTAGTTCATTGTACGCTCCCATGTCAGGTCCACGTTACCTATGGTTACGGGCACTGCACCGATACCGTTCTTGTACTCATAATCGTTGGAATACTGGTACATTGTCATTGCCTGGAAGGGGCTGAAACTTACCTTTCCTGTGTAACCGGCACTACCGCGCACCTTGAATACATCAAAATTCTTCTTTACACGGCTCATGAACTTCTCGTTCATTACGTTCCATCCGATACCACCACTCCAGAAGTGTCCGAAACGGTTGTTCTCGCCGAACTGCGACGAACCTGTGGTACGCCATGTGGCATCGATGAAATAACGGTTGCGGAACGATGCGTTACCTGTGGTGAAGAAACCTACATCGGCTGTCTCGGCTTGAGAACCGTATGGTTTGCTGCTTGAGGGGTAACCTACTGCGTTTCCTATGTACGACAGGTGGTCGTTGAAGAAACCGACCGCCTGTGTGGTCTCGCTGCTGCTGTCGGCATAGTTTATCTCCCAACCGGCAGAAAGGCTTACAAGCGACTCGTCCTTGAAGAACTTGTTGAATGTTCCCACAATGTTAGCGTTATAGCTTATACCGCGCGAAGAGCCTTTGGTATATTGTCCCTTCTTTGTGAGGTCTGTAACATCCTTATACACCAACGACTTTGGTGAAGTGAAGACATCGCTTGAGCCCATATCGCTCGACACATTGAAGTGTCCGGTAATAAGGAACATCTTGTTGATATCCCAACGCAGGTCGGTGCTGTTGCTGAATGTTCTTGTGCCGTTCTTTGAGAAACTGCCAAGTTTTGCCTCGTACAACGGGTTATTCGAATCCCATGCGAGATTTGTGTTGGGTGTGCCGTCCTCGTTGTAGATTCTGTCGTAAGGGTTCATCTGCACATACTCCGAGAACGAACCGTAAGGAGAGTTCATCACGCTCACTTCCTGATATGTGGTGCGGTTCGACAGAGTAAGTGAACCTATGTAGTAATCGAGTTTGAATCCCATGTTGTAACGCTTACGGTAGTCGCCCTTCATTACACCGCGTGTATCGCCGAAACGTCCGGTGAGCTCATAGCGGAGATTTGAAGCACCGCCATATACACGCAACGAGTGGTCGTGCGAGAAAGCCGTACGCGCAGGCTGCGACAGCCAGTCGCTGTTCAAGCCTGCAGCAATGAGCTTGTATCGCTGATTGTAGAGTTCGTCATATTCATACTGCAAAGGCAAGCCTGTTGCTGAATTTATTGCTCCGTTTGCATCGTAAAGACCTGCCATACGCTCGTATTCCAGTTTCTCCTTTGCGCTGAGCACATTGTAATCACTCAACACGGGGAACTGCAGGTTGCCGGTAAAGTTATACTGCACACGTACTGTACTCTCCAGGATTGGCTTGCGCGAAATAACGATAACACCATTGGCAGCCTTTGAACCATAGAGTGCGGTTGCCGAAGCATCCTTTAGGACTGTAATCTTTTCAACCTCGTTGATATCCAGGTCGTAGAGGTCCTGCATTGATATTTCTGTACCGTCGAGAATGATTGTGGGCTGGTTCACCTGCTGACCACTGTTCGAGAACGAGCTCATACCGCGCAGAACAAGCTCGGGGGTGTGATTGGGGTTCGAGCCCTGGCTTGTATTCTGCACCATTGCCATACCGGGAGTAAGAGCCGAAATGGCACCTATAAGGTTTGTTCCCGAAACCTGACGCAGTTCCATACCCGACACCTCGGTTACCGAACCTGTAAAAGTTTCCTTGTTCTTTGATACGAAACCTGTGATTACCACATCGCTAAGGGTATTTGAATCCTCTTCGAGCTCGATGCGCATGGCTGCGAGTTTACGCGACTTTGAATCGAACACAAGGTCCTTGTATCCCACAAAAGAGACACGCACCTCGAAATCCGTTACCGGCGATACGATACGGAACGAGCCTTCGATGTCGGTTGAGACACCGGTAAGGAGTTTGTCGCCCTGCCATATTGCCACCGATGCACCAATCAAAGGTTCTTCGCTCTTCTTGTCGATGACAACACCATATACTGTTACAAGTTCCTTGTCGATATCGCTCACAGAGACAGCTACAGGCGATTGCAAGGCAAGAACAGGCATGGCGAACAGCATCAAAAGCAAAGCCGCAAACATTTTGCCAACAAAAGTTGTTGTTTGTTTTACTTTGTTCATTTATTCTCTATTCTTTTTGTTATTTTTCCTATTATTGCACGTTTTTTTCAAACAGGGTGCAAAATTAGCAAAAAAAGTGCTTTCCACAAAGGAGGGAAAGCACTTTAATATTATTATATTAATATTATAAAAAAACCGGAGCTGATTAAGCCCCGGTTTCCGTATCTATCGGTAAATTATTACTTTACCAAAACCTTAGCACCGTTTACAATATAAAGACCGGGAGCTGTGATTGCATCGATCTTGCGACCCTGCATGTCAAAGATACCCTCAACAACATTGTTCTCAACAGTTACGTTCTCAATGCCTGTTGCATCCTTCTTTGTAAGGACTACATTTGAGTAAGTTGCAACAATATCATTGGTTGAAGAATTTACTACAGTAAAGTCATCGGCAGAGAGTGTGCCATCGGCATTCAATGCAAGAGCTACAGGTACATTGCCACCATCCTTGTCGCGCAACTTGAGATAAACACCAACACCGAGCGAATAGAGATATGTATAATTCATATCAATCTCTGCACTCTGACCATCCTCTGCTATATTCAAAGCAATACCACCATTGTTGATGTGATATACATCATAACCCATGAAATCTGAGATATAATAATATTCGTAACCAGGATAGCTGTCGTCATACACAACATTCAAAGCAAAGGTTGTAGGATAATCAGAATTGTCAACAGTTGCAGTAAGTACATACTCACCGGTCCATTCGAACGCAGGAGCTTCCTCTTCTACAACCTTTGTTGCTGTCATGTTCATGTAGCATACTACAGGAGTATATACATTTGTACTAAAGTCAAGCATCTGAATGAACATAGGCTCAATTGACACTGTGCCGTCCTGGTTCAATGTAAGAGTCAATGTTTTAGCAGCACCACTTGAGTTTGTCAATACCAAATACATACCGCCACCATAAGACTGAAGCATTGCCATACCATAATATTCGTTCAAGGCAACAGTCGCACTCATTCCGTCAGCAGCAGGAGTTACTGTGAAACCACCCTGGTTCAAAGTGTATACATCGCTACCCATAAATGAAGAAACAACAAGCACTGGGCCATTGATACTCTGAACTTCCTTGATTTCCATCTGGAATTCAGCAGGCCATGCGCTTGCATCTACATTTGTATTGGCAATGATTACATCGCTAGCATTTGCTACCTTTACATTGTATACACCTACCCAAGAGAACTCAGGAGCCTCTGCAGGAAGCTTCAAAGTACCTGCAGTGTAATACTGATGATATTCCATGTACAAAGAGTCTGTAACCTCGTCCTTTGCTTTACCCATTACCTCTTTTGCAAAAGCGAAACCACCGTAAAGAGTAAATGCTCCCTCCTGCTCTGTAGTCTTGAACTCGATCTTACCTTCCTTAGTTGTACCATATAGAGGAGCAAAACGGATACCATTTGCCTCGTCAAGGTAAGTGTCGTTGTAAGACAATACTACAGATACACCGTTGAACGCTGCTGGAAGTGTTACCGCCTGATAACCCTCAACAGAAATTGTTGCATTGTAAGACTTATTGTCGTCAGAAGTCTTTGCAAAATTTACAGCAAATTCTGTAGGAATTACAGAACCAGCCATTGTGTCGTATGTACCAGAACCTGCTTTGAAGTTGTAATCACCGCTGATATCAGAAACCTCAACAGTTTCAGCCTCCTTAAGTGTCATCTTTACATTAGTATACTTTGCAATTACAGTACCTTCGCGATCACCAAAACTTGCAAGAGTTACTACTGTAAAGTTAGGGATTGTAATCAAACCGTTTACAGCATCAACATTGTAGTAAACAGGACCATAGGTCTTTACGACCTCTGTACCTGCTTCCCAATAACCATAAGGGTTTTCACCATTCTCATTGGCAAGGTAAAGGTTATTCCACAACTGAGGTGTGTTAAGGTTGTTGATCTTAACCATATCCTGACCCTCTTTTGCACCAATAGCATTGATATTCTGCTGTACTGTAGAACCTGCAAAACCTACGATTTTTGCAATATAATTTTCATCGGCAGAGATAACAGCCTCGCAATCACCTGAAAGAGTCTCTTTGTGAGCCTGGGTTGCTGCGTCTGTAAACTCAACGTCAGCTGTAAACTGCCACTTTCCGAACAGCTGATCGATTGTAAAACTCTGCGCTGAAACAGGCATAGCCATGAACAGCATCAAGCTTGCAAACAATGCATAAAAGTAATTTTTCTTCATAGAATTTTAATTTAAATTATTAATTAAGTTTGTTTTATCCTGTAATTATCCGCCTTGTTTTTAAAGACGGGGCGCAAATGTAGAACAACTTTGCCAAAATCAAAAACATTTTGACAATTATTTTTTCTTTTTCACAAGCATTTTGCCATTAACGGATAAGAAGCCGCACGGGTGCAGCTTCTTATTGTTAACATATTTATTTTTAATTATTTCAATCCTTCGAGAATCTCCTTGATAACCTCGCCGCTACTTGGACGTTTTGCATTGTAGGTATGTAGGTTGCCCTGCTTGTCATATATAAGGTAGAATGGAATTGCCTTAATGTTCAGAGCATCGCCAAGGGCATTCTCTTTGTCGATCAACTGTATGCCATGCATGCCGATTTCTGCTATTTTGTTCTTCCATGCCTGCTCGTCGGAATCGCATGAAATAAGCACAAACACAACATCCTTGTTCTGCAACTCGGCTTCGAGTTTCTGGAGATGAGGAATCTCCTTACAGCATGGTCCACACCACGAAGCCCACATATCTATATACACATACTTGCCTTTGAAGTCAGAGAAATCAACCTTCTTGCCGTTAGCATCGACCAATGTTATACCTTCGGGGAATGCTGAACCGGGAATTATTGCCTTACGCTTTGCGAAATCTTTCACATATTCATCGGAAAGGCCATATTGTTCGGTTACACGCTTGAGAAGTTCAAGTCCACCCTCAAAGTCGTGTGTATAATTGTAGTTGGTAATATAATCGCCCACAACAATCGACACCACTCTCTGGCGCACAGTTTCGTTCTTGTATGTCTCGTACAACGATTCGAGTTTGTCCAACATCACAGGAGATGCTGTAAGATTGTCTCTGATTATATGCATTGCTGTATAGAACATTGGCGAATATTCGTTGTCGAAAGCCTCGCTCACCGACGGCAATACATCGCTCTTGCTGAAGGGGATTGATGTAACGGGAATGCTCTGTGTACGCGGAATGTTGGAATATGCGTTGTAGGCACGCGAATAGGTGTAGACCTTCATATAATCGGCAACCTTGCCTGTTACGCCATCTGCTACAATTATGGAATCGAGAACGTTTCTGTAACCTTCGATAAGTTCCTTGAGTTCCTTGCCTGTCATATCGCCCTTGAGCCACAAACGACGGTCGAGGTCGTTTACACGATGTGTAAGAGCCGAAAGTGCACGGTTTTCGGGAGTATTGTTGAGCACGAACTCATTTGAATTTGCGTTAACCTGAAGCACCGGATTCTTATCCTCACCTATATATATAGGAAGAATTACCTGCGAATGCCCCTTGAGTGCAATAATGTTGTAGAATCCCGACTCGGCGTATGGAGTTGTTCCCACATACGATTCACCCTTGACACGCAATGTTACGGTATTTGAATCGCCACATGGCTGTACATATACCTTCTTTACATCGGATGCTTCACCGGTAAACTTTATGTCGAAACGCACCTTTTGTGCTGATACTGTTGACACTACAAGAATTGATGCGATTACCGCAAAGATGTTTTTCATTGTTTTGTTTTTTTAAATTCCTCAAATAACGGTACTCAATGTACCCCAACCACTCGTCATCATTTTTCAAACGGTTGCAAAAGTAAGAAAAGTTATTATTTTTACAAACAAATTTAAAGCAAAACTTGATTTTTTGTAGAAGAACGTCATAAAGACAGAACAAAGATGCTGATAAACAGAGTAAGAGGTTCTGATTTTTTCAGAACCTCTTACTCTGTTGGGCTACCCGGACTCGAACCAGGAAAGGCAGGACCAGAATCTGCAGTGTTACCATTACACCATAGCCCAATTGTCAAATGCGATGCAAAGGTACACATTTTTTTTGTAAAACAAACAATTTCGCTCTTTTTTTATTAAAAAAAATGCAAAAAAGTTCTTTTTCTACTCTTGGCTCATAAAATTCAGAGCAGTTTAAGACATTTTGTCACACAAAAAGCTATCTTTGTGAAGAAATAGTGCTTTGGCACTGTTTTTGCGAGAAAAGAGACAAGAAACATTAAGATTACATTAATATTATATGCAAAACAACACAACAAACGCACAGGAAGTAATAAATCAGATAGTAGAAGGTATTCAGGACAAAAAGGGTAAAGGCATTGTAATTGTAGATATGCTAAAACTGGGAAACAGCATCTGCGACTATTTTGTTATATGCCAGGGTGGATCGCCGGCACAGGTAAGCGCAATCACCGACTCAATTGAGGATACTGTAAGAGAGAACTGCCGAAGAAAGCCATACGCAGTGGACGGTTTACGCAATGCCCAATGGGTTGCCATGGACTACGGCGACATTCTTGTCCACATATTCCAGCCCGAAGTACGCAAGTTCTACGACATTGAACACCTGTGGGCAGATGCTACACTCACCGAAATCCCCGACCTTGACTAAAATAGACATTATATATAATATATGGCAAACAAAAATCTGAATATAAAGAAGCCTAAATTCAGTTTCACCTGGTTCTACATGGTAGTGGGTGGAGCTTTGTTGTTGTTCTATCTGTTTGGCGACAACAAGGAAAACATGGTGATGCAGAAGGAGTATTCTGAACTTACCGAACTCATCACAAAAGGATATGTCGAGAGAATAACAGTCTACGATAACGACGATATAGAGGCATACATCTATAAGGATTCTGCAGGATATGTATTCAAAGAGAAGAACATTGCCAAAGGCGTACACCCGATGGTGGTATCGACAATTGGTTCGAGAGACAACTTTGAGAAATTCATTTTTGAGCAGAAGGACAACGGCAATTTCAAGGGAACACTGAACTACGACAAGAAGCCCGACTACCTCGGCGGATTCCTGTGGAACATTCTGCCTTTTGTTGTGATTGTGGGTGTATGGATTTTCCTCATGCGCAAAATGAGCGGTGGCGGAGGTGGTCAAGGCGGTGTGTTCAATGTGGGCAAATCGCAGGCAAAACTCTTTGACAAGGGCAACCAGCCAAAAATCACGTTCAAGGATGTAGCCGGACAGGAAGGTGCAAAACAGGAGGTTAAAGAGATTGTGGATTTCCTCAAAAACCCACAAGTATATACTGAACTTGGTGGTAAAATCCCCAAAGGGGCTCTGCTAGTAGGCCCTCCGGGAACCGGTAAGACATTGCTTGCCAAAGCTGTTGCCGGCGAGGCAAACGTGCCGTTCTTCTCGATGTCGGGTTCCGACTTTGTTGAAATGTTTGTGGGTGTGGGTGCTTCGCGCGTACGCGACCTGTTCCGTCAGGCAAAAGAGAAGGCACCATGTATAATTTTCATTGATGAGATTGACGCCGTCGGTCGTGCACGTGGCAAAAACCCCAATATGGGTGGAAACGACGAGAGAGAGAACACTCTCAACCAGTTGCTTACCGAGATGGACGGCTTTGGAACAAACAGCGGTATTATTGTGATTGCTGCTACCAACCGTGCCGATATTCTTGACAAGGCATTGTTGCGCGCAGGACGTTTCGACCGTCAGATACACGTTGACCTACCCGACCTTAATGAGCGTAAAGAGGTGTTCAAGGTTCATTTGAGCCCACTGAAACTCGACCAGTCTGTTGAGATTGATACTCTTGCACGACAGACACCGGGATTCTCGGGTGCAGACATAGCCAACGTATGCAACGAGGCGGCACTCATTGCGGCACGCAACCAGAAGAAAGCTGTAGACAAGCAGGATTTCCTTGACGCGATAGACCGTATAATAGGCGGATTGGAGAAGAAGACAAAGGTGATGACTCAAAAGGAGAAAGAGACTATTGCCATCCACGAAGCGGGACACGCAACGATCTCATGGTTCCTTGAACATGCCAACCCGTTGATTAAGGTAACGATTGTTCCACGCGGAAGAGCACTCGGTGCAGCATGGTACATGCCTGAGGAGCGACAGATTACCACCAAAGAGCAGATGCTCGATGAGATGTGCGCAACACTTGGCGGTCGCGCTGCAGAGGAAGCTTTCATCGGACACATTTCAACAGGTGCGATGAACGACCTTGAGCGTGTAACAAAGCAGGCATACGGAATGATTGCATACGCAGGCATGAGCGACAAGCTCTCGAACCTGTGCTATTACAACAACAATGAATACTCTTTCAACCGCCCATACAGCGAAAAGACTGCCGAAACCATAGACAACGAGGTTCATAAAATGATTAACGAGCAGTACGAAAGAGCTAAAGAGCTGTTGCGCGAGCACAAGGAGGGACATGCCGAACTTGCAAAACTCCTTATGGAACGTGAGGTTATCTTTGCCGAGGATGTTGAGAAGATTTTCGGAAAACGCCCTTGGACATCGCGTAGCGAGGAGATTTTTGCAAGCAACGAAAACGTGGCTGAAGAAACAGCACAAGCTGAAGCTACAGAACAACCCGAAGCAGAGCCAACAGTTACTGCTTAAAGAAACGATAAAACACAATTTAGAACAACAACAATATGAAAAAGTTATTGGTGCGAATTGCCACAGGTGCTGCATTTGCAATAATATTGCTGGCATCAATCCTTTACAACAAGGTTTCATTCGGAGCATTATTCCTGTTGGTAACCTTGCTGTCGGTGAATGAATTCTGTTCCATCACTAAAAAATACAAAGCCACTACATTCAATACATGGCTTACGGTACTTGGTGGAGGGTATCTGTTTTTTGCAACTTTCATGATTTTTCATGGAGCAAAGCAAGTGAATCCGCTTACGATGTACTCGCCATATATAGCAATTGTGGCATACACCTTTGTACGACAGTTGTTCGATACAGAGAGCAAGCCTTTGGACAATTATGCCTATTTCACACTGAGTCAGGTTTACGTGGCTCTGCCTCTTGCTCTGTTGAATATCCTGGCTACAGTCGGTGCAGAAGAAGGTTCTACATACAGTTGGCTGTTACCAATAACTATATTCCTGTTCATCTGGTGCAACGATACCGGTGCATTCTTTGTAGGTTGCTCCATTGGCAAGCACAAGATGTTCGAACGTATATCACCTAAAAAAACGTGGGAAGGATTTATTGGTGGCACAGTTGTTACCATTGCTGCCGGTGTGGCAATGTCGTACATATTCGATACGATGAACATCTGGCAATGGATGGGAATGGCAGCCGTTGTAGTTGCGGCAGGTACATTGGGCGACCTTGTAGAGTCGAGCATGAAGCGCGAAATGGAGATAAAGGATTCAAGCAACATACTGCCCGGACACGGTGGTATGCTCGACCGTTTCGACAGCACATTGCTTGCTATACCTTGCGTATTGGTTTACTTGAACTTAATTGGAATTCTTTAAGAATCTGACAATCTTCTGAGCCGTGCGCTCTGACGCTCCCGGCTCACCAAGAATATCCATCATGCGGCTATACTCACTGAGCATAGCCGCTCTTTTTTTGCCATCCGACGGCAAAAGCCCTGCCAGTTCGTCCTTTATATTAGCGACACTCATATCAGCGGCTACAAGTTCGCGCACCACTTCGCGGTCGGCAATAAGGTTTACCAAGGAGATGAATCGCACCTTAAGGAATTTTTTCTTAAGCCATGAATAGAGTTTGGGCATTGGAGTGGCATAGCACACCACCTGTGGCACGTTGAACAATGCAGTTTCGAGTGTAGCCGTTCCCGATGTAACCAATGCCGCATGGGCATTGTTGAGAATATCATAGGTCTGCCCGAAAAGAATCTTTGCACCCGACTCGAGATACGGCTCATAAAAATCCTTGTCGATTCCGGGTGCTCCGGCTATTATGGGCTGATAGTCGGGGAATGCTTTCATTGCCTCGAGCATCATTGGCAGATTGGCTACAATCTCCTGCTTACGACTACCCGACAGAAGAGCAACGAAAGGCTTGTCGGGCAAACCGTTCTGTTCCAAGAACTCTGCACGCGATTTCGCTTTGCCCTTTAGAAAGGCGTCAACAGCGTCCACACATGGATTGCCCACATAGTTTATCTTATAACCGTGCTTCTTCTCAAAGAAAGCTATCTCGAACGGGAGTATTGAGAATAGCTCATCTACATCGCGCTTGATATTCTTTATGCGATGCTCTTTCCACGCCCAAATCTTTGGAGAGATATAGTAATATACAGGAATCTTGCTGTTCTTGTGTATATATTCTGCAACAGAAAGATTGAAACCGGGATAATCCACCAGAATAAGCGCATCGGGCTTCCACTCCATAATATCCTTCTTGCACATCTTCATGTTCGAAAGGATGGTTCTAAGATGCAACAACACCGGGACAAATCCCATATATGCAAGCTCGCGGTAATGCTTTACGCGCTCACCACCCACTGCCGACATAAGGTCTCCGCCAAAGAAACGGAAATCGGCATCGGCATCGACTTCCTTTATAGCCTTCATAAGGTTCGATGCATGCAAATCGCCCGAAGCCTCACCAACTATGAGATAATATTTCATGGTTACATTTTTTCAGTTTACGGAATCACAGCCCCCACTGCTTCATCTCTTCGAGCAGTCTGTAATCGGTCATATCTATTGAAATCGGAGTTATCGCCACATAGTTGTCGTTGAGTGCAACGCGGTCGGCATCCGGGTCTGTTTCATCAAGCACAAATTCACCTGTAAGGAACAGCCATTTCCCGTCGCTGCCGCGCGGGTCATCTTTCATTTCCCACTCATTGACCCAACGGCCCATAGCCTGACGGCACACCTTCACACCTGCATATGAGGGAGAATCGGGAAAATTCACATTCAGGCAGCTGCCTTTAGGCAGCCCCTTTTCGAGTACCTTTGCTACAATTTTGCGTATGACATCGAATGTTGGGGTAAAATCGGCATTTGCATCATGCGAACACAACGAGAATGCTATCGAAGGGATACCCTTCATACAGCCCTCCATGACAACACCCATCGTTCCCGAATAGTGGGCATTCACCGCAGAATTGTCGCCGTGGTTTATGCCGCCGACAACAAGGTCATATTTACCTATAATACTATCAAATGCAGCTTTTACACAGTCACAGGGTGTGCCCGTGCAGGTATATATGCGAACAGGAGCATTGAGGTCATCCGCAAGGGGTTCAACCTTCACCGGCACCTCACTGGTTATAGCACACCCCTGGCCCGAACGACCCTTATGCGGCGCAAAGACATCCACTTTCCCGAATTCGCTCAATACCCCCACAAGAGAGTTTATTCCTTTGGCAAAATATCCGTCGTCATTAGATACCAGAATACGCAGTTTTTTGTCCATAATATCTTTTTTAGAAATTTCAACGCGAATATAATAAAAATTTGTCGAATTCATCTTTAATACCTATCTTCGCATATAATAAATTAAGAATTATGAACATAAAAAGAGTTTTCGGCAAAGCATTATTTATGCTTGCAATAGCTGTAGCACAGGTTACAAATGCACAACAAGCAAAAATTTATCCTATTCCACAAAGCATTATATGGGGCAATGAAACTGCATTTGCGAACAACGCAGGCTACACCATTACCGGAGAAGCAGATGCAGACGCAGACGCAATAAATCTTTTCAAAAAGAACTTTGCCACAACAGACGGCACAGTAGAACTCATCATCGGCGAGCGTGGCGATGATGCAGTTGCGGCATACGAAAGCCTCATCCCTGAAAAAACCGAAGGTTACTATCTTTCTGTAAGTGAAAACAAGGTGGTAATTGCCGGCAACGACGCTTCGGGAACATTCTACGGAGTGCAAACATTCATTCAGATGGCATCACAGCCAAATGTTATGTGCGCTACCATAACCGACTACCCAAGTGTACCACAGCGCGGACTTGTAGAGGGATATTATGGTAACCCTTACAGCGAAGCCGACCGCATGGGACTCTTGAAAATGTTCGGAGAGCTCAAGATGAACGTATACATCTATGGTCCAAAGGATGATGCCTACCACAAAAGCAAATGGCGCGAGGAATATCCCGCAGAGCTTGGCAAGAAAATCACAGAGTATGTAAATGTTGCCAAAGCCAACAAGATTGAGTTTATGTGGGCAATCCATCCGGGCGAAGATATACAATGGAACGACACTGACAGAGCAAACATCGTAAACAAATTGAAAGCGATGTGCGCATTGGGTGTAAGAAGTTTTGCCGTATTCTGGGACGACCTTTGGGGTGACGACGGCACACACGGCGATGAACAGGCCGAGCTTATGAATTACATTGCATCGGAGCTGAAAAAGGCCTACCCCGATGTAAAGCCACTTACAATATGCCCAACACAATATAACAAAGGCTGGGCAAATGCAGTATATCTGCCTGCACTCGGTGACATAATGAACAGCGACATAAATATTATGTGGACAGGAAACAGCGTTGTGGATATGATAAACTACAGCGACATGACTTGGATTAACAACCAAATCAAGCGCAAGGCCTATATCTGGCTCAACTACCCTGTTAGCGACTATTGTATCAACCACCTGCTCATGGGTCCCACCTACGGCAACGACCTTAACATTGCCGATATGCTCTCGGGATTCGTTTCAAACCCGATGGAATACGCCGAGGCGTCAAAGGTTTCTTTGTTCAGCATAGCAGATTATACTTGGAACATGCCCGCGTACGATTCGAATGCATCGTGGGAGGCTGCAATGAAATACCTGATGCCCGAGAACAATGATGCTTTCCGTTTCTTCTGCGAGAACAATGTTGACCTTGGAGCAAACACACATGGCTTGCGTCGCACAGACGAATCGCCCGAATTTGTTGTTGCAAAAAACACCTTCAACAGCAAGATTAACAGTGACAGAACGGCTGCATACGCGGCTGTGGGCGAGCAGTTCAGCAAATTGGTAAGCACAGCCGAAACACTGTTGAGTACAAACGAAGCACCGGCTCTCACAAGCGAAATAGAACCATGGATACAATCAATGAAATATCTTGGTCAAAAGGGTGTATGCATCATTGAAATGAACAATGCACTCACAGAGAAAAACCCAGAGAATTTCATCAACAGCTATTTGAAATACAAGGAGTACGACGAGGCGCAGGGAGCACTTCGCTCACGCAATTTCGAAGGTTCATTGAGAGTTGCCACACCTGCAGTCGGAACCGTACACATCGTGCCATTCATAAAGGATGCCATAGGCACACTTGTTGCCGAATACAAGGAGGTCTACGACTACCGCACAGATGTATTCCCGGCACAGGTTCTTGAGAATGGCACCTATCACATAATGTACGACGGTAAATATCTCACGAACAACAATAAATCAGCCGGGACAAAACCGGTTTTCCAGACCGAACAGGACAATATACGCCCACAGAACCAGGAGTGGAAAATAAGTATTGATCCAAGCACCAACCGCTACAAGATTATCAACCTTGAGGACAACCGCTATCTCAACGAAAACGGTAGTTTCACTGTCAGCGACGACACCAACCCCTACGAGGCTGTATGGCACACATACGACATCACACTGCTTGCAAATGGCAAATACGCCATACAGAACGGAGGAAGTGCCGGCACTGCATTCTGGACAGTAAGCGGAACGCAGATACAGAAAGGTAACTCAACTAATTTGCCCGAAAAATACATCTTCGACATCATCCCATTGGGCGGTACTGCCAAAACACTAATTGACAAGGATAAGGTATATTACATCATGGATGGCAACAGATTCCTCACAAACACCAACATCAATGGCAGTGGCGGAACACCAACATTCAAGATTGTTGAAGAACTCACGACAGCACAGGAGTGGAAGATTGCAGCCGACGCAAACGGTAATAATTGCTATAAAATAACAAGCAACGCCGATGGTCGCTACATAAACGAATATGGCGTTTTCGGAACAAACCAATACTATGCCGACTGGAACACATATCTATTGACAGCGATGGGCGACAAATGGTCAATCCAATGGACACAGTCGGCTGCAAAGAACGGTGCAAAATACCTTGTGGTTTCCGGCGACAAATTAACAGAGAAGGACATATCGCGTTCCGAGAGTTACACTGTAAAGATTATTGCAAAAGACGAATACACAGAAATAAAGGATGTCAAAGAGAACTCTGTTCTGAAAATCCAAAAAGGTAAAATAACTGCTGACGAGAATTGCCGACACATTGCCATTTATTCAGCCGATGGCAGAACTGTAAAAGAGGCAGACAGCAACTGTGTATCAACAGCAGGACTTTCCAAAGGATTATACATTGCTGTTGCCAAATTCGACGACAGCACAGCTACACTTAAATTCGTTGTTGAATAGCAGACATATTCAATATCAAGTAAAAATGTTACACAGCGGCAACTGTGTAACATTTTTTATGACTGTTATTAACCGATTGTTCATAAGTAATTGAATTTTTATAAAATACATTCTTTTTTTTTCATAACTTTGCATCATAAATGATGCGAAGATTGGCTACACTCGTTGTAAAATTGCAAATAAGATTTGTATTTAACTCGCAGGCACAATCTTTACATGAGAAATAATGCGAAAAAAGTATTGTATGGGTAAAATAATAGCATTAGCAAATCAAAAAGGTGGTGTCGGTAAAACCACTACAACAATAAATCTAGCCGCGTCGTTGGCAACGCTCGAGAAAAAGGTTCTCGTCGTTGATGCCGACCCGCAGGCAAATGCATCTTCGGGCCTTGGTATCGACATACGAAATATCGAATGCTCCATATACGAATGCCTTATAAACAAGACAGTTCTGGAACAAGGCATACACAAGACCTGCGTAGACGGTCTGGAAATAATTCCTTCGCACATCGACCTTGTGGGAGCAGAAATCGAAATGCTCGACATGCCGAACAGGGAGAAAATCATGCGCGAGGTACTTGCTCCTATAAAGGACAAATACGACTATATCCTCATTGACAGTTCACCGTCATTGGGATTGATAACCGTAAACTCACTCACAGCCGCAGACTCTGTGATAATCCCGGTGCAGTGCGAATATTTTGCACTCGAGGGTATCAGCAAGCTTCTGAACACAATCAAAATCATCAAGTCGAATCTGAATCCTCAACTCGATATCGAGGGATTCCTTCTGACGATGTTCAACTCACGTTTGCGCTTGAGCAACCAGGTATATAACGAAGTAAAGAAACATTTCCGCGAACTGGTGTTCGAGACAGTGATACAGCGTAATATCAGACTTGGCGAAGCACCGAGCATGGGTATTCCCGTAATAATGTACGATGCGGAGTCTACCGGAGCAAAGAACTATCTGGCACTTGCCGACGAGATTATAAAAAGAAACAGTAAATAATGGCAAAACAGCAATTCAAACTACGCGGACTGGACGCACTAATTTCTACTGAAGCCATCCGTCCTGCCGCATCATCATCCATTGGAGAGATTGAGATTGGCAAGATACATGCCAATCCCAACCAGCCACGTCGTGACTTCAACGAGGAGGCATTGCAGGAACTTGCCGACTCAATAAAGGAACTTGGCGTGATACAGCCCATCACCCTACGCAAGGAAGATGATGGCAACTACATGATTATTGCCGGTGAGAGAAGATTCCGTGCATCACAGCTGGCAGGCAAAGATACAATTCCTGCATATATACTGAGTGCCAACGAAAAGGACACCATGGAGATGGCGCTTATCGAAAATATCCAGCGCGAAGATCTCAATCCGCTTGAAATAGCCCTGGCATACCAGCAACTCATTGAACAGCACAACCTTTCGCAGGAACAGTTGAGCAAACGTGTGGGTAAAGGACGTGCCACTATAGCCAATTTCCTCCGCCTATTGAAACTCCCCGGCAACATCCAGGTGGCATTGAAGGAAAAGACCATTGACATGGGACATGCCAAAGCACTGCTTTCACTCTCTTCACATGCCGACCAGATAAGAATATTCAATGAAACCATAAAGAACGGGTATTCTGTACGTGAGGTGGAAGAACTTGTCCGCAACATAAAGGAGAGCAGTACTCCCGTTGCAAAAGCCGAAAGCAAGAGCAAGCAACAGAACGACACGTTCCATCAGTTGAAGAAACACCTGACACACTTTTTCCAGACACCGGTACAGCTGACTTGCAACGAGAAAGGCAACGGAAAGATAAGCATTAAGTTCAAGAACGAGGAGGAGTTGGAGCGAATAATTGCAATATTCGACAAGCTAAACCAATAAAAAGAGTGCAGAAGCCGCAACGGACATACGGACACTTGATTATTGCTTTACTGTTGCTCGTAATGGGCACAGGAGCAGATGCGCAATCGCAGACGGTCAAAAAATTAACCGTCCGCGACTCGCTCTTTATACAGACTATGAAAAGCGATTCCATAATTGCCGAGAACACATACAAGGAGATTATGGCAAACAGCCCCATTGTTGCCGACAGTGGCATGGTTTCGGCTAGCAAGCCACAAAAAATCTGGAAACCCGATGTCCAGACCGCAACATGGCTGGCACTTGTAATACCCGGAGGCGGACAGATATACAACCGCAAATATTGGAAACTGCCTATCGTGTATGGAGGATTCGTGGGTTGCATGTATGCCTACAATTGGAACGGACAGATGTACAAGGATTACCGTCAGGCATATCTCGATATCATGGACAGCGACCCCAACACAAATTCGTTCAAGGATTTTTTCAGACCGGGATATAATTTCGATGCGAACAAGGAGTATCTGAAAAGCGTGTTCAAGAAGAGAAAGGACCGCTATCGCCGTTGGCGCGACCTGAGCATCTTTGCCACAATAGGAGTATATGCACTCTCGGTAATTGACGCCTATGTGGATGCACAGCTGGCAACCTTTGACATAAACGACGATGTAAACCTCACCATAGAACCGCAAATGATGCAGGATAGGATTCCTTTCTCGCGCGACAATAATTACTACGGTTTGAACTGCCACATAACATTCTGAAACACCTAAATAAACAAATCATCAAAATGCAAAAAACCATAACTGCTCTGACAATATTGATTTTGTTTGCCACAACTTCAATGGCAAGCACACTTTTGCCGGACTCTGTGGCTACCAACAATACTACTACAACCGACAGTATTGCCGTCACTCTGAATATTTCACCGGAATTTCCCGACACCATAGATTTTGAAGTTCCAGGTTATATGCTTCAGGAGATTGACAGTATGCTGAACTGCTGGCAGGCACGCAACCTGCTGAAAGCACTTGAATACGATTCAGCCCAATATGCAGGAATAAAGATAACCGACACTCTGTATGCCCAGCGTCTCCAGAGCATGCCCACTATCGTTAAGATGCCCTACAACAGGATGGTAAGGTCGTGCATAGATGCATACACCACAAGAAACCGTTCATTGGTTGCATACATGCTTGGAATGTCGGAATTCTATATGCCTATAATCGAAGAGGAAATTGACAAGGCTGGAATACCCAACGAATTGAAATATCTTCCCATAATCGAGTCGGCACTGAACCCCAAAGCCGTTTCAAGGGTAAGTGCAAAAGGTCTGTGGCAATTCATGTTCGCAACAGCAAAAACCTATGGCTTGAAATCGAACAACTATATCGATGAGCGTTTCGACCCGATAAAATCCACAAAAGCGGCAGTGCGCTATCTTGCCGACCTGTACAAGATGTTCGGGAAATGGGAACTTGCCATTGCCGCATACAACTGCGGTCCAGGAAATGTAAAGAAAGCCATTTTACGCTCCGACGGCAAGACCGATTTCTGGGAGATATATTATTATCTGCCACGCGAGACACGCGGATATCTGCCAATGTTCATCGCGGCAAACTATATAATGACATATTACAAGGAACATGGTATCAAGCCCATGGAACCGAGTACTCCTATAGCCACAGACACCATTTTAATATCCAAGAACCTGCACTTCAAGCAGATTGCTGAGGTATGCGGTGCAGAAATTGAGGAAATCAGAGCATTGAATCCACAATACATAAAGGATATAGTCCCCGGCGAGAACGAACCGTATGTACTGCGTCTGTCCAACAACCTTGTAACAGATTTCCTTGCAAACGAGGACAGCATATACAATCACAGGCAAAAGGAATTCTTCCCTAGAGAGAGTATTGCCGAGATGTTAAAACAGGCTAAGGCAAACGACGACGGACGTGGAACACTCAAACGCCACAAGATAAAAAGTGGCGAGACCCTCGGAAGCATCGCGCTCAAGTACAGAGTTACCGTAAAGCAGATAATGAAGTGGAACGGCTTGCGCAACAGCAATATCAGAGCCGGACAATACCTTAATATATATTAAAGTATCACTTATATGGAAAGCAACGGAGAAAAAAGAATTGTTGACGAAGAAGCTCTCATAAACGAAGCCTTTCAGGAGTTGCTGGATATCTATTTGGCATCGCAACATCGCAAGAAAGTTGAGATTATAACAAAAGCATTCAACTTTGCACGTCAGGCACACAAAGGAGTGAGACGACATAGTGGCGAAGCATACATAATGCATCCCCTTGCCGTTGCACGTATTGTATGCAAGGAGATAGGTCTTGGCTCTACCTCAATTTGTGCCGCCCTGTTGCACGATGTTGTGGAAGACACCGACTATACCGTTGAGGATATAAGAAACCTTTTTGGCGACAAGATTGCCAATATCGTAAACGGACTCACCAAAATTGCAGGTGGCGTATTCGGAGCACACGCCTCGGAGCAGGCAGAGAACTTCAAGAAGCTTCTGCTCACCATGAGTGAGGACATACGTGTGATACTCATAAAGATTGCCGACCGCCTGCACAACATGCGCACACTCGAATACATGCAGGTGAACAAGCAATACAAGATTGCCGGCGAGACATTATATATATATGCTCCCATCGCCTACCGTCTTGGACTGAGCCGTATCAAGACAGAACTGGAAAATCTCAGTTTCCGATACGAGCACCCCGAAGAGTACTCGCGCATTGAGAAAAAGATTGAAAAGACCCAACAGGAACGCGACAAGCTATATTCCGAATTCACAAATCCCATACGCGAGCAACTCGATGCCATGGGGCTTGAATACGAGATAATAGGACGTGTGAAATCGCCCTACTCCATCTGGAACAAGATGCAGAAAAAGCATGTTGCCTTTGAAGACATATACGACATTCTTGCCGTACGTATAATTTTCAAGCCACGAGAAGGACGCGACGAGAACAACGAGTGCTTCAATATATACATAGCCCTTACCAAACTCTACAATGCCCACCCCGACCGTCTGCGCGATTGGGTCAACAAGCCCAGGACAAACGGCTACAAGGCACTCCACGCCACATTCATGAGCACACATGGCGAATGGATTGAGGTGCAGATAAGAAGCGAGAAGATGAACGAGATGGCAGAGAAAGGTATTGCCGCACATTGGAAATACAAGAACCAGGGCGACAACTCTAGCGACGAGCAACTCGACAATTGGCTACATACCATAAAAGAGATTCTAGACGATCCACAGCCAAACGCGCTCGATTTCCTCGATACCATAAAACTGAACCTTTATGCAACCGAGATTTTCGTCTTTACTCCAAAGGGAGATATAAAGACCATGCCACAACATTGTACGGCACTCGACCTTGCATACAGCATACACACCTTCCTCGGCAACCATTGTATAGGTGCAAAAGTCAATCACAAGCTTGTACCGCTCAACCATCTGTTGCAGAGTGGCGACCAGGTCGAAATCCTGACTTCAAATGCACCAAGAGTCGACGAAAGTTGGCTGACATTCGTAACCACGGCAAAAGCACGTGCAAAGATACAGGCCGCTCTGCGTCGTCAGCAACGCATGATGCAGAACGAAGGCGAAGAGAAGCTGAACGCATTCCTTGAAAAAGAGGGACTCGGCAACTACATAGGCAACATAGAAAAGCTATTGAAACTGCACAAACTCAAGGAGCGCGAAGAGTTGCTGGTGAATATAGGCAAAGGCACAATAGTGCTTGGCAACGAAGACAAAGACGCATTGCTCGGCACAAAGAAACTGAGCCTAGCATCGATATTCTCGTTCAACCGCGACAAGAAGAAGGAGGAAGAAACCGTAAAAGAGATACACGATGTAGTTGACCGCAAGACTACGCTCAACCTCACCGAAGAGAGTCTCAAGAGCCGATATATAATCGCCGACTGCTGCCATCCAATCCCCGGAGATGACGTTTTGGGATATTACGACGAAGACAAGCACATTGTGATACACAAACGTAATTGCCCCGTAGCCAACACTCTAAAGAGCAGTCATGGCGACAGGATACTTGCCGCCAAATGGGAGACACACAAGCAGTTATACTTTGTTGTTCCCATACAGATTACCGGCATCGATGACATGGGTGTGTTGCATGAAATAACGACAATAATCTCACAGCAACTGAACGCGAACATCCAAAAGATGAATATCGAAAGTAATAACGGAATATTCGAAGGTACATTCTGGATAAACGTACACGATGTCCACGAAGTAAAGGACATCTGTGAAAACCTTAAGAAAATCAAGAATATAAAGACCATTGCAAGAATTGGATAAGATAAAAGCGACCCGATCGGGTCGCTTTTATCTTATATCAGGTCGAGTTGCTCTTTCAGTGCAAGAAGTTCCTCCTTCACAGCCTTGAGCCTGTCTATTACCTCGCTTGTTGTTTCGGCACTCTCCTTAACACCGCCATGCTTGAACTGCTGTTTTGCTCCGGCAAGAGTCAATCCGCGTTCCTTAACAAGATGATATACCGTACGCAATGTCTTTATATCCTCCTTTGTATAGCGGCGGACACCATTGGCTCCCTTATAGGGCTTCACCTGCGGGAACACGTTTTCCCAATAGCGTAACGTGGTTTCGGTAACGCCAAGTTCCTTTGCAACCTCCTTTATGGAGTAGTACATCTTCAAATCCTTATCTTTACCCAGTGCCATATCAGTCGTAAATTTTACCATGGTTCTCTGCCATCTGCAACATCTGATCGTAGCCGTCGGCATCAAGGTCCATAAAATAGTAATTGATGGGATTCTCGTGCCTGCCCTTTACGATAACCTCGTAATGCAGGTGAGGTCCTGTACTCTTTCCCGAATTGCCACTAAGGGCAATCTGCTCGCCACGCACAACCTTCTGACCTCGTTTCACAAGGAATTTCTTGTCCAGAAGATGTGCATAAAGCGTCTTATATCCATAACCGTGATTTATCACAACGGTATATCCATACCCCGACATCCACTTGGCTGCCTCCACCACTCCGTCGGCAGTTGCATAGATTGGCGTGCGTTTGTCGCACGAGAAGTCCATGCCCTTATGGAACTTGCGTACCTTGTATACAGGGTCGATACGGTATCCGTAGCCCGATGCAGTACGCTTCAGGTCGCGGTTTGCAATAGGTTGTATCGCCGGAATGTGGCGCAGACGTTCTTCGGCATCCTTGTCAAGAGAAACAATCTCGTCAAAGGATTTTATCTGCATATACAGTTGTTTTTCGAGCAGGTCGAGTTTCTGTGCCGTTTCCACAAGCAGTTCGGCATTGTTCATTGCAAGCAGATCATCGTAGCGGTTTGTTCCGGCATAACCGGCATTACGCTGGTTTTCAGGCACAGGTTCAGCATTGAGCATTACACGGTACAGATTGTCATCGCGTTGCTGTATATCATGCAACACTGTCATTGCCCTGTCCAGACGTGAAGACATTATCCTGTACTGTGCCAGGAGCTGTGAATTCTCATTCTCGAACTCCTGCACGGTAGGTTGCCCCACGAACATATGGAAAGCGAGAAATGCCACACCACCGAAAACAATGAACATCAGCACTTTACGCACTGCTCTGAACACCCGTTGTGCCAAGGTGGTGTAAACAGGTTCATAGCTGTTCGTTTCGGGATTGAATGTATAATATTTCTTTCGCATTCCTTAAATATCCTAATTCAAGACAAAGGTAACAAAACATCTTATTTTCTGCAAATCGAGCGATAAAAACAAAGTTTATCTCAAATATAGAGACGCACAACCGACAATATTCCATAAAATATTGTAACTTTGTACGATTTTATGGATAAAAGCCATTACAACAAGGCACATCCTGTATAAGAAATAATTAAAAAACAAATAATATGCTCACATCAAAAGAAATCAGAGAATCGTTCAAACAATTCTTCGAGCAGAAAGGACACCTTATCGTACCTTCTGCACCAATGGTCGTAAAAGACGACCCAACACTGATGTTCACCAATGCCGGTATGAACCAGTTCAAGGATATCATTCTTGGTAACAGCCCAGCAAAGAGCAAGCGTGTTGCCGACTCACAGAAATGTCTCCGCGTAAGCGGTAAGCACAACGACCTTGAGGAGGTTGGACACGACACATACCACCACACAATGTTCGAGATGCTCGGTAACTGGTCGTTCGGTGATTACTTCAAAGAAGATGCAATCAATTGGGCTTGGGAATACCTGACACAGGTTGTAAAACTGGACCCTAACCGTATGTACGCAACAGTATTCGAGGGTTGCGAAGCAGAAGGCTTGGCACGCGACAACGAGGCTGCTGCCATTTGGGAAAAGCACTTGCCAGCCGACCGCATCATCAACGGTAACCACAAGGACAACTTCTGGGAAATGGGTGATACAGGTCCTTGCGGTCCTTGTTCGGAAATCCACATCGACCTTCGCAACGACGAGGAGAGAGCAAAAATCAACGGTCGCGACCTTGTAAACGGTTCACACCCACAGGTAATTGAAATCTGGAACCTCGTGTTCATGCAGTACAACCGCATGGCAGACGGTCATCTCGAGGAACTTCCTGCAAAGGTTATCGACACCGGTATGGGATTCGAGCGTCTTTGCATGGCGTTGCAGGGCAAGCAGTCGAACTACGACACCGACGTATTCCAGCCAATAATCAAGGCCATCGGTGAGATTTCAGGAAAGAAGTATGGCGACGATAGCCAGACAGACGTTGCAATGCGCGTAATCGCCGACCACATCCGTACAATCTCGTTCTCAATAACAGACGGTCAGTTGCCTTCAAATGCAAAGGCAGGTTATGTAATCCGCCGAATCCTTCGTCGTGCAGTACGTTACGGTTACACATTCCTCGGACAGAAGCAGGCATTCATGTACAAGCTCGTTCCTACACTCATCGAGAACATGGGCGACGCTTATCCCGAGTTGAAACAGCAGCAGGAACTCATCACAAAGGTTATGAAAGAGGAAGAGGATTCATTCCTACGCACTCTCGAAACCGGTATGGGTATGCTCGACAAGATTATAGCAACCACCAAGGAGGCTGGCAAGAGCGAAATCAGCGGTGTTGAGGCATTCACACTCTACGACACATTCGGTTTCCCAATCGACTTGACACAGCTCATCCTGCGCGAGAACGGTTTGACCGTAAACATGGAGCAGTTCGACGAGGAGATGCTCAAGCAGAAGACACGCGCACGCAATGCTGCCGCTGTTGAAAACGGTGACTGGACAACCGTTAACGAGGGCGAATGCACATTCGTTGGCTACGACAACACAGAATATGAAACAACAATACTCCGCTACCGTCAGACAAAACAGAAGAATCAGACACTGTATCAGATTGTATTGAAGGATACTCCTTTCTATGCAGAGAGCGGTGGTCAGATTGGCGACTGCGGTTTCCTTGTTTGCGGCGACGAGCGTATCGAGGTTATCGACACAAAGAAGGAGAACAATCTTCCTATCCACATTACAAAACAGCTTCCTGCAAACCCTGCGGCGACATTCGTGGCAGAGGTAAACAAGGAGAAGCGTGCAGCATGTGCGGCAAACCACTCATGTACTCACCTGATTGACCAGGCATTGCGTCAGGTATTGGGTACACACGTTGAGCAGAAGGGTTCACTTGTTACTCCCGAGGGTATCCGTTTCGACTTCTCACACTTCCAGAAGGTTACCGACGAGGAGATAGAGCAGGTAGAGCGTATTGTAAATGCACGTATCCGCGAGAATATCGCACTCACCGATTATCGCAATATCCCCATCGAGGAGGCAAAACAGCTCGGTGCCATCGCTCTCTTCGGTGAGAAATATGGCGACCATGTACGCGTAGTGCAGTTCGGTACATCAATCGAGTTCTGTGGCGGTACACACGTATCGGCAACCGGAAATATCGGTATGGTTAAGATTATCAGCGAAAGTTCTGTTGCAGCAGGCGTACGCCGTATCGAGGCTATCACAGGAAAAGCGCTTGAGGATCACCTGTACAAGACACAGACCTTGTTGAAAGAAATTCACGCGCTGTTCAACAATGTTCCCAACTTAAAGGCTACAATAGTAAAATCAATTGCAGAGAATGCTGAACTCAAGAAAGAGATTGAGGAGTATGCAAAGGAAAAGGCTGCAATGACCAAAAACGAGTTGCTTGGCAGCATCAAGGAGAAGGGTGGTATGCGTTATATCAGCGCAGTATTGCCGGTTCCTCCAGCAACAGCGAAGGATATCGCATTCATGTTGCGTCAGGAACAGCCCGAAAACCTGCTCGTTGTATTGGGTAGCATATACAACGACAAACCACAGTTGACAATCTCTGTCAGTGCCGACCTTGTTGAGCGCGGTATCAATGCCGGCAAGATTGTAGGCATGGCTGCACGCGAGATGCAAGGTGGTGGCGGTGGTCAGGCACACTTTGCACAGGCAGGCGGCAAGAACCCTGCAGGCATAAAGGCAGCCATAGACAAGGTATTCGAAATAATAGAAGCGTAATGACAACAGAGACGGCGGTGCAAAAAGCATCGCCGTCAGTTTTTATTCCATCTGAGCATTACTCCAATTCACAAGATAGAGTTTTTCACTTGCACGAGTAAATGCCGTGTAGAGCCATCGGTAATAGTCGAGCCCCACCATGTCGGGTGAAACGAATCCCTGGTCGATAAAGACACGTTGCCACTGACCACCCTGCGCCTTGTGACATGTTACAGCATACCCGTATTTAACCTGAATCGCATTATAATAAGGATTATTGCGTACCTGCTCCATACGCTTGCGTTTGGAACGTATTTCGGGATAGTCCTCCCATACAGCAGTAAAGAGTCTCTCGCTTTCCTCTTTTGTAAGCGATGGGGATTCACTTATTAGGGTATCGAGCAGAATTTTTACATCTATTTCACAATCGTCATAATCCACAAACGAGAGTGTAACATCGGCAAAACGGAAACCATACATCTCCTCCACTCCACCTACACGCACAACTTCCGCAACATCACCATTGGCAATAAAGTCGAACTTGTCGAGCAGAGTCTTGTCCTCTCGTCCAAGCAATTCACGCCAATAGTAGTTATTCTTTACCACCATGAGCATATCGCCACGGCTCAACTCCTCTTCGCGATAGAGTATGCGACGACGTATTCCCTCGTTATATACATTGGCACGTTTATTGGAACGGCAAAGCACTATAGTCTCATTTGTCCCGACTTCGCTGTATGAATTTTCTATAGCCTCGATGAGTTCCTCGCCACTGACACGGCATATATCGGCAAAGCCTGTCAATCTGATTTTAGGAGCCACACCGGTTTCTCCGGCGCATATTATTTCACGCAATCGGGTAGCATTATAAAGCACGCCCGAATCACCCGACTGACGCATAACCTGAGTGAGTTCCACGGCTGTAACATTCAGGAACATCGAAGAGAGATAGTGCCTCGACAGTGCCGGAGAGAGTTCCTCGCCCACAGGTGGCAACTGCGCAGTATCGCCCAACAGCAATAAAGAACAGCCGTTACCCGAATAGACATATTCAATAAGGTCGTCGAGCAACGCACCTGAACCGAAATTCGACACACCGGCATTGGAAATCATAGATGCCTCGTCCACTATAAACAAGGTATTTACAGCCCTGTTTTCCATAAGAGTGAATTGCGAAGCATCGAGAATGGACTTCTGACGGTATATCCTTTTATGGATGGTATGAGCACTCTTGCCCGAATAGGACGAGAACACCTTGGCAGCTCTGCCTGTAGGAGCAAGCAGCACGGTTTTACGCCCGAGCTGTTCCATTGTGCGGACAAGAGCCGATATCAGTGTGGTCTTTCCCGTTCCAGCATAACCGCAAAAGAGGAAAATCTTTCTGTCGTCAACCGAAATTATGAATTCCGAAATCATTTCGAGTGAATTTTCCTGCTGAGTTGTTGGATTGAACGGAAAATTTGTTTTAATTTGCGAAGCTAAATACTTATTTATCACTTTGAACCAATAAAAATTTGACGTATAAAACGTTTTTTCGTTTTTTTATCTTATTTTTGCGACACGAAAATAATAAATAAAAAATATATAACAATGAAAAACCTATTTAAAGTACTCTTGCTTGCACTCGTTGTTGTTTTGGCAATTGTCAATGTCCGCAGTGTCATGAGTCCTATCAAATTCGAGGAGATGCGTGCAAAACGCGACAGCGCAGTAATCAACCGTTTGATCGACATCAAGAATGCCGAAGTTGAGTATTACAGAGCCAACGGTAAGTACACCAACAGTTTTGAGACACTTATAGACTTTGTTAAGACACAGAAGATCTATACAGTAAAGAAAGCGTTTGAACTCAACGACCGCCAGCTTGAGAAGGTTGTTGAAATCGAGAAGAACAGAAAGAAGGTTAGAGAGCTTACATTGTCGGCTGACGATGCAGACCGTATCTTCCTTGAACTCTTGAAGGAGGCTGAAAAGAAAAACGACTGGAAGGTTATTGACGAAATCACAGCTTTGAACGTAGCCGGTGGCGATTTGCGTAATTTCCGTCGCGATACCACATGGGTTGCATTGATTGATACACTCTATCACAGCGCAGACTTCCCCGTGGATTCATTGCCTTATATTCCTTACGGTAACGGCGAAAAGTTCACACTTCTCACAGACAGTATCTCAAAGGCTGGTGGCGGTTACACCCAGTTGTTCGAGGCAAGAGCCGATTTCGACCAGTACCTTAAAGGTATCAACGACCAGGAGTACGACAACTTCATCCTCGGTGTAAAGAAAAAGGTAACTCAGGTTCGCCGTGAACCAATTCTCAACGAGAAGGGTGAGCCCACATACGATGAAAACGACGAGGAGGTTGTAAAGATTATTCCATGCCGTCGCGTTGGTAGCGTTAAGGAAGCCAACAACAACGCCGGTAACTGGGAATGGTAATTACAAGCAATCCATGACAAAGGATAACATACAGAAAAAAACATTATCCATTCGTATAAGTACGAATGGATTTTGTTTTTGCATCCATGCCCCGGCACTCTCCGACTCCATTGAATATTTCACCTATAAGCCGGATATTGAACGTAGCCTTGCTGCAAATCTTCAGGCTGCATTCGAGAGCTGTCCGCTGGTAAACAAAGAGGAAGAGTACGACATAAAAGCCATTGTCGAAACCGGTGAGTACACATGCATTCCTGCCGAACACGACAATGCCGATGACTACAAGCAAATCTTCAAATATTGTTTCCCCAAAGAGCAGGACGTTGAAATCATTGCAAACAGACTGAACACATATGGTTTCACAATACTTTTTCCTGTAGAAAACAGCATTCATGAAACCATACAGAATTTCGGCAATGTAACATTCTACACCCCCGCAAGCATTATAATGAGCTATCTCAGCTACAAGCCAATAGAGAGAGAGCAATATATGCTGACCTACCTTTACAACGACTTTGCCTTTATTCTCACCATGAAGAACGGCAAGGTGGGATTGTCGAACATATTCAGGAAAGAGGAGAAGGAAAACACCCTTTTCTACCTGCTCAGCATCTGGAAAGAACAAGGCATGTCGCAGACCGAGGATTATCTTTACCTTTGCGGAGACAGCAGTATCGAAGAACTATCCTTATCTGCCGGAAAATTCATAAAGAACATCAGACGAATAAATCCCAACGAACTGTTTTCGCCTAGTCTGCTGAACAGGATAGGCGGGATACCATTTGACCTGCAAGCACTCATACTATGCGAATAATAAGCGGAAAATACAAAGGACGCCATTTTGACATTCCACGCAGTTTCAAGGCACGTCCCACAACAGATTTTGCAAAAGAGAACCTCTTCAACATTCTCAACAATATGGTGGATTTTGAAGAGCTGAAAGCACTCGACCTTTTTTCGGGAACAGGCAGCATAAGTCTTGAACTTCTTTCAAGAGGATGCCTGGAGGTAACATCAATCGAGATGGACACACTTCATTTCAGTTTCCTTAAAAAATCACAGGCTACACTCAACGACAGGAACTGGAGAATCATCAGAGACGATGCCCTGCGCTTCATCCGCAGATGCACCGCCCAGTACGACCTTATCTTCGCCGACCCTCCATACGCACTCAAAGAACTCGGCGAAATCCCAAATATGATTTTAAGCGGTAACATGCTGAAAGAAGGAGGACTGTTTGTCTTTGAACATGGCAAGGATTATGACTTTTCACAACACCCACGCTTCGTAAGACACATTGCCTATGGCAGTGTAAATTTCAGTTTCTTCGAATGAAGAAACTGTTTTTTTACATCAACGGCGACAACAAGCGTGCAGTTGATTCCAGGCAACGTCTGCCAAATGGACGCTGACGATGCTCACTCAAGGAAAGTTGCGTGCAATTCTTTGTATCGTCGATAAAACAGTTCTTGAGAGTTTGTGCTACACTCTTGTCATAGACAAAGGCACTTACCTCGAAGTTATAGTAGAAACTGCGATAATCAAGGTTTACCGAACCCACAGAGGATATGTAATCATCACAAACAATACACTTGCTGTGAATGAGCCCAGCCTTATAAAGATATACCTTCACACCCACTTTGAGCAGGTCGCCCAGATAGGATCTTGAGGCGTATCCAGCAAGTCTGCTGTCGCATTGCTCGGGAATCATAAGTCTGACATCAACACCCGACAACGCCGCACTCTTCAATGCCAGCATAAACGACTCGTTCGGCATGAAATAAGGTGTCTGCAGATATACGTAATTACGGGCAGATGACAACAGTTTCACAATTCCGCTCATCAATGTGCGAACCTCTCCCACCGGATTCGATGTAACCACCTGCATCCATCCGGCACCACCCTGTTGCTGTTGGGGGAAATACCTTTTTCCGCTGACAAGCGAATGGTTTGCAAAATACCAGTCCACCAAAAAAGCGAACTGCAGTCCCTGCACCGCCATACCACGCACAAGCATCATTGTATCGCGCCAGTATCCCCAGACTCCACCTGTTATATATCTGTCAGCGATATTGCAACCACCCACGAAACCGGTCTTTCCATCTATAATGACCAATTTGCGGTGATTACGGAAATTCACTTTGTTTGAAAATACCGGCAGGCGAACCTTAAGAAAAGATTCTACATAGACACCGGCAGAGCGCATATCTTCGAAAAACTCCTTATTCACCTTCCAACAGCCTACGCTGTCATATATAAGACGTACCTCTACGCCCTGACGTGCCTTGTGCATCAATAGATCACGGATGGAACGTCCGAAATCATCGTCCTCAAAGATATAGAAGAGCATGTGTATATGTTCCTGAGCCTTCTCAAGTTCACTCATAAGCATGAGAGCAAACTTCTTTGTATCGGCAATAACCTCTATGCTCTCTGCCGGCAAGGCGTATGCCGAAGCCGTATTACGGAAAAAAGAGTGCAAGGCAGAATATTCCTGTGGCAAAGAAGGTATACACCTGCTTACATTGGCAGAAAGATTACGTTGGTTTATCTGCGACATAAGGCGTTTGCCTATAAGCCTTTCCTTACGTTTGTCGCGGCCGAAAAAGAAATAGAGCAGCATACCGAGCACCGGCAGAAAAAGCAACACCATGACCCATGCCAACGTCTTTACGCTGTCACGGTTCTTAAGTACCACGTTTATTATAAGGATTACTGCAATGATGCTGTATATCCACCCAAGGATTACACCTATACTGAAACTCACATCTCTCTGTTTTGAATTTCCGCTAAGATACGAATAAATAACAAGAATCCGGCAAGCGATTGTTCAAAATATCAACAAGCACTCACCGGAGAATTATTCTATAGATAATCATGTCCATTTTCCGTTAGAACGGACGGCCGCCGCCCATTCCCGGAGGAGGTGTAAATCCTGCAGGTGGCGGTCCTTGCGGTGGAGTTACCCCTTGCGGCATACCGTATTCACGTGCGGTCTTGCCTTTCTTATCGTTGCTACCGGCAGTGTTATTGAACTTATAAGAGAGATTCAACATAAAATAGCTGTATATTGCATTCGACTCGCTGTCCCTACGGTAGAGAGCCTCAACAACACGGCTTATGTTGCTCTGCTGTTGCAGAATGTCGAACAACTGCAAAGAAACAGTAAGAGCATTCTTGGGCAAGAAGCTTGCCGATGCCTGCGCATTCCATATAAGTTCATCGGTATTGGCATTAGGATCGCTATAACCGCGACGGCTGCTCATAGAAAGGTTTGTCGATAACTTGATATTCCACCATGGAAGGTTGTAGTTGAAACTTGGACCGTATGAGAAGTTGAACACATTCATCTTATCCTCGGGCTGTGCTGTGGATTTTGAATGTGAATAACTGAAGAAACCATTCAGAGATATGTCCCAACTGTCGGTGCGGTAGTTCGCCATAAGGCGTTCGCTTACATTCACGGTCTTTGCAATGTTCTTTACACTTCCTGCAACGCCTTTCATGCTTATGTAAGATACTCTGTTTGAGTAACGTCCGTCGGTATGTGTACTGTAAGTGAATTTTGTGTTTGCCGGTATTGCCGAATTGAATACGAAACCAGCATTCACATTCCAGTTGCCGTTTATATTCTCGGGAGTTGTGGTTGTAGCACCTGTGAGTTCATTATATTCCGCTTTACGGGTAATTGAATTGATGGTGTTTGAATATCCGGCAAACACATTTATACCGCGCTGTGCATCGGTATTGTATGTATTGAAGAAGGCATTCACATTGTGTGTGAACGACGGCTTAAGACCTGGATTACCCTTTGTTATCTGCAAAGGATTGGAGTCGTCGGTAATGTCTATCAAATCGGTCATCGACGGCTGTGATGTTGAACCACGGTAACGGATGTTCAATGTAGTCTGCTTCGACCACTTGTAGCGGAAGCGGATATTTGGCGATATATAATTCAGGACCTTACGCTTGAAGACATCATCAATGCCACGGTATTTGTAGTCGAGCGAAGTGAATTCGGGCAACCATCTTACACCGGCATTCAGGTTCATATTGCTTGTTACATAACGGAGCATAAGTCCTACATCGTGACGTTGTGTGCGATAAGTTGAATATCGGCTGAGTTCTCTGTCGAGATAGTCGATATAATTGTCGAGCAGTCCCGGACGTGTGAAATCAGGGCTTATATCCATTATATAATCAAGAGCCTCATCGAAATTGTATGTAGAGCGGTTACTGTTGTTGTAACTGTAGTTATAGCTATAGTTAAACTGCAGGAAAAGGTTCTTGAGCAACGGTTCGGTATAGCTCAAGCCTGCATTGTAGCTCCAGTTGTTTCCAGGAGTGGCAGAATAACGTTTCTGGAAATTATTATTTCCCACGGTCTGATAGTATTCAACATTGTTCACCGAGAAATTTTCGCTGTGGCTGTCGGCATACGAGAAGTTACCGCGGAAGGTAATGTTACGCCCCGGCTTACCAAGACGGCGGTTCACCTGCAACCTTGTACTCAACGACAGATTATCACTCAAAGAGAGCGACTTGTTCTTGTTGTCGTTTACTGCAATACTTTCCAAATCGTCAGACACCTCGCCATACTGCATCTTGTTGTAATCCGCTTCATAGTCAAAAGGATTGTCGTTGAATGTAGCTGAAAAGCTCTGGCTCCATGAATCGGAATTTGAATAGCTTACAGATGGAGTGAATATGATATTTGTCAAAGTGTCGGGTTTCCATTCCAGGCGGAAATTGGCATTCAGCCTTGTTGAACCGTTAAGGTTACCGCTACGGCTGTTTGTGAACTGGTTACGTCCTATCTGTGGCATGAAAGTTTCTGTAGAACTCCAGTTCTGGATATCGTTCTTCACACGATTGCCACGCACATTTCCACCGAACTCAATCTTGTCGTTTTCATAAGCAAAGTTGAAACCTGCCAACTTGGGAGCAGATATTCCGTTTCCACCGCCTCCGAATCCGCGTCCACGACCATCGGAGAAGCCTTGGTCACCCAAATTATTGGCAGACAACACAAGTGTATATTGCGCATTGTCGTTATAATAACTTGTGGTATTGCGTAAACGGTACAGCAGATGTTCTGCGCTGAAATCGGTACCTCCACCGGCTTCGCTGTTCGAGAAGAAACCATCCGACACACCCTTTTTCATCTGCAGGTCGAGAACAGTCTCCTCTTCACCATCATCGATACCTGTCATGCGTGTGAAATCACTCTTCTTATCATAGAATTTAACTTTATCCACAGCATCAACCGATATATTCTTAAGTGCAATATCCTTGTCTGTACCAAAGAAATCCTTGCCCTTCATAAGAATGCGGTTGACAGTCTTACCGTTAATCTTGATAGTACCATCCTCTGTTATTTCAACACCGGGATATTTCTTTATAAGTTCCTCGAGCATAGAACCTTCGGGCACACGGAATGCCGCCGTGTTATAGACAAGAGTATCCTCGGATGCAGTTACAGGCGGAACCTCGGCTGTTATAAGCGCATGTTCAAGCATTATATCATCGGGCATCAATTTAATGACACCGCAATCGGTATTCTTTCCCTTGTTCACCACCACATTCTGCTGTTGCGATACACACCCCACAAATGAGATGCGCAACAGATACTTGTCGGCAGGAGCCGTTATGGAGAACTTGCCTTCAGAGTCACTTGCCACACCGGCCTTAAAGACCGTATCGGGCAAAGTAAACAACTGCAGCATTGCCGACTGTAAAGGCTTTGCTTCGTTTCCTTCCACCACAGTACCGCTCAAAGTTCCGTTTTTCTTTTGCGCAAAAACCGAAAGAGAACAGAACAGCATTATAAAAAACAGACGAAATCTCATATTTTCACTATTAAAATGATTACCCCGGGAATTGTTTTCCATACACGAAATACCAATATTGAATTTGCATATCTCGCATATTTGTTGCTATTTTTGCAAGATTATTCTGCAAAAATACAAAAAGTTTGTTTTTTATTGATAAAAAACGATGTTAACAACTTTTAAAAGCGGAAATATCAGCATGTTATGAACAATAATGAGAAAAATCTGACAGAAAACCTACTCCGTATTGTGGGAGCAAAAGAGGCAGACAAGAATTTCGGAGAGCCTTTCATAAAGGCTTTTGCCGCTTCAGCAACCGAGAGTTACGAAAAGATACTGATAGCCTCATATACCTGTTCGCTTTTTCTTTCAACCTTCTTTCATAAATTCCCATCTGAAAAACTGCACACCTTTGTACACTACACAAAGCAGCACCATACACGATTCTCGTTCAACTGCGGAAAGTATGAAGAGATATTCTCACACATGAGCCCCGAGGAGTTGCTGGCAGTTTCCCTATTCGACAGGAACGGGAATACCATACAACAGAAATGCTCCAAACAGGACATCTTTGAAGCATTTGATTTCTACACCAATACATAGTCAAAACCCATTCAACAAGAATTTATCTAAAAAAAACAGGGTTGTAGCGATACAATTTTGCCCGTTTGTGATTATCTTTGCCGACAAAGCAGAATGATTTACTGTTTTAATAGTCGGCATTAATTGCGGCTATGTATGAACTTAATGGCTTTCAGGCTATTGCATTCACGGTAAAACGACCAAATTGACCAACGAACATGCAATGGGCACAAGAAGCCTACGCTTATGCGTGGGTGTGCTTATGTTCGTTCAGGTGCTTGGTCGTACCTTCTGTGAATAAGTACGCCCACGTCATTTTTATATTTTAGCGGAGCACCACCCCGTGAAAAGCACAGTAACAACCTTGAGTAAGCCATATTAAAGATTTAATTTATTCATGCTACAGAAAAGAGAATATGCTCTATTGAGCGACAAAGAACTTGTTGACGGACTCACAGCTGTTCCGGCAAACAACAGACTTCATGAATATTTCTTTAAGGAGAAATGCAAGCACTTCCTGACATACATCTCAAACACCCTCTATAACGAGGATGATTGCAACATGCTCATGGGAGAATTATACGAATATCTTTCGAACGACAACTGGAAGATACTTAAAATGTGGGAGGGCAAGAACGGCTGTTCTCTCAACAGCTATCTTGCATCATGCTCCATGCACTATTTCACCGGCAGGATAAAGGCTGAAAAGAAACGTTGCGACCGCGAAATGATACCATCCACTCCCGAGACCATAGAATACCTCAGCCACTTTACAGCCGAAGAAGAGAGTGAGCAACAACCCGTATGGGAAGCATACAAGATGCTCAAGGAACGCGACCGCATAATCCTGCGACAGCTGGTTATTGAAGAGAAGGACATGTTGGTTGCCGCACCGGTCATCTGGCCCTATATAAACAGCAACAAGGATATACACGAACTGTCACAGAAACATATACAGAGCACCATAGCA
Organism: uncultured Bacteroidaceae bacterium; assembly: GCA_904502235.1. Classification (GTDB taxonomy): domain Bacteria; phylum Bacteroidota; class Bacteroidia; order Bacteroidales; family Bacteroidaceae; genus HGM04593. Next base: position 44,305 of record CAJGDP010000010.1, read on the forward strand.
ATGGCAAAACATCGCGCATTGCTTGCACTGTTGAACAATCTTAAGAATCTGACAAAAAACTGAATCATGCCTGCCCGGCATCAATCGGCATACGATACATATTTGTCTCCTTGGGTTCAAAACCACAGGAGCGGTATAGAGCATTTGCCACGATACGCGATGGACGCGAGGTAAGCATAAGAGTGCCACCACCCATTTTCCCGGCAATGGCAATGGCATGCTCCACAAGCATACGTCCCAAAGAGTGTCCACGCATGGCAGCATCCACAACCACATCCTCTATCCACATCTTGCACCCCGTGGGAGCATCATAAACTCCAAGTGTGAGCATTCCTGCCACAACGCCATCATATTCTGCAAAGAAAAGATGCGTTGAAGAAGAGCCTGCAATACGTGCAAGGTGCTCATAAGTAAATGTACTAGGCGAAGACGACAACTGCACCAACAGACGGTTTACAACGTCAACATACTCTTCTCGAGCCTCTGTTACCTCAAAAATCCTTATACCTTCCATCACTCCAAACAAACTTTACATTTAACACCCTTTGACTCATTCTGCAAACGGTCGAGAACCGTTACCACAAAGATATATTCACCGCTCATATCCTGTGGCAGACGATAAAACGGTTTGTCGGTTATATCCATTATTTTTGCAGGATTGCCAATATCCGCCTTTTCTCCCTTGGCAAAACAATATACCACAAAACGGTGGGGAGCATTCATGGCATCACTCTCATCCCCGACAATCCACAACAGCATCTTTCCGTTTTCGTCCTCTACAAGACGGATACCCTTCACCTTTGCAGGAGCCTTATCATCCATAAACGGGCTCCCCGGCATCAATGCCGGATATTTATAGATATCCGCCGCAAGAAAATCGCGATATCCGTCCATATTGTTTGCCGCCGATGCCGCATCCCAGAAGCAAGAACCAGACACATTCGCATTAGCGCGTTGAAGTTCATATTTCCGCATCTGCTGATTTCCGCATATAGCGGCTGAATCCTTGGCATTGACCGTACGCACCACATCCTGCCCTATATACAACGGACGTGCCGAAGCATGCTCAGCCCACCACGCAACCAGTTCTTCGTAATCGGCGGCAGGATGTCCTATCTCCCAATATATCTGAGGAATGCAATAGTCAACCCATCCCTGTTCAATCCAGAAGAGCACATCGGCATTGAGCTCATCATAGCACTGCAGACCATTCGTCCTGCTGCCGAATTCCCAACTTTTAGCATTACGGTATATTCCGAAAGGCGATACTCCGAACCTTACCCAAGGTTTTGTCTCGCGCACGGTACGATGAAGCTGATAGATGAGATGATTCACATTCTCGCGTCGCCACTCTCCCCTGTCACCGTTTCCGCTCTTATAGAACCACTCGTCATCGGGGAACTCCACTCCCTTTACCGGATATGGATAGAAATAGTCATCGATATGCAGACCGTCTACATCGTAACGTGTGAGAATATCCCTTACAATACGGCATATATGATCGCGGTTATCCTGCAATGCAGGGTTAAAATAGAGCTGTCCTTCATACTCTATGAACTTGTCGGGATTCTTTACTGCAGGATGTTCAAGTGCAAGGACTTTTGTAGTTCTTGTCCGTGCACGATAAGGATTGATCCATGCGTGCAGTTCCATATCGCGCCTATGGCATTCAGTCACCATGAAAGCCAAAGGGTCCCATCCGGGTGAACAGCCCTGTTCGCCTGTGATATAACGGCTCCAAGGTTCATGGAGCGAAGGATAAAGAGCATCTCCCTCAACACGCACCTGGAATATTATGGCATTCACATTAACCTTCTGAAGATTATCGAGCATTGCAGTGAGGTAATCTTTCATCTGTATCTCATCCATGCCGGTGAACTGACCGTTCACAGCCTGAATCCACGCCCCACGGAACTCACGTTTGGGATGACGCGGTGTATTCACCAGCTTTTGGCTTGCACAGGATAACAGGATTGCCGACAAAAGAAATATGTATAGCAGTTTCTTCATGATATTTTGTATTAAGCGTTGCGAAGATAACGAAAATACCATTATTAAAGAACACTATTTCCACAAGAGATATGCATTATACCATTTTTTTTGTAAATTCGCGAGATTTGATTTATGAGCATGATGAAAGAGAACAACAGGAATATCATAATTAAAGGAGCACGTGTAAACAACCTCAAGAATGTGGATGTGGAGATACCACGCGGAAAACTTGTTGTGGTTACAGGCTTGTCGGGTTCAGGAAAATCATCACTGGCCTTTGACACCCTCTATGCCGAAGGACAGCGACGCTATGTGGAATCGCTGTCGGCATACGCGCGTCAGTTCCTTGGACAGATGAACAAGCCTGAGTGTGATTTCATCAAAGGTATTCCGCCAGCTATTGCCATAGAGCAGAAAGTAAGCAACCGCAACCCACGTTCAACCGTGGGAACATCCACCGAGATATATGAATATCTAAAACTGCTTTATGCACGCATCGGAAAGACATACTCACCCATCAGCGGCACACTTGTAAAGAAAGACAACCCCGAGGACCTTGTAGAATGTGTACACAACCGCCCCGAAGGAACGCGCTACCTTCTGCTTGCGCCCATACCCAAGCGCAAAGGACGCACACTCGAAGAGCAGCTCCAGATATACCTGCAACAAGGATTCACCCGCATTGTATTGGGCAAAGAAATAGTACATATCGAAGAGTACAAGCCCGGCAAACAGGACAAACCGGCATTGCTCATAGACCGCCTTACAGTAAACTACAGCAAAGAGAACGACAGCCGTCTGCTCGACTCTGCCGAGACAGCCTTTTACGAAGGCAACGGTTGCTGCATGATTCAGTTCATGGACGAAGATACGCCACACAGTTTCAGCATACGCTTCGAAGCCGACGGCATGGAATTTGAAGAGCCTACTGAACAGATGTTCTCGTTCAACTCCCCGATAGGCGCATGCCCCGACTGCGAAGGTTTCGGACGCATTGTAGGCATTGACGAGGACCTGGTAATCCCCAACAAGACACTCAGCATATATGACGGTGCAGTCTTCTGCTGGCGAGGCGACAAGATGAGCGAATGGAAAAACGAATTCTGTCGCCACGCGCCCAAGGACGACTTCCCCATCTTTGAGCCATATTACAACCTCACACAGGAGCAGAAGGATTATCTGTGGCACAAAGGACCATGGATTGAGGAGTATGGCGAAAGCATCAACATAGACAACTTCTTCAACATGGTAAAGGCAAACCAGTACAAGATACAGTACCGTGTGATGCTTGCCCGTTATCGCGGAAAGCCCATATGCCCCACATGCCATGGCACACGTCTGAAGAAAGGAGCAAGTTATGTAAAGGTGGGCGGAGCAAGCATAACCGAACTTATTGAGATGCCCGTAACACGTCTGAAGACATTTTTCGACAACCTTGTACTCGACGAGCACGATGCAACCATTGCAAAGCGCATACTCACCGAGATACGCAACCGCGTAGACTGCCTTATAGACGTAGGATTGGGATATCTTACCCTGAATCGTCTCAGCAACACCCTTTCGGGCGGTGAGAGCCAACGCATAAACCTTGTTACATCGTTGGGAAGCGCACTTGTGGGTTCGCTATATATCCTTGATGAGCCCAGCATAGGATTGCACAGTCGCGATACCGACCGCCTTATAAGCGTACTTTATCGTCTGCGTGATTTAGGCAACACCGTAGTGGTGGTAGAACACGACGAAGAGATAATACGCGCTGCCGATTACATCATTGATGTAGGTCCAAAGGCAGGTTCATATGGCGGAAATATCGTATACAAAGGCGATATGAGCAACCTTGAACGTGGCAGCAACAGCTACACGGTGAAATACCTTTTGGGCGAAGAGACCATAGAGGTGCCGAAATACCGTCGTACATCAAACAACAAGATAACAATAAAGGGAGCAAGAGAAAACAACCTGAAAGGTATAGATGTAGATTTTCCATTAGGCACGTTCACCGTGGTAAGCGGAGTGAGCGGTTCGGGAAAGTCCACATTGGTACGCAACATCCTGTACCGTTCGCTCATGCGTCATTTCGGAAACACATGCGATGCACCCGGTCAATGCGAAGCCGTTGAAGGAGCATTGAAACAGTTGAGCGGAGTGGAACTCATCGACCAGAACCCCATAGGAAAATCATCGCGTTCAAACCCTGTCACATATCTTAAGGTCTACGACGAGATACGCCACCTGTTTGCACAGCAGCCCTTGGCAAAACAGATGAGATTCGGTGCAGGACATTTCTCGTTCAACGCCGACGGAGGACGCTGTGAAGAGTGCAAAGGTGAAGGTACAATAACCGTGTCGATGCAGTTTATGGCCGACCTTAAACTGGAGTGCGAAGCCTGCCACGGTAAACGTTTCAAGAACGAAGTGCTTGAAGTCAAATTCCACGGCAAGAACATACACGACATTCTTGAGATGACCATAGGCGATGCAATAAACTTCTTCCAGCAGCACGGACAGAAACATATTGCCGACGGTCTGCAGCCTCTGCAGGACGTGGGACTTGCATACATAAAATTGGGACAGTCGTCATCTACACTCTCGGGAGGTGAAAACCAACGAGTGAAACTCGCCTACTATCTGAGCCGTCAGAGCAGCCGTCCTACGATGTTCATCTTTGACGAACCCACAACCGGCCTGCATTTCCACGATATCAAGAAACTGCTCAGGTCGTTTGAACGTCTGCTTGAACACGGGCATTCATTGGTGGTCATAGAACACAATATGGACGTTATAAAGTATGCCGATTATCTCATAGACCTGGGACCCGAAGGCGGAGAAGAGGGCGGACACCTTGTTGCCTGTGGCACACCCGAAGATGTCGCCGCCTGCGAAGCATCATACACCGGACAATTCCTGAAAGGTAAACTCTGATACCCCATAACATCAAAGAATCCCTTGATACCACGGCATCAAGGGATTCTTTGATTATTGTCCTACTATTTTAGTCTTGGGAAGTTCTGCGTTACGCCTGTTTGTCTTTTCTACCAAAGCGGCTGCCACCTGAATGAATGCCTGCCCGTCGGGGCTATCGGCCTTCATGGCAATAGGAATTCCGGCATCACCACTCTCGCAGATGCTCTGCACCAGAGGTATCTGACCGATAAGCGGAATGTTATAAGCCTCTGCCATACGCTTGCCACCCTCCTTACCGAAAATATAATACTTGTTGTTCGGCAACTCTGCAGGAGTAAACCAAGCCATATTCTCTACAAGACCAAGTATGGGCACAGCAACCTTTTCGTTGATAAACATATTCACACCCTTGATTGCCGCGGCAAGCGACACCTCCTGCGGTGTTGTAACAACCACGGCACCTGTAAGTGCAAGACACTGCACTATTGTAAGGTGAATATCGCTTGTTCCCGGTGGAAGGTCTATAAGGAAATAGTCCAATTCACCCCAATTGGCATCGGCAATAAGCTGTTTGAGCGCATTGCTTGCCATACCGCCACGCCAAAGAATAGCCTGGTCGGGGTCAACGAAGAAGCCTATAGAGAGAATCTTCACTCCATACTTTTCTATCGGTTGGATGAGGTCGCGACCGTCGATATTCTCGCTATAAGGACGTTCATCCTCCACGCTGAACATCTTTGGAATTGAAGGACCGAATATATCGGCGTCCAAAAGACCAACCCTATAACCCAAACGAGCCAATGCAATGGCAAGATTTGCCGATACGGTTGATTTTCCCACACCGCCCTTGCCCGAAGAGACCGCAATGACATTTTTTACCTGTGGAAGGAACTTACCCACTTCGGGGCGGGCAGCCTGACGGCTCACAACAGAGATGTTACCCTCAATCTCAACCTCCTTGCCCACATACATCTTTATGGCAGCCTCGGCTGACTTCACAACAGAACGTATAAAAGGATCGGTTGGCTTGTCGAAGATAAGCGAGAAAGTTACCTTGTTTCCGTCGATGCGAATGTTGTCATCCACCATCTCAGCCTCCACAAGATTTTTACCGTTACCCGGATAACGCACCTTTTCCAGCGCGTCGAGTATCAATTTAGGATATAATGCCATGATTCTATTTTCAGATATTATAGTCGGCTTCGGCACGACCTTCGGTTATTCCCTTGAAATATGCAGCCACAGCCATGTGTGCAGGATGCACCTTGTAACGTTCCATAGCATCGGCATCGTCGAAAGCACTTACAAGCACTGCATCGTATGCAGTACCTGCAGTACACACATTTATACCCACTTCCAAGGATTTGATTTCAGGGATTACACCCACAAGAGCCTCAAGATTCTCCTTTACCCAGAGCGCGTGCTCTGCTTTGCTTTTTCCGTTGGCGCCATCAATAAAACGCCACATTACTATATGTTTGAACATAATTATCTGCTTGTTTCAAGACTGCTGCGCTTGCTACGGTTATAACTGCGGTACTCGTCTAGCTCAATTTCCACATTCGGTTCATCGTACTGTTCCTTTGCAGGCAAATTGAAAGCAATATACTTGATTGTTATACCGCGCGACAGCCATTGTGATTCATAATAGGTACGTATCTGCATTATGTCGCTCACCTCCTCCTGTCCATGCACATCGTCTATGTACTCCACCACAGGAAGATTGTTTACCTCTGTTATGTACTTGGTGTAGGTAAACATGAAATTGCTGTCGGTTTTCAAGTGTACTATCGCGTCAGAAGAAAGGATATTCCTGTAACGGGCAAGGAAAAGCGACGATGTAAGACGCTTGGTGTATTTCTTCATCTGCGGGTCGGGGAATGTGAGCCAAATCTCACTTACCTCGCCCTGCGCAAACAAGCGGTCGATTATCTCGATGTTGGTACGCAGGAAGCCCACATTTGTAAGACCTTCGTTCTTTGCCTCTGTTGCACCTGTCCACATACGCGCACCCTTGATATCCACTCCAATAAAGTTCTTATTGGGGAAACGACGTGCAAGAGCAACGGTATATTCACCTCTTCCGCAACCAAGTTCCAATACAATAGGATTGTCGTTCTTGAAGAAATCGCGTTTCCAATTACCACGCAACGGGAATTCAACATTATCGATTATCGAATAAGGGTGCTCGATGACATTGTCGTACTGCGCCATATCGGCGAACTTTTTCAATTTTCCTTTTCCCATAGCCTTAGATATCAAGAACTGTTACCCAGCCATACTTATCCGGTTCATCACCATACTGTATGGCACGCAAATGCTGATATAGTTTTGTACACACAGGACCGGGCTTGCCATCGTGCGAGAACACGTAAGATTTACCGGTTTCAAGGTCGTCGATGCGCTCAATAGGAGAGATTACCGCAGCTGTACCGCATGCACCAGCCTCCTCAAAGGTAGAGAGTTCCTCCTCGGGCACAGGACGCACCTCGACCTTCATACCCATATCCTTTGCAATCTGTTGCAGACTGTTGTTGGTTATGGAGGGAAGAATGGATGTTGAAAGCGGAGTTACGTATGTATTGTCCTTTATACCGATGAAGTTTGCAGCACCGCACTCGTCGATATATTTTTTCTCTTTTGCATCCAGATAGAACTCGCAAGAATATCCCATGTCGTGAGCCATTTTGTTGGCACGCAAACTTGCCGCATAGTTACCACCCACCTTATATTTTCCTGTACCGAGGGGTGCCGAACGGTCGTACTGGCGTATAATAACATATGGATTAGTTGAGAAACCACCCTTGAAGTAAGGACCCACCGGAGTAACGAAAATAATGAACATATACTCCGATGCAGGATGAACACCTACCTGCGCACTTGTACCAATAATAAGGGGACGGATATAAAGCGACGCACCACTCTCATAAGGCGGTATGTAATCCTTGTTGAGCTCCACCACCTTTGTAACCATATCGCGGAACATTTCAACACTTACCTGTGGCATAAGAATACCATCACAAGTGCTTTGCAAACGCTCGGCATTTGCCTCAAGACGGAAAATTCTAACCTTGCCGTCTTTACCGCGGAAAGCCTTAAGACCCTCAAAAGCCTCCTGTCCGTAATGCAGACAAGTGGCAGCCATATGCATATTTATGTATTCGGAAGAACTGACCTCTATCTCACCCCATGCGCCATTGCGATAACAACAACGCACATTGTAATCGGTTTTTCTGTATCCGAAGCCAATTTCCGACCAATTCAAATCTTTCATAACATTATTTTATATTTCCGCGCGAAGTTAAGACATTTTGACGTAAAAGAAAAAGCGGAGCAAGAAAAGTTTACAGGTTCAAACAGAAATAACCTATACTGCGGAGGGTTACAATATATTCAGCCATTTCTCTTTGTATCACTCTTGATAGCTGAGGCTTTTGTTGTTTTGTGGTATACATAGTGGTAGCGTTTTAAAGTTAGTACTATGGATATCTTAGTGAGCAGGTAGGGACATTCAACCCATCCTGCCCTAAATATTACTGTAATGTTTTACATTCATCGCACTCGCTATTCTCGCCTGTGTGGGTCAAAGTGATGCTCTTGAATTCGTTTTCAAACTTAAACTTCCAAGTGTTTGTCGTAAGATCGGGTGTAGGTACACTGTTTTCCTTCATCTGTCCGCAGTTGATAAACAAATTACAGCCGTCTACCTCTTTACCGACC
>CAJGDP010000011.1 GCA_904502235.1 uncultured Bacteroidaceae bacterium
AGTAGCTCCTACATTGGCAATTTGCCCTAACTGTGGTGAGTGGCACGTATATCACACCGTATGCGGTGCGTGTGGTTATTACAGAGGCAAGCTCGCTGTAGAGAAGCAGGCTGCAGTCTAAATAATTGATCTTCCGCATGGGCTATCGCCGTGCGGCAGTTTTGTACGTAAGTAAAAGCGCACCTTAGCATAGTTGTGGGTGCGTTTTTGCTATTTTAAAAGAAAATACTATGCATAAAGCCGGTTTTGTAAATATTGTCGGTAATCCAAATGTCGGTAAATCGACTTTGATGAATCTGTTGGTTGGCGAAAGAATCTCTATCGCTACATTCAAGGCGCAGACAACACGTCATCGCATTATGGGTATTCTGAATACCGATGATGCGCAGATTGTTTTTTCTGATACTCCGGGAGTGCTGAAGCCTAACTATAAGCTTCAGGAGGCTATGTTGCGTTTTTCGCGCTCGGCTCTTCGCGATGCCGATGTTCTGCTTTATATGACCGATATGGTGGAGACTCCCGACAAGAATATGGAGTTCATCGAAGAGGTGCGCAAACTTGATGTTCCTGTGTTGGTCCTTATCAACAAGATTGATCTTGGAGACCAGGAGGCGCTTGTGAAAAAGGTAGAGCAGTGGCATGAGATTTTGCCCGAGGCGGAAATTCTTCCAATCTCGGCAATTGCAAAATTCAATGTCGATGTGGTTATGAAGCGCATTATGGAGCTTTTGCCACCATCACCTCCATATTTCGACAAGGACCAGCTTACCGATAAACCGGCACGTTTCTTTGTAACGGAGATTATCCGCGAAAAAATCCTGTTGCACTATGATAAGGAGATTCCTTATGTGTGCGAGGCTGCTGTAGAGCATTTCAAAGAGACTGATGGCAGTATATATATAAAGGCTCTGATATTTGTGGAGCGTGATTCGCAGAAGGGTATTATTATTGGTCATGAGGGTGCAGCCCTGAAACGCGTGGCAACCGATGCGCGTCGTGAACTTGAGAAATTCTTCGGCAAGAAGATATTTTTGGAGATTTATGTTAAGGTCGACAAGGATTGGCGAAACAGCGACAAACAGTTGCGCCGTTTCGGTTACGACCAAAAAGATTGATGAATTATGGGAAATTTAGTAGCTATAGTTGGACGTCCCAATGTGGGTAAATCAACGCTGTTCAATCGTTTGACAGAGACAAAACAGGCGATTATTTCCGATGAGGCAGGTACAACACGCGACCGTCAGTATGGTCGTTGCCTGTGGTGTGGCAAGGAGTTTTCTCTTGTCGATACAGGTGGTTGGGTACGTAACTCTGACGATGTGTTCGAGGAGGCTATCTGTGATCAGGTTACTTTGGCTCTCGAAGAGGCTGATGTTATCCTTTTTGTGGTTGACGCCATGAATGGACTCACCGACCTTGATATGGAGATGGCTTCGATGTTGCGCCGTTCAAAGAAACCGGTGCTTGTTGTTGCCAACAAGGTGGATACATATGAGATGCAATATGCTACAGCCGAGTTCTATAGTCTTGGATTGGGCGATATGCATTGTATTTCGGCTGCAAACGGAAGCGGTACAGGTGATTTGCTCGACGAGATAATCTCTAGGTTTACAAAAGAGGCAGAGGAGTCTCCCGAGGAGGATATTCCACGCTTTGCTGTGGTAGGTCGTCCAAATGCCGGCAAAAGCTCTATCATAAACGTATTCTTGGGTGAGGATAGAAATATTGTAACCAACATTGCAGGTACAACCCGTGATTCAATCCTTACACGATATACCAAATTCGGTTTCGATTTCTATCTTGTAGATACTGCAGGTATCCGCAAGAAGGGTAAGGTTAATGAGGATATTGAATATTATTCTGTATTGCGTTCAATCCGTGCCATTGAGAATAGCGATGTGTGTATTCTTATGATTGATGCAACACGTGGTATCGAATCACAGGATTTGAATATATTCTCTATCATCCAGCGTAACCAGAAGAGTCTTGTTGTCGTTGTCAACAAGTGGGACCTGGTTGAGGATAAGAGCGAGAAGGTGCAGAAGTTCTTTGAGAATGCAATTCGTGAGCGTGTTGCTCCGTTTGTGGATTTTCCGATCATCTTTACTTCGGCAGTAACAAAACAGCGCGTTTTCAAGGTTCTTGAAACAGCTAAAGAGGTTTATCTGAACTCAAAGACAAAAATTTCCACAGCCAAGTTCAATGAGGAGATGCTTCCTATCATCGAAGCCTTTCCACCACCATCAATCAAAGGTAAGTACATTAAGATTAAATACTGCATGCAGTTGCACGAGACACGTGTACCATCGTTCCTGTTCTTTGCGAACCTGCCACAGTATGTAAAGGATCCTTATAAGCGATTCCTTGAAAATAAAATCCGTGCCAAATGGAACTTCCATGGAGTGCCAATGAATATATTCATTAGGCAGAAGTAGACCGAATGTAATGAGGTCAACTTCTCTTTCGCCTAATATATTCATTAGGCAGAAGTAAAAACAAAAACACATCCGCGAGGATGTGTTTTTGTTTTTACTTCATTCCCATCTCTTTAACCTTTTTGACAAGGTCGCTCGAGAAGAGGAAACTGTTCAGTGTCTCGTTGTCGGTATGAAGGATTTCGTCTTTATTGCCTTCCCATGAGAGCTGTCCGCCGGCGAGGAACAGGATGTGGTCGCCGATTCCCATAACGGAGTTCATGTCGTGTGTGTTGACGATGGTCGTTATGCCATACTCTTTTGTGATGTCGTGTATGAGCTCGTCTATCTTTAACGATGTCTGAGGGTCAAGACCTGAGTTCGGCTCGTCGCAGAACAGGTATTTGGGCCCGAGTGCAATGGCTCTTGCAATGGCGGCACGTTTCTGCATTCCTCCGGAAAGCTCGTCGGGCGATTTGTCCTGTGCTTCGAGCATGTTTACGCGGTCCAGACAGAACTGTGCGCGCTTTACTCGTTCGTTGTATGTCATGTCCGAAAACATGTCCAACGGGAACATTACATTCTCGAGCACGCTCATTGAGTCGAACAGTGCGGCGTTCTGGAACAGCATGCCTATCTCGCGACGCAGAAGCATCATCTCTTTTTTGTTGAATGTGGTGATGTCGCGACCGTCATACGCGATCTTGCCCTTTTCGGGCGTTACCAGTCCTACAATGCATTTAAGCAATACGGTTTTACCTGCACCGCTCTTGCCTATGATAAGATTGGTTTTTCCGTCGTCGAAGACTGCGCTGATGTTATTCAGCACAACTTGTTCTTCGAAACTTTTGTATATTGAAGAAATCTCTATCATTGCATCAGTAATTGTGTTATTATCATGTCGGCAAACAGTATGAGTGCGCTGCAACTTACAACGGCATTGGTGCTGGCTTTGCCTACTTCAAGTGAACCGCCGGTTACTCTGTACCCATAGAATGCCGAGACGCTTGTTATTATGAAGGCGAATGCTACCGACTTTATTACGCTGCACCATACATACCATTGTTGGAATTCGTATTGCAATCCCACCATAAGGTCTTCGGGAGTCATTATTCCTGTAAACTTTCCGATGGCGAATGCTCCTGCAGTTCCTGCCGCGATGCTGAATATAACAAGCATCGGAATCATTGAGATGAGGGCAGAAATCTTGGGAAGTATCAGGAATGATGCTGAATTTACACCCATAATCTCAAGTGCGTCAATCTGTTGTGTTACGCGCATCGTTCCAATTTCGGATGTTATATTTGAGCCCACTTTTCCTGCCAGAATCAGACACATTATGGATGATGAGAACTCAAGAATCAGGATTTCGCGTGTGGAGTATCCTACTACCATTTTGGGCATCCATGGGCTTTCGATGTTAAGTTTCAGTTGGATGCATATTACTGCACCGATGAAGAACGAAATGAGTAGGACTATGGGAATGGAGTTTACTCCAAGCTGGTACATTTCGTGCAGCATGCGACGGAAGAATACTCTCCAGCGTTCAGGCTTGGAGAGCACGCGTTTCATAAGGAGTATGTATTCTCCAAATGTCTTTATGGAATCGACAAGTATCATCTTTGTTGTTTAAGTTTGTGCAAAGGTACTATTTTTTCGTTAAAAACGGAATAATCTTTTTCTTGAAGTGCTTTTAACCACAGAAAGCGACTGTTTTGTTGTGGGAAAGACAAAAATACACTATTTTTGCCGTGTAATAAATTGAATTTACAGGATATGACAAACGGATTTGACGAAATGGACCGCGATGAAAGGATGGTGCTGCGAACCGAAAATCTCGTAAAGAGATACGGAAAGCGTACTGTCGTCAACGACGTGTCGTTCAATGTCAAGCAGGGTGAGATTGTCGGTCTGCTTGGACCTAACGGTGCAGGAAAGACAACGTCGTTCTATATGACAACGGGACTGGTAGTTCCGAATGATGGTCATATCTTCATGAATGATACGGAAATTACCGATTATCCTGTTTACAAGCGTGCGCGTGCCGGTATCGGCTATCTTGCCCAGGAGGCAAGTGTGTTCCGTAAGATGACCGTGGAGGATAATATTGCTTCGGTTCTTGAACTTACAGGCAAACCAAAGGAGTATCAGAAGGAAAAACTAGAGAGCCTTATCGAAGAGTTCCGTTTGCAGAAGGTGCGCAAGAATCTTGGCGACCGTTTGTCGGGAGGTGAAAGACGTCGTACCGAAATTGCGCGTTGTCTTGCCATAGACCCTAAATTCATTATGCTTGATGAGCCGTTTGCCGGTGTCGACCCTATTGCCGTAGAGGATATTCAGTATATTGTGTGGAAATTGAAGGACAAGAATATCGGAATCCTAATCACTGACCATAATGTTCAGGAGACATTGAGTATTACCGACAGAGCCTATCTGTTGTTTGAAGGCCGTATCCTATTTGAAGGAACGCCTGAGGTTCTTGCAGAGAATGCAATTGTGCGTGAAAAATATCTGGGACGCGATTTTGTCCTTAGAAAACGCGAGTTCCAGTTGTAATCTTTAAACTGCTTATTATACGCAGGTTGTAGAAAATACGTATTTCTGCAACCTGTTTTTTATTATAAAAGTCTATTTTTGTGTCGTTTTTTTGAAAATGTCCATAAGAAATTGTATTTTTGCGGTTCTAAATTCGGAATAGAATAATATTTAAATTTTTATATAAATGGAATTTACACTTAAAAATCAAGACGCTACAAGCGCAATCCTTTCTGTAAACATTCAGGAGGCTGACTATTCAGCATTGGTAGAAAAGCAGTTGAAGAACTTCCGCCAGAAGGCTAATATCCCCGGTTTCCGTCCGGGTATGGTTCCTATGGGCTTGATCAAGAAGCAGTACGGTGTTGCTGTCAAGGCTGAAGAAATCAACAAGTTGTTGCAGACAAAATTGTTCGAGTATATCAGAGAGAACAAGATTGATATGCTTGGCGAGCCTCTTCCAATCGAGGAGCAGCAGGCTGGTATCAACATGGCTGAGGATAAGGAGTTCACTTTCGATTTCGAGATTGCTCTTGCTCCTAAGTTCGAGGCGGTTCTTGACAAGAGCGATGCTCTTCCATACTACAGAATTGAGCCTACAAAGGAGATGATCGACGGTCAGGCAAATGCTTTTGCTCAGCGTTGTGGCGAGTACAAGCAGGTTGAGTCTTATGAGAACGGCGACATGCTCAAGGGTACTTTGACTGAGTCTGTTGAGGAGGGTGTTGTTGTTCGCGAGGCTGTGATGATGCCTTCATATATGAAGAACGATGAGCAGAAGGCTCTCTTTGCAGGTGCAAAGGTTAACGATGTCGTTACTTTCAACCCTTCTGTTGCTTTCGACAACAACGAGGCTGAGTTGGCTTCACTTCTTAAGGTTGAGAAGAGCGAGGTTGCCGCACACGCAGGTGAGTTTACTTTCGCTATCACAGAAATTACACGTTTCGTTGCAAGCGAAATCAACCAGAATGTGTTTGATGCAGCATTCGGTAAGGATGTAGTTACTACAGAAGAGGAGTTCCGTGCTAAGATTGCTGAACAGTTCGCAAACCGTTTCGAGGTTGAGAGCGACTACAAGCTTTTGATGGATGTTCGTGCATACCTTATGGAAAAGGTCGGCAAGCTCGAGTACAACGAGAGCATCTTGCGTCGCATCATGGATATGAGCAAGGCTCAGGGCGAGACAGTAAGCGAGGAAGAGTTCCAGAAGAGTCTTACAGAGCTTTCATGGCACCTTGTTAAGGAGCAGCTTGCTAAGAAGTTCGAGATCAAGATCGATGATAACGATGTTCTTGCTGTTGCAAAGGATGCTACACGCGACCAGTTTGCTCAGTACGGCATGGCTAACGTACCCGAGGACTTGCTCGAGAACTATGCTAAGGAGATGTTGAAGCAGGACAAGACACGCGAGGCACTTGTTAACCGCGCTGTTGATGTCAAGCTCATCGCTTCTATCAAGGCTGTAATCACTTTGAACGAGGAGACTGTTTCTGTTGAGGATTTCAACAAGAAGGTTTCTGAGAACGCTTAATAATAGTTTTTTGAATTTTTAAAGGTTTGTTGTATGGAGAGAGATGATTTTAGAAAATATGCAACCAAGCATCTTGGCATGAACAGCATGGTGCTTGATGGTGTTATCAAGGCGCAGTCGCAGTATTTGAACCCTTATATCCTTGAAGAGAGACAGTTGAATGTTACTCAGATGGATGTGTTCTCGCGTTTGATGATGGATAGAATCATCTTCCTCGGTACACAGATCGATGATTATACAGCAAATACCCTGCAGGCGCAGTTGCTCTATCTTGATTCTGTTGATAGCGGAAAGGATATTTCAATATATATAAACTCACCCGGTGGTTCGGTATATGCCGGTCTTGGAATATACGATACCATGCAGTTCATTTCGAGCGACGTGGCTACAATCTGTACCGGTATGGCTGCAAGTATGGCGGCAGTGCTCCTTGTGGCAGGTGCGGAGGGTAAACGTTCTGCTCTCACACATAGCCGTGTGATGATACATCAGCCACTTGGCGGTGTGCAGGGCCAGGCAAGTGATATTGAAATTACAGCCCGTGAAATCCAGAAACTCAAGACAGAACTTTATACAATAATCTCTGACCACAGCAAGCAACCTTTTGACAAGGTGTGGGCTGACAGCGACCGTGATTATTGGATGACTGCTCTTGAAGCAAAGGAGTATGGCATGATTGACAATGTTCTTACCCGTAAATAATTTTTGTATATAATGGCAGAAAAGGGTAAAAAACGTTGTAGCTTCTGTGGCAGGTTCGAAGACCAGGTGGCATTGCTCATGACCGGTATCTCCGGCTATATATGTAATGAGTGTGTGGAACATGCTCATGAGATATTGCGCGAAGAGTCTCTCTTGCCCAAGAGCGACTTTGAGATGACGGAGTTGCCAAAGCCCAAAGAGATAAAGGCTTTTCTTGACGAATATGTCATTGGTCAGGACGAGGCAAAATGTGCTTTGGCTGTTTCGGTCTACAATCACTATAAACGTCTGATGCAGCGCGATGCCTGCGACGACGTAGAGATTGAAAAGAGCAATATCATAATGGTGGGCAGCACCGGTACGGGCAAGACATTGCTCGCACGTACAATAGCCCGCTTGCTGAAGGTGCCTTTTACTATTGTCGATGCAACTGTGCTCACCGAAGCCGGATATGTGGGTGAGGATATTGAAAGTATCCTTACACGTCTGTTGCAGGTTGCCGACTACAATGTGCAGGAGGCTGAACGTGGTATCGTGTTCATTGACGAGATTGACAAGATTGCCCGCAAGAGCGACAATCCTTCAATAACCCGCGATGTGAGCGGCGAGGGTGTTCAGCAGGGATTGCTGAAACTTCTCGAAGGCTCGGTGGTGAATGTTCCGCCACAGGGTGGCCGTAAGCATCCCGATCAGAAGATGATTCCCGTAAATACAAGACATATCCTGTTTATATGCGGTGGTGCTTTTGACGGAATAGAGAAGAAGATTGCCCAGCGATTGAATACTCATGTGGTAGGCTATAACTCGGTGCAGAACAGTCATCAGATTGACAAGGGCGATATGATGCGTTATATTGCTCCGCAGGATCTGCGCTCTTTCGGTCTTATCCCTGAAATCGTAGGTCGTCTGCCTATATTGACATCGTTGCGTCCTCTCGACAGGGATACGTTGCGTAATATCCTCACCGAACCAAAGAACTCGTTGGTTAAACAGTATATCAGACTTATGGAGATGGATGGTGTAAAGCTTACCTTTGCTCCCGATGCTCTTGATTATATCGTTGATACGGCTGTGGAATACAAACTCGGTGCCAGAGGATTGCGCTCAATTGTTGAGACTATAATGATGGAGAAAATGTTTGAAATTCCATCGAGCGGAGTCAAGAGCTGTAAAATAACAAAAGAATATGCCAAAAAGCAGATAGAAAAAAGCACTTCTATTGCCGGTGCGTGATAATGTGCTTTAAAATATGAAAGACCTTTCTCTGGAGAGGTCTTTTTTGTATCTGTAATCTTTTAAAAGTGAAAGGAAGCCTGTTAAAACAACGTCTTGTACTCTTTTTCTCTTTTTTATGAAAAATATCTTTGGAAAAAGTTGTGTGTTTTGTAGAGATATTTATAACTTTGTTTTCAAATGCCGTACTGTAAAATGACTAAGAAGTTCAATTTGACAGAAGTTCTTAAAGAGAATTTCGGTTTTGATACGTTTAAAGGGGATCAAGAGGCAGTCATCAGAAATCTTTTTGATGGGAAGGATGCCTTTGTCCTTATGCCAACGGGTGGCGGTAAATCGTTGTGTTACCAGCTCCCCTCTTTGGTTATGGAAGGTACTGCGATAGTAATATCGCCTTTGATTGCATTGATGAAAAATCAGGTTGATGCAATCAGAAATCTGAACGAGGAGGATGGGGTAGCCCATTTCCTTAACTCATCTTTGACGAGACAGGCTATAGATGTTGTGAAGGAGGATGTTCTATCGGGCAAGACAAAGTTGCTTTATGTTGCTCCGGAGTCCTTGACAAAGGAAGAGAATGTTGAGTTCCTGAAAAGTATAAAGATTTCGTTCTATGCAATTGACGAAGCGCATTGTATTTCGGAGTGGGGACACGATTTCCGTCCGGAGTATCGTCGCATACGTCCGATAATAAACGAAATCGGCAAGGCTCCTATTATCGCACTGACAGCAACGGCTACTACAAAGGTTCGCGATGATATCAAAAAGAACCTTGGAATTCAGGATGCACCTGATTTCAAGTCTTCGTTCAATCGTCCTAACCTCTATTACGAGGTACGTCCCAAGACAAAGGATGTTGACAAAGATATTATAAAATATATAAAATCGAATCCCGGCAAATCGGGTATCATATATTGCCTTAGCCGTAAGAAAGTTGAGGAACTTGCCGAGATATTGCAGGCAAATGAGATTCTTGCAAAACCATATCATGCAGGAATGGACTCGGCTTTGCGCTCTCAGACTCAGGACGATTTCATAATGGAAAAGATTGATGTTATCGTTGCCACCATAGCGTTCGGTATGGGTATCGACAAGCCCGATGTACGTTATGTGATACATTATGATATTCCAAAGAGTCTCGAAGGTTATTATCAGGAAACCGGTCGTGCCGGAAGGGATGGCGGTGAAGGACAATGCATAACATTCTATAATAACAAGGACTTGCAGAAGTTGGAGAAGTTCCTCGAAGGCAAGCCTCTTGCCGAACAGTATATCGGTCGTCAGCTGTTGCACGAGACAACGGCATATGCCGAATCGGCTGTTTGCAGAAGAAAATTATTGTTACATTATTTTGGAGAGAATTACGACGTGGAAAATTGTGGAAATTGTGACAACTGCCAGACACCAAAGAAACAGGTAGAGGCAAAGGATTTGCTTGAAGCTGTAATAGAGACAGTTATTGCTTTGAAAGAGAATTACAAAGTCGAATATATAATTGATGTCCTTCTTGGAAAGGAGACCGCTGATATCATTTCGCACAAGCACGATGAATTGGAGTGCTTCGGTTGTGGCGATGATGAGGATGCAAAACGCTGGAATGCTGTGATACGCCAGGCACTTATTGCCGGTTATCTCGACAAGGATGTAGAGAACTATGGTACAATAAAGGTTACCAAAGCAGGTAAGGATTTCCTTAAGAAACCTGTCTCTTTCAAAATTGTCGAGGACAGGGACTTTGACGAGGAGGATACCGTTATACAGACCGGCAGTTCGTTTGCGGTAGATCCGGAATTGTTTGCAATGTTGAAGAACCTTCGTAAGAAGCTCTCAAAACAGTTGGAGTTGCCCCCTTATGTGATATTCCAGGATCCGTCGCTCGAGGCTATGGCAACAACATATCCTGTAAACATCGAGGAACTCAAAAATATACCCGGTGTGGGCGAAGGTAAGGCCAAGCGTTATGGCGAGGAGTTCTGCGCTTTGATTAAGCGTCATTGCGAGGAGAACGAAATAGACCGTCCCGAGGATATACGCATCCGTACTGTTGCCAACAAGTCGAAACTCAAGGTGGCTATCATCAATGCTATAGATAGAAAGATTGCTCTTGACGATCTGGCAATAAGCAAGGGCGTTGAATTTGATGAACTGCTCGACGATATCGAATCAATCGTATATTCCGGTACAAAACTGAATATCGACTATTTCCTCGAAGAGATTCTTGATGAGGAAAATATGTACGAGATATACGACTACTTCAAGAGTTCGGATACCGACAACATTGATGTTGCTATTGATGAGTTGGGTGGCGAATACAGTGAAGAGGAGATACGTCTTGTGCGTATCAAGTTTATTTCGGAAATGGGAAATTAAGAATATAAAAATATATATACTATGAATGATTTTATAAAAGAAAAGATTGTGATGGACGGTTTGACATACGACGACGTATTGCTGATTCCTGCATACTCGGCTGTCCTTCCTAAAGAGGTTACCCTTAAGACTAAGTTCTCAAGAAATATAGAGCTGAATGTTCCTTTTGTAACAGCGGCTATGGATACTGTTACCGAGGCAAAGATGGCAATTGCCATTGCACGCGAAGGTGGTATCGGTGTTATCCACAAGAATATGTCTATCGCCGAGCAGGCGCATCAGGTGGCTATCGTGAAGCGTGCCGAGAACGGTATGATCTACGATCCTATAACAATTCAGCCACAGGCAAAAGTAAAGGATGCTCTTGAGATTATGGCAGAATACCATATCGGCGGTATTCCTGTTGTAGACGAGGATAAGAAACTTGTGGGTATTGTAACAAACCGCGACTTGCGTTTCGAAACAAACATGGAGCGTTCTATCTGTGAGATTATGACAGGCGCAGAAAAATTGGTCGTTACACATCAGCAGACCGATATGGAGGCTGCTGCCAATATCTTGCGCGAAAACAAGATTGAGAAGCTACCTGTAGTTGACAGCGAAGGTCGTCTCGAAGGTCTTATAACATTCAAGGATATTACAAAAGCAAAGGATAAACCAATGGCTTGCAAGGACAGCAAGGGACGTTTGCGTGTTGCTGCCGGTGTGGGCGTAACTGTTGACGCTATGGACCGTATCAAGGCATTGGTCGAGGCTGGCGTGGATGCAATCATCATCGATACAGCTCACGGACATTCTGCAGGTGTTGTTGCCAAGCTTAAGGAGGCAAAGGCTGCATTCCCACAGATTGACATCGTGGTAGGAAATGTTGCGACAGGTGAGGCTGCAAAGATGTTGGCAGAGGCAGGAGCTGATGCTGTAAAGGTTGGTATCGGTCCCGGTTCAATCTGTACTACCCGTGTGGTTGCCGGTGTGGGTGTTCCACAGCTTTCTGCAGTTTATGATGTGGCTAAGGCTCTTGAGGGTACAGGTGTGCCTTTGATTGCCGATGGCGGTTTGCGCTATTCTGGTGATGTTGTAAAGGCTTTGGCTGCCGGTGGATACAGTGTGATGATTGGTTCTCTTGTTGCCGGAACAGAGGAATCTCCCGGTGATACAATCATCTTCAACGGACGTAAATTCAAGTCTTACCGTGGTATGGGTTCACTCGAGGCTATGGAGAACGGTTCTAAGGACCGTTATTTCCAGGCTGATACTGCCGACAAGAAGAAGCTCGTTCCCGAAGGTATCGCTGCCCGTGTGCCTTATAAGGGTACTTTGTTCGAGGTTATCTATCAGCTCGTAGGTGGTCTGCGTTCCGGTATGGGCTACTGTGGTGCAAAGGATATCGAATCGTTGCATAATGCAAAATTCGTGCGTATAACAAATGCCGGTGTATTGGAGAGTCACCCACACGATGTGTCTATCACAAGTGAGGCTCCAAACTACAGCCGTCCTGAATAAATTTTTGTATGAAAAGACTGTATATATTACTACTCTCTTTGGTATCGGTAGCGGGTTTGTCGGCACAGGTTGCCGACGACCCGGTGCTTTTGACTGTCAATGGCAAGAAAATACTGCGTTCTGAATTTGAATATGCATTCAATAAGAATCGTGGCAATGTCAGTGATAGTGCGATGACTGCCGAAGAGTACCTTCAGATGTATATCGACTTCAAGTTGAAGGTTGCCGAAGCGGAGGCGTTGAGGTTTGATACGCTCGAATCGTTCAAAGCCGAGTATGCCAAGGACCGTGCTCAACTTGCAGAGAGTTATCTCACCGACCCTGGTTATGTGGATAGGGAGGCGCATAAGATTTATGCAAGGGATTCCGCAACAATAGGAAAGGATGGATTTGTCAAGGTGACTCATCTGTTTTTCCCTGCAAAGCAGAAAGATGATGCCGCAACGGTAAAGATGTCTGCGGCGAGAGCCGATTCTGCCTATGCAATGCTCTGTGCCGGTTCCTCTTTCGAAGAAGTCGCCGATTTCTTTGCCATTCCCCGACAGGTAATCATGCCTTTCGAGATTATCAGGGGACAGGCGTATAAGGAGTTTGAGGATGTAGTGTATATGCTTGCTGATGGAGAGTATTCAAAACCGTTTGAATCTCCTGCCGGTTTCCATGTTGCAAAACGCTTGGCTTCTCGTCCTTTCGGTAAGTTCGAGGAGTATCGTCCGGCGATAATCAAGATTTTGGAAAGAGAAAACATATATCTTCAGGCACGAATGAAGAAGGGCTTTGACCTTGCTGAGGAGTTCGGTGGAAATATGACACCACAGGAGGCTCTTGCACGCGAGGATAGCCTGCTCGAAAGTAAATATCCTGAGTTTGGAAATCTTATGCGTGAATATTACGACGGATTGCTTTTCTTTGAGGTGTCTGCAAGTGAGGTTTGGAACAAGGTTGCTGCCGATGAAGCCGGTATTGAAAAATTCTTCAATAAGAACAGAAAAAAATATCAGTTTACTTCACCACGTTATCGCGGAGCAGTGATACATGCCAACTCACAGGAGAATCTTGATATGATGAAGCGTATGTTGGCAGGTAAGCATGCCAATGACTATAAGGCGGTAATCGAAGAGAATCTTCCAAAGGACTCAGCACGTGTTGTGCGTGTTGAAATAGGTATGTTCACCATGGGCGATAATGCGTGGGTAGATAAACTTGCCTTTAATCAGGACAAGGAGACTGAATATCGTCAGGGTTATGGCTTTGTTGATATCATAGGTCAGGTTATTGCGGCGCCCGAAACATATAAGGATGTCAAGGGTGCAGTCCAGAACGACTATCAGAAGTATCTCGAGGATAAGTGGGTTAAGGAACTTCGTAGAAAATATAAGGTTAAAGTAGATAAAAAGGTGCTGAAGACAGTTAATAATCATAACTAAATCCTTTTTTATGTATCATAGGTATAGCTGTTTCTGCTTTCTGATGGCATTCCTGCTTTTGCTTGCCTGCAAGGGTGAGGATGTGCACAAAGGCAGAATGGCTATTGCTTGTATTGGGGATTCTTACTTGTATAAGGACGAGATTGACCTTATGTATGCCGTTTCGGGCGAGGGTGTTGACAGTGCCCGTTTTGTAAAGGACTATATAGAAAGGTGGGCAACCGAACACCTTTTTTACAATAAGGCGGCAGAGAATGTGGCTTCTGATGTGGATATTGAAAGTATGGTCGAAAAATACCGTCGCGGACTTATATTGAGTATCTATCAGGATGGTCTTGTAAATCAGCAGCTCGCATCGGATATTTCACAGGACGATATAACCGCATTTTACGAAGCCAACGACAATATGTTTGAGGTTGAAGAGCCCATGTTCAAGGGACTTCTGCTGAAACTCTCCGATAAGTCTCCAAATATAGGGCGTGTACGTTCCTGGTGTATGAGACGTAACAGCGAAGACCTTGAACGTATAGAAAAATACAGTATTACCAATTCTTCCTTGTATAAAAGTTTTATAGAAGAGTGGCGTACGGTTTCTGATGTTGCAAAGGAGACTCCCCTGACGGAATATCAGTTGAACGAAAGGTTGAAAAAGAGGGAGACCATTGAATTCAGACATGACGGTTATACATACTTTGTATGTGCTGATACGTTAATACAGAAGGGCGACAGGAAACCTATGGAAATGGTTGTTTCTGAGATTACGGAGTTGCTCGTCAATTCCAGAAGAGCCGGTTTTATAAGAGAGAAAAAACAGACCTTGTATAAGGAGGCTCTTAAAGCAGGTGAAGTTGTATTGTTTTGAAAAAAATGTGCCGTAATGGCATGCTAAATATAGAAGAATGAAAAGATTTTTGTTTCTAGGTATATTTTTGTTGCAGTTGACCGGTGCTTTTGCACAGGACAACGTTATTGACCGCGTAGAGTGGGTGGTTGGCGACAAGTGTATTCTGCGTTCCGATATCGAGGAGGCTATACGTTTCTGGCAGGGAAATGGCCGTAGATTCGAAGGTGATCCTTATTGTATTGTCGGTGAAGACCTTGCAGTGCAGCAACTCTTCCTGCATCAGGCATCCCTGGACAGTATAGTCGTGGACGAGGGTGAAATTATGCGAAAGGTTGAGGCGCAGATGAGTTATGTGATTCAGAATATCGGTTCCAAAGAGAAAATGGAGGAGTATTTCGACAAGAACTCTTCGGAAATCCGTGAAATGTATCGCGAACAGCTTTACAACATGGAGATGATGGAACGCATGAAGCAGAAGATTGTGGGTGATATCAAAGTGTCGCCTGTCCTTGTCCGTCGTTTCTATGAGTCACTTCCTAAGGACAGTCTGCCTTTTGTGCAGCAGCAGGTTGAGGTGCAGGTCATAACACTTGAACCGGAAATCGATATCGAAGAACTTGAACGTGTCAAAGGTGAGTTGCGCGAATATACAGAGCGTATAACAAGTGGCGAGACAAGCTTTTCCACTTTGGCTCTGCTCTATTCCGAAGACCCGGGTTCAGCCCGTCGAGGCGGTGAACTCGATTTCATGGGACGTGGACAGTTGCAACCTGAATTTGCAGCCGTGGCTTTCAGTCTCACCGATCCAAACAAGGTCTCAAAGATTGTGGAGACAGAATACGGTTTCCATATCATTCAGCTTATGGAGAAACGTGGCGACCGTGTGAAGGTCCGTCATATATTGCGTAAGCCTCAGCATTCGAACGAGAATATCAAGAAGATGCTTTTGCGTCTGGATTCTGTAGCTATTGATATAAAGGAAGGTAAATTTACATTCGAAGAGGCTACAGAAGCAATTTCACATGATAAGGAAACACGCAACAACTATGGTATAATGTACAACAAGGAGACAGCTTCGTCGCATTTCAAGATGGATGAACTGCCTGTGGATATTGCAAGAATTGTTGACAGAATGTCTGTCGGCGAAATATCCCAGCCTTTCACTTGGTTGCTCGATAATGGTAAGACAGTTTGTGCCATTGTCAAACTGAGGTCAAAGACCGATGCGCATGTCGCAACAATCAATGACGACTATGAGACATTGCAGTACATGTATCAGGCAAAGCTCAGCGACGAACGTATTCAGGAATGGATAAAGGAGAAGCAACGGAACACTTATGTAAGAATCAACCGCGAGAATCGCGATTGTGATTTCATTTATCCTAACTGGAACTTCTTTGAGGAGTGATATTCAGGCTTTAAATGTACAGGATATTATCCATAATATTTATATTCTCGTTGCATATTCCTCTCTTTGCGCAGAGCGTTGTTTCGGGTGATAGTTCTTCGGTGCGTCCGAAGAGCTATGTACATATGTTGCATACCGATGTTACCCGCTTCGATGAGTCGGTGAATCCCGATGCATGGATACTTGTGGGTGATGTGCGTTTTAGAAGGGATAGCATGTATATGTATTGCGACAGTGCCCATTATTTCCAGAAGAAGAATGCGTTCCAGGCTTTCGGAAATGTACGCATGGAGCAGGGCGATACACTGTTCCTGTATGGAGATTATCTCGACTATGACGGTGATACCAACCTTGCCCGTGTGCGTAATAATGTGCGTCTTATTGATAAGAATACAACGCTCACAACCGACAGCCTCGATTTCGACCGCAACGACAATTTGGGATATTTTATAGAACATGGCACGTTGTTCGACGGTGAAAGCACCTTGTCGTCGTATTATGGCGAGTATAATGTGAATACCAATAATGCCTTCTTTCAGTATGATGTAGTTCTGGAACACCCTGATTTCAGAATGTTGTCCGATACATTGTACTATAACACTGATAACAAGATTGCTACAATCCAGGGACCTACAGACATGTATAGTGGGGAGAGTAAAGTCTATTCCGAGAGAGGACGATACAACACTGCGGAAAGATTGGCTTATCTGCTCGACCGTTCCGTATTGTATAACGACAATAAGGATGTTACAGCCGATTCCATATTCTATAATATAAGCAACGGCTATAGCGAGGTCTTCGGCAATATTGTGTTCAATGATACCGTAAACCGTAATATGCTCACAGGTGAATATGCTTATCTGAACGAAATTGTGGACTCCGCCTATGTAACGGGCAGAGCTGTCGTTGTGGATTACTCACAGCGCGATTCGCTTTTCATGCATGC
Source organism: uncultured Bacteroidaceae bacterium (assembly GCA_904502235.1). Taxonomy (GTDB): domain Bacteria; phylum Bacteroidota; class Bacteroidia; order Bacteroidales; family Bacteroidaceae; genus HGM04593. The sequence goes on from CAJGDP010000011.1 coordinate 16,914, forward strand.
CGATACCATATGGGCTGTGTCGTACAATATTGATACAGATTCCTTGTATCGTCAGGTGAAGGCATATGACAAGGTTCGTGCATGGAGTAGGGAAATGCAGGCTGTTTGCGATTCTCTGGTATTCGATTCACGCGACAGTTGTATGACAATGTACAAGGATCCTATTCTGTGGAATAAGGGAATACAGTTACTCGGTGAAGAGGTTAAGGTATATATGGATACTGCCTCTATAGATTGGGTTCATATAAAGAATCAGACACTCTATGTCGAGCCGGTGGATTCTGCCGATTATAATCAGATAAAAGGTCAGGAGATGAAATTCTTCTTTACCGACGGACGTCTGAGTGAAATGCAGGTCATAGGCAGTGTCGGTATAATTTTCTATCCGATAGATGAGAGCGACAGCACCTTTGTGGGAATGAATACCACAACGGCCGGACGTGCGATAGCATATCTCAACAAAGGTCAGGTAGAGAAACTTGTTATACCCAAGGAGGCAAAAGGAGTTTTCTATCCTATGGGGCAGAGACCTGCCGACAAGCGTTTTCTTGATAACTTCGCTTGGTTCGGACATGTGCGTCCTGTAAGCAAGGAAGATATATTCATTTGGCGTGGAAAGGGTGAGGATATGCAGCTCAAGACTATCAGAAGGGATAAGATTCCATTGCCTACATTGGAACGTTTTAAAGGAAAGGAGAAGTAGTTATGGGAATGTTCAAGATGCGTGAGCCCCGAAAGTTCAATCATAAATACATTTATGTTGATGAGCGCAAGGAAAAACTCGATAAGATAGTTGAGAATGCCAAGCGTGAGTTGGGAATGTTGCCCCCAAAGGAGGAAGGCTATAAGGAGCGTTTGCAGGGGGCATTCTCTAACGAGAATTCCCATGTGGAACGTCGAAAAGCGAATGGTACACGTATAACAACACGTGTTGCTGTTGCCGCTTTGTTTGTGTGTGCATTTCTTCTTTATTACATATTGAAGGATATGTATGTATTCTAACCCTTGCAGATTATGAAGGATATAATACAATTGTTGCCCGATTCGGTGGCAAATCAGATTGCTGCAGGAGAGGTGGTTCAGCGTCCGGCTTCTGTTGTCAAGGAGTTGATGGAGAATTCCATCGATGCCGGTGCCACAAAAGTGCAGGTCATTGTCTCGGATGGCGGAAGGACTCTTATACAGATTATAGATGATGGAAAGGGAATGTCTGAGATAGATGCACGTCTTGCTTTTGAACGTCATGCCACATCAAAGATCAAATCGGCGGAGGACCTGTTTTCTCTTTCAACTATGGGATTCCGTGGCGAGGCTCTTGCTTCCATTGCCGCAGTAGCGCAGGTGGAACTTCTTACCAGACGTCCTGATGATGAGCTCGGAACATGTGTGGCAATATCAGGTTCGGTGCTTGAACAGCAGGAACCTGTGATGGTATCTGCGGGCAGTAACTTCAAGGTAAAGAATCTATTTTACAATATTCCTGCACGTCGTAAGTTCCTGAAATCGAATCAGACGGAATTCAATAATATTGTAACAGAGTTCGAGCGCGTCGCACTTGCCAATTGCAATATTGAATTCAGCTTGTCGCATAACGGTTCGGAGGTTATATCGTTGCCACCGTCGTCTTTCAGACAGAGAATAGTGAACCTGTTTGGAAAGAAGATTAACCAGCAGTTGGTGGAGGTGGAGGTTGCCTCTCCTCTTATAAATATAAAGGGATTTGTCGGCACCCCCGAGAGTGCACGCAAAAAAGGAGTCTTGCAATATTTCTTTGTGAATGGCAGATATATGCGCCATCCCTATTTTGCAAAGGCGGTGAACAGTGCTTTTGAGGATATAATACCCCAAGGTGAGCAGGTGCCGTTCTTTTTGTGTATCAATGTGGAACCTTCACGTATCGATGTGAATATCCATCCCACAAAAACCGAGATAAAATTCGAGGATGAGTCGGATCTGTGGAAAATCATTGCTGCGGCTGTTCGCGAGGCTCTCGGGCGCTTCAATGCCACTCCCAGTCTTGAATTTGACGATGATAATATTCCCGATATTCCGGTCATGGATATTGTGAGTGCAAATAGCGCGCCGGTATCGGCTCCCCGTGTTTCGTACAATCCGGGATATAACCCGTTCAAGACCAGAATGCCTGATTACAGAACTGGTGGCGACTCTTGGGAAATGATGTACGACGGTGTTGCCGGCGACAAACCTTTGGACCTTTCTCCGTTTGAGGACCTGCCGGATGAAGACCTGCAGAGCAACGTGTGCAAGGAAGTGGAAGAGACAACCTTGCTCGAGGAGTATATCCCAATGGCGCAATATAAAGGGCAATACATTCTTGTGCCTGTAAAAAACGGCTTGATGTGGGTGCATCAGCGTAGAGCGCATATAAGGGTGCTGTTTGAAAAGTATAAGGTACAGATTCAGGAAAAACATGCCGCATCCCAGGGACTTCTATTCCCGGAGAGGGTGGATGTAACTTTGAGCGAGTCTGTTACTATAGAGAATATACAGGAAGAACTCTCGGCTTTGGGGTTCGATATATCCAATCTTGGCGGTGGCTCATTCGCAATCAATGGAGTGCCTTCCGGTATAGATGGATTGTCTCCCGTCAAGTTGCTTATGGATATAGTTCATGGCGTTATGGATGAAACGGGCAATGTTAAGACGAAAATTTATGAACGCATGGCTCTTTCCATGGCAAAGGATGTGGCAGTTGTTGCAGGTCAGATATTGTCGCCTGATGAAATGAAAGTGCTTGTCGATGATTTGTTCCGCACTTCGTCTCCGACACTTACTCCCGATGGGGCGGTTGTATTGTATGTGATGCCGGATAAGGATATAGAACGTGAATTTTCAAGATAGCAAGCAATTTTTCATATGGTAGGCAGTATGCCGTATGTTAAATAATGTTAATGTTTGCTTGTTTGCCTAGTTTGTTGAATGTGGTTTTGTGAAAATTATATAATTTTGCACGAACTATATTGTTTATTGGCTTAACTGTCTTTAGTATAGGCGTTAAACAATATAGGATTTCGTCTGTTTATATAGACAAAAAGGTTAAGGAAAATAAGAAGAATAAATAAATTAAATTATCTAGTATGAGAAAGTTCTTGATTTCATTGGCTATTGCCGGTGTTGCGATGTTCTCTTATGCACAAGAGGTTGTCGTAGAAGAGATTGCTGTTCCTACAAAGAAACACAGTGTTGAGACCAACCGTTTTGGTGCAAACTGGTTCATCGATGTTAATGGCGGTGTTAATCTCTATAATGGTGTTGTTACAAAAGGCGAGTTGCCTTTCAAACACCTTTCTCCCAATGTAAGTGCTCATTTCGGTAAATGGCACACTCCCGGTTTTGGTTGGAGATTGGGTTATAGTGGTCTGAATATGAAGTGTTATAACGATGCAGAGCACACTGCATTGGCTGTATTCCACTTCGATGCTATGTTTAACTTGAGCAACTTGTGCTGTGGTTACAGAGAAGACCGTATCTACAATGCAATTCCTTTCGTAGGTTTTGGTTGGGCAGGTCGTAACGCTTACAGCTACGAGACATGGGAAGGTCTTTCAGGAACTTTGGTTGCAGACTATGGTCTTTTGAATACTTTCCGCGTTGCAAAGCGTTGGGCTATCAACCTTGAGTTGACAGGTTACTTCTTCCGTAACGGATTCAGTGGTAAACCGGGTTATCAGGGTCATGACATGATGTGGGCTGCTTCTCTTGGTGTTACTTACCGTCTTGGCAAGCCAGATTGGAACCAGGCTGTAGATGTTCCTGCTCTTCAGGCTGTTTACGGTGGCATCATTGCAGGTCTTGAGAATGACTTGAACAATGCAAACGAGCAGAACCAGAAGGCACAGGGCGAGATTGCAAATCTCAAGAACCAGCTCTGCGATGCTAACAAGAAGTATGAGGAACTTGCAAGCCAGCCACGTTTTGTGGATGTGAAGCAGTCAACATTCTTCCCATTCGGTACAGCTAAACTCGATTCTAAGAAGGAAGAGTTGAATATCAAGGCTTATGCTGAGGCTGCTAAGGCTGCAGGTGCAAAACTCCGTGTAATCGGTTTTGCAGATACAACAGGTGCTGAAGAGTACAACCAGAAGCTCTCTTTGCAGCGTGCTGAGGCTGTTGCCGAGATGTTGAGAGCAAACGGTGCAGAGGTTGAGTCTGTAATCGGTCAGGGCGAATCTAGCGAGTACAGCACCAAGTGCTTGAACCGTCGCGTAATTATCGAGGTTGTTAAGTAATAACTGCCGGTGATATGATATGTGCAGGGTGGCAAAATAGCCATCCTGCACTTTTTTATGCATAAAAACGAAAAAAAACTTCAAAACATTTGGTGGTTGTAATATTTTGCAGTACTTTTGCATCGCAAATGAGAATTGCAACTTATTGGACGTTTAGCTCAGCTGGTTTAGAGCATCTGCCTTACAAGCAGAGGGTCGGCGGTTCGAATCCGTCAACGTCCACAAAATAATTGAAATATCGGACGTTTAGCTCAGCTGGTTTAGAGCATCTGCCTTACAAGCAGAGGGTCGGCGGTTCGAATCCGTCAACGTCCACCGAAGCCGACCTACGCAGTGCGTGGGTTATTTTTTTTGTTCATGTTGTATAAATTTATCCAATAAACATCTATTTTGTGTTATTTTTGATAAACTTTATGCCGGCATTGAATGTTTATGGCTAAAAAGTGCTATTTTTGCAAAGAAAAACCCTTTTTTTAAAATATATGGAACTTAATATTCTGACAGCAATATCACCTATCGACGGTCGTTATAGGGGTAAAGCAGAACCTTTTGCAGGTTATTTCTCTGAGTTTGCACTCATCAAGTATCGCGTCTTTGTGGAAATCGAGTATTTTATTGCTCTGTGTGAGTTGCCTATACCGCAACTTTCAGGTGTAGACAAAGCTATTTTCCCACGTCTGCGCGAGATTTACAAGAACTTTACATTGGAGGATGCTACACGTGTAAAGAATATAGAAAAGGTTACCAATCACGACGTAAAGGCTGTAGAATATTTCATCAAGGAGCAGTTCGATGCAATCGGTGGTCTGGATGCCTATAAAGAGTTCATCCACTTTGGCTTGACATCGCAGGATATCAACAATACATCTGTTCCTTGTTCAATCAAGGATGCTCTCAACGAGGTTTACTATCCTGCAGTGGAGGAACTTATTGCACAGCTTAAAGAGTATGCTCAGGCTTGGGAGAATATCCCGATGCTTGCACGTACACACGGTCAGCCTGCATCGCCCACACGTCTTGGCAAGGAGGTTATGGTATTTGTATATCGTCTGGAGACACAGCTTGCCGAACTCAAGAAGTGCGTAATTTCTGCAAAATTCGGTGGTGCAACAGGTAATTTCAATGCTCATAGAGTTGCATATCCTTCAATCGACTGGAAGGCATTTGCAAACAACTTCGTTCAGGAGAACCTTGGCTTGCAGCGCGAGCAATATACAACACAGATTTCAAATTATGATAATCTTGCGGCTCTTTTCGATGCAATGCGTCGCGTGAATATCATAATCATGGATATGGATAAGGACTTCTGGCAGTATATCTCAAACGAGTTCTTCAAACAGAAGATTAAAGCAGGCGAGGTTGGTTCAAGCGCGATGCCTCACAAGGTGAATCCTATCGACTTCGAGAACAGCGAGGGTAACCTCGGTATAGCCAATGCGATTCTCGACCACCTGTCAATGAAGTTGCCTATTTCCCGTTTGCAGCGCGACCTTACCGACTCCACAGTATTGCGTAACGTGGGTGTACCTATGAGCCACATGCTTATTGCAATAAAGAGCTCACTTGTAGGTTTGCGTAAGTTGCTTCTTAACGAAGGCGCAATATATGACGAACTCGACAACTGCTGGAGCGTTTGCGCCGAAGGTATCCAGACAATCCTTCGTAGAGAGGCTTATCCAAACCCATACGAGGCTTTGAAGGCTCTTACCCGCACCAACGAGGGCATTAACCAGAATACATTGCTCCAGTTCATCGACGGTCTCGATGTTTCGGAGAGCGTAAAGGAGGAGCTGCGTGCAATAACACCACATTCTTACACAGGTTTATAAGAATATTAAATTTGGACCGTGAGGTTCGTAAAGATATTTTCAGATGAATAATTTTAGAGACAGACGCCCCAATGGTGGCGGCTCACGCGGAAAGTCGGAGAGAGCATCGTTCAATCCTAATTTCAACGGAGACAACAAATTGAAGCGACGCTTTAACGGAAACAGCGAAGAGCGTCCGCAGTATGGACGTGCAAGCCGCGATGGCGAGGCGCGTACCGGTTATACCAACAGAAGATCGTACGATCGTAATGCCCGTGATTTCGAAGGTAACCGCTTTGGTGGTGAAAGAGGTTCATACGGACGTTATGCCAATGACTCAAAGCCTTCATACGGTGAAAACCGTGTAGGCAACTACCGCAAGAACAATTACCGTGGTGGTAATGAGGCTGCCGGTGAATATGGCGTAGAGCGTCGTAACAACTATGGTAACAGACCTAACAGAAAAGGTGCATACGATCCGAATGCAAAATACAGTGCAAAGAAACGTGTCGCATATAAAGAAGCAATGCTCGATCCCAATGCTCCATTGCGTCTTAACAAGTTTCTCTCAAATGCCGGAATCTGTTCACGTCGCGAGGCTGACAACTATATCGAGGCAGGTCTTATAACCGTAAATGGTGTTGTTGTTACCGAACTCGGTACAAAGGTTACTCCTAATGACGATGTACGTTTCAATGGCGAGCGTATCAACCCCGAACGTAAGGTTTATGTTCTTTTGAACAAGCCCAAGGATTGTGTAACAACCGTTGACGATCCTCAGGAGCGCAAGACTGTTCTTGACTGCTTGCGTGGTATCGGTAAGGAGCGTATCTATCCGGTAGGCCGTCTCGACCGCAACACAACAGGCGTGCTACTGCTCACCAATGATGGTGATATGGCGGCAAAGCTCACTCATCCCAAGTTCATGAAAAAGAAGATTTATCATGTTACTTGTGACAAGAACGTTGCAATGTCCGATATGGACCTTCTTGTAAACGGAATTGAGCTTGAGGACGGTCATGTATATGCCGACGAGGTTACATACGTGAACGAAGCCGACCGCTCTCAGATTGGTATAGAGATACACTCTGGTAAGAACCGTATTGTCCGCCGTATGCTCGAACATCTTGGTTACAGAGTGAACAAACTCGACCGCGTGCTTTTTGCCGGTCTGACCAAGAAGAATCTTCGTCGTGGCGATTGGCGTTATCTTACAGACAAAGAGGTTAACATGTTGCGTATGGGCGCATACGAATAATATATAAGAAAGTTATTACAACAGAATAAATCGTATGAAAACGATAAAACGAACAAGAATCTCCGACCTCCTCAAGAGCAAGGAAGCCGGTGTTGAAGTAAATGTAAAAGGTTGGGTGAGAACCCGCAGAAGCAGCAAGCAGGTAGCATTCGTTGCTTTGAACGATGGCTCTACAATAAATAATGTTCAGGTGGTTATCGACGCCGACAAGTTCGACGAGGAGCTTATCAAACAGTTCACAACAGGTGCTTGCTTGAGCGTTAACGGTATGTTGGTTGAATCAATCGGTGGTGGTCAGTCAGTAGAGATTCAGGCTACCGAGATTGAGTTGCTTGGTGCTTGCGACAGCACATATCCTTTGCAGAAGAAAGGTCAGACCATGGAATATATGCGTACAGTGGCACACCTCCGTCCACGTACAAACACTTTTGGTGCAGTGTTCCGTATCCGTCACAATATGGCATATGCAATCCACAAGTTCTTCCACGATAAAGGTTTCTACTATTTCCACACGCCAATCATCACAGCTTCGGACTGTGAGGGTGCAGGACAGATGTTCCAGGTAACAACAATGAACCTTTACGACCTTAAGAAGGATGAGAACGGTAGCATCATCTACGACAACGACTTCTTTGGCAAGCAGGCGAGCCTGACCGTTTCTGGACAGCTCGAGGGTGAGTTGGCTGCAACAGCACTCGGCGCAATCTATACATTCGGTCCTACATTCCGTGCCGAGAACTCAAATACCCCACGTCACTTGGCTGAGTTCTGGATGATTGAGCCCGAGGTTGCCTTCAACGATATCATTGACAACATGGAACTTGCCGAGGAATTCATCAAATATTGCGTACAGTGGGCTTTGGATAACTGTATGGAAGATATCACATTCCTCAACAATATGTTCGACAAGGAACTCATCGAACGTCTGCGTTCAATCGTGAATACAGAGTTCGTTCGCTTGAGCTACACCGACGGTATCAAGATTCTTGAGGACGCGGTTGCTGCAGGACATAAGTTCGAGTTCCCTGTATATTGGGGTGTTGACTTGGCTTCGGAGCACGAGCGTTATCTCGTAGAGACACACTTCAAACGTCCTGTAATTCTCACCGACTATCCAAAGGATATCAAGGCTTTCTATATGAAGCAGAACGAGGATGGCAAGACTGTACGCGCCATGGACGTGCTCTTCCCAAAGATTGGCGAGATTATTGGTGGCTCGGAGCGTGAAGCTGATTACGATAAGCTTCTTGCACGTGTAGAGGAGATGAATATCCCAATGAAAGATATGTGGTGGTACCTCGACACCCGTCGTTATGGCTCATGCCCTCACTCAGGTTTCGGTCTTGGTTTCGAGCGTCTGTTGCTTTTTGTGACAGGTATGTCGAATATCCGCGACGTGATACCTTTCCCACGTACTCCAAACAATGCGGAGTTCTAACAGAGTATTTATATATTATATGCAAGAGGCTGACTAAAAAGGCTCTTTCGTCGTTACACTCGCCCTCAAAATGCTCATTTACGTTTAGTAAACTACGCTTTTTCGGGCTTCGCAAGCCTTAAAACAGCTCTTTTTATACAACCTCTCAACAAGAGAACGACCCAATTTTTACTTTTGCGTCGTTCTCTTGTTTGTTATTGTTGGGTTGTTGCTTGTGTTTGTAACTCGCCGGGGAATCCTTTATGGGTAATGTTTATATGGTACAAATTACAAATCTCTATTACAAAAAAGAGTTTTAAAAAGAGATTATTGCTTGATTATCAATACTATAACTGTTGATAATACGCTTTTTTACTAAACGGAGTATGAAATGCACCAATAAAAATTTTTCAAAAAGCATCAAAATTATTGGCTGAGTAACAATTCGTTAAGATATTATATGTAATTTTACCAAGAATATCATATCTCTTTGGAAGATATGCCTAAAAACATATACATCTAATTAAAATAATTATTATCAATAAAACCATATATATATGAAAAAAGGTACTTTTTTTACTCTTTTATTAATGTTGTCAACATTTGTCTTGAGTGCACAAAATTTGTCCGTTACAACGGCAACTCACACTTATAGTTATTCGCAAGAATTAAAAAATGATGTTGATAGTAAAAACTATCATTATAATGATGTACCACCCGGTTATAGTGTTTGTGGTGTAGAACAACTTGGTCTGACATGGAGCGGCACATTTAATTCTCATTTTAAGTATTATCTTTTGCCAACAGAAGATATGGATAGAATTGAATACATATATTCTGATGATAATTACGAAGTTGGTTCAAAGATTAATAACAGAACTATTTTAGCACGTACTTCTTGCTACAATTTGCCTTATGCACCAAGACCGTCAAGTGGTGGTTCACAAGCTGACAGATCTTATTACTTCTCTCCTGTAGGTGATACATATGTTGATACAGAGTTCTATAGTACAGCTGGTAGCAATGCTGGTTATTTTGGTCCAAGTGTATCTGAAAGAAAACCAAATGGATACTATATGAATAAGTATTGTGTAGAAAAGGATGACAATAATCAATTTTGCACAATTAATGAGGGGGAATACTTCTTTCATCAAAATAGTCAATACGGTTATGAGACCATGTATGATGCAGGTGGAGGAGCCTTTACAAAAGAAAATGTTGATTGTACATCAGCTAATGCTGAATTTATATGGATTGTAACAAAAGGCAATCAGGGTGGCTATTATATATGCAATAAAAAATCCGGTTTATATCTTACATCTGAAATATCATCTCTTTCATCAAGGAGTCTTGCTTTAAAAAACACTCCAGAAGAATTTTTCTTTTCTATCTATACACATTATGATGGTTATAAAGGCTGTTATATGATACAAAGTAAGGCAATGATTGCAAATAATGAATGTCTTGATGCCGCAGGAGATAATAATGAGGTTATCAGTTTTTCTATTGATGGAGAAAATGGAACATCAGCATGGGAACTTTCATCCTATACAGGTTGGAGTTACGATAGCAGCACAAAGACATTGTACATAAACTCAAATTCTGCAATGATTGACTTTTATGAAAAGGAATCTCGCCCTTGGCATAACATTGCAAGCCAAATACTACACATTGTTATTTCTGACAAAGTAACAAATATTAGTAGATTCGCATTTGCTAATTGTACAGCTGTAGAAGAGATTACAATTCCTGGCAGTATTTTAACAGTTGGAGAGGATGCTTTCCTTGATTGTACAGCACTGACAGCCGTTCACATTAAAAACCTGTCAGCTTGGTGTAACATTGATTTTAGCAATATGAACTCTAACCCAACAAATTTTGCACATAATCTGTATTTGAACAATGAATTGATAACAAATCTTGTAATTCCACGTGATGTTACAGTTATTAAAACTCAGGCTTTTAGAGGTTGTTCTTGTTTTAAAACCGCAACAATACATGATGGTGTTATAAGTATAGGTGAATACTCATTCAATACATGTACCAATATGACAAGTGTACAACTGCCTCAAAATATAACATCTATTCCTCGTGGAATGTTTAGTGGTTGTAACAATTTGTCTGATGTTACAATTCCTGAAAGCGTAACAAACATATCTTACTCTTCATTTTGGGGCTGTAACTTAAATAAGATTATAATTCCAAGCAATGTTGTAAGTATTGGAGAGATTGCGTTCTATAATTGTAGAAATCTAAAAGAGGTTATCAACTTCTCTAATTTGGACATTGTTGCCGGCGATAACTCTCACGGAGGGGTTGCCTTATATGCCGAGCGTGTTCACTCTTCTCGTCTCTACGATGGCGTTGAGTTTGTATATGACTACATCAAGGACTTTACAACATTGTATTATATACGCACATTCGAGAACAGCGATTGGCAGCCTTGGTATATGCCATTTGATGTAGAGCTCTCCGACGTTGAAAATGAACTTGAGGTGGCTCGTTTGAATAATATCCGCGAATATGACGACAACAATGATGGTGAAATAGACCGTACCGAGCTTGAGGTTATTCGTCTTGCAAGCGGTACTCTCCAGGCAAACTATCCTTATATTGTGAAAGCAAAGGTGCCGGGTGAAAAGAAATTTGTTTTTGAGAATGTAACAGTTGAACCTTTTGAAAACAATTCATACGACTGCTCATCGTTTACAACAAAATTTACCTTCACAGGCAGCAACAGCGCAATGGCTTACAATAGCTCATACTATGGCCTTGAGAATAATTGCCTAGTATCACCCGTTTCTATATATGCATATGTAGGTAAAGAGGTTGTTTCTGAGTCTGAACTAAGCAACGACAAGGTTTACGCATTGCGCAGTGGCCGTACCTTCTTGTTGTATAGCAGCAACGAAGAGGTTGCAGGTAAGTTGTGCAGCGGTAATGGTGGTGCAGTTGGCATTGTGAACCGTGATATTAATGACGTTAACCAGCACTTTAAGATTGAGAATATCAATGGAAACGATTACCTGTACAGCGTTGGTGCAGGCAAGTATGTGAACTCTGCCGGCCAGTATGTCGATACACCAACCGATGCTCTTAAAATTGAGAAGATTGCTGGTGAATATCAGTGGAAACTGGGCGTTGGCAGCAAATATCTGAACTCACAGGTGTCTGGTCAAACAAGAGAAGGTATATTAGTTGACAGTTGGTCAACAACCGATGAGGGTAACAGCTATATCATAGAGGAACTTGTTCCATCATTGGCTCCTAACCGTTGGTACTTGAGCGTAGAGGCACGTAGCCCAATGTTCAAGGCTCCTGCACAGATACGCTTGTTTATCCGTGGCGAAGAGGAGGATAACACAACAGCTATAGAGAGTGTTGAAGAGGTTGCTGAAGAGGAGGTTGTTGTTTACGACCTCAGCGGCCGCCGCGTAGAGAACCCAACAGAGGGTATTTACATTGTCAACAGTAAAAAAACATTCATTAAATAATATATCACAATAAATTACAAATGCCCTCAGAGGGCATTTGTAATTTAGCGATTAATGAAAATTGGGCCTACACACCGATCAGCTCCTACATTTTCATTCAATCCTAATTAGGTGTGCACGCACGCACCTGTCTGCCCTGCGGCAACGACAAATCACTCATAACCCTCAGCATTCGCTTACTTACCCTCTTCCCCTCAAAAAACATTGTACCTCTTTATGTGAAAGAAACATTGAACAGCTTAAGCCAATTAAAGATTATATTCATTAATTTTGCAAATGGAAATTCAACTCTAAAAAATATGAATAAACAATCCGTAGTTGGGCATTTGGCTTGTTTTGTGGCGTATGCCATTTTTGGCTTCAATATTATAGTATGTAAGGATTTGACAGCGGGTAGGCTTATATCTCCTTTGACTATATTCTGTCTCAGGTCTATGGGTGCAGGGGCGCTTTTCTGGATTATTTCGTTGTTTGCACCAAAGGAAAAAGTCGACAGGAAGGACTATGTCAAGATTTTTGCGGCATCTATGTTGGGCTTCTTTGTCTGTCAGATTTCGTTTCTGGTGGGCTTACCGCATATTACACCTATGGATTGCTCTGTATTGTCTGCTGTATCGCCGATATATACAATGATAATAGCGGCAATAGTTTTAAAAGAACCTATTACGTGGCAGAAGGCGGGCGGTGTTATAATAAGTTTTGCCGGTATCATCTATCTGATTGTAAGCAGAACTGCTACGTCGGGAGTTGCAGAAACTACATTGCTTGGAATTATAATGATTATATTCAACTCTTTGAGCTTCTCCTTGTATCTTGGAATATTCAAGCCTCTGATAGGCAAATATTCGGTTATCACATTCATGAAGTGGATATTCCTGTTTGCCTTTGTGGTGTCGGTGCCATTCTCTGCCAAGGAGATAGTAACTTTGAGCTGGAGTGCAATACCCACAATACAGCTTGCTGAACTCGCATATCTTATTTTCTGTGCTACGTTTATAACATATTTCCTTATACCTGTGGGGCAAAAGCGTATCAGACCAACGCTTGTGAGCATGTATAGTTATGTGCAGCCTATAATTGCCATTGTTATAAGCATAAGCATCGGTATGGAAATGCTTACATGGCAGAAGGTTCTCGCTGCAATAATGGTTTTTGGTGGTGTGGTAGTTGTAAGCTACAGTAAGAGCAAGGGGGAGTGAAAACTTGATAAAATGATATTTAAGTTCTTTTGAAAATGAAAAGGATAATTACTTTACTAAGTCTGATGTTTTCTCTTTTTGCTGCAGCGCAGGAGAATTCCGATGCCGGCTATATGTATGTTTACCGTAGTGGCAAGGCGGTAGAGCGTATTGCAATCTCTGAGGTGGACAGTATATGCTTTACGGCTCCTGTTCTGTGTTGCGAGGCCGTTGACCTTGGTCTGCCCAGTGGCTTGAAATGGGCTTCCTGTAATATCGGGGCAGATGCTCCCGAGGAGTACGGCTCTTATTTTGCCTGGGGCGAAACTGTGGAGAAAGAGGTTTATACCTGGGAAACCTACAAATTGAGCAATGGCACAGAAAATGTGATGACAAAATATTGTACCAATGCTGCGTATGGTGCAACAGATAACAGAATGGTGCTTGAGCCGGAAGATGATGCCGCGCATGTGGCGTGGGGTGACGGATGGCGAATGCCTACGGTGCCGGAACAGGAGGAACTGTTGGAAAAATGCAAGTGGACATGGACTTCACTCAATGGTGTAAACGGATATAGAATCGTAGGTCCTAACGGAAACAGTATCTTTATGCCGGCTACAGGTTTTTACTTTGATGGCGACCTTTACAGTGATGGAACTTACGGATATTACTGGACCTCGTCCTTGCGCGAGTATAACAGTTATTATGGATGTTATATGTATTTCTATCAGGGCATAAAGGATTGGTATTATTATCAGCGTTATTACGGCTTTGCCGTGCGTCCTGTGCGCGAGTGATTTCTATAAATAACCTTAAAAGCCTTTTTATTCTGCAATAAAAATATTATACTCGCGTTGTGAAAATAAAAGCGTTGTATCATGAACAGCAATAACTATTGTGTTATAATGGCAGGCGGAGTGGGTATGCGACTATGGCCCATGAGCCGAAAGGTGTATCCCAAGCAGTTTCAGGATATATTGGGCTGTGGCAGAACGCTGTTGCAACAGACCTACGACAGATATTCGCGCATTGTTCCACCGGAGAATATAATAATTTCCACTCATGTGGATTATACCGATATTGTGCATGAACAGTTGCCTCAGGTTGCAAAGGAAAGGGTGGTTCATGAACCGGCTTTCCGTGGTACTGCGCCGAGCATCGCGAATCTTGCATGCCACATACGCGCGCTCAATCCACAGGCAAATATTGTTGTTGCGCAGAGCGACCAGCTTGTGCTCGATGAGGATAAGTTCATTGAGACGGTGGGCAAGGGCTTTGATTTTGTTGAGGACAATAATAAACTGGTGGTGATAGGTATCAAACCCACCTGTCCCGAAACCCGCTACGGATATATTCAGGCAGAGGGCGAGCCAGAGAGCGAACTCTTCTATAAGGTGCGTACTTTTACCGAAAAACCTGCCATTGATTTTGCAAGAATCTTTGTTGACAGCGGTGAGTTCTTCTGGAATTCCGGCATATATATATGGAATGTGCAGGCGATAATTGATACAATGTCGCTTTGTCTGCCCGATATGATGAATGTCCTTAAGGATGTTTATGAGCGTATTCCACAGCGCGATGCACGTCGACGTCAGGCGTATGAACTGTATACTTCGTTCCCCACTGCGTCGTTCGATGTTAATGTGATGGAACGCTCTGATAATGTCTATCTTGTAGTAGGTGATTTCGGATGGGCTGATATAGGTACATGGGAAACTCTGTATAGTACATTGCCCAAGGATGCCCACGATAATGTATTCATTGGTGGCAAGGCTTTGAAATACGGTAGCCGTAATAATATGGTGGTGGCACCAAAGCAAAAACTTGTTGTATTGCAGGATGTGAACGACATGCTTGTTGTTGATACAGAGGAGGCTCTTGTGATATGCAAAAAAGGTAATGAGAGCGATATACGCAAATTCCTGAATGATGCAAAAATGAAATTCGGTGATAAAGTGGAGTAATTGGGGCTCTCCTATTGGTTTGCATCGCTTTTTTTCGTTACTTTGTAAAATGTTTGGGGAACTATTTTCCTCAATCTCTTTTAGACTATTTTATGGGAGAATTTGAAATGATCGCAAAGACCTTTCAGGGGCTTGAGGAGGTCTTGGCAAAAGAGTTGGTAGCTCTAGGTGCAAACAATGTCCAGATAGGACGTCGTATGGTGTCGTTTACAGGTGATAAGGCACTTATGTATAAAGCCAATTTTCACCTACGCACAGCGGTGCGCATCCTTAAACCTATCATGCACTTCAAGGCTTCGAGTGCCGATGAAGTATATGAGGCTATTAAGGCTGTGGATTGGGAACAATATCTCAATTGGGGTTCTACCTTCTCGGTGGATGCCGTTGTCTACAGCGACGTGTTCCGTCATTCAAAATTCGTTGCATACCGCGTAAAGGATGCCATTGCCGATTTCTTCAACGAGAAACATGGCAAACGTCCGTCGGTACGTCTTAATAATCCCGACCTTATATTCCACATTCATATTGCTGGCGAGGAGTGTACTCTTGCTTTTGACAGTTCTGGTGAGTCTCTGCATCGCCGTGGTTACCGTGTTGAAACCGGTGCGGCTCCCATCAACGAAGTGCTTGCTGCCGGTATGATTATGCTTACAGGCTGGACCGGTGAGTGTGATTTCATCGACCCTATGTGCGGTTCGGGTACTATACCCATCGAGGCTGCGCTCATAGCACGCAACATTGCTCCTGGCGTGTTCCGTCAGGGATATGCTTTTGAGAAGTGGAACGATTTTGACAGCGAACTCTTCCGTTCAATTTATGAGGACGACTCTGCAGAACGTGAGTTCAAGCATAAGATTTACGGTTATGATGTTGACGGCCGTATGGTGGCATGTGCACGCCGTAACGTAAAATCGGCGATGATGGGCGATATCGTTGAGATTGAGTGTCGCGATATAAAGGACTTCGTTGAGCCTGCGGAGCGTGCTATGATGGTTGTCAACCCTCCTTATGGCGAACGTCTTGTTCTTGAAAATCTTCTTAACATATACAAGGAGCTGGGTTCACGCCTGAAACATTCGTTCCAGGGCAACGAGGCTTGGGTGATAAGCAGCAGCTACGACTGCTTCGACCAGATTGGTCTCAAGGCTTCGGCGCGTATTCCTCTTTACAACGGTGACCTTGACTGTGAGTTCCGCAAGTACGAGATGTTCCAGGGTAAATATAAAGGATTCCGCACCGAGGGTAACGAACTCAAGAAGGATTTTGCTCCTTTGAAGCGTAAATCGCGTCTGACAGGTCTTGACGGCGAGCAGCGTCCATCGCGCAAGGAACGCGAGGCTGACAGCTTCTCGAGCGAGATAGACAGCGAATCAATGCGCCGTCGCAGAGAGTTGGAGTCTTACTTCGATTCTTACAAGTCGCGCAAGCCTGCTCCACGCAGAAAGAGCGACGAAGAGGGACGCGAAGAGCGTCGTGAAAACCCACGTGGTAACGATAGACCACGTAAGTACGATGGTAACGGTCGCGGTGAGTATCGTAAGGATGCACGCGATAACAAAAGAAGAGATGATTCCCGCAAACCATATGCACGCGGTGAAAAGTCGGACAGAAAACCGGCACCACGTAAATCGGGCGATTTCAAACCATTGCGTGGCGGTAAAAGAAAGGAAAGAAACTAATTATAAAAGATAACAACTAAATATCACAACTATGAATATTTTGCTATTAGGTAGTGGCGGTCGTGAGCATGCGCTTGCATGGAAAATTGCTCAGAGTCCAAAGGTGGATAAACTCTATATCGCGCCAGGAAATGCCGGAACAAAAGAGGTTGGAGAGAATGTGAATATCAAGGCTACCGACTTTGAAGCCATTGCGGACTTTGTTCTTGCAAATGGTGTAAGCATGGTTGTGGTTGGTCCTGAAGACCCATTGGTGAAGGGTATCTATGATTATTTCCAGGCTGATGAACGTCTTAAGGAGATTGCAGTCATAGGCCCTACAAAGGGTGCAGCAGAACTCGAGGGCAGCAAAAGCTTTGCAAAAGACTTTATGCAGCGTCATGCAATTCCTACAGCTGCATACAGAGCATTTACAGCTGCCGAGAAGGAGGATGCTTACCGTTTCCTTGAGGGCTTGAAAGCTCCTTATGTGCTAAAGGCAGATGGCCTCTGCGCAGGAAAGGGTGTGCTTATCGTTCCCACTCTGGAAGAGGCAAAGAGCAGTCTCGATGAGATGCTCGACGGTATGTTCGGAGACTCTTCGGCAACTGTCGTGATTGAGGAATTCCTCGATGGAATCGAGTGTTCTGTATTTGTTCTTACCGATGGTAAGGATTATGTAATATTGCCCGAGGCAAAGGATTATAAACGAATCGGCGAGGGTAATACAGGTTTGAATACAGGTGGTATGGGTTCAATCTCTCCTGTTCCTTTTGCAACTCCCGAGTGGATGAAAAAGGTTGAGGACAGAATCATAAAACCAACTGTGGATGGTCTTGTAAAGGATAATCTTCTCTATAAAGGCTTTATATTCTTCGGTCTTATCAATGTTGAAGGTGAGCCAATGGTTATCGAGTACAATGTGCGTATGGGCGACCCTGAAACCGAGTCGGTTATGTTGCGCCTGAAGAGCGATATAGTGGAACTTTTCGAAAAGGTTGCGTCAGGAACACTCGCCGGTACAACAGTTGAGTTCGACGAAAGAACTGCGGTGTGCGTTATGCTCGTGTCGGGTGGCTATCCCGAGGCTTATGATAAGGGTTATGTGATGACCGGTTTCGAGAATGTAACGGACAGCATATTGTTCCATGCAGGAACAGCTGAGAAGGATGGCAATGTGGTAACTGCCGGTGGTCGTGTAATTGCCGCTGTTTCGTATGGTGCTACACGTGCCGAGGCTCTCGAGAAATCTTTCCGTTCGGCTAATGCCATAAACTACGAAAAGAAGTATTTTAGAGGAGATATCGGTTTTGATTTGCAATAAATCGTGGCAGGGGCGTTTTGTATCGGGCAGAGCTACTGCATTGGTACTTATCGGCGTGTCGGTGTTGATGTGGCTCGTCGGAATATTCTTTGACGCACCTGTAAATGATATATTTTTATTCGGTTTAAAAACAGGGAACGTGGTGTCTAGGTGCATCACGTTCGCTTGTTTTGCTTTGGCTGCGGCAATGATGTCGTCGTGGTATGTGTTCGACCGACGCATACGCTGGTTCCTGTCGATGTTCTTTTATCTGGCAAGTGTATCACTCTTTGTTCATGGGTGTGTGGGCTATGCCGTTTCTCTGCTGTTTTTGCTTCTTGTAATCCATCGTCTGTTTTCGTGTAAGCAAGAGGAAGATTGCAGATACGGACTTTTCTCGGCGTTTGCACTGTTCGGCTTGGCTACAATGCTGTTTCCGCAGTTCATAATGCTGTTGCCTGTGTTTGTGGGTTATATGATTATGACCTCTTTGGCAAGGCATAAAGAGATGTTCTCTATATTGTTGGGCCTGTTGACACCTTATTGGTTCCTGTTCGGAATAGATTTTATATTTCCGGATGTTCTGCAGCAAGGCAATCTGTTTATTGCTCCCTTTAAGTATGTTGCATCTGTAGTCTTTACTGTTCCTACGTTGTCTGTTCTTCCGGTGGCGGTGTTTGAACTTTTGGTGCTGATTCCCTTTGTGTTCATGTTCTCGGCTTCAGCCACTCCCGGTAAACCCCTTCTTAGGAAAAGGCTGCGTTTCTTTGCCTGGACGAATTTTTATCTTGTGCTTCTTTCGGTGTTGTATAGCCATGATTTTGCGCTGTATTATATATGGAGCTTGCCGGCTATGGCAGTAATGCTTACTTATATATTCACTCTGAAAATAACCCGATTCTCAAGATTCTATTTTATTGTGATGGCTATTCTGCTGTTTGCGATGATACCCTTTAGCTTATGCTTGAAAGCGTTATAGAATTTTTCAAGGATTATGGCTACTGGGGCATGGGTATGCTTGCTTTCCTGTCGGGCACGGTTGTGCCTGTGGCGAGCGAGGTGCTTCTGCTCTTCTTCCTTGGCGTAGGTCTTGATGCCGTGGGCCTTACGCTTGTCGCTACATTGGGTAATACCTTAGGCGGTATAACATGTTTTGTGTTGGGCTTTCTTGTGAAAAGGGAGCGTCTGTTACGCTTGTTCAGGATTACCGATGAGCAAATGGAGCGTGCCGATGTCATTATCCGCAAATATGGCTTCTGGGCTGCGGGATTGTCTTTTCTGCCTGCGATAGGCGAGGTGCTTATTATTCTTCTGGGAATGTTGCGTGCCGACAGCACAAAAGTGATTGTCGTAATGGCTTTGGGCAAGCTGGTGCGTTATGCCCTTATTACAGCTTCGTATTTTGGCGTTGTGGAAATGCTGTTCTAATAGGAAGCCGAGGCTTTTATTCCATCTTTGGCAAGCATTGAAACAATTCTGTCGAGCTCCTCGTGTGTTGCTTTCTGCAGACCTTGCTGTGGTGTCTCTCTGTCTATCGTGTATATCATCACCTCTCGCGGAGCAATCTCTTTTATGGTTTCAATCCATGGAAGTACGTATTTGTCGCCGGTGTTGTTTATGTCAACTCCGTTGACAATTCCTTTAAGGAACATGGTCTGTATTATGGCATTGCCGTTGAATGCCTTCATCCGCTCTATTATTGCCTCAAGATCGTATCTGCCTGTCGGGCGGTCGAGCATTGAAATGTAACCGCTGTCTGCGGTGTCGAGCTTCAGAATGTTGTTGTCAACTCTTTTGAGTGCCTCAAAGACATTCTCTTTTGTTATCTGTGTGGCATTTGTGAGTACACTGATTTTTGCAGCAGGACAATATCTGTCGCGCAGCGCAATGGTGTCGTCAATTATTGATGCAAAGTCGGGATGTATGGTGGGTTCTCCATTTCCTGCGAATGTGATAACGTCGGGCAACTCGTTGGCTTCTACCATGCTCTTCAACTTGCATTCGAGTGCTTCGGCAACTTCTTTGCGTGTGGGAAACTTTTTCTTTGTGCGGTGCATGGCATTGAATCCGCATTCGCAATACAGACAATCAAATGTGCAGACTTTTCCATCATCGGGCAATAGGTTGATTCCTAATGATACTCCCAAACGTCGGCTCTTAACAGGGCCGAATATCGGTGAAGGGAAAAGTATTGTTGCCATGGTTCTCCTTTGATTTTATATCTGTTTTTCTTGAACAACAATCTGTGGTATGTTGTTCTTTATTTTCTGCCGAAATCTGCAGGGATTTCCCCCCATTTGTCGGTTTCCCATTTCAGCAATGTTGTGGAATAGCTGTTCTCTTTGAGCCATTTTTCGGCTCTGTCTATATATTGGAACAACTCTTCGCTTTTGTGGTCCCGGGGCAGTTTGGTCTTGCACGCCTTACCTTTTACCCATAGCAGGGCATTGCGGCTGTCGGAATATATCGGCAAATCTATTCCACGTTGCTTGAGCAGTGCCAATCCGTGTACTATGGCAAGAAATTCTCCTATGTTGTTTGTGCCGTACATGGGACCGAAATGGAATATCTCCTCGCCGGTGCCTATGTATACGCCACGGTATTCCATCATTCCCGGATTTCCGCTGCATGCCGCATCAACAGCTAAGGCATTCTTTATTATGGTTGCAGGATAGTCGGCAGAACTTGTCGTGGGTTTCTCTTTATTGCCTTGTCCTATATAATCCCTTGGTGATGAACCATATGCACGTTCTGCTTCTTCAAGGGTGTCGAACGATTTGTAAAGAGCCTGTTTTACGCCCTTTATCTGCTCCTGGCACTCATCCCAGCTTTTGTATATGCCGGGGATGAGTCCGTTCCAAACTACATAGAAACGTTTTTTTGCCATACAGCAGTCTGTTGCTTTTATTACATTCTTTCAGGAACTTCGATACCCAATAGTCCCATAGCGGTCTTTATCACTTTACCTACATTGTGTGTAAGAAGGATACGGAATGCTTTTGTGGCTTCGTTCTCCTCTCTGAGAATGCTGAAGTCATGGTAGAACTGGTTGTACTCCTTTGCAAGCTCGTAAGCGTAGTTTGCAATACCCGAGGGAGAGTAGTCGCTGCCTGCCTGCTTAACGATTGCAGGGAAATCGTTGAGCATACGTATGATAGCACACTCTTTCTCGCTTATGCTTTCTGGCTTGGCTGCGTTTGTGTTCACACCTGCTTCTGCCGCCTTGCGTTCTATTGAACGAGTACGTGCATATGTGTACTGGATGAAAGGTCCTGTGTTACCGTTGAAATCGATTGACTCCTTGGGGTTGAACAGCATGTTCTTGCGCGCGTCGACCTTGAGCATGAAGTACTTCAATGCACCGAGTCCGATGATGCGGTTGATTTCTGCCTTCTCCTCTGCAGAAAGGTCGTTGAGCTTGTTGCCAAGTTCTTCTGAAGTCTCGCGTGCTGTATTTATCATCTCGTCCATAAGGTCGTCGGCGTCAACAACAGTTCCTTCGCGACTCTTCATCTTGCCTTCGGGCAACTCTACCATACCGTATGAGAAGTGTACAAGGCCTTTTCCCCAAGAGAAACCGAGCTTGTCGAGTAGCAATGACAATACCTGGAAGTGGTAGTTCTGCTCGTTACCCACCACGTAAACCATCTTGTCGATGGGGTAGTCGCGGAAGCGCAACTGGGCAGTACCGATATCCTGTGTCATATAAACCGATGTGCCGTCGCTGCGTAGCAGAAGCTTTTCGTCGAGTCCGTCGTTTGTGAGGTCTGCCCATACCGACTCATCCTCTCTGCGGTAGAAAATACCCTTTTCCAATCCGCTCAATACGGTCTCTTTACCAACAAGATATGTGTCGCTCTCGTAATAAATCTTGTCGAAGTCAACTCCAAGACGTTTGTACGTCTCGTCGAAACCTTCGTAAACCCATCCGTTCATCTTCTCCCAAAGAGCACGGACCTCCTTGTCGCCGGCTTCCCATTTTACGAGCATCTCGCGTGCTTCTGCCATGAGTGGTGAAGCCGCTTCCGCCTCTTCCTTGTTCATGCCTTTCTCCATAAGCTCGTTCAGTTCAGCCTTGTAATGCTTGTCGAAAGCCACGTAGTAATCACCGATAAGGTGGTCGCCTTTCTTGCCGCTGCTTGCGGGAGTTTCACCCTCGCCCCATTTGAGCCATGCAAGCATTGATTTGCATATATGTATACCGCGGTCGTTTACAATGTTTGTCTTTACCACCTTGTTGCCGTTTGCCTCAATGATGTTCGACAACGCATAACCGAGCAGGTTGTTGCGTATGTGTCCCAAGTGCAAAGGCTTGTTTGTGTTGGGTGAAGAGTATTCGACCATTACAAGCGGTGAGTTCTCTGTTACAGGTGTTATACCCCATTTCTCGTTGCTGTCAATCTCGTTGAGCAGTTCCACCCAGTAGCTTGGTGCAATTGCAAGGTTCAGGAAGCCTTTCACAACGTTGAATGATGATATTGCCGATACATTGTTCTTGATGTATTCGCCAATTTCCTGAGCTGTATCTTCGGGGCGTTTCTTTGAAAGGGCAAGGAAGGGGAATACTACAACGGTGTAGTCGCCTTCGAACTCCTTGCGTGTTTTCTGCAACTGAATCTTTTCTGCGCTGAATTCGGCACCGTAGAGGTTCTTGATGGCCTCTACCACGCTTTGTACCAATGTTATTTCAATATTCATTGTATGTATGTTTTTTATTTGTTTCAAATTACTGATGACAAAACTATCTACAAAGTTACGAAATATATATCGTTTTCGCGGTTCAAATGTTCTAAAATAATGAAAAATAGTTATAGAAATTTAAATAATGGGTTTAATTGGCTCTTTTGCAAAGTTAAAATCGGTTATTTGTTGTATCTTTGCGCTCCGCATTTTTATTTTGGTTGTTTATGAATAGAATACCTGTAGTTACAAAGAATCTTCTGGCTATCAATGTGGTGATGTTTCTGGCGGCGTTGGTTGCCGCGCAGAAGGGTTTCGATTTGGATAATCTCCTAGCCTTGCACTTCTTTAAATCCGAAGAATTTCATCCATATCAGCTGGTAACCTATATGTTCATGCATGGTGGCTTTTCGCATCTGTTTTTTAATATGTTCGCCCTGTTTATGTTCGGACGCACTCTTGAGTATGTGTGGGGACCTAAACGTTTCCTGATTTTCTATGTCGTAGCCGGCGTCGGTGCCGGTCTTGTGCAGGAGGCGGTCGGAGCAATGCGTTACTTCTCGTTGGTAGAAGGCATTGATGCAGATATGCTCGCCTTAGTCTTCAGTGAGGGTGCTGCTGCTTTGCAGGAGGGCAAGAATTTTGTTCTTCCTCAACTTGCAGAACTTAATCTTGTGCTGAATTCACAAACAGTTGGTGCTTCGGGTGCGGTATATGCAATCCTTCTTGGTTTCGGAATGCTCTTTCCAAACGAAAGAATGTTCATTTTTCCTTTGCCGTTCCCTATAAAGGCTAAATTCTTTGTTATAGGTTATGCTTTGATTGAGTTGTATCTTGGAACAGTGGGAACTCCCGATGGAGTGGCTCATTTTGCCCATTTGGGAGGAATGCTCTTCGGCTTGGTACTGATACTTTTGTGGCGTAAAAAAGGCGAAATAGGAGGTCCGTATGTTTAATGAAATTCTAAAGAAATTCAAGTTGCAGAATGTGGTCGGCAAATTCATATACATCAATGTCGCGGTGTATATAATTGTCGTTTTAATCGGTGTTTTTTCGGTGTTGTTCAATGCTGCGAATGCAGGAGATGCTGTCATTGGGCATCTGGAATTGCCCTCGTCGCTACCGCAGTTCCTTCGCTGTCCATGGACTCTCTTCACATATATGTTCCTGCATAAGGAGTTCATGCATATCCTTTGGAATATGCTTGCTCTCTATGTGTTCGGCAGAATATTCATCGGGTTCTACTCGTTGCGCCATTTCGTGGGCACATACATCATTGGCGGATTGTTCGGAGGCGTTGCATTCGTGTTGTCGTACAATCTGTTCCCGTATTTTGCTCCTTATGTCGGAAATTCATATCTGACAGGTGCTTCGGCTTCGGTATTGGCTATAGTGGTGGCATCTGCGGTGCGTAACCCCGATTATAGAATAAATCTGTTGCTTGTGGGGAACGTAAAGCTGTCGACTTTTGCCATTGTGACAGTCGCAATATCTGTATTCATGCTTGCAGGCAATAATGCAGGCGGTAATTTTGCCCATTTGGGCGGTGCTGTTGCCGGTTGGCTTGTGGCATATATGATGAACAAAGGGGTGGACTTGACATCCTTGGTGAATAAGCCTATTGACTGGTTTGCAACACTTTTTAAAAAAGAACATTTCCGCAAGAAGAAAAAGCCTGAATTCAAGTTCACTTCGGGTGGCAGGAAGGCTGATTATGAATATAATGCACGCAAAAAAGCATCGGAGGCAGAGGTTGACAAGATACTCGAGAAAATCAAAAAAGGTGGTTATGCTTCTCTCACCGAGGATGAAAAGAAACGGCTTTTTGATGCTTCTGCAAAATAAGGGAAAAAGGACAGTTTGTGATGGCAGACTGTCTTTTTTACATCATTTTCTCTTTATTTTATAATGTGTGCAAAGAAAAACATGCCAAACAGGCGGTTCTTTTAGAAAAAAACACTATATTTGCGCGATTTTGATAAAAAGTACAGAATAAATCATAATAAAATTTAATTAAAATGCAGAACAAAGGATTTGTAAAGGTATTTGCAGCACTGCTTACTCTTGTATGTTTGTTCTACTTGTCATTCTCAATGGTAACCGGTTACCATGCCGGTAAAGCCGAGGAGAGCGGCGACAGCAAACACTACATGGATTCAATGCAGAACAAGAATGTTTGGCTTGGTATCTACTCTTTGAAGGAGTGCCGCGAATTGGAGATCGGTCTAGGTTTGGACCTTAAAGGTGGTATGTATGTAATTATGGAAGTTTCTGTTCCTGATATTGTGAAGGCTTTGTCCGGCAACAAGCAGGATGCGAACTTCAAGACTGCTTTGGACAATGCCCGTCTGGCTACCATCAATGGCGGTGATTATATCACAGCGTTTATCAATGAGTATCACAAGGTTGCTCCCGGCAGCACTCTTGCTTCACTTTTTGCAACAAAGGATTTGAAGGACAAAGTGTCTCAGAATTCAAGCGACAAGGATGTAGAGGCTGTTTTGCGTGCCGAGGTTAAGGCTGCTGTTGACAACTCATACAACGTGTTGCGTTCACGTATCGACCGTTTCGGCGTTGTTCAGCCTAATATCCAGGCTATCGAGGGCGGTATGGGCCGTATCATGATTGAGCTTCCAGGTGTAAAAGAGCCTGAGCGTGTACGTAAGTTGTTGCAGGGTTCAGCAAACCTCGAGTTCTGGGAGACATACAGCACTGACGAGATTCAGAAGAGCGTATATCCTGCGTTGGTGAACCTCGATGAGAAACTTCAGAACGATACATTGAAGCTTCAGTTTGCAAACACATCATACTGCGCTGTAGGTCTTGCTCATTACAGAGATACAGCTGCAATCAACAAGATGCTTGCAACAGCAGAGGCAAAGCTTGAACTTCCAAGAGATTTGCGCCTGATGTGGAGCGTTGACGCTTGGGAAGGCGATTCTACAAAGACCTTGTTCGAGCTCAATGCCATAAAGAGCACAGAATCAGATGGCAGAGCACCTGTTGAGGGTGAGGTTATCTCTGATGCAAAGGCAGGTTATGACAACAACGGTGCACCTTGCGTTGATATGCAGATGAACGTTGACGGTTCTAAGAAGTGGGCTAAGCTTACAAAGAAGAACATTCACCGTGCAATTGCAATCGTTCTCGACGGTTATGTATATAGTGCACCTATGGTACAGAACGAAATCACAGGTGGCCGTTCACAGATTACAGGTAACTTCACAATCGAGGCTACTCAGGACTTGGCTAACGTACTCCGTTCTGGTAAGATGGCTGCTCCTGTACGCATCATTCAGGAAGAGGTTGTAGGTCCTTCACTCGGTCAGAAGTCAATTGAGCAGGGTATAGTTTCATTCGTTGTCGCATTTGTACTCCTTATGATATACATGTGCGCGATGTACGGTGTAATCCCAGGTTCTGTTGCCAACCTTGCATTGTTGCTCAACCTGTTCTTCACAATGGGTATCCTTGCATCGTTCCAGGCAGCTTTGACAATGTCTGGTATTGCCGGTATCGTTCTTACTCTGGGTATGGCTGTGGATGCCAACGTGCTTATCTACGAGCGTGCCAAGGAGGAATTGCGTGCAGGCAAGAATGTACGTGTGGCTCTTTCTGACGGTTACAAGAATGCATTCTCTGCAATTATCGACTCTAACGTAACATCAATCATAACAGGTATTATCCTGTTCAACTTCGGTACAGGTCCTATCAAGGGCTTCGCAACAACTCTTATCATCGGTCTGTTGTGTTCATTGTTTACAGCAGTGTTTGTAACACGTGTCATCTATGAGCACTTTATGAACAAGGGCAAGTGGTTGAATCTCTCATTCACAACAAAGCTCTCAAGAAACCTTATGAGAGAGCCTAAGTTCAACTTCATCGGTGCATCAAAGAAGAGTGCAATCGTATTCGGTATCATTGCTGCTGCAATGGTTGTTTCGTTCGCTTTCCGTGGTTTGAGCCAGAGCATCGACTTCACAGGTGGACGTAACTTTGTTGTTCAGTTCGAGAAGCAGGTTGAGCCTGAGACCGTACGCGACTTGTTGAAGAAGAAGATTACCGATGATAATGTACAGGCTATTGCTTTGGGTACAGACGGTAAGACTATCCGCGTAACAACAAACTACATGATCAACGATACAGCAGCTATTGCTGACGAGAGAATCACAGAGTTCCTCTACGATTCATTCATGGAGGGTGATCTTCTGAGCAAAGATTTGACTATTAAGACATTCCGTGATTACGATAACCACAAGGGTGGCTCAATCATCAGTTCACAGAAGGTTGGTCCAAGCATGGCTGAGGATATCCGCAACGGTGCTATCGTATCTGTGATACTTGCGCTTATTGCAATCTTTATCTACATCCTTGTACGTTTCCGTAACGTTGCATACAGTGTCGGTTCAATCTTCGCACTCGGTATTGACGTTCTCATGATTATGGGTTGCTACTCATTGTTCTACGGTATCCTGCCAATGTCACTAGAGGTTGACCAAACATTCATCGGTGCTATCCTGACTGCTATCGGTTACTCTATCAATGACAAGGTGGTTGTCTTCGACCGTGTACGTGAGTTCTCTCACTTGTATCCAAAACGTAACAAGTTCGAGTTGTTCAATACATCACTCAATACTACACTTTCCCGTACAATCAATACTTCTGTCAGCACCTTGATTGTGTTGCTCTGTATCTTTGTACTTGGTGGCGACAGCATCCGTAGCTTCTCATTCGCTATGATTCTTGGTGTTGTATTCGGTACATTGTCATCACTCTTTATTGCTGCTCCTATAGCTTATAGCTTCTTGCGCAAAAAGTAATAAAGAAGAGATATAATTAAAGGAATTGGGGCTGCCTCGAGGCAACCCCAATTCTTTTTTATGCGTTTTTGAGAACACTCTTTATATAATAGTAAGCGCATAGGCATCTGATACATTCGTTACGTGAACAATAACATTTGTCGAGATGCAGAAGTGCCTGAGAATCTGCTGCACAATTGGATTCTATGCCTTGTTCTCTCCAATGTCTTACAATTCTGTTCTCTTCGCTCTTGAGTGCGTGCAGATAGTCTTCGGCTTTTTCGCATAGCTTGAAATCCTTTCTGTGCTTGCCATATACATAGAGCACCGGTGCTATGGCGTTTATTATAATCACATCGGTCTGTCTCTCGTTCATTTTGCTGTTTCCGAACCTTTCTGTTCCGCCAAAACGGCTGTGGCTGTACCAGTATCCACGTAGTGGAGTTGCAATAATCTCGCGCAACTCTTCAATGGAGTCGCATTCGGCAATGTTCGACATATTGAAGTTGCGGCTGTGGTAGATTGTGGCAAGTCTTGCTATTCTTAGGTGTGGTGATGAGTGTCCTTCTTCCCAAACCTTGTAGTCCATGCTTTGGAGCTTGAATTTGTTTGATAGGAAATTGTACTCCCTCTTCAGTTCCTTGAAATATCTGTTCTTTGTAACGGACTCGCGATGGAAATAGGGGATGCTTTGTTCGTTGAGCAAGCCTGCCTGTCCGAAGAATATCGCTTCTACCTGAATTGCATTGTCGCGGTGCTTTGCCAATGCTTTAAAGTCGAGTATGTCTGCAAGCTCTTTAAACAAGGTTCTGTGTATTCCAAAACCGAAACTCCTTACGAGGGTCTGGAAAAGGGTGTCTTCCCACTTCTTCTCGCACTTCTGATATGTCTGTTCGATTTGTGCGGCTTTTTCTTCGATTCGTTCTACCAGCATCCTTGATAGAATGTTGTGCAGTATAATCTGCTCTCCTCTTGCAGACACGTGGGCACAAGGCTTGTAATTCTTTTCTGCAATGAAACTCTCGAGCTCCTCTTTCAGGTTGTCGGGGTAGCTGATGTTTACTTGTGCGACTTTCTCGTTGATTCTTGTGCTGTTGTCTATGGTTACATGCAATATCGCATTCTCGGAGTCTGTGCCTATTTCCTTGTCGTGCAGGATAACATCTCCTGTCTTGACTTCGTTGCCTATTTTTATTTTGGCATTGTTGAATATATTGCTTTCGCCATCGTTCTGTCCGTTGTCGATTATGCGCAGTTTTTCACCGTTGGTTGTGCAAAGTCCTGTGTGGGGAAACAATCTGTTTTTCCAGATTTCGTAAATCATGTTTTCCATAGTAAAAAGTTTTATGTTCTTCTGCAGTTGTTATTTGTACTGCAAAGAAAAAGGGTAAACCCACCGGAATCCTAGGATTTTTTCGGGTTTACCCTTCTTTTTTAACAACTTTTTACAAATGGGCGCAAATCTATTGCTTTTTATCAGGCTTTTTTCTCTTTCGGATAGCTGACTCTTGTGTGATAGATTGCTTTGAGCCTCTTCTTGAATATTGATTTTATTGTGTCGATATCCTTGAATGTCAATGGAGCCAGGCTGAGTTCGCCTTCCTGAAGTTTTGCTGCCACAATCTTGTCGACAAGTTCCTCAATGTTGGCATCGGTATACTCCTTTATGCTGTGTGATGCCGCTTCCACGCAGTCTGCAAGCATCAGAATCGCCTGTTCCTGTGTGGTAGGTCTTGTGCCGGGATATGTGAACAGGCTCTCGTCTATTTCCTCATCGGGATGTGCGTTCTTGTATGTGATGTAGAAATATCCTGCCTTGGAGTTGCCGTGATGTGTTGTTATGAACTCCTTGATTTTCTTGGGCAGATGCTCATGCTCGGCGATGCTCAATCCGTCAGTAACATGTTTGATGATGATGCTTGCACTCTCTTCGGGGCTGAGAGCATTGTGCGGATTTATTCCACCGCTCTGATTTTCGGTGAAATATATGGGGTTGTTCAGCTTGCCAATATCGTGATACAATGCTCCTGTGCGTACTTCGAGGCTGTTTGCTCCCAATGCTCGGGCCGCTTCTGCCGCAAGATTGCCCACCTGCATTGAGTGCTGGAATGTTCCGGGAGCCTCCTGCGACATTCTTTGCAGAAGTTTGCTGTTGAGATTGGAAAGTTCTATGAATGTTACATTCGAGACGAACCCGAATACCTTTTCCACAATGAACATCATCGGGTATACAAACAGCATCAGCAAGGCACTGATTGTGAAGTATATGTACATGTTGTACTTCATCTTGGAGAAGTCCGATTCTATGATAAGCTCGTAGCACATGTAGGTTACGGCGTATACTACCAATGTTATGAATACACAACGGAACATCTGTGAACGCGACGACAGTTCCTTGAGGCTCAGAATGGCGCTTATGCCAGCAACGGTCTGCAGCATTGTGAATTCATATGGCGAACCGAGCATTATCGAGCACATGAGAATGGTTATGCAGTGTGTGATAAGTGCTGTGCTGTGGTCTATGAAAAGACACAGCAACATCGGTACCATGGCAAACGGAAGAATGAACACGCTTATGTCGCCATGTGTTACCACTATGCCCACAATGGTCGGGAAAACCGTTGCGCAAAGAGTGGTGAATATGAACTTCTTGTTGCTGGTTGCAATGTCGGGACGGTATATATATATGTATGCTACCAATACGAGCATACAAATTATAATGAAAAGTACCTGCCCGAAGAAAATATTCAGTTTGCTGTTGGTGCTCTTTGCCGCTTCAATTTCATTAAGGATGTTGAAGTAGGTCTCCAGAGTCCTGTATGTGTTCCGGTCTATTATATCGCCTTTGTTTATTATGCGCTGGCCTTTTACGACAGTTCCTATGCGCGCGTCAACTTTCTTGAGCTGTTTGCTCAGTTCCTTCTCTGTAAGCAGGGTGTCGCAGACATAATTGGGTGTTATGAATCTCTCTGCTTCAATTGCGGCAAACATCTCGCCGGTGAGTATAGTGTCGGCATTCATCAGCGTCTCGTATGCCTCTGATATGCTTACAAAGCGTCCTGCATCCTTTGTTATGGTATTGCCTTTGTATGTGAAGTTTATTTCGTCGTTGTTACGGCTCCTGATTATTGTGGCATCTTCGTCCGAAACTATACCGTCCTTGTATAAGGCATCAAGGCAGTTCGCGTACTCCTGCATCTCTCTGGCAGGGAACTCTTTTCTGAATTCAGCGGCATTCAGTGCGCTGTTGTATGTGAAATATGGGCGGAAATTGTTCCTTATGCTATCCTTTTCCTCGGCAATGGTTTTTGCACTTTTCTTAATTACAAAGTCGAAGTCGGCAATAATCTGCTCATGGTTCCACGGTGTGCCCTCTTCAAAGCTGTAGCTGGTATACTTTTCTCTTGGCATGAAATAGATAATCATGCCTATGCAGAATATCACCAGGCTTATGTGCAACACAATCTGAGCGTGTCTTCCAAAATATTTTTCGAGTTTATTCTTCATTTCCAATAAATTTAAATTTTCATCCGTCCGATGTAGACTGTAGCAAAAGTATAAAAAAAATATGAAAGTAAATAATGTAATAACCATTCTTGGTAAAAAGCTGTTCGCCGGCATGCTTTTTATCTCTTAAAAATACAACATTTATTTTGTCAACATTTTAAGTTGTATTATTTTTGCATAGCATATAAGGTTATATTGCCCTTAATATGTTTGCATGGTATGTTTTTGCTTTGCAACAAGGTCTGGAACTGAAAAATAATTTAATATATGGAAAGAAAAGTAAGAGTACGTTTTGCACCGAGTCCTACAGGACCCTTGCATATCGGTGGTGTAAGAACTGCATTATATAACTATCTGTTTGCGCGTCAGCATGGTGGCGATCTGGTGTTCCGTATCGAGGATACCGACTCTAACCGTTTTGTCCCCGGTGCCGAGGACTATATTCTTGAATCGTTCCGTTGGCTCGGAATAAAGTTCGATGAGGGTGTCTCTTTCGGTGGAAACTATGGTCCTTACCGTCAGTCGGAGCGTCGCGACATATACAAGAAGTATGTAAAGATTCTGCTCGACAACGGAAAAGCCTATATGGCATTCGATACCCCCGAGGAACTTGATGCAAAGCGTGCCGAAATAGAGAATTTCCAGTACGATGCCTCTACACGCATGTCGATGCGTAACTCACTCTCAATGAGTGCAGAGGAGGTTCAGACTCTTCTGGATTCAGGACATCAGTATGTGGTGCGTTTTAAGGTTGAGCCGGGTGAAAAGGTAGTTGTTGACGATATCATCCGCGGTCTGGTGACAATAGATTCTTCGATTCTCGACGATAAGGTACTTTACAAGTCGGCAGACGAATTGCCCACATATCACCTTGCAAACATCGTCGACGACCATCTGATGGAGATTTCACACGTTATCCGTGGCGAGGAGTGGTTGCCTTCGGCTCCGCTTCATGTGTTGCTGTATCGTGCTTTCGGTTGGGAGGAAACCATGCCCAGATTTGCGCATCTTTCATTGCTCCTGAAGCCCGAGGGTAACGGTAAATTGAGCAAGCGCGACGGTGATCGCCTTGGTTTCCCCGTGTTCCCTCTCGAGTGGCACGATCCAAAGAGCGGTGCGGTGTCTTCGGGCTTCCGCGAGAGCGACTATCTGCCCGAAGCTGTTATCAACTTCCTTGCTCTTCTTGGCTGGAATCCAGGTGACGATGTCGAGATGATGTCTATGGACGACCTTGTCGCAAAGTTCGACCTTGCAAAGTGCAGCAAAGCCGGAGCCCGTTTCGACTACAAGAAAATGGTGTGGTTCAACCACGAATATATAATCAAGAAGTCGGATAAGGAAATTGCCGAAATTTTCATGCCTGTTGTTGAGGCGCATGGCGTAACAACTACAATGGAGCTGCTCGAAAAGATTGTCTCTTTGATGAAGGGACGTGTAAACTTTGTTCATGAACTCTGGGATGCATGCAGTTTCTACTTTATTGCACCGACAGAATATGACGAGAAGACTGCAAAGAAGCGTTGGAAAGAGGATTCTGCCGCAAAGATGACTGAACTTGCCGATTTGCTTGAGTCGCTCGAGGATTTCTCTATCGAGAATCAGGACAAGAAAGTTCATGAGTGGATTGAAGCCAAGGGATATGGCATGGGTGAGATAATGAATGCCTTCCGTCTTGCACTTGTAGGCGAGGGTAAGGGACCACAGATGTTCGATATTTCAGGTCTTATCGGTAAAGAGGAAACTTTGGCACGTCTGCGTCGTGCTGTCGCAGTTCTTGGATAACAGATGTATACGTTCGGGATATACATATATATTCTTCTGGTCCGTCTTGCAGCCCTCTTCGGGCATAGGAAGGCAAGGCTTAAACTTGCCGGACACAAGCAGACCTTTGCCGTGCTCAACGAAAAGTTGAAGCCCGGAAATGAATATATATGGTTTCATGTTTCTTCGCGTGGAGGTTTCGAGCAGAGCCGTCCAATGATAGAGAGATTGCATGCCACCCATCCCGAATACCGTGTGGTGTTGACATTCTTTTCACCTTCGGGCTACGAACTTGCAAAGAGCTATCAGCAGGTTGATGCAGTATGTTTCTTGCCGTTCGATACCCGTCGCAATGTGAAACGTTTCCTTGATGCACTTCAGCCAAGGATGGCATTCTTTATGAAATGCGAATTCTGGTTGAACTGTCTTACCGAACTCAAAAATCGCAACATCCCAGTTTATAGCATATCATCGGTCTTTGATAACAAACGCTCAAGGCTTGGGGTAACCGGCAGTCGTCTGCGTCTTGCATTGCACTGTTTTACACACCTTTTCGTGCAGGACGAGAACTCAAAGGCAATGCTCAAGGGAATTGGTATAAATAATGTGTCGGTTGTGGGAAACACACGCTTCGACCGCGTGGTGAAAGTTCTTGAACAGGCACGTCAGATACCGTTGCTCGAGACATTTGCCCAAGGTAACCGACTCTTTGTGGCAGGTTGCTCCCAAAGGGACGACGAAGCGGTCTATATCCCATTCTTTAACAGGAACAGGGAGTGGAAACTGGTTATAGTGCCTTGCGGTCTTGACGATGAGCGTATAAAGTCTATTGAGAAACAATATGCAGGCACATGCGTGCGTTATACGCGTGCCACTATGGAAAATATCCATAATGCAGATTGTCTTATAATAGACACGTACGATTTGCTTTCGGTTGTGTATAAATATGCCGATCTCGCCCTTATAGGCGGAAGTTTCGGCAGAGGTGTGCGTAATGTGCTCGAAGCTGCAGTGTACGGTGTCCCTCTGCTCATAGGCCCCGAAAGCAACCGTTCGCACGAGGCGCAGAGCCTTTTGGAATGTGGTGGAGCGGTGAAGGTGACCGACGCCTACGATTTCGGCGAGAAGGTGAATCTGCTTTATAACGACAAGGAATATTCAGAAAGGATTGGAGCCATAGCCGGTGAGTATGTTATGGAAAACACCGGTGCTACAGCAAGAATATTCCGGGAAATTGGTCTTTAAAATATTTGAAAACATAATTATAAACCTTTTAAAATTAAAATTATGCAGTATCTAACAAATGAAAAATTGGTGATTGTCGGCGCAGCCGGTATGATCGGTTCAAACATGGCACAGTGTGCTTTGATGATGGGTTTGACAACAAATCTTTGCCTCTATGATGTATTCTCTCCCGAGGGCGTTGCAGAGGAGATGCGTCAGAGCGGTTTCGACGGTGTTAATATCACAGCAACAACAGATGTTGCCGAGGCATTCAAAGATGCAAAATATATCATCTCTTCAGGTGGTGCTCCACGTAAGGAGGGTATGACACGTGAGGACTTGCTCGCAGGTAACTGCAAGATTGCCGAGGAACTCGGTAAGAACATCAAGACATACTGCCCCGATGTTAAGCACGTGGTTATCATCTTCAACCCTGCCGATTTGACAGGTCTTGTAACACTTCTCTACTCAGGTTTGAAGCCAGGCCAGGTTACAACACTCGCAGGTCTCGACTCTACACGTTTGCAGAACGCTCTTGCCAAGAAGTTCGGTGTAATGATGAGCGAGGTTACAGGTTGTGCTACATATGGTGGTCACGGTGAGCAGATGGCAGTATTCGGCAGCGCAGTTAAGGTTGCCGGCAAGCCATTGACCGACCTCATCGGTACAGCAGAGTTCCCCGAGGAGGAGTGGGAGCAGATGAAGAAGGA
>CAJGDP010000012.1 GCA_904502235.1 uncultured Bacteroidaceae bacterium
GTTGTGTGCCAGTTCGTAACAGGCATAGCTGCTTTGTTTGAAAAGAAAACAGGACTCACCTTTATAGCCCCTCCAGACTTTGCAGGTGAGCCTTATCCTCTGCTCGCACCCTCTTGCGATTTATACATAACAAAAACGAGTCCCAAATTTCTTTGGAACTCGTTTGCGGTGCGTACGGGACTCGAACCCGTGACCCCATGCGTGACAGGCATGTATTCTAACCAACTGAACTAACGCACCAGAATTTCAATGTTTACTGCTTTGTTCGTGTCTCAAAGCGAGTGCAAAGGTAGGGCTTTTTTTTGAACCTGCAAACTTTTTCGAGTTTTTTTTGCGAAAAAAGTGATATTTTTTCCTTTTTTGCCCAAAAAGCCTACAATTCAGCAATTTTTTGCACTAAAACTACATCGCAATACCCTGTTTCGCAACGCAACCAGTCTTTAAGTATCATAGCCTCGGTAAAGCCGTTTTTTGCAAAAAGTCTTCTGCTTTCGGTATTCTCCGTTGCTATATATGCATAAAGCTGATGGATATGCAGGCGTTTGAAGGAATAATCGCAAAGCAATGCCAGAGCGTCCGATGCAATTCCCTGTCCTCTGTACTCCCCAAGCAGACCTATGCACACCTCTGCACGGCTGTTCAACGGGTCGTAACTTGCCAGATCTATCATGCCAACAGGTTTTCCACCACATAGTTCAATTACAAAACGTGCCTGACGCTCTGTA
This sequence comes from uncultured Bacteroidaceae bacterium, assembly GCA_904502235.1. Classification (GTDB taxonomy): domain Bacteria; phylum Bacteroidota; class Bacteroidia; order Bacteroidales; family Bacteroidaceae; genus HGM04593. The sequence goes on from CAJGDP010000012.1 coordinate 726, forward strand.
AAAAGGTCCTGACGGCTCTGTTCCAGATAAGTGCGGAGAGTGTAGCGCGAATAGGGCAACAACGTATCGCCTACGCTCCAGAGCGTAGTGTCGTTCTCCATGGCGAACATCAGCTCCAAATCCTCGGGTTCGGGAGCACGCAACACTATTTTGTCGTTACTCAGCCACATTGCACTCTGTTTTTAAGGTTACATCATAACGGAGTTGTCGGAAATTAGTTTCCCGGTCTTTGACGAATATGTCATCAGGCGCAATCCTTTTACGGGATTATGCTGTAGAAGTCTCAATATTGCTTCATAAGAATAGGCATCGGTATCGTATACCACAGCATTGTACTTTGCATAATCTGTGCTCTCTGCGATATGTCCCATAGGCAACGAAGCCTCATCGCCCTGCAGGAACAGATGCTTGCCTTTTGCACCATAACGCGATAGAAGGCTAGCTATGTCGCGATTTACGGTTTCGCTTCCCACAACAATACAGTTAAGAGTGTTTCTCTTGAGTGCCCGACGATGGCGGAACTGGTTACCCACATATGCCAGGAACGCCCTGCCCCATATTGCCGCATATATAGGCAGGCTTATGAGTGCCGAATAGTGCGAATAGTGTTTCTTGAAGAACAGCTGCATGGCGCGATAGAATGTGTGGGTATATCGGTAAGATGTCTTTGTGGTGCTCTCTCCCTTGTAGTGCAGAATTGGCGATGGGAGAAAATAGTTCCTGTACCCTGCTTTAAGTATTCTGTACGAGAGGTCGATATCTTCGCCATACATAAAGAAGTCTTCGTCGAGCAGACCTGCCTTGTCAAGGGCCTGGCGACGCAGGAACATGAATGCTCCCGAGATTATTTCAATGGGATTTACCTCGAATTCATCGAGATAACGCATATAATATTTACCGAACAGATGCGATTTCGGGAAAAGCGATGTAAGCCCGGACATCTTGCAGAATGCCACAAACGGCGTGGGCAGTCCACGACGCGATTCAAGAGCAAAAACTCCGTCGGAATGCAACATATATGCACCGCATGCACCTGCATCGGGATGGCTGTCCATAAAATCCACAAAGTGACGGAACGTATTCTCCGACACTATGGTATCGGGATTCAGCAGAAGCACATATTCGCCCTTGCTCTCCTTTATGGCAAGGTTGTTGCCACGCGCGAATCCGAGATTTTCGCGGCTTGCTATGAATCTTACATTCGGGAAACGTTTCTCGAGATACTCTACCGAGCCGTCGGACGATGCGTTGTCTACAACGATAACTTCAGCCGACGGGATATTGCCCGCAGCCTTGCAAACTGAAATCAAGCACTGCTCAAGGTAGTGCTTCACGTTGTAGTTAACTATGACAACCGAGAGTTTCATTGACACTGATATATATTATTCTCTTTCGCCCAAACTCTGTTCAAGTACCATTTTTGTGGGGAAACTGTATATCATTGAGCCCAAACCGATAAGACAGCAATACAGCGAGCTGTCGTAGCCCAAGCCATAATATACGAACTCATTTATCACAACAACCAGGAATAGCAGGAATATGCGTTGCAGGCTCTTTTTGCAGAACAGAGCAACAACCACCTCTTCGGGGTTTCCCTTTACCTTTTCCATAGCCCTTGTAAAGCCTTTTATAGCCAAAGGAATCAACGCAATAGTAAGCATCACTGCCGTAACCTGTATCATATACATGGCATCAGCGGAAACAACGTTTACCATTGCACCCTTTTCTATAAAGCCCAACTCAAATGCAAGCACCACGGCAAGCGCAGCAACAATAGATACTATATAGTTGATTCTTAAAGATCTTATGATTTTTCCTCTATCCATAAATCACAATGTTTTTCCGCCAAAAGGCGTACGGTTAATAATTGAACTTCCCAAAGTAACCTCATCGGCATACTCCAGTTCGTCGCCCACGGATATGCCTCTTGCTATTACCGACAATTTAACATCGTATTTCGACAGTTTGCGGTAAATATAGAAGTTGGTGGTATCGCCCTCCATCGTGGAGCTTAAAGCAAGAATAATCTCCTTTACTCCGCCTTCGGCAACACGCGACACAAGACTCTCTATCTGCAAGTCGCTCGGCGACACGCCGTCCATAGGCGAAATTACTCCGCCCAGCACATGATACACACCACGATACTGCATTGTATTCTCCACAGCCATAACATCCTGGATGTTCTCCACCACACATATTATGCTATGGTCGCGCAACGGATTGGCACATACTGGACAGATGTCGGTATCCGATATACTGTGGCATATAGTGCAGTATTTCGCTTCGCGCTTAAGGGTAATCATGGCATCGGAAAACGCTGCCACTTCAGCCTCCTTCTTGCGCAGAAGGTGCAACACAAGACGGGTGGCAGTCTTACGACCGATACCCGGCAGTTTGGAAAATTCCCTTACGGCCTTTTCAAGAAGTGTCGACGGATATTCCTGATTCATTGCACTATACTCCTATACAATGTGCGAAGATACGCAAAAAACAGCGATTTCAAAAATTTACTCTATAACCACATCAACCGACGCTGGGAAAAGACGCTCAGGGTCGAAATATTCGGCACAGCTCTCAACCATCGCCTTCAATGTAGGTTTCACAACACCATTGAAAGCCTCCTTGCCATTGACAATAACCTTTACAGGCTTTGAGAGGTCGAAGAGTTCCTCGTTAAGGAACAGAGTTACGTTACCTTTGGTGGCGGGAGTGTACCTCTTTGAGAATGTCATTGGAATACCGTAAATTGTCTCAACTGTGGTATACTCCACATTCTTTACAGTGAGTGTTATCACATTATCGGCAATCTGCACCTCGTAGCATGAACGTTGCTCGTCGTTCTCGCGTGAAGTTTCGTTCACTCTCAAGTTATAGAATCCTGTTCTGTGACGGCCGTACATATCGTAATCCTCCCAATAGAAATATGTTGGATGCGGATTTCTCTCGAATTTTCTCAGCCAAGGCGTTGTGGGGCTGTAGTCGATACCATGTCCCATACCCGGCATAAGTTCAATGAAGAATTTATAGTGGTCGGGATGCACCTTACGCATGCTGTCAATTGTCATTGCCGCAGTATAAGTCATATAGTTACGTGCAAAGCCATAATCACGCTCGCCCGTGCGCAAAGAGAATGCAATGTTCGCAAGGTTCTCCATAGGCGCATTCTTCAGAGGCTCTCCACCAGCCATGGGACCAGCTCCTGCAAGATAATCGGCATAGAACGACGCAAGACGCTGACTGCCGTAACCACCTTCCGAGATACCGAAGAAATATACCCTGTTGGCATCGAAATTACCGTCGACAAATGCCAGACGCATGAGTTTCTCCCAAGCCCACTGCTTGCTCTGTATAGCCCAACGGTAGAGTTCTCCGTAGCCGTTAGGTATCTGCGGTACAAAATGTGCCGAAGGCGAATCCTCGAAACCTGCACAGAGCCTGTATCCGGTCTCCCACTCACGCTCCTTGTCGCCGGAACCGTGCATATAGAGATACAATGGATAACCCTCGGTCGGTTTGTCGCCCTTCCTGATGAAATAATAAGGCATCAGAGCCTGTGGCTCAAGATTCTCGGGCAGATGCCAATAGCCGGTGTCGCGCGGTTCGCCTACAGCGTGCGGAGCAATGAGCTTTTCCTCGTTTACACCGTTCACAGCAGTGCGCCAGCACTCCCATACAGCAGTGCGCAGCTTTTCTATATCCTTGATATCCATTGTGGCATTGCCGTCATAGACCGCAGATTCTCCCTGCAATGCGCAAGAAAAATATTCCTTTACCTTCTTTGCCTTACGTTTCGACAATTCACATGCTCCCGCATTGCCCACAGTGAACAACGAAGCAAACAGAAGCATCACCGATAATGTGTATATTCTTTTCATCTCTTGTATTTTTCTGCGAAAATACTCAACAACCGCCAAAGAGACAACATTTTTTCAGCAGATTCCCCAATTATTAACTAAAAAACATAAATAAACGGCTCATTTTAACAAAATGTTGTGATTTTATGGTTATCGGACAGTATGTAATTTTGCACCCGAAACAATAGAGAATATCAAAACTAAGAACAATATGAAAAAGATATTTTACCTTATACTGCTTACTTTAACAACAAGCGTATTTCCACTGCATGCCAACTCCATAAGAGAAGGCAACAGAATCTCGGGACACATAATAGAGAAAGATACCGAAGAGAACATTGCCTTTGCATCGATACTTATAGTTGAAACAGGCGAAGGAACAATGAGCAATGAACAGGGACAGTTCGTGTTCAGTAACCTTGCACCGGGCAAATACACCCTGCGTGCATCGGCAATAGGTTACGAGACCGCAACCAAAGAGGTTACCGTCAGCAAGGATTATACCGCCGTAATGCACTTCAAACTGAAACCCGAGAATATTGCTATAGACGAGGTGGTTGTTTCTGCCAACAGGAACGAGATTAAACGTTGGGAAGCCCCCGTTGTGGTATCGGTGGCATCGGAGAAACTGTTCGAGACAATCAATGCCCCCGACCTTGCAAAGAGCCTGAACTACGTTACAGGCCTGCGCGTTGAGAACAACTGTCAGAACTGCGGATTCCCACAGGTACGCATAAACGGACTCGAAGGTCCCTACTCACAGGTACTCATCAACAGTCGCCCCATAGTGAGCGCATTGAGCGGTGTATATGGTCTGGAACAGATTCCAGTAAACATGATTGAGCGTGTTGAGGTGGTTCGTGGCGGTGGTTCGGCACTCTTTGGAGCAAACGCCGTTGGCGGAACGGTAAACATCATAACCAAAGACCCCGTAGAGAACTCGTTTTCAGTATCTACCAACATGACATGCTACGACGCAAAGTCGTGGGAGCAGAACGTGGGTGCAAACGTATCGCTTGTATCAAAGGACAACTCATACGGAATAGCCATCTACGAGAACTACCGCAACCGTAACCCGTACGACCACGATGGCGACGGTTTCTCGGAACTCGGAATGATAAATCTGAACACATTCGGTTTGCGTACATTCTACCGTCCCACGCACACAAGCCGTCTGAGCCTGGAATATCACACTACTAACGAGACACGTCGTGGCGGAAACAAATTCCAGCTGCAACCGCACGAGAGCGACATCACCGAACAGACAAAACACATAATAAACAGTGGAGGTATTGCCTACGACCTTGGTTGGCACGGCTACAAGCACAAAGTATCGGTATTCGCATCCATACAGCACATCGACCGTAACAGCTATTACGGAGCACAGCGCGACCCTTATGCCTACGGAAACACCGACGACCTCACATGGGTAGCCGGCGCAACATATACCGGACAGATGAGTAAATGCCTTTTCTCGCCTGCCACATTCACAGGTGGATTGGAGTATCAGGAAAACAGGTTGCACGATGTGATGACAGGCTACCAGCGCGACATGCGTCAGAATGTAAAGATTGCCAGTGCATTCCTGCAGAACGAATGGGACATGCGCATGTTCTCATTGCTGGTGGGCGCACGCATGGACAAACACAACCTTATCAAAAACCCGATATTCAGCCCTCGAGTGAACCTGCTCTTCAAGCCCAATAAGCAGTTTCAGGCACGCCTCACCTACTCCACAGGATTCCGTGCTCCACAGGCATACGACGAAGACCTGCACGTTACAGCCGTTGGCGGCGAAGGAGTGCAGATACGCCTTGCCGACGGACTCAAGGAGGAACGTTCGAACAGCTTCAGCGGTTCGGTGGACTGGACAACAAGATTCGGACATTGGCAGGCAAACATCCTGCTCGAAGGATTCTACACCGACCTTAAGAACGTGTTCATTCTCGAAGATATAGGTTTTGTGAACGACTACGCCATAAAGGAACGACGAAACGGTAAAGGCGCAAGAGTATATGGAGCAAACCTCGACGCAAAGATAGCACACGGCACCGACATAGCCCTGCAGGTGGGATTCACCGCACAGCGCAGCAGATATAAAGAGGCAGAAACATGGACCATTGTAGACGACGTGGAACTCACCACCAGACGCATGATGCGCACACCCGACTATTACGGTTACTTCACCCTCACATCGTCGCCCGTGAAAATGCTCAACCTTGCCCTGTCGGGAACATACACCGGCTCAATGATTGTTCCCCACTACGCAGGATACATCGAGAACGACCGAATGGAAACAACGCCCCATTTCTTTGAGCTGAATTTCAAAGCCGGATACACATTCGTGCTCCGCGACCACATAAAACTACAGCTCAATGCCGGAGTGCAGAACATTCTGAACAGTTTCCAAAGCGACCTCGACAAAGGCGAATTCCGCGACTCGGGATACTTCTACGGTCCCACACAACCAAGGACCTATTTCATGGGAATAAAGATTACGCATTAAAATTTACATAAAAAATAGACCGCGCGCGGTCTATTTTTTTATATCTTCGCAGAAACAATCAAAGTAACGTGGTACTGAACTATATCTGGATAGCATTCTTTTTGCTTGCCTTTGTGATTGCACTGGGCAAGCTGATATTCATGGGCGACACAACCGTATTCCCCGAAATCATGAACTCCACCTTTGCACAGGCAAAGACCGCCTTTGAAATCTCCTTGGGACTGACAGGTGTGCTGTCGCTGTGGATGGGTATAATGAAGATTGGTGAAAAAGGAGGGCTTATCTCGGCACTTGCCAAATTGTTAAGTCCTGTTCTTTCAAAGATATTCCCCGACATACCCAAAGGACACCCCGCCATGGGTACAATGTTCATGAACTTCTCGGCAAACATGCTGGGCCTGGACAATGCAGCCACCCCCATGGGACTGAAGGCAATGCAGGAACTCCAGGAACTGAACCCGAAGAAAGACACTGCAAGCAATCCAATGATAATGTTCCTTGTGCTGAACACATCGGGGCTTACACTCATACCCGTATCGGTGCTTCTTTATCGCGCTGAGATGGGTGCAGCCAACCCCACCGACGTATTTATCCCCATACTCATAGCAACCACCGTTGCCACCCTTGTGGGACTCTTGGTAACAAGCATATATCAACGCATAAACCTGTTCAACCCCACATTGCTGGCATTTATATTGGGAATATGCCTTTTTGTTGCCGGTGGCACATGGGGAATGATGCAGTTGTCGCAGGTACAGATAGAAGTTGTATCCACCTCGCTTGCCAACATAATCTTGTTTTCTGTGATAATCATTTTTATCATTGCCGGAGTACGTGCGAAGATTAATGTATATGAAGCATTCATCGAGGGTGCAAAAGAGGGATTCGGCACAGCCGTGCGTATTATCCCGTATCTTATTGCCATACTCGTTGCCATAGGCGTGTTCCGTGCTTCGGGCGGAATGGACGTAATAATGGACGGCATAGCATGGTGCGCCAATGCATGTGGCGTAGGCGATGACTTTGTCGGGGCACTGCCCACAGCAATAATGAAACCGCTCAGCGGCAGCGGAGCACGTGGCATGATGATTGACGCAATGAACACCTATGGTGCCGACTCCTTTGCCGGCAGACTTGCCTGTCTGTTCCAAGGCGCAACAGACACCACATTCTACATACTTGCAGTATATTTCGGTAGCGTAGGAATAAAGAAGACACGCCATGCAGTGGGTTGCGGACTGCTTGCCGACCTTGCCGGAATAATTGCCGCAATTGTTGTGGGATATATTTTCTTTGGATAAAACCTTATAATTATGATAAGCTATCAGACCGAGGGCGTAAAGATGCCCGCAATAAAAAGACGTGAGATTACAGCATGGGTAAAAGCCGTTGCAGCCACATACGGCAAGAAAGTGGGCGACATCGCCTACATCTTCTGCGACGACGAAAAGATACTCGAAGTGAACCGCGAGTACCTGCAACACGACTACTACACCGACATCATCACCTTCGACTATTGCGAAGACGATGTAATAAGCGGCGACCTTTTTATCTCGCTCGACACCGTACGCACCAACAGCGAGATGGTGGGCGCGACATACGAACAGGAACTGCATCGCGTAATAATCCATGGAATTCTACACCTGTGCGGCATCGACGACAAGGGTGAAGGCGAACGCGAAATCATGGAAGCCTGCGAGAATAAAGCATTGGCAATGCTCAAACAGGAATAACCACCTGATTAATATTTGCTTATTTTTGAATATCGTTGTATCTTCGCGCAGAAATTCAGAAACAGACAGAACAGATGATAACAGCCGACCAACTCAAAGACATCAAAGAGCGCACTGCCGCGCTGAAGCAGTATCTTGCTATAGACGAGAAAATAATTCAGGTTGAAGAAGAGCAACTCCGCACACAGGCACCCGGATTCTGGGACAACGCCAAGGAAGCCGAGGCTCAGATGAAGAAGGTAAAAGGTCTTCAGGCATGGATCGACGGTTATAAAGAGGTTAACAACCGCACCGAAGAGGCAGAGATGGCCATGGAACTATTCCGCGAAGAGATGGTCGACGAGCACGAGGTTGACGACGCATACGCACGCGCCCTCACAGCCATCGAGGAACTTGAACTCAAGAATATGCTCCGTGGCGAAGCCGACGATATGGACTGCGTTCTGAAGATTAACTCAGGAGCCGGCGGTACAGAGGCACAGGACTGGGCAAGCATGCTCATGCGTATGTACATGCGTTGGGCCGAGGCGAACAACTATAAGGTTGCCGTTGCCAACCTTCAGGAAGCCGAAGATGCCGGAATCAAGACTGTTACATTGGAAATCCAAGGCCCTTACGCATACGGTTACCTGAAGGGCGAGAACGGTGTTCACCGTCTGGTGCGCGTGAGCCCCTATAATGCACAAGGCAAGCGAATGACATCATTTACATCAGTGTTCGTTACACCACTTGTTGACGACAGCATCGAGGTTGTAATTGAGCCTGCGCGCATATCATGGGATACCTTCCGAAGCGGTGGTGCCGGTGGTCAGAACGTAAACAAGGTTGAATCGGGTGTACGCTTGCGTTACCAGTACAAAGACCCATATACAGGAGCAGAAGAGGAAATCCTCATCGAAAACACCGAGACACGAGACCAGCCCAAGAACAAGGAAAATGCAATGCGTCAGTTGCGTTCAATCCTTTACAACAAGGAGATGCAGCACCGCATGGAAGAGCAGGCAAAGGTTGAAGCCGGAAAGAAGAAAATCGAATGGGGTTCACAGATACGTAGCTACGTCTTCGACGACCGTCGTGTGAAAGACCATCGCACAAACTTCCAGACATCGGACGTTAACGGTGTAATGGACGGCAAGATTGACGGTTTCATCAAAGCATATCTTATGGAATTCGCCGACAAGGGAGAGTAACCTATGTCAATTGAGATTGAAAGAAAATTCCTTGTAACCGACGAGAGTTACAAAGCTATGGCGCACCACAGCGACCGCATAGCCCAAGGCTATATCTGTCGCCAGGGAGGTAACTCCACCCGTGTGAGAGTGCGTGGCGACAAAGGCTATCTCACGATCAAAGGAGCATCGCCCGACGGCGGCTTGAGCCGTTACGAATGGGAAAAAGAGATTCCCGTAGGCGAAGCCTGGGAACTTATGAAACTATGCCCCACCCCTATAATCGACAAGACACGTTATCTTGTCGACTTCGGTGGCCACACCTTTGAAGTAGACGAATTCTATGGCGACAATCAAGGACTTGTGGTGGCAGAGATAGAACTCACAACCCCCGACGAACATTTCGAAAAACCACCATTCCTTGGCGAAGAGGTTACAGGCGATAACAGATACTACAACTCAAGCCTCTCGCGTTTCCCATACAAGTGCTGGTGATATATAAGATTGATTAATGCCGTGAATCCACGGCATTAATTATTTATTTCATACGCATAAAAAAAATCCCCATCCTGCTTGGCAAGATGGGGAAATTTATCTCAAGTAACTTTTAATTACTTAGCTCTGATAACGAGGTAACGTGTTACGCTCCAGAATGCCTGAGCATCGAGAATCTTAACAACTGCCAACTCATCTGCGCCCTTAACGATTTCGTAAGAACCCTCTGGGTGAGCTGAAAGAAGTCTAGCCTTCTTTGCACCTACAGGAATCTCAGCAACGTTGCGGATATCGATTTCTGTGAAACCGTCCTTAACAGCATCAGCCTGCTCCATAACATCACCCATCTTGAGGATGTTCTGCTCCTTAAGCTCTTTTCTCTTAGCGATGATGTACCATGCTGTATTCATAGCCTTATCCTGGTTAGCGATAACCTGCTCGTTAGCAGCGTTCTTTGCTGTAAGAGCGTTCTTGTCGTTTGTAAGGTTTGCAACCTGTGTATCCAACTGCTGGATGCGAACGTTCTTAGCCTCGAGCTCTGCCTGAAGTGCAGCAATCTGCTCTGCCTTAGCAGCCAACTCAGCCTTCAAGTTCTTGATAGTTCTACGCAAAGCTGCAGCGTTCTTGTCACCCTTCTCTACCTTAGCCTCGAGCTCAGCGATACGCTCGCGGTTCTCCTTCATCTTAGCCTGGATGAAAGCCATATCAGCCTTGATCTGCTCCTTAACGTTTGCAGGTGCATTCTCAGCGTTGCTTACGTTTACACGATTCTCAGCCTCGTTGATCTGCTGGAAACCTTCCTGAACGTCGTTCAAGATACCCATTACGTTCTCCATCTCAGAGTTAACCTGTGCCAACTCTACGTTGAGTGAATCGATGTTTGCCTGAAGCTCCTTCTTAGTAGGACCACAAGATACTACCAATGCTGCAAGACCACATACAACTACAATGTTCTTTACCAATGTCTTCATAGTCTTTACTTTTTAAAAATTAATAATATGTTGTTTTTCAAATTCCACAATAAAGAGAGTATAACTCTCACTATAAAATAACAAACAAATTCCGTGCCAAAATTTTGCAAAATATCACAACTTATTGTTTTTCAGCACAATAAACTTTCAACCAACTTTTCTGCAACTTGTGGAAAAGTGTGGAATTCACACAAAAGTTGTGGAAAAATTCCACAATACCTATTCCACACCATACTGTTTGAGTTTGTTGTAAAGTGTCTTTCGGTCTATACCAAGGAGTGCCGCAGCCTTGCTTTTATTGTTTCCGGTATGTTGCAGAGCATCCAATATACGTTTCTTTTCATCGTCTTTATCGTAGAGTGGCTGCACTGATGCACCAACTGTTCCCGAAACAGGTAGGTCGAGGTCGGATGCAGTGATGAAACTGCCCTGTGCAAGGAGTGTTGCACGATTGACAACGTTTTTCAACTGTCGTAGGTTTCCGGGCCATGAATAGTTCTGCAACAGCATTGCGGCGTCGGCATCAAACCCTATGAGCTCCCTGCCGAGTTCGCGGTTAGCGCGGTCGAGGAAGAAGTTGGCGAAGAGCATTATGTCGTCGCGACGCTCCTGCAACGATGGCATACGCAATGTGAACTCGTTTATGCGGTGATACAGGTCTTCGCGGAATGTTCCGTTCTCTATTGCTTCGAGCAGGTTCTCGTTTGTTGCACATACAACACGCACATCCACCTCTATCTCCTTTGTTGCTCCTACGGGACGTATGCGACGCTCCTGAAGGGCGCGAAGCAGCTGAACCTGCACATCGTAACCAAGGTTACCAACCTCGTCAAGGAAGAGTGTTCCACCGTCAGCCTCAACAAACGCGCCTGTCTTGTCGGTTATCGCGCCTGTGAATGAGCCTTTGACATGACCGAAGAATTCCGATGCGGCAAGTTCCTTTGGAATTGAACCGCAGTCAATGGCTACAAAAGGCTTATGGCTACGCTTGCTCTGCATGTGGATGCGCTTTGCAACATACTCCTTTCCTGTGCCGCTGGCTCCGTTTATAAGCACCGCCATAGGGGTGGGTGCTACAAGCGATACATAATTGTACATCTGACGGGCAAGTTCGCTCTTGCCTTCCATATACGAATTTTCAAGATAGACACTGCCTGACTGCTCCTTTACATTGTTCCGTTGCGATGAGTGGGATTTTATAGCTTCCTCTATTTTTTTCAGCAGTTCATCGGGACGCACGGGCTTTGAGACATAATCGAACGCTCCGTTCTTCATGGCATTTACGGCACTCTGTATATCGGCATAGCTTGTCATTATGATAACCGGTACGCCACTGCCCGTCTCCCTCTTCCAGTCGAGAATGGCTGTTCCGTCACCATCGGGTAGACGAAGGTCGGACAATATGAGGTCTATATCGTTATCCTTAAGTTCCTTGCATGCCGATGCCACTCCACCGCATGTATGTACCTGAAATCCTTTGCGACAAAGCCATGTCTTGAGCATTGTTGCAAATGTCAGATCGTCTTCTACTATCAATATACTGTTTGCCATGTTATTTATTCAATTCTTTTTCTGCTTGGGATATTATTGTATCTACTTCGGCAAGGATTGCTGTGATTCTTGCATCAGCCTCATCGGGATATACGGTTTCACTCCTGCGATGCTCGAACCATTCGAGGTTTTCCTTACCGTCTGTTGCACCCACCATAACAAACAACGGTAACAACTGGTGTGTTATTGTGGTAATGACCGGCATGTCGTGTTGCGCAAATGCCTGCTCCAGAAGCTGGCGTTTCTTTTTTGTCTCTGTAACGAATGTTGTCATTATCTCGGCTTTAGCATCGGCATCGTCCATTGAGAATGCTGTGAGCTGGCTAAAATCCAATTTAAAGTTGTTACCGCCTGCCACATCGGCTATAACCTGCATAAGTTCCTTACCTGTAAAGGGTTTGTGCAAACATGTGGCAAAACCGTGTTGCGACAAACGATGGGCATCCATGTCGCTTCGTGCAGTCATGGCTACAACAGGAACATTCTTTCCGTTAGGCAACTCCTTTATCTTGCCTATCAGCTCTATTCCGTTCATTGCCGGCATCTGTATGTCGGTGATTATGATGTCGTACCGTTGCTGTTGAAGGTGAATGAAAAGTTCGTCGGGATGATTGCAAGTTGTTACATCCAAAGAGGGATGCTGAAGCATTGCTTCCATCATGCTCAACTGCAATGTATCGTCGTCAATCAACAGCAGACGCACATTCGGAAGTTCTGCCATGCCAGTTTCATCTTTCGACGAGGTATCCAAAGACAAATCTGTGCGCTCCAACGGTAATTTTACATCAAATACGGTTCCTGTGCCCAATTCGCTCTTTACAGAAATCTCACCACCAAGCAAATGCACGAGTTTGTTGGTTATGGCAAGTCCAAGACCGAATCCCTCCTTGCCCTGGGCATTATCGAGTCTTGTGAACTCCTTGAACAGACGGCTAAGATCGTCTGCGGCAATTCCACATCCGGTATCGGCTACCGATATACAGATTTTAGCATCGTCATATTCCGCTGTTACTGTTACTGAACCTGTGTTGGTGAACTTTATGGCATTGCCTGTAAGATTCTCAATTATCTGACGTATGCGCAACGGGTCGCCCTTAAAAATGGCATCAAGTTCTGCGGTGCATCTGCCGGTCAACTCTATATTCTTACCGGCTGCCACCGGCTTATAGCTGGTCATTATACCATCGAAAAGTTCCTTTACATTGAACGATACCTGCTGCTTGTCCATCTTGTCGGCATCGAGACGGTGATAATCGAGCAAGGAATTCACAAGCTGAAGCAGATGGTTTGCCGAACCCTGCATGTTGCGCAGATAGAACTGCTGACGTTCACCGGTGGTGATATTTCCAAGCAGTTCGGCATAGCCTATTATTGAACCTACCGGAGCCTTTATATCGTGGGTTATGGTGAGCATCAGTTTCTCTTTTGCATCAAGAACATCTTCGGCACGTTTCTTAGCCTTTTCCAACTCATTCCTGTAATGGTTGCTGCGTGTTATGTCGCGCCATATGAAATAGATGAATAGTGCTACAAGAAGTATCGAAACCACGGCGATACCCGAGATTATTATATATGCTCTGTTGCGGACCTTCTCGTTCCTGTTGATACGTGCCTGCTGCAGATATCTCTCTTCGCTGTCAATCTCGTCGAGCATAAGACGTACTTCGTCGTTGAGCATAAGACTGCTCAGGCTCAGGCTCTGCATCTGACTGTTAAGCATACCCACCTGTCTACGGTGATTTTCAGAAACCCTGAGCTGAATATTCTTTAGATAGTTGGCAATTGTGTCGGCTATGGCATTATGCGCACGATATCTTCCCCTGTTTGCCAGAAGTGAATCCTGAAGAGCGACAAAATCATCTATTTCCTTGCTGTACAACTGCTCTATGTTATTCGACTTTATGATTTTCATAAGGCTATTGACATTACTGTCCTTTACCTTTATGAGCAGACATATAGCATCGAGACTCGAGTCGTCGGTGGTAACTTTTCTGAGAGAATCTATGGTTCCGTAAACCGACGACATTACATTCTTGTATTCCTTGTATTCATCGGTTTTTCCTACAGCGATTGCCTGTACTATAATTTCAGCCTTGTTCAGGTTGTTCATTATCTGGTTGGCATAACCTCGGCGAAGACTCAACTGTTCATACATGTCGTTAGTACCGCTCATGCTCTTCATGCTACGGTATATATAAGCCATTGTAGCAATAAGCATGATGGTGAGCACCAGGTAACCTGCGGCGACTTTATATCGGGTTGAAAATTTCGGCATAGCAACAGTATGATTATTACCAGAAGCCAAAGTTACATAATTTTGGATAATCTATTAATTAAAACAGGAAAAATAGAGCAATTCATAAACTAAATGACTATTTTTGTAGAATAAATTCACAACCTATGGGCAACTATTTCTATTTCAACAAAGGACAACGGAGAGGAATAATACTCTTTTTGTTCATAATTGCCGTAATAGTGTTGTTCAAATGGGTTTTATAAAAGAGATTTACTTTTGAAAGATATGAACGGAGATTTCAATATTCGTGGAAAGAACAGCGACAAGGAGTTTGAGAATGCCTTGCGTCCTCTCTCGTTTCCCGATTTCAACGGACAGGAGAAGATTGTGAATAATCTCAAAATCTTTGTGCAGGCTGCAAAGATGCGTGGCGAATCATTGGACCACACGCTGTTGCATGGCCCCCCGGGATTGGGAAAGACAACACTCAGCAACATCATTGCAAATGAGCTTGGTGTGGGATTCAAAGTAACATCGGGACCGGTGCTCGACAAACCCGGCGACCTTGCCGGCATACTTACATCACTTGAGCCGAACGATGTGCTGTTCATCGACGAGATTCACCGTCTTTCGCCTATAGTGGAGGAGTATCTATATTCGGCAATGGAGGATTACCGTATAGACATTCTCATAGACAAAGGTCCTTCGGCACGCTCTATACAGATTGACCTTAACCCGTTCACACTCATTGGTGCCACCACACGCAGCGGACTGCTCACTGCTCCGTTGAGAGCACGCTTCGGTATAAACATGCACCTTGAATACTACGACAGCAAGACTCTTGCCGGCATCATAAGCCGTTCGGCTGAGATTCTTGGCGTTTCGTACGACGAAGAGGCCACATACGAAATTGCCCGTCGCAGCCGTGGAACGCCACGTATTGCCAATGCACTTCTCAGGCGTGTACGTGATTTCGCACAGGTAATGGGCGACGGACATATCACAAACTCAATAGCAAAGACAGCTCTCGAGGCGTTGAACATTGACCGTTACGGACTGGATGAGATTGACAACAAGATACTCTGCACCATTATCGACAAATTCAAGGGTGGTCCTGTGGGAATAGGAACCATTGCAACTGCTTTGAGTGAAGATAGCGGAACCATTGAGGAGGTGTACGAGCCTTATCTCATAAAGGAGGGATTCATCAAACGCACACCACGAGGTCGCGAGGTTACCGACCTTGCATACAAACACTTGGGACGCAACCGTTTCAACAACAACGAACAAGGAACACTATTCTAAACAATGGGAAAACTGCAATCACTTGCAAAGGATACAGCCATCTATGGGCTGAGCAGTATCATCGGTCGTTTTCTTAACTACCTTCTTGTGCCGTTGTATACGGCAAAGATGAGTGTTGAAAGCGGAAACTACGGAGTTGTTACAAACATATATGCATGGACAGCCATACTGCTTGTATTATTGACCTTCGGATTCGAAACAACATTCTTCCGATTTGCAAGCAAGGACAAAGGCAATGTGAAAAAGGTTTTTTCAATGTCCATGCAGGTAATCGGAGCACTATGTGGCATATTCCTGCTGCTTGTATTCCTGTTCCTTCCATCGATAGCCGAAAGTCTTGGATATGGAATGAACCCCGAGTTCATTGGTATGATGGCGGTTGTCGTAGCATTGGATGCTCTGCAATCTATTCCGTTCGGACTGCTCAGACTACAGAACAAAGCTTTGAAGTTCGCATCACTCAAACTGTTGAACATATTCACCAACATAGCACTGAACCTTATTGCATTTCTGTTGCTTCCATGGATATACAGCAAGAATCCCGGAATGGTTGACGGAATATACAACCCGCACAATCAGGCTTTCTATGTGTTCTTCATAAACCTTGTTTGCACATCGTTCATAACGCTGTTCTTTATCCCCGAACTCAAAATGTTCCGCTTCACATTTGACGGAGCATTATTGAAAAGCATGCTAA
This sequence comes from uncultured Bacteroidaceae bacterium, assembly GCA_904502235.1. Taxonomy (GTDB): domain Bacteria; phylum Bacteroidota; class Bacteroidia; order Bacteroidales; family Bacteroidaceae; genus HGM04593. The sequence continues at coordinate 17,243 of CAJGDP010000012.1, forward strand.
AGTATTCATGGCCGCTTCTGTTGCTCGGAATAGCCGGAATACTTAACCTGAATGCCGACAAGATACTGTATACATACCTTGTTCCGGGGCAGGAGGGAATAAAGGATTTGAGCATCTACGGTGCATCGGTAAAGGTTGCGGCAATAATGGCAATGCTTATGCAGGCTTTCCGTTATGCCTACGAACCGTTTGTATTCGGCAACAGCAAAGACAAGGACAGCAAAGCTCTTTATGCCAAGGCTATGAAATACTTTATAGTCATTGCATTGATAGCATTCCTGGTGGTAATGTTCTATATGGATATTCTGCGCCATATAATAAATCCGGGATATTGGGAAGGACTGAAAGTAGTTCCCATAATCATGGCAGCCGAGATATTCATGGGCATATACTTCAACCTGTCGTTCTGGTACAAACTGAACGATGAGACATATTGGGGAGCCATATTCTCTTTCATCGGTTGCGCATTGCTGTTTGCTGTAAACATTCTATTTGTACCCAAGTATGGATATATGGCATGTGCATGGGCTTCGTTCACCGGATATTTCACAGCAATGGTGCTGTCGTACTTTGTAGGTCAGAAGCGTAATGCCATAAATTACGATATAAAGGCTATATTCAAGTATATTGCCCTTTTTGGTATTCTTTATGGAACATCGCTTGTTCTACCGATAGAAAATAGCATACTCAAAATGGTTTGCAACACCGTTCTTCTGGCAATTTTTGTAGCCTATTTTATCAAAAAAGACTTGCCATTGAAGAGCATTCCGGTAATAAACAGGTTCTTCAGATAGTGTTGCAATTTCGGACTTCGGAATTTATTCACTACCTTTGCAGAACAAAATATAATTGATAACAAAATAAATAATTTCATATGGCTTTAAAAGCAGGTATCGTTGGACTTCCCAACGTAGGAAAATCAACACTTTTCAACTGTCTGTCAAGTGCAAAGGCACAGGCAGCTAACTTCCCCTTCTGTACAATTGATGCACAGATGGGACAGATTACCGTTCCCGATGAGCGTTTGAACAAACTTGCAGAACTCATACACCCCGACCGCATTGTTCCGGCAACTTGCGATATTGTTGACATCGCCGGTCTTGTAAAGGGAGCAAGCAAGGGCGAAGGACTCGGAAACCAGTTCCTTGGAAACATACGTGAGACTGATGCTATCATACATGTTCTGCGTTGCTTTGACAACGATAACATTGTACACGTCGACGGTTCGGTGAATCCTGTCCGCGATAAGGAAATCATTGACCTTGAATTGCAGTTCAAGGACCTTGAAACAGTTGAGAACCGCATAAAGCGTGTTGAAAAACAGGCACGTGTGGGTGGCGACAAACAGGCAAAACTTGAATACGACGTTCTAATTAAGTTCAAGGAGGCTCTTGAAGCAGGCAAGTCGGCACGTACCGTACAGTTTGATACCGAAGATGAGGTACAGATTGCCAAGAACCTTTTCCTTCTTACATCAAAACCTGTACTTTATGTCTGCAATGTTGATGATACATCAGCTGCATGCGGTAACAAGCATGTTGATGCCGTTCGCGAAGCCATCAAGGACGAAAACGCTGAGCTTATCATTATTTCGGCACAGACCGAGGCTGATATCGCCGAACTCGAAAGCTACGAGGAAAAACAGATGTTCCTCGAGGATATGGGCCTGAAGGAGTCGGGTTGCGACCGTCTTATCAAGGCAATCTATTCACTCCTCAACCTGCAGACATACATCACAGCAGGTGTAATGGAGGTAAGAGCATGGACATTCCGTAAGGGCTGGAAGGCTCCACAGTGTGCAGGTGTAATCCACACAGACTTTGAGAAAGGCTTCATCCGTGCAGAAGTAATCAAGTACGACGACTATATCAACTATGGCTCCGAGGCTGCTGTAAAAGAAGCCGGCAAGATGAGCGTTGAAGGTAAGGAGTATATTGTACAGGACGGTGATATAATGCACTTCCGTTTTAACGTATAATTATGATTGATATTATTCACAGCGCAATTGTCTGGAACCCTTCCATAGCACCGTTTTCCATCTTCGGGTATGATATAAGATACTATTCGCTCTGCTGGGTAATAGCCCTGCTTTCATCGTATCATATTGTAAAGTATGCATACAAGAAGAGCGGTGTAGGAGAGGAAAAGTTCGAACCATTGTTCATGTACTGTTTTTTTGGCATACTCATTGGAGCACGCCTTGGACATTGCCTGTTCTATGAACCGGAATATTACCTTTCTAACCCCATAGAGATGATTCTCCCCATCAGGAATACACCAAACGGTTGGGTGTTCCGTGGATACGAAGGACTTGCAAGCCATGGTGGAGTTATTGGTGTAATCATAGCACTGTTGCTATATACAAGAAAGACAAAGCTTACCATGGTGTGGACACTCGACCATATAGCCATTGCAGCACCATTGTTCTCCACATTCGTACGCTTGGGTAATTTCATGAACAGTGAAATCATTGGTAATGTTACCGATGCTCCATGGGGTGTGGTTTTCGTACAGGCAGGAGAAACACTTCCACGCCACCCGGCACAACTTTATGAGTCTATCGCATATCTTGTGATATTCCTTGTAGGATTGCTGTTATACAGAAAATACTACGATCGCATGGGTAATGGACTTTTCCTTGGATATTGCCTCTTTACAATATTCACATTCCGCTTCCTTGTGGAATTCATAAAAGAGGAGCAGGTTGCCTTTGAAGAGGGCATGACACTGATAATGGGACAAATATTGAGTATTCCGCTCATTATCGTTGGTCTCTATTACATGATTAAAGGTTTAAGAAACAAATAAACAAAAAAACTAATCCCAACTGCTACACAGTTGGGATTAGTTTTTTACTTGCCTTTGACTATCCGCTTGATATCGTTCAGTTTATTAAGTGCCTCGAGCGGAGTGAGATTATTTACATCTATTCCGAGAATCTCATCGCGCACCTGTGAAAGCACAGGGTCATCGAGCTGGAAGAAATTGAGTTGTAATCCTTCGCGGCTGTCAGCAATCTCCGTTGTGGGTGCTGCCTTGATTTCTCCTCTGTTGTTACTTGCCTCGAGTTTCTTGAGTATCTGTTCCGAACGGTTTACAATACTTTTCGGCATACCTGCAAGCTTTGCAACATGAATACCGAATGAGTGCTCGCTACCGCCCGGCATAAGCTTGCGCAAGAAGATTACCTTTCCGTCGATTTCACGTACCGATACATTGTAGTTCTTTATTCTTGGGAAACTGTTCTCCATCTCGTTAAGCTCGTGATAGTGCGTTGCAAATAAAGTACGCGCCCTACCCTTTGAATATTCGTGGATATACTCAACAATAGCCCAAGCAATTGACATACCGTCGTAGGTAGATGTTCCGCGACCAAGCTCATCGAACAGCACCAGACTGTGCTCCGAAAGGTTATTAAGAATGTTTGAAGCCTCGGTCATCTCCACCATGAATGTTGATTCACCGGCAGAGATATTGTCGCTTGCACCAACACGAGTGAAAATCTTGTCCACAAGACCTATTCTTGCACTCTCGGCAGGCACAAAACAACCTATCTGTGCAAGCAATGTAATCAATGCTGTCTGACGCAACAGAGCCGATTTACCAGCCATATTAGGACCGGTTATTATTATAATCTGCTGTTTTTCGCTGTCGAGATAAAGGTCGTTCGGGATATAATTCTCTCCTACAGCCATATTACGCTCAATAACCGGGTGACGGCCTTGCTTGATATCAAGCACATCGCTCTCCTCAACTATCGGACGGATATATTTGTATGCACGCGATACATTTGCAAACGACAACAACACATCGAGCCTTGCCAGATGCGATGCATCCACCTGAATGGATGGTATATATGCCGCAAGGTCGGTTACAAGATTATTGAAAATCTGTGATTCCAAAAAAAGAATCTTCTCCTCTGCTCCAAGAATCTTCTCCTCGTATTCCTTAAGTTCCTGTGTGATGTATCGTTCAGCATTTACAAGTGTCTGCTTGCGTATCCACTCCTGTGGAACATTATCCTTGTATGTATTGCGCACCTCTATATAATAACCGAATACGTTGTTGAACGAAATCTTGAGGCTTGGAATACCTGTGCGCTCACTCTCGCGTTGCTGCAACTGCATAAGGTAATCCTTGCCGTTGTATGCAATCTCGCGCAGTTCGTCGAGACGTGCATCTACACCAGCAGCAACAACACCGCCCTTGTTAAGCAACAGAGGTGGTTCAGGAACAATCTCACGTGCTATACGGTCGCGTATTTCTGCACAGCAGTCCAATTGTGCACCAATCTGCTTGAGCACAGGATTCGAAGAAGCCTCACAAGCAATCTTTATAGGCTCTACAGCCTGCAGAGCAAGCTTAAGCTGAACAAGTTCACGAGGCGAAACTCTTCCTGCGGCAACCTTTGCAATAATACGTTCAAGGTCGCCAATCATCTGTAACTGTTCCTCAACAATCTCGCGGAATTCAGGCTCACGGAAATAGTATTCAACAACATCCAGACGCTCTTCTATAGGCTTTCTGTCCTTCAGAGGGAAAACCATCCAACGCTTTAACAAGCGCGCACCCATAGCAGTGAGTGTACGGTCCACAACAGAAAGTAACGACATTCCGCCGTCGTGCATACTGCCAAGAAGTTCAAGGCTGCGGATTGTAAATTTATCGAGACGCACATAACGTTCCTCCTCAATACGCGAAATATTGCGGATATGTGATATCTGTGTATGCAGTGTAACACTCAGGTAATGCAATATGGCACCTGCAGCCACCACACCACTTCGCAGATGCGAGATTCCGAAACCCTTTAGGTTCTTTGTTTCGAAATGTTTGGTGAGTTTTTCATTTGCAAACTCATCGGTAAAAGCCCAATCATCAAGTTCAAATGTGAGATATTTACCGCCGAAACACTCCTCGAAACGCTTTTTCAATCCACGCTCGAAAAGCACCTCTTTAGGGCGGAAGTTTATAAGAAGTTTTTCGATATAGTCTATAGTTCCTTCGGCAACAAGGAATTCACCGGTAGAAATATCCAGGAACGACACGCCACACATAGGCTTGCCGAAATGAACTGCGGCAAGGAAGTTGTTTTCCTTATAATCGAGCACATTGTCGTTTATTGAAACACCTGGGGTAACAAGCTCTGTTATACCGCGCTTAACCAGTTTCTTTGTAAGTTTTGGGTCTTCTAGCTGGTCACATATTGCGACACGTCTTCCGGCACGTATAAGCTTTGGAAGATATGTATCCAGCGCATGAAAAGGAAAACCTGCCATTTCAAGAGCCTTGGCAGCATCGCTCTTTCCATTGGAACGCTTGGTGAGTGTTATACCAAGAATTTCCGAAGCTATAACAGCATCAGAAGAGTATGTTTCATAAAAGTCTCCGCAACGGAATAGCAGTATCGCATCGGGATGCTTTGCCTTTAAATCATAGAACTGACGCATCATCGGCGTTACGGCTGTATCTTTTTCCGACATATATTCAGATATAGTTTTTACATGTAATAATTATGCGAAGATAACTAATTTTATCCTAATTTCGGGAATAAAGCACAAAAAAGAGTTTTTATAAATAAATTCGCCCGACAAAAACGTAAATCATCCGATTTTTATATATTTTTGTAGTTTGTTGCATCTACTACGTAGATAGCACATTGTTGAATGTGAAAATAAAACAAAAGAGATATGGCATACAATTTTAACGAGATTGAACAGAAGTGGCAGAAAATTTGGAAGGAAAACAAGACTTACCACGTAACAGAAGACACAAACAAGCAGAAATATTATGTTCTTAACATGTTCCCTTATCCATCTGGTGCAGGATTGCATGTGGGACACCCTCTGGGATATATAGCATCTGATATCTTTGCGCGTTTCAAGCGTCTGCAGGGATTCAACGTACTCAACCCTATGGGTTACGATGCATACGGTCTGCCTGCCGAGCAGTATGCAATACAGACTGGTCAGCATCCTGCAATAACCACAGAGCAGAATATCAACCGCTATCGCGAACAGCTTGACAAGATAGGTTTCTGCTTCGATTGGGATAGAGAAATAAGAACATGTAATGCCGACTATTATCATTGGACACAGTGGACATTCATACAGATGTTCAACAGTTACTACGACAATGATGCAAAGTGCAGCCGTCCTATTTCGGAACTCATTGAAAAATTGAGCAAGGAGGGTACAGCTTCTCTAAATGCGGCATGCACAAAAGATATCGATGTTACAGCCGATGAGTGGAACAGCCTCAGCGAGGTTGCAAAGCAGGAGCTGCTAATGAACTGGAGAATTGCGTTCCTTAACGAAACAATGGTAAACTGGTGTCCTGAATTGGGTACTGTACTTGCAAACGACGAGGTTGTTGACGGCGTTTCGGAGCGTGGCGGATTCCCCGTTATTCAGAAAAAGATGAAACAGTGGTGCTTGAGAGTATCGGCATATGCGCAGAGATTGCTTGATGGCTTGGACAGAATAGACTGGACTGATTCACTCAAAGAGACACAGCGCAATTGGATTGGCCGTAGCGAAGGTGCTGAAATGCAGTTCCGCATAAAGGATAGCGACATTGAATTCACTATATTCACTACCCGTGCAGATACAATTTTCGGAGTAACATTCATGGTGTTGGCTCCCGAAAGCGAACTGGTTGCTAAAATCACAACTGCAGAGCAGAAGAATGCCGTTGATGAATATCTTGACCGCACAAAGAAACGTACAGAACGTGAGCGCATGATTGACCGCAACGTAACAGGTGTATTCACCGGTTCGTATGCAATTAACCCAATCACAGGCGAAGAGATTCCTGTATGGGTAAGCGATTATGTGCTTTCGGGTTATGGTACTGGTGCCATTATGGCTGTTCCAGCGCACGACAGCCGCGACTATGCCTTTGCAAAGCACTTCGGCATTGAGATACGTCCGTTGATTGAGGGTTGCGACGTGAGCGAAGAAAGCTTCGATGCAAAAGAGGGTATTATGACAAATTCACCTGTTGAAAAGTTCGCCGACTGCAGACTTAACCTCAACGGCTTGACAGTAAAAGAGGCTATTGCCAAGACAAAGAGCTATATAAGCGAAAACAAACTTGGTAGAGTAAAGGTTAACTTCCGTCTGCGCGATGCAATCTTCAGCCGTCAGCGTTATTGGGGTGAACCATTCCCAATCTATTACAAGAACGGTGTACCTTACCCTGTACCCGAAGAGTGTCTGCCACTACAGTTGCCCGAGGTTGAGAAATTTCTCCCTACAGAAAGCGGTGAGCCTCCATTGGGACACGCGAAGATGTGGGCTTGGAACGAAGAGAACAAGTGTATTGTAAGCAAGGATACTGTTGACAACAAAACAATATTCCCGCTCGAGTTGAATACAATGCCCGGTTTTGCAGGTTCAAGCGCATACTACTTGCGTTACATGGATCCAAAGAACAACAAGGCACTTGTTTCGGTAGAAGCCGACAACTATTGGCAGAATGTAGACCTTTACGTAGGTGGTACAGAACACGCTACAGGTCACTTGATATATTCACGCTTCTGGAACATGTTCCTGCACGATACAGGCGTAAGTGTAAAGGAAGAGCCATTCCAGAAACTTGTTAACCAGGGTATGATACAGGGACGAAGCAATTTTGTATACCGCATAAAGGATACAAATACATTCGTTTCACTCAACCTTTCAAAGGATTATGATGTTACTCCGCTACATGTTGATGTAAACATTGTATCGAATGATATTCTGGATATCGATGCATTCCGCGCATGGCGTCCCGAATATGCAAACGCAGAATTCATTCTCGAGGACAACAAATACATCTGCGGCTGGGCTGTTGAGAAGATGAGTAAGTCAATGTTCAACGTTGTTAACCCCGATACAATTGTTGAGAAATACGGTGCCGACACATTACGTCTGTACGAGATGTTCCTTGGCCCTGTTGAGCAGTCAAAGCCATGGGATACAAACGGTATCGACGGTTGCCACCGATTCCTCAAAAAGCTTTGGGGTATGTTCTTCGACAAGAACGACAACTGCATCCTCACAGATGATGAGCCTACAAAAGAGGAACTCAAATCGTTGCACAAGCTTATCAAGAAGACAACAGAGGATATTCCGGTATTCTCTTACAACACAACAGTAAGCGCATTCATGATTTGCCTCAACGAACTCACATCGCTCAAATGTAACAAGAAGGCTATCCTTGAGCAGGTTGTTGTAACATTGTCTCCATTTGCACCACACATCTGTGAAGAGTTGTGGGAAGTAATGGGACACAACACAACTATCTGTGATGCTGAATGGCCGGTATTCAACGAAGAGTATTTGAAAGAAGATACAATCAAATATACAATCTCGTTCAACGGAAAGGCAAGATTCACACTTGAATTTGCAGCCGATGCCCAGAATGCCGAAATTGAAGCAACAGTACTTGCCGACGAGAACAGCCAGAAGTACATCGACGGAAAACCGATCAAGAAGGTAATCATCGTACCAAAGAAGATTGTAAACGTTGTAATTTGATTGAATAACGGAATACCACAATAATAATTTAAAATTTCGAGTTATGGCTAAGCGTTTCATTCCAAGACCTACTATGATGAGTGAGGTCAAGAATTACTCAATGATTACATTGGGACTTTTAATCTACGCTTTTGCATGGAACTTCTTCATGTCTCCATTCGAATTGGTTGCAGGAGGAATAACCGGTGTGGGTGCTATTGTGCAATACTCCACCGACGGTGCAATTCCAATGCAGTATACCTATTTTGCCATCAACGTAGTATTGTTGATAATAGCAATATGGCAGCTGGGACTAAAGTTCTGCATAAAGACCATATATGCCATAATAATAATGACACTGTTTCTCGAACTCTCCCAACATCTGTTCGAGACATACAATGCCTTAAAGATATTAGGACCCGAAGGCAGACTCGAGGCAAGTATTGTGGGTTCCATATTCACCGGTATGGGTATAGCATTTTGTTTCCTTAGCAACGGAAGTACCGGAGGTGTGGATATAATAGCTGCCATAGTCAACAAATACAAGGATGTAAGTTTTGGACGCGCAATGCTGTATGTTGATATATGTATCATTACAAGCAGTTTCTTTATCATCCCGAGCGACAACCTGGATATGAGTCTGAAAGGTGTATTCTATGGTTATATATGTCTTGTAATCATAAATGTTACACTCGACTACATGATAAACAGCAACCGCCAGACAGTACAGGTGTTTATATTCTCAAAGAAGTACGACGAAATAGCATATTATATAACACGATATCTGAAACGTGGCGTTACCCTGCTCGATTCTGTAGGATATTATTCAGGAAAAGAGGGAAAAGTGGTTATGACATTGGCACGTGCCAACCAGTCGAACCAGCTGTTTATGGCAATCAAACAGATTGACCCCAATGCCCTTATATCACAATCAAAAGCAATGGCGGTATACGGAAACGGATTCGACAAGATAAAAGGAAAGGCAAAATCAATAAATATTGAAAAAGACGAGCCTGTAGAACCTGAAAAAAATTGATTATATGAAACTTGTTTTTGCAACAAACAACAAACATAAACTTGAGGAGGTAAGAGCAATACTTGGAAACACCATAGAGGTGCTGTCGCTGAACGACATAGACTGCCACGATGATATTCCCGAAACAGCCGATACCTTGGAAGGCAACGCGCTTATAAAGGCAAGATACATATACGAAAAATTCGGGGTAGACTGTTTTGCCGATGACACAGGGCTCGAAGTGGAAGCTCTGAATGGAGCACCTGGAGTATATTCAGCCCGCTATGCAGGCGAAGAGTGTAATCCCGAAGCCAATATGCATAAGTTATTGCATAATTTAACAGGAAAAAATAACAGGAATGCACAATTTCGCACAGTTATTGCGTTAATTATTAAGGGAGAGGAAAAACTCTTTAACGGTATAGTCAAGGGAACAATAAGCAACGAAAAGATGGGAGATGCCGGATTCGGATACGACCCCATATTCATCCCCGAAGGATTTACCGAAAGCTTTGCACAGATGACAAGCGACATGAAGAACAGCATAAGCCACCGTTATCGTGCCAGCGAAGAACTTAGTAATTATTTAAAACAACAATATGATTAAGAGAATTATCATACTGCAATTCATACTCTTATTATCATTCTTTACAAAAGCTTCTGTTGGAGATTGGACTTTATATCCATCATATCACAATGTAACACATTGCGAAGTTGCAGGAAATAAAGTCTATGTACTTGCATCAGGAGCTTTGTTTTCATTCAACACAAGCGACAACGAACTGCTTACATACGACAAGCTTAACAGTCTTAGCGACATCGACATCGCACATATAGCATACAGCAAACATATAGGAGCATTGGTAATAATATACAGCAATGCAAATATAGATATACTGTATGATGATGAATATGTCTACAATATAACCGATTTCAAGAACAGCAATGCAATAAACAAAAAAATCAACTCCATATCAGTTATAGGAAAATCGGCATATCTGTCCACAGAATTCGGTGTAGTTGAACTGGACCTCGAAAAGCTTGAAATAAAAAATACATATTCAACAGGTTACAATACCCTGTGTACATACCTTTTTAAAGAGAAACTATACACAGGAACAGATGAAGGATTATTCAGGTGCGATGTAAAAGAGAATATGCTCGACAAGAATAACTGGGAGAAAATCAATTCAGATAAAGTAGAAGCCTTTTGCGAATTTGACAACAAACTCCACATTCTTATAAAAAGCAAAGGAGTATATATACTCGACACAGATAAAAACGAATACACCCACATTGTAAAAGAGGCAAACACCTATAATAAAATTTATAGCACAAGTGAAAATATAATAGCCTCAGGTGAAAAGAAATTCACAGCAATAAACACCCTCGTAGGAATATCCACATATTCCACAACAGACAGTAAATTCATACTTAAAGATGGGGATAATTTATGGAACTGTAAAGGGTACAAAGGTTTCTACAAATCTGTTATAGAAGATAGTAAGGTGATAGATATCCAACAGATATCAATTCCAAATAGCCCTGTACGAAGTTATTGCGAATTCCTAAAGTTTACCAGCGACGATAAACTTATTGTAACAGGTGGAAATATCAACTATTTCGACAAAGCATACCTGCATTATGACGGTACATTTATGGAATATAACATCAGTACAGGTAAATGGTTCAATTTCCCTGAGGATACAATAAAGAAAACAACAGGACTTAAATACAGGAATATCTGCTCTGCCGATGAAGATCCCACAGAACCCGGACACTACTTTGCAAGCTCTTTTGGAAACGGTATTTTCGAGTTCCGCAACGGAGAATTCATCAATCACTACAATCATAAAAACAGTCCTTTGGAGAGTGCATCATCAAGCAGTTTGAATTATACACGTATACCAACGGTACAGTTCGACAAGGATGGAAATCTTTGGTGTATAAATGCCGATGGTGGAGAGAAAGTAAAGTATATAGTAAAGGTACTCAAAAAGAACGGTGAATGGGTTTTACTTGACTATCCCGAGATTGAAAAAAAACATACCATGGTAAAACCGTTGTTCGACTCGAGAGGATGGCTGTGGATAACATCAATGCAGGCTGGAGCCGGAGTTTTCTGTGCAAAACAGAAGGGAACTCCATTCGACACAAGTGATGACGAAACTGCCGGATGGTACGATAAATTCACAAACCAGGATGGTGTATCATATGAAATATACCAAGTATACTCCCTGTGCGAAGATAAAAAGGGATATATATGGATTGGTACAAATATAGGACTGTTCGTCATAGACAATCCCGAAGAGTTCTTTAAAGAAGGTATATTCAAACAGATTAAAGTACCACGCAACGACGGTACAGGTCTTGCCGACTATCTAATGAACGGTATATACATAAAAGCAATGGATATCGATGCAGCAAACCGCAAATGGATAGGAACATTGGACAATGGAGTATTTCTTATAAGTGAAGACGGATTGGAGACAATACACCACTTCACAACAGATAACTCATCCATCCCTTCGAATTGCATTGAAAGCATTGCCATAAACCATAAGACCGGCGATGTGTTCATAGGAACAGACAAAGGACTTGTTAGCTACAAGAGCGATGCCATACGACCCGAAGAGAAACTTGACAACAAAGCAATACACGCCTACCCTAACCCCGTAAAATCAAATTATAACGGAAATATATCAATCGTAGGACTTACCGATGAGTGTAACGTAAAGATTGTCGACGGTTCGGGATATGTTATAAACGAAGGAACCTCCAATGGTGGTATGTATACATGGAACGGAAGGAACAACAGAGGTGAAAAAGTTTCAAGCGGAGTATACCACGTGCTCATGTACGACGATTCCGGAAAAGAGGCTGAAATCACAAAGATTGTGATAACAAGGTAATCACCGTAACCTCCGGTCTTGCTCCCAGGCGGGCGAAAAAACCTACGGTTCCTATACCGTCGTTTATATACAGTTTGCCATTTCTACGCTCATATACCCCACTCCACTCGTCATACATCAAGGCGGCTGGTGAAAGGGATAAACCGAATATATCATATTTCAACTGTGTTGCATGGATATGCCCCGACAATGTAAGGTCGGCATAACCATTATCACATAATTCGTGCCATAATTGTGGCAGATGTGATATGGTTATATTAAAAATATCGCTATCCACAGAAGAGTATATTTCTGATACATCATACTCCTTTATATTATTGAAGTTATGCTTGAATTCAAGCAGGGCATCGGTATAATCAATACCTGTTACGGCAATAGAATCTCCGCAATAATAAAGATATTTGGTACTATCGCGTAAAAGAATCCAGCCTATACCCTCTAATTTTGCTTCTACAAGGTTTTTATTGGTTTCACGGGTAGATGTTACACTATCTTTTAAATAAGCTCCTGTATCGTGATTTCCAAGCACTGCAAGTGTAGCTTCCCTTCCTTTGATATAAGCAAGCCTTTCGAGAATTCCGGGAGTAAGTTCGGAATGGTGCATATTCACCATATCGCCACCAAACATTACAATATCGGCATCAGTACGTGATATAACATCCGAAAGCTTTTCAAGCTCTCTTTCAGCATTACACATTGAACCTATATGAATATCCGATATAAAGGCTATACGGTAACCGTTGAATGAATGGGGTAAATTTTTAAAGGACAATTGAATCTCATTTACCTTATAATTGGTACGTGTAACAAATATGCCGTATGTAAACAATATAAAAGATACAGCACTTGCCGTTATACCGCAGTATAACCACTTTTTACTTCTTGATGGTAACCAGAATATATAAAGTACAAATCGGCATATTGCAAGCAGTATAAAGAAGGTTATAAAAACCATCGACACCTTAATCATTGATACACCGTTATTGTCGTTATTGAAAACGAACATGAATAGCGGAAGCAACAAAGGAATTATGTTTGCCACTAAAACCGTAACTGCAAAAAGTTTTCTTATTGTTACTTTAGCTCCTGAACGTGAAATTCGCATGTATGCCACAAAATCGAGCAAAGCCAAGAGAAAGACGGATATTATGGTTATATACGTAAGCATGGTTATTATGTTTTTAAGTTCTTCTATTGTTATCCACCTTATTAACCGCTTTAATATTATATATATCCTTTTTTAAATATTTAAAAAGAATTAATAACAATAATAATTCCTGTTGATATGATGGAGAAAATATGGCAGGTAAATTTGCTTTTCAAGTTATTAGTTTAAGAGTTTTATTTATCAATATGTTTTCAACAATGTAATGCATTGAAAATTAAAAGTATATATACCTTTATCAACAATAATGATTTATGGTTTCCATTAATAAAAAGTGGCTTTTCAACATGTTTAAAACTGTTGATATCCGTTTGAAAAATATAGGTAAAAAAATGGTTAAATAATTTGGTGTTGTAATATCCTTTCCGGCTTAATTTTAGAATCGGTAATACAAAATTTAAATGACACTTTTTTTCCTTTTTTTATTAAGTTGTTTTCAACACTTTATTAACAATGTTTTTCACATATTCCATACATGTATCTATGCAAAGATAGCTTTTGGATCGTATACTGAAAAAAATATAGCCCATGTTTTACAAACACAGGCTATATTCAGTTATGTTATAATTGTTTATAACTTACTGTAGCTTTGCAAGTGCCTCTTTTATACGGCGGATTGCTTCGATAATATTCTCGTCGCTTGTAGCATAACTCATTCTGAAACACTCAGGTGCGCCGAATGATGTACCACCAACCGCTGCTACATGAGCCTCTGTAAGCAGATACATTGCAAGGTCGTCGCTGTTGTTGATAACTGTTCCGTTGTAGCTCTTTCCATAGAATGAACTGCATTTTGGGAACAGGTAGAATGCACCTTCGGGTACGTTTACCTCAAGACCAGGAATTTCCTTTGCTAGCTTTACAATAAGGTCTCTACGGCGCTGGAATGCCTTACGCATCTCCTCTACCGGTTCCTGTGAGCCTGTATAAGCCTCCAAAGATGCCATCTGAGATACAGAGCAAGGTCCGCTTGTGTATTGTCCCTGAAGTTTGTTGCAGCCCTTTACAATCCACTCTGCAGCGGCAAGGTAACCAATACGCCAACCTGTCATTGCATAAGCCTTTGAAACACCGTTGATGATGATTACTCGCTCACGGATTTCCTCGAACTGGGCAATGCTCTCGTGTTTGCCTACATAGCTTATGTGCTCATAAATCTCATCGGCAACAACGAATACCTGTGGATGTCTTTCAAGAACATCGGCAAGTTCCTTAAGTTCCTCTTTTGTATATACAGAACCTGTGGGGTTTGAAGGTGAACAAAGAATAAGCATCTTTGTCTTTGGTGTGATGGCTGCCTCGAGTTGTGCACCTGTTATCTTGAAGTTCTGCTCGATACCTGCGCTTACGATAACTGGTGTACCGTCGGCAAGTTTCACCATATCGGGGTAGCTTACCCAATAAGGAGCGGGAACAATAACCTCGTCGCCGGGGTTTACAAGTGCCATGATAGCGTTACATACAGCCTGCTTTGCTCCGTTTGAAACAGAAATCTGTGTCTCCTTGAATTCAAGTCCGTTCTCGTTCTTGAGTTTCTCTACAATTGCTTTACGCAATGATGGATAACCTGGAACGGGTGAATAACGTGACCAGTTATCGTCGATGGCCTGCTTTGCAGCTGCTTTAATGGCATCGGGAGTATTGAAGTCGGGTTCACCAACACTCATGTTTATGACATCTACGCCTTGTGCTTTCAACTCCTGGCTTTTCTGTGACATTGCCAATGTTGCCGATGGCGCCAATCGGTTTACGCGATCTGATAATTGATTCATATTATAATTTATTTCTTAAAATTCAATGTATGTCCCATTCTCTCTGCCTTTGTATGCAGATAGCGTGAATTATAGTTGTTCGGCTCTATTTCAATACCTACGTTTTCTATAATTGTGAGTCCGTAACTTTCAAGTCCTATTCTCTTTACAGGATTGTTTGTGATGAGACGCATTTTACGCACCCCAATCTGACGGAGTATTTCTGCACCCACACCGTAATCTCTCTCATCGGCTTTGAAACCAAGACAGAGGTTTGCATCAACAGTGTCCATACCCTCTTCCTGAAGTTTGTAGGCACGCATCTTGTTCATAAGACCAATACCTCTACCCTCCTGATTCAGATACACAACTACACCCTTTCCCTCCTTTTCGATAAGTTTCATGGCCTCGTGGAGCTGAGCTCCGCAGTCGCAACGCTGTGAACCGAAAATATCGCCTGTCATGCACGATGAGTGAACACGTACAATTACAGGTTCATCCTCTTCCCACTCACCCTTAATAAGAGCTACATGCTCAAGACCGTTTGATTTCTGACGGAAAGGTATCAGGCGGAAATGACCATGTTCTGTGGGCATGTCAACCTCTTCGCCCTTCTCTACAAGTGATTCTATCTTAAGGCGATACTCAATAAGATCCTTTATTGAGATAATCTTGAAATTATTCTCTTCGGCAATCTTGACAAGCTGTGGCATACGCGCCATAGTACCGTCTTCGTTCATTATCTCAATGAGTGCCGCAGCCGGGTAAAGACCTGCCAGGCGTGCAAGGTCGATACTTGCCTCGGTATGTCCGGCACGGCGCAACACTCCGTTGTCCTGTGCGTACAAAGGATTTATATGTCCGGGGCGTGCAAATGTCTCGGGCTTGCTTGCAGGGTCGGCAAGAGCCTTGATTGTTGCCGCTCTGTCGGCTGTAGATACACCTGTGGTGCAACCTTCAACTTTATCTACAGTAACTGTAAACGGAGTTCCCAAAAGGCTTGTATTTGAACTTACCTGAGGCTCTAACTGCAGTTCCTTACAACGCGAAAGTGTTATAGGTGCGCAAAGCACTCCCCTACCGTTCTTAAGCATGAAATTTACGGTATCGGGAGTAATCATCTCGGCAGCAACAATAAAGTCGCCTTCGTTCTCTCTGTCCTCATCATCAACAACTATAACAATCTTTCCTGCTCTGAAATCATCAAGAGCCTCTTCTATTGTATTTAGTTTGAAATTTTCCATTATGGTTATATAAGTTTTCTATTTTTAAATGTTTTAATTGTATTCTTTACAGCTATCTCTATTTTTACAATATCCTTCAGAAGACGTATTCTGAAAAACATTGCACGAAGATATATAATTATTCCTAATGGTAAAATAACCAATGAGAATATATTTAACCATGTCTTGCCGAAAGGTGATGAAATAGGCTTTATCGCCAGCACCGGGAAGGTATTAAGCATAATTATTACCTTTCTTTCCTTACTGTTTCCAAGTTCATCTATAACCTTTTCAAGTCTGTTGTTTATGTCGTATAGCGTATTGTTGTCGTTCCTGAAGAATACACTTCTTACCGATGGAAGTTTTTTTAGCCTGTGGTTCTTTTTATACGCCTTTATATCATTGTATATCTCATCCAACGTGTCTGCACATTCAGTATAGTCGGGGTCTTCAATCGTAACCTCTTTGATTGTGATGTTACGCTTTTCTGGAATTGCGAACAACATCCTGAAGAATCCCTTTATTGAGTCGGCATTGAATATTCCTGAATCCTTGTTTGCCTGATATGTAAAGAATGCTCCAAGCGGTGCAAGCACCATGGTGCTCAGACATGCGCCGAACCATGCATGCCACTCGCCTTCGCGGGCAAGCTTTGCACCCGATGTCGTGAATATATAATAAAGAATGAATGTAGCCACAGATATAAGTACAGGGTATCCCAGTCCACCCTTTCGTACAATGGCTCCAAGCGGTGCACCAATAAAGAAGAATACAAGGCATCCTAATGAGAGGGTGAATTTTTCCCACCACGAAATCTTATGTCTGTTAAGGTCCTTATCGAGCGAACGCATTATATTGCTCTTTATCTCATAATCAACCTTAAGCTGTTTTACTTTATTCAGTTGGGCACGCTTCCATCCAAGTTTAGACTGTTTTGTAGCAATGTTATACACGCTGTCAACATCAATATTAAAGACTTTATCTTTTTCCATAAGGACAGAATCGTTTGCATTGAAGGTGGTACGTTCCTTGTATGTAGAACGCATCACACCCTTCCAGTTCTGCAGTCCTACACTATCGTTCATAACTGTAAACGAATCAATGGAAGTCCTCAGTTCCTTGATATTCTTGCTTGCTGCATTTGACTTTATGAAAGAGGCATCCTTAATCTCAAAGCCTCCGTTGATTTTTATAAGCACCTCTTTTCTTGAGAACGATTCCCTGCGGTATGGGCGGTTCTGTTTCTTCGACTGCTGGTCGGTAAGGTTCGAGAACTGCTCTCCCGAATAGAGAGCCATCACCATAAGCTTACTGTCGCTGGTGTTTATGATTTCGGCAGAATCCGAAACAAGAATATTTGCCTTGTCGAATCCGGCTGACATATCATATATCACAACATTATATAGTTTTCCGGTCTCCTTATCCTTGCGGTCGACATATATGTTGTATCCTTCAATCTTGTCGTAGAAAATCTTCTCGGGAATCTCACTTTCGGGCGACGACTGCTTTATTGAATACATCATTGTATACAACTGCATCTGTGCATACGGGCTTATGATGTTCTGGAAATAGAACGATACACAGCATAGTATTGAACAGCATACAATCAGCGGCTTCATTATTCGCAACAGCGGTATTCCGGCTGCTTTCATTGCAAGCAACTCGAGTTTTTCGCCAAAGTTACCGAATGTCATAAGTGCCGCAAGAAGTATTGCAAGAGGCAGCGATTGTGAAACAAGGGTTATTGAACCGTATGCAAAGAATTTTGCCAGTACAGCCATGTCGAGCCCTTTTTCAACAAAATCGTCCACCCACATCCATAACAGCTGCATTATGAATATGAACAGACAGATAAAGAAAGTACCCAACAGATTACTCAAAAAGGTCTTTGTTATAAAAAGATCCATTTTCTTGATATGTAATCCGGGCAATTTCATACAATGCTTTTATACGGGCTATTCTTGTGTTTGTAAAATATATGCACATAAGGATTCCACCTTTTTAAAGGCAGTTTCCTTATTACTTTACAAAGATAGTGCAAATGATTGATTACATACCCGATTGACGGCGTAAATTTTCAATTTGTGAATCCCATAAATCCTTTTGGTCCTCTATTTCGTCCTTATGGGCAAAATCGGTAACCTCGAGAGTATGTTCTCTTGTGAGTTCGTTGTATGTTATTCTCATCTCGAAATATGTGTTCTGTGGTTCATCTTCCCATCTGAATTTCACATATACACCGTTACGTTGTGCAACAAGATGAGCAACTCTTTTTTCGGTCTTTCCCCAGCAGAAAGTGAAAGTTCGGTCTATACTTTCAACCTTATCGGCAAACCATGGCGACAATCCGGCAGCTGTGCCTATGTAGCTCCAAATCATTGAAGCACTACCCTTCAGCGGATATTCAATATAAATTTTTTCTTTACTCATTTATTGAATGGTTGGTTATAAGCAAGTTGTATATCAGTTGCAAGATAGAAATTAATATTTGAATTTCAAAAAAAGAACCTTTTATTTTGTAAAATTATGTCTGTTTTATATGAGAATAGAACAAAAAACGTGTATTTATGGTTTAAAATGAATATTTTTTTGATGAATTTTCGCAAAATACTTGTCATATTCAAAATATAGATATATCTTTGCACCGCAAAAATGATGGCGAGATAGCTCAGCTGGTTAGAGCGCATGATTCATAATCATGAGGTCCCCGGTTCAATCCCGGGTCTCGCTACACGAGAATCGGAGAAAGTTGAAAGACCTTCTCCGATTTTTTCATTCTACTTTTTGTCCACCCTGCCCTAAGTTACCTGTATTTTGGCAACTATAGAATTACATAAGATGGTTTGAAATTATTGCAAACAATACCACCTACAAAAGAAATATTTTTTAAGGAATATGAGTATTGATATATGATTGCATTCAATATTTTACTAAATTGCGAGCGATAAAATAAAAACGATAAAATATGAAAAAGTATTTAGCAACATTATTATTCGTATTATGTACTACATTGTTATATGCTCAAACAAGTGAAACAGAGAACACAGAACCTCATATTGGTAAATTCTATTGCGAGGTAAAAGGAGTTGAAAAAGAATTTACATCTGGTTTAAAAATAATCTTTGATTTTGGAGAAAGTGTCTCTTATAATCTTTGGGGAACATTAAGTAGTAAATTAAAATTTGTAGATGAAAAAGGAGAAGATATTGAATTTCACAGTATGGTAGATGCTGCAAACTATATGGTAGAACGAGGTTGGAACTTTCAACAAGCATATTCATCAATATATCAAGGCAAAGCTATTATACATTGGATTTTTTATAAAGATGCAAAAAATTTTAAAGAAGCAAAAAAGGGTATTATTACAAAGGAAGAATATGAAAATATAAATAATCTTTTAGATTAGAATAGCAAAAAAAAGAATGTATCAATTCTGAATTGATACATTCTTTTTTTCACCATTCTGCCATGAAGTACATTTCGTGGTAAAATAAGGTTCTGAAATAAGCAATCAATGCGCTTCGAGCCAGTTTGTTCCCCAGCCGTAGTCGGCAATCAGTGGAACGCTCATGGTAAAGGCATTCTGCATCTCTTCTACAACAAGTTTCTGAATTGCATCGTGCTCCTCTGGAACCACGTTAAAGTTCAATTCGTCGTGTACCTGGAGTATCATTGTTGAGCGCATATTTTCGGCTTTCATTCTGCGGTAAATGTTTATCATTGCTACCTTGATAATGTCGGCTGCACTACCCTGTATTGGCGCATTTACAGCATTTCGCTCGGCGTATCCGCGTACTACTGCATTGTGTGAATTGATGTCGGGCAAATAGCGTTTGCGGTGGAAGATGGTCTCTACGAATCCGTTGGCTTTTGCCTCTTGTTTGCATTTTTCAATATATTCGTACACACCTTTATATGTGTCGAAATAGTTCTCTATAAGCTCTTTTGCTTCGCGACGCTCAACATTCATTCTCTCGGCAAGTCCGAATACCGATATACCGTATATTATACCAAAGTTGGCTGTCTTGGCTTTTCTGCGTTCGTCTTTTGTTACCTCTTCTATAGGTTTCTTATATATCTTGGCGGCTGTGGCTGCGTGGATATCGTATCCGCTGCAGAAGTCGTCTATCATATTCTTGTCGCCACTCAAGTGTGCCATTATACGCAGTTCAATCTGTGAGTAATCGGCCGATAGGAACATACAACCGTCATCGGGTACAAAGGCTTTGCGCACCTCTTTGCCGTCCTCGTCACGTATAGGGATGTTCTGCAGGTTGGGGTTGCTCGAGCTCAAACGTCCAGTGGCTGTTACGGTCTGGTTATACGATGTATGTATCTTTCCGCTTCGCGGATTTACAAGCGAGGGGAGGGCATCGATGTATGTGCTGAGCAGTTTCTTAAGTCCGCGATGTTGTAGAATTTTTTTTACAATGGGGTGGCGGTTCTGAAGTTGCGCAAGCACATCTTCCGATGTAACATATTGCCCAGTCTTTGTCTTTTTGGGTTTGTCAACAATCTTCAGCTTACCAAAGAGTATATCACCCACCTGGCGTGGCGATGCAATGTTGAACGGTTCGCCGGCAAGTGAGTATATCTCTTCTTCTATGTCGGCAAGTCGTTTGCCGAATAGGGTAGAGGTCTCTTTGAGTGCAGCGGTATCGATGCGTGCTCCGTTGCGTTCCATATATGCAAGCACGGGAACGAGTGGCATCTCTATATTGTAGAATAGTTCTTCCAACCCTTCGCTCTTTATCTCTTTTTCAAGTATGTTTTTTAGCTTGAGTGTTACGTCGGCATCTTCGCATGCATAGTCGCACACTTTTTCGGGTGCGACATCACGCATGTTCTTTTGTGTCTTTCCCTTCTCGCCAATAAGTTCCTCAATTTTTATTGTGTCGTAATTGAGATAGATTTCGGCAAGGTAGTCCATTCCATGATAGAGTTCGGGTTGCAGAACATAGTGGGCTATCATGGTGTCGAAAAGTTTTCCTTTTACCTCGATGCCGTAGTTGGCAAGAATGGTTATGTCGTATTTTATATTCTGTCCCACCTTCTCAATCTCTTCGTTCTCGAAAATTTCTCTAAGCAGGTTGAGTCGGGTAGTGGCTTCTTCTCTTTCTGCCGGCATGGGTATGTAAAAGGCTTCTCCTTCCTTAACCGACAGGCTTAATCCTACAATTTCGGCATCGAGTGCGTTGGTGCTTGTTGTTTCTGTGTCGAAACACACAGTTTTGTATTTTTTTACATCAATGGCTAAATTGTGTATATCTTGCTCTGTTTCAATGAGTTTGTAGGTGTGTTGCACCTCTTTTAAGCTCAAATGGCTCGAATTTTTTTCTTCGCACGTATCTTCGCCCGTAAAAATATCAAAGAGAGAGCCTTGTAGAGGGTTGCTTTGTACCGCTTTTTTTGTTGCTCCGGTGGCAGGTTGTTTAACCTCTGTTGCAAAGTCATCAAAGAGTGAAGGTATCTGTTGATTTTTTTTCACTCGCTCTTTCAGTCCGCGCAGTTCATAAAAATCGAACAGACGGGTGAGTTCTTCTTCGTTGGCTGCTTCTCTTTTCAGAATCTCCATGTCAAGTTCAATGGGAACATCGGTCTTTATTGTTGCAAGGAATTTGCTGAAAATGATTTTTTCCCTGTTTTCTTCGACCTTTGTCCTTAATGCTCCTTTGAGTTCGCTTGTGTTTTCGAGAAGGTTCTCTATACTTCCGAACTGTGCAATGAGTTTCTGTGCTGTCTTTTCACCAACACCTGGGCAACCGGGAATGTTGTCGCTCGAGTCGCCCATCAGTCCCAGAAAGTCTATTACCTGTGATGTGTTCTCTATGCAGAACTTTTCCTTTACCCTTTCGATATCCATTACCTCGAACTCTTTGTCACCATACTTTGGACGGTATATGAATGTGGTGTCCGAAACAAGCTGTCCGTAATCTTTGTCGGGAGTCATCATATATGTAATAATTCCCCTTTTCTCCGCCTGTTTTGCCAATGTTCCTATAACGTCGTCGGCTTCGTATCCCGGAACCTCGAATATGGGTATGTTATAGGCTTTTATGAACTCTTTTATAACGGGAACCGATTCTCTTATAACCTCGGGTGTCTCCTCACGCTGTGCCTTGTACTGTTCGTATGCCTCGTGTCGGAATGTAGGTCCTTTGGGGTCAAAGGCTATTCCTATATGTGTAGGTTTTTCCTTTTTAAGAACGTCTTCAAGAGTGTTCATGAAACCTAGAATTGCCGATGTATTGAACCCTTTTGAGTTTATTCTAGGGTTCTTCATCAGGGCATAATAGGCTCTGTATATTAGTGCGTATGCATCAAGCAGAAACAGTTTTTCCATAATTCAAAATAATATTCTGTTGTTCTATTATTATAACTCTCTGTAAAAATACACATTTTTTGCTACTATCCATATTCTTTTTTATTACTTTTGTAAAAAGTATTCTACGAAGATATGTGTAATTTCACTATTTTTGTTGTTTAACGATGTGTGCGGTGCATATTCCGCCATGTGTAAATTTTTTATATGGATTATCTTGCAACCATACAAGCACCTGTAACTCAGGAGATTGAAGACTTCAGAATCTATTTCAAACAGCAGTTCACAAGCAATGTTGCGCTTTTGAACTCTGCTTTGTCGCATGTGAGCGAGTCGGCAGGCAAGCTTATGCGTCCAATGCTCGTGCTTCTTGTTGCAAAATGTATGGGCAAGGTTACAGAAAGGGTTTTTGCAGCCGCTTCTGCAATGGAGTTGCTTCACTCTGCCAGCTTGTTGCACGATGACGTTATTGATGAGAGCGACATGCGTCGCGGACGTCCTTCGCTGAATGTTGCCTTTAATAACAATATTGCCGTTTTAACCGGTGATTATCTCTTCTCACAGGCTCTTAACAATGCTGCAAAGACTGGTGATATACGCACCATAGAGGAACTTGCAAAACTGGGCAAGGAGCTTTCGAGCGGCGAGGTTATGCAGGTTGAACTGGAGAAGGAGGGTACATATAGCGAAGAGAACTATTACAAGGTCATATACAACAAGACAGCCTCGCTGTTTGTCTGCAGTGCGCTATGCGCTGTATATTCTGTAGGTGGAAGTGACGAATATGCCAGGGCTTTCGAGAACTACGGCAAATGTGTCGGTATGTGCTTTCAGATAAAGGACGATATATTCGATTATTTCAATAACGATATAGGTAAGCCTACAGGAAGCGATATGCGTGAGGGAAAAATCACATTGCCTGCGCTTTATGTATTGAACAACAGCGATAATCCTGCTCTTGTTACTATAAGAGAGAAACTTTCAAAGGGTATAAGTCTCGATGAAAAGGAGATTGAATCGTTTATCGCGATTGCCAGGAACGAGGGTGGAGTGGAGTATGCACATACTGTAATCGACAAGTATCGTACCCAGGCTATAGACTCGTTGCCCAAGGATATTGCTCCTGAACTTCATGCGGCACTTGTAGCGTATATCGATTACGTTATCAATAGGGATAAATAAAGGATGCAGCTTTAAACTACATCCTTTATTTCTGTTTAAATCAGAACAATTTTATTTCTTCACCGAGTATCTCGCTCAGGCACAGGTTTGCAAGACGGCTTGTTCCTATGCGGAAAAGTCTGTTTGTGAGCCACTCTTCGCCCAATACCTCTTTTACAATGGTGTAATATACAAGTGCGTCGTTTACTGTGTTTATTCCACCTGCAGGCTTGAAGCCGATTTTCTGTCCTGTCTTCTGATAGTACTCCTTGATTGTCTGACACATTACATATGCAGCCTCGGGTGTTGCGGCTGGTTGCTCCTTGCCTGTTGATGTCTTTATGAAATCTGCACCTGAATAAATCGATAGAATGGCAGCTTTTTTAATATTCTCGGCACTCTTCAAGGCACCTGTTTCAAGGATTACTTTCAGGTGTTTCTCTCCGCAGATGCTTTTGAGCTCCTGTATCTCGTCGCATACTCCTTCGTAATCTCCGCTAAGGAATTTGCCAACGCTGAGTACTATATCAATCTCTGTTGCACCTTCGTGTATTGCCATTGCAGTCTCTGCGACTTTAATCTCCTGAAAGGTCTGTGACGATGGGAAACCACCTGCTACGCATGCAATCTCAACACCATCTACCTGCAGTGTCTCATCTACAATCTTTGCAAAATTGGGGTATACGCAGATTGCTGCCACGTTCTTAAGGTCGGGATATCTGTCGTCAATCTCGTTTACCTTTTCGGTGAAGCGCATTACACTCTCTTCGCTGTCGGTGCATTTAAGTGTGGTAAGGTCTATACAGTTGAAAAGCTGTTTCTTAACCTCTATCGTATTGTTCTCTTCAACCTTGTTTTCTATAAGATTCTTCACCTTTGCGGCAACCTCTTCATCGCTCATTGCCTTGCCATATTCTGCAATTACAAAGTCGTACTTGCTCTCTTCTTGGGTGTGGTGTGTGTGGTTGCCACAGCCGCAGTTGCAATTATCGCTCATCCTTGTTCAGTTTTTGATTGTTAATATGTCTTTTATTATCTCTTTTTGTCTTTTTATCGAAGTTTTTTTCGAGTGCTTCGGTAAGGTCAACACCTGTCTGGTTGGCTATACACATCAGTACCCACAATACATCGGCAAGCTCGTCGGCAAGCTCGCATTTCTCGTTCTCCTTGAACGACTGTTCACCATATCGGCGTGCCATTATGCGCGCAACTTCGCCTACTTCTTCGGTCAGGATTGCCATGTTGGTGAGTTCGTTGAAATAGCGTACTCCGTACTCCTTTATCCAGGCATCTATGCGCTTCTGTGCTTCTTTTATTGTCATGCTCATTCCTTGTTTTTGGAGTCGATGAATATTGTTACGGGTCCGTCGTTCAGCAGATCAACCTTCATATCTGCACCAAAAACACCTCGCTTGATAGGTTTGTTTATTGCAATCTCCATTTCTTCGCAGAATTGCTCATAAAGCGGTATGGATATATCGGGTTTTGCGGCTTTTATATATGATGGTCGGTTGCCTTTCTTGGTTGATGCCATCAGGGTGAACTGGCTCACTGCAAGTATCTCGCCGTCGATGTCTGTTACAGATTTGTTCATTACACCGTTCTCGTCGTCGAACAGCCTTATGTTTGCAATCTTTTTGGTGAGCCATTCAATATCTTCGGCATTGTCTTCTTCGCCTATGCCTATAAAAACAAGTAAACCGTTGTTTATCAACGAAATAAGTTCGTTGTTTACGGTTACTGATGCTCTTTTTACCCTCTGTATAAGTACTCTCATCTTTTTTATTGATTTTATCTGTGGCAAAGATACTCTCTTTTGCTAAATTCCGCTCGTTACTTTGTTTTTTTTAGTGCATTCTGCAATAGTTCAGCCTTAGCCTTGCCTACTATCTCTGCAATCTCTTCGGTGCTTGCCTGCTTTATGCGTTTTACACTCTTGAAGTGCTGTAAAAGCTGTTGCTTGCTCTTCTCTCCTATACCTTTGATGCTGTCGAGTTCCGATGCAGTCTGTCGCTTGCTACGCTTGTTGTGGTGGAATGTTATGGCAAAGCGGTGTACTTCGTCCTGTATCTGAGTCATGAGTCTGAATAGTGTACTGTTCTGTTTCAAGCCCACTGTTTCGCCTTCCTTTCCGATAATAAGTTCTGTTGTGCGGTGTTTTCCATCCTTCACAAGTCCGGCAATCTTTATATCAAGTCCCAGTTCGTCCTCTATAACACTTCTTATGGCTTCCATTTGCCCTTTACCGCCGTCGGCTATAATCAGGTCGGGGAGTTCTTCGTTCTCTTCGATACAGCGTCTGTAGCGTCTTCCCACAACCTCGCGCATCGATGCATAATCATCAGGTCCAACAACAGTTTTGATATTGAATTTCCTGTACTCTTTCTTTGATGGTTTGAGTTTACGGAACACCACACATGCGGCAACAGCATCACTTCCCTGTATGTTTGAATTATCAAAACACTCAATTTTCATCGGTAGTTTATCCAATTGCAGCATATCCTGAATCTCTTTCATAAGACGTGTGTTTTTCTGTTCGGGATTCAGCTTGTCTTCCTGCTTCATACGGTCGGCTCTGTACTGTTTTACATTGAGTTTTGAGAGTGCCAGAAGGCGTGCCTTTTCTCCTTTTTGAGGTATTGTTACCGTAATTCCTTCGATTGGCGGTTCAATGGGGAAGGGTAGTATAATCTCTTTCGCTTGGCTGTTGAATCGTTCGCGCAGTTCTATAATACCCATGGAAATCAAATCGGAGTCCATCTCATCGAGCCTTTTCTGATACTCAATAGTGAATGCCTGATTTATACAGCCGTTTGTGATGTGCAGGAAATTGATAAACGCGCTCTTCTCGTCGCTTTCGATATTGAAAACGTCGATATTGTTCAATGTGGCACTTACAACCTCGCTTCGAGTTCTGAAATTTTCGATTAATTCGTATCTCTTTTTAATTTCAGCAGCACTCTCAAAATCAAGGATCGCTGCTTTTTCTTTCATCTCGGAAATCAGTTTTTCCTGCAGTATTTTTATGTCTCCTTTTAATATTGCCGTAATTTCATCGATGTATTTGCAGTAATCTTCCCTCGAAATTTTGCCAATACATGGTGCGCAACAGTTCTTTATCTGATATTCGAGACATGGTCTGTATTTGCCGTTTCTTACACCTTCGGGGGTGATATTAAGATTGCATGTTCTCAACGGGAAAAGTTCTTTTGTAAGCTGCAACAAAGCATGTAATGCCCCGCTGTTTGTGTATGGTCCGAAATAGCGTCCGTATTCCTTGTTTATTTTTCGTGTCTTGAAAACCTTTGGGAAATACTCTTTTGTTATACAGATTGAGGGATATGTCTTGTCGTCTTTCAGTAGAACATTATAGCGAGGCTTATGCTGCTTTATAAGATTATTCTCAAGAAGTAGGGCATCGGTCTCGCTATTTACGACGATATATCTTATATCGGCAATCTTTGAAACGAGCAACCTGGTCTTGAGTGTCTGTTGCTCTTTATTGAAATATGAGGATACTCGGCGTTTAAGATTCTTTGCTTTACCTACATATATAATTACTCCGCTGTCGTTCAGGTATTGGTAACAGCCGGGTGAGTCGGGTAGGTTGCTGACTATGCTTTTGAGATATTCATCTCTTTTGCTTTTCTCCTCTTTGCTCATTATTTCCCTTCGAGTGTAAGCAAACAATCTATTTCGGCATCAGCCGGGAATATCTCTCTACCTTTCAGACCTTCGAGTTCTATGATAAAGTTAATCATCACTTTTTTAGGATTGAGTTTCTTTACCAGATGATATGCGGCAAGCATTGTTCCACCTGTTGCAAGCAGGTCGTCGTGTATCAGAACTACATCGTTTTTATCTATTGCATCCTTGTGGATTTCTATAGTGTCGCGTCCATATTCTTTGCCGTATGTTTCGCTCAAAGTCTCTGCAGGCAATTTGCCTGGTTTGCGGATGGGAACGAATCCGGCATTCAGCTTAATAGCTAGTGCCGATGCCATAACAAAGCCACGTGATTCAATTCCCACTATTTTAGTTATCCCTTTATCCTTGTATAATTCATACAGAGAATTGTCGAGTTCCTGCATACATTCGGGATTCTTGAATAGTGATGTTACATCTTTGAACTGAATTCCGGGGATTGGGAAATCGGGGATGTTTCTAAGATTCTTCAATAAAAGTTCCTTGTTCATGGCGTCTAGTTTATATTTAGAGTTGTTGTTTTACACTAATGTTCCACGTGGAACAATTGTTTATTTCCGCACTAATACAAGCAATACATTTATGTCGCTTGGCGACACACCAGGAATTCGGCTTGCCTGTGCAAGAGTCTCGGGGTTTATCGCTGTGAGCTTCTGACGAGCCTCTGTTGAAAGTGATTCGATATTGTTATAGTCGAATCGGTTCTTTATCTTGATGTTTTCGAGTCGAACCATCCGCTCTGCCAGCTCGCGCTCGCGTTGTATGTAACCGCGGTATTTTATTTCAACTTCGGTTGCTTCTATTATCTCTTCTCTATCGGCACCAAGTTTCTCAAGTTCGCGCTTGAGTGGTGTTATATATTCCGAGATGTTCTCGATTGTAATTTGCGGACGTTCAATTATCGCGGCAAGTTTGCAACCTCTGACAAGTGGAGTGGTTCCAAGTGCCTCGAGTCCTTTGTTTATAAGGTCGGCTTTTATAGAGAAGTTGTTTATGAATTCTGTGAGTTTTGCAATCTTCTCTTTCTTTTCGCAAAGACGGTTGTATCTCTCCTGTGTGGCGAGTCCTGCTTTGTACGACATTTCGGTGAGTCGCATATCGGCATTGTCGGAACGGAGGAGTATACGGTATTCCGCTCTCGATGTAAACATTCTGTATGGTTCGTCAACGCCTTTTGTTACCAGGTCGTCAATCAGGACACCAATGTAGGCTTCGTCGCGACGCAGAATAAAATCGCCCTTTCTGTCAATTTTCATAGCGGCGTTCATACCGGCAATTATACCTTGTCCGGCAGCCTCCTCGTAACCTGTTGTTCCGTTGACCTGTCCTGCAAAATAGAGGTTCTCTATTATCTTTGATTCGAGTGTATGCTTCAACTGTGTGGGGTCGAAGTAGTCATACTCTATTGCATATCCGGGGCGGTATGCCACTGCGTTTTCGAGTGCAGGAATCTTGCGGAGTGCTGTCAGCTGTGCTTCCATTGGAAGTGACGACGAGAAGCCGTTTACGTAAATTTCCTGTGTGGTCTCGCCTTCGGGTTCAAGGAACAGCAAATGACGGTCGCGCTCGGCGAATGTAACAATCTTTGTTTCGATGCTCGGGCAGTAACGCGGACCTATGCTCTGTATCTGTCCGTTGTAGAGTGGTGAGTCGTCGAGACTGTCGCTGAGTATCTTGTGGACCTCGGGGTTTGTGTAACATCCCCAGCAGGGCAATTGTTGCAGATTTCGTTCTGTATTGCTGTATGAAAAACGGTGAAAATCTTTATCACCTTCTTGAATATCAACGAGTTGTATGTTTATTGAACGCTTGTCGAGACGCACCGGAGTTCCTGTTTTCATACGTCCGGATGTGATGCCGTGTCTTGTAATGGATTCGGTGAGTCCTTTTGCTGCAGGCTCTGCCACACGACCGCCTTCTATCTGCACCTTGCCTATATGCATCAGTCCGTTAAGGAATGTTCCGGCTGTGATGATAACGCTTTTAGCAAGGAAAGTGGCATTCATCTGTGTCTTTACGCCAATGGCTTTTCCGTCTTCAACAAGAAGCTCGGTTGCTATATCCTGCCACATGTGCAGATTGGGTGTATTCTCCAATACCTCTCTCCAGTATTGGCTGAATTTCATTCTGTCGCATTGTGCACGTGGGCTCCACATTGCCGGTCCTTTTGAACGGTTAAGCATGCGGAACTGTATGGATGCCTTGTCGGTTATGATTCCTGTGTATCCGCCAAGTGCATCAATCTCGCGTACAATCTGTCCTTTGGCAATGCCGCCAATGGCGGGGTTGCAACTCATCTGGGCAATCTTGTTCATGTCTATGGTCATAAGACAGGTCTTCTTGCCCATATTGGCTGCTGCAGCCGCGGCTTCACAGCCTGCGTGTCCTGCACCAATCACAAGTATGTCGTACTCAAATGTCATATTGTTCTGTTATTCAGGATTCTGGGCATAATATTCGTTCCACTCTTTAAGCACCTGCTGCCAGTCTACAGCTTCGCCGTCGGCAATGGCTTCTGCCTGTTGCACTGCTTCGTCGTGCAATTTCTTCTCGGCATGGCGGAGCTTCATGGCTTCGATGGTTGCATCGTCGAGAATGTGTATCCTGTTGCGTCGTATGCACTCATCAAGGTCTGATGACCCAAATGCTTTTCCCTGTATGTTGAAATCTGAAATATTGAATTCAAAAACAGTTCTCAATGTGTGGCGCACCATCTTCTGCTGTGCGCGGTTGCCATGCATCTTGCTGCCGAGCAATTTGCGGATAACGTCAATCTCTCTTTGCGAAAATTTCTTTCTGCCCACTTGTCCTTAGTATTTATATGCGTTCAATCAAACATACAAAATTAGTATAACTTGCGTTCAATAGCAAATACTCCGCAGGTTTTGTTGTTTTTAGTCGTTCGGTATGGCATACTGTTTAAAAAAAGTTTCATGTTTGGCACTTTTTTTAACTTGTTTATTATCTTTGCCCGTAATTTACAAAAACATTAATCGATTAATTCCAAATTACTATGGCTGATAAAAAAGTGAATCCGATAAAATGGGTACCTACTGCCTATTTTGCCATGGGTCTTCCTTTTGTGGTGCTTAACATGGTAACTGTTCTTATGTTCGAGGGATTGGGCGTCGACAAGACTCTCATTACATTCTGGACATCATTGATATTGTTGCCATACACATTGAAACCGCTGTGGAGTCCTTTCCTTGAACTTTTCAAGACTAAAAAATTCTGGGTGCTTGCCACACAGTTTGTAACAGGTATAACATTTGTGCTTGTTGCACTGTCGTTGGGATTGCCTTGTTTCTTCAGTATTGCCATTGGCTTGCTTGCCATTGTCGGTTTCAGCGGTGCTACACACGACATTGCTTGTGATGGTGTATATATGAGCGAACTCGATGAGAAACAGCAGGCTCAATACATCGGATGGCAGGGTGCTTTCTATAATATTGCAAAAATCGTCGCAACGGGCGGTCTGGTATATCTTGCCGGAATGCTCATAAAGCATTTCATAGATAAAGGTGCGGAATCGCACGATGCGAATGTGCAGGCTTGGATGATTATCATTGGTCTGTTGGGTGCAATAATGATTCTTTTGGCAGTATACCATCTGTTCATGCTTCCCACCGGTGGTAAAAGCAAGGATGGCAAACGCAGTGCGTCGGAAGTGGGAAAGGAACTTGTGGATGTGTTGCTCGACTTTTTCCGCAAAAAGAATATTGTGTACTATATTGCCTTCATAATATTGTACCGTTTCGCCGAAGGTTTTGTAATGAAGATTGTGCCTCTGTTCCTCAAGGCTTCGCGTGCCGAAGGTGGTTTAGGATTGGATGTTGAGACCATCGGATTGTATTACGGAACATATGGTGCTGTGGCATTTGTGCTTGGTTCGATATTGGCGGGATACTATATAAAATGGTTGGGATTGCGTAAGGCTCTTTTCCACTTGTGCTGTATCTTCAATATTCCGTTTGTCGTATACACTCTCTTCTCGATATACCAGCCCACCGAAGGTTGGCTCATTTGCAGCGGTATAGTGTTCGAGTACTTCGGTTACGGATTCGGTTTCGTGGGATTGACACTGTTCATGATGCAACAGGTTGCACCGGGTAAGAGCCAGATGGCACACTATGCTTTTGCTTCGGGTATCATGAACCTGGGTGTAATGCTTCCCGGTATGCTCAGCGGATGGCTGTGTGAGAAACTTGGCTTGTGGTTCGACAAACCGGGTGGCTTTGAACCGTTCTTCATCTTTGTGCTGTTCGCGACTATTCCGGCATTCCTAATCACATATTTCGTGCCGTTTACACATACCGAAGAGAATAAAAAAGTAGAATAACCGGTATATTCAATAAAGGGAAACGGGGAGGCATACATGTCTTCCCGTTGCTTTTTTATTCAGCTCAAAACCCAACAAGATTGTCTGCCATTATGTTTTTAGTGTCGGACCCCTTTTGTGTTACTTTTCAAAATTATTTGCCCATTTGCTATTTTTTATAAAAAAAAGTTTATTTTTGTCTTTTGTTAATATGGATAATTGGCAAGAAATTAAACTATTTATTCATTATATAATTTAATATCAATTCATTATGTGGTTATTTAATTCTTCAGTGGGAAAAAAGGTTCTCATGAGTGTAACGGGCTTGGCTCTCGTTTTATTCCTTCTTTTCCACATGTCAATGAACTTGGTTGCTATCTTCAGCACTGAGGGTTACAACATGATTTGTGAGTTCTTGGGAGCGAACTGGTATGCATTGGTGGGTACAGCAGGTTTGGCTGTGCTTGTTGTTGTGCACTTTGTTTATGCTTTCATCCTTACAATGCAGAACAGAAAGGCTCGCGGAAATCAGCGCTACGCTGTGGTTGAAAAACCAAAGGGCGTTGAGTGGGCTTCACAGAACATGCTTGTTCTTGGTATTGTTGTAATTCTTGGTTTGGGATTGCACTTGTTCAATTTCTGGGCAAAGATGCAGTTGCCTGAGGTTCTTCACATGTTGGGTATGCACGTAGAGTATGCAGACATGTCAAAGGTTGCCGATGGTTCTTTCTACATCGCAAACACTTTCCAGTGCCCTGTATATGCAGTTCTCTATGCTGTATGGCTTGCCGGTTTGTGGTTCCACTTGACACACGGTTTCTGGAGCGCAATCCAGACATTGGGTGTTAACAACAAGGTATGGTTCTGCCGTTGGAAGGCTATCGGTAACGTTATCGTTACTTTGATAGTCCTCGGTTTCTTCGTTGTGGTTGTTGCCGGTTACTTCGGTTGCGGTGCACTTGGCGAAATTGTGATTCCTTGCTCAACACCATGTGGCATTGGTTGCTGATAATAACAATTCACTGTAAATTCTAAAACAAATATATTATGGCTAAAATAAGTTCAGTAAAAGTGGATTCTAAAATCCCCGAAGGCCCATTGGCTGAGAAATGGACGAACTATAAGGCACATCAGAAATTGGTGAACCCTGCCAACAAACGTAAGTTGGATATCATCGTTGTAGGTACAGGTCTTGCAGGTGCATCTGCTGCCGCTTCTCTCGGTGCTATGGGTTTCAACGTGCTTAACTTCTGTATTCAGGATTCTCCACGTCGCGCTCACTCTATTGCTGCGCAGGGTGGTATCAATGCTGCAAAGAACTATCAGAACGACGGCGACTCTGTTTACCGTCTTTTCTACGATACAATCAAGGGTGGTGACTACCGTGCACGTGA
>CAJGDP010000013.1 GCA_904502235.1 uncultured Bacteroidaceae bacterium
AGATGTAGTAAAGAATATACTGACTAACGAGTTGTACGACATAATGGTCGGTCCCTTATTAAGGCGATCGATAGCGTTGGGGATCCACCTCTTCCCATCCCGAACAGAGAAGTTAAGCCCAACAGCGCCGATGGTACTGCAAATGTTTGTGGGAGAGTAGGTCATCGCCACTTTTTTTCGAGAAGAGTTTCAGTTAAACACTGGGACTCTTCTTTTTTGCATATACATACTCTTCTTTTGGGTACAAAAGAAGCAAAAGGTCCGGCACTAATCTCGCAAGTCGCTCAAGGCTCTTGTTCGTGCCACGCTGTGAGCACTCATCCGCCTTTCGCTTGCCGCGAGTGTCTTTACGTTCCAATCTCGGGAACGGGGTAACTCGCTTTCAATGAATAACCATTCACAATATTGAGCAACGCTCAAACATCCCCCGTTCTTTTCCTCGATTGGAACTGACACTCTCTGTTGCTCGACACCGTGCCGGTTCTTTAGGATATTACTATTGTTACAGATTCTTTCTGCTTATCAGTTCTGGTGTTATTTGTTTTATGTAAATTAATTGCTAATTTTGTACTGAATAATCTAATTCAAGAAAATGAAAAAGCCTTTAGTAAAGAGTGCAAAATTCGTTATAAGCAATACGGATATCAAGAAATGCCCGTCTGACGGTAAGCCTGAATATGCTTTTATCGGTCGTTCAAATGTGGGTAAGTCGAGTCTTATAAATATGCTCACAGGTCATCGTAAGCTTGCCATGACGTCGGCTACACCGGGAAAGACTCTGCTTATAAACCATTTTATAGTGAACGATGAGTGGTATCTTGTTGATTTGCCGGGATATGGTTATGCCAAGCGTAGCAAGTCGCAGAATGAACAGTTGGAGCATATAATCTCGAGTTATATACTCGACCGCGATGCCATGACTCTGTTGTTTGTGCTTATAGACTGCCGTCATGAACCACAGAAGATTGATTTGGAGTTCTTCCAATGGCTTGGTGAGAATGGTGTACCTTTCTCTATAATATTCACTAAGGCCGATAAGCTTACAAGGGGTGCGCTTGTGTCGAATATCGAGGCTTATAAAAAGCGTCTGCTCGAGGATTGGGAGGAGTTGCCACCTGTATTCATCACTTCGTCGGAAACAGCTCTGGGACGCGAGGATATATTACAGTATATAACTGAAATCAACGAGACTTTATAATTTCGCTATTCCGGTCTTGTTTTGCTTTTGTCATTTTAAATGGATTCGTCTGTTTAAAATGACATTTTTTCTTTTTTTATGCATAAAAACGAGCGATTTGTTAAAAATATGCCATTGTTTGCAAAAAAGCTTGCAAAAAAGCTAAAAAATAGTGTAAAATGCTATATCTTTGCAAGAATTTATAAATTTGGGTAGAGTGGGCAAATGCCTGTATTCTCTCTTTCTTGTGTAAAGTATTTTATAAAAATAAAAATGAGAAAAAAAGTTTTCTTGCTGTTTGTGCTTTTTGCCATGATGGCAATACAGACTGTTTGTGCTCAATCTTTCTCGGTAAAGGGTAGGGTTACTTCTGCCGAGGATGGTGAGGGGATGATAAGTCTTACCATTATGCAGAAGGGAACGGCAAATGGCGTGGTTACCGATTTTGACGGAAACTACGACATTGAATTGAATGGTGTAAGCGAGGCTGTGCTTGTTTTCACTTATGTGGGTTATGAGTCTCAGGAGCATGTTGTAACATCTGCCACAAAGAAACTCGATGTTGTTATGGAGCCGGAGCAGGTGGCTATGGACGAGGTTGTGGTTGTTGCGTATGGTGTACGTAAAAAAGGTACAATTGCAGGTTCTGTATCAACCGTCAAGGCTGAGAAACTTGAGAATATACCTGCAGTAGGCTTCGACCAGGCTTTGCAAGGTCTGACTCCCGGTATGACGGTTATCTCCAATTCGGGTGAACCCAGCAAGGCGGCTACATTCCAGATTCGTGGTACAAACTCTATCAACTCGGGTACTGCGCCGCTGTTTATTCTTGATGGTGTGCCCATCACAAGTGCCGATTTCAATGCCATAAGCCCAAGTGATATCGAGTCGATAAATGTGCTTAAGGATGCTTCTTCTACTTCTATCTATGGTGCGCGTGCTGCGAATGGTGTGGTTGTTATTACAACAAAGCGCGGTACTTCAACAGAAAAGGTGGACATCACTTTCCGTACACAGCAGGGCTTCTCAAATCTTGCCCACGGTAACTGGAATCTGATGAATACAGCCGAGCGTATACAGTTTGAAAAGGAGATAGGGCTTGACTATGGTCAGGATTACGAGTTGTTGAGCCAGACTGATGTAAATTGGCTTGATGTTGTCTTCAACGACAGAGCGCGTCTTCAGAGTTATGATTTGGCAGTGAGCCACGCTACCGATAAGCTCAACTATTTCGTTTCGGGAGGATTCTACGACCAGCAGGGTATTGCGCAGGGTTCTACATTCTTGCGTTACAATATGCGCGCGAATGCCGATGTGCGTGTTGCTCCATGGCTCAAGTTGGGTACAAATACTATGTTTACTTACGAGGAGGTTCAGCAGGCCGATGATGGCGAGTATGCTCTATATACTCCTATTTCTGCTTGCCGATTCATGTTGCCTTATTGGAATCCCTATAAGGAGGATGGCTCTTTGGCTATGACCGAAGATGGCAGCTGGACCGGAACTACATACAATCCGCTCGTGTGGATGGAGAACAATCCGCTTCTGAACAAGAAGTACAAGGCTCTGAGTGTATTCTATGCCGAGGCTACTCCTATAAGAAACCTTACCCTCCGTACTCAGTTTGGTGTGGATTACACGCAGTCTACTGCCGACATGAAGTCTTATCCAAGCTTCATCGGCAACAATGGTGTGGGTGCTGCAGGACGCAGTTCATACACTACGATAAATCTTACCATTACAAATACTGTAAATTACAAGTTCGACATAAACCGTTGGCATCAGTTCAATGTGATGCTCGGTCAGGAGGGCGTGAATTACACATCGGAAGGTTTCCAGGTGGTAACAACCGGACAGAACAACGATTCTTTCACCCAATTGCTGTCGGGAACAAGAGCTTCTTCGTGGTCGAACTCCTCTTCGAGCCATGCTTTCCTCTCGTTCTTTGCGCGTGGTGAGTATAACTTCAATGAACGTTATTATGCCGATTTCTCTTTGCGTTCCGACGCTTCGTCGCGATTCGGTAAGGAGGGACGTTGGGCTACTTTCTGGTCTTTGGGCTTTATGTGGAACATGCGCAAGGAGCGTTTCATGCAGAATGCGAAATGGCTCACCAATGCGCAGATTGCTGTGAGCACAGGTACTTCGGGTAACTCTTCAATTCCCGATTACGACCATCTTGCACTTGTGGGCAGTGGTGCCAACTATATGGGCAGTGCCGGTATTGCTCCAATGTCGCAGGGTAACGAGAAATTGAGCTGGGAGCAGTTGTGGACTTCGAATATTGCCCTGCACTTCGGTTTCTTCAACAGAATCAATGCCGATGTTGAACTTTATCATAAGAAGACCACTAATATGCTTATGCTTGTTCCGCAGTCGTATGTGAACAATGGCTTCGGTACACGTTGGGACAATGTGGGTGCTATGGTCAATACCGGAGCCGAGATGTCTCTCTCGTTCGATGTTCTGCGAATCAATGAATTCGGTTGGAATATCAATGCCAATGCCAGCTATAACCATAACGAGATTACCGAACTTTATAACGGCTTGGATGAATATGAGATGTCGGGTACTTCCACAAAACTCAAGGTCGGTCATGCTATCGGTGAGTTCTATATCAACCGCTATGCCGGTGTAAATCCTGCAAACGGTGATGCTCTGTGGTACGACAAGAACGGAAACATAACAAATGAGTTCCGCGAGGAGGATAAGGTGCTGGTCAGAAAGAACTACAATGCTCCTTGGCAGGGCGGTTTCGGTACATCATTGGCATATAAGGGTATTTCATTGTCTGCCAACTTCAGTTGGGTGGCAAACCGTTGGATGTTCAACAACGACCGTTTCTTTGAGGAGAGCAACGGACTTTATTCTGCATACAACCAGTCGAAGCGTCTGCTTACCGACCGTTGGAAGCAACCGGGCGATATTGCTGATATTCCAAGATATGGCGTTACTCCACAGATGGACAGCCGTTTCCTTGAGGATGCTTCGTTCATGCGTCTGAAGAATATTATGCTCGGATATGATTTCCCTGCACAGCTGCTCAAGAAGAGCGGTTTTATAAGCCGTGCGAGAGTGTATCTGCAGGCGCAGAACCTGTTTACATGGACAAACTTCAGCGGTCTTGATCCGGAATCTACAAGCAATGTATATCAGGCGCAGTATCCCATGTCGCGCCAGTATTCATGCGGCGTTGAGATAACTTTCTAAAATGCGTAGCTATATGATGAGAAAGAATATATATATGTTTCTGATGATGGTGCTGTTGTGTACCACATCGTGCCTCGACAAATTCCCCGACAATGCTGTTGCCGAAGATAAGGCGATAACAACGGTGGAAGAGGCTGACCAGGCTGTTATAGGTATCTATTCTTCATTCTTGAGTAGTGCTCTGTATAGCGGCTATCTTACACTTCTGCCCGATGTGCAGTGCGACCTTGTATATGCTGTAAACGGCTATTCGAACAATCTAGGTGATATCTGGCGTTGGGATATCCTTGCTACAAACGGACAGATTGAGGCTGTATACGGTTCGCTCTATTCCTTGATCGGTAACTGCAACTTTTTGCTCGACAATGCGGCAAAACTAATGCCTACACTTGTGGATGACGATGATGTAGACCACCTTGAATATCTTTGCGGAGAGGCTTATTTTGCCCGTGCTCTTGCATACAGCGAACTTATCAAACTCTTCTGCGTGGATTATAAAGGTGATGATGAAGCCAAGAATGAGCTGGGTGTTGTCGTAAGGACTTCGTATTATAATGAGCAGCCTATTGTGCGTTCTTCGCTTTATGATTCTTACAGGCAGGTGTTGTCTGACCTTGACAAGGCTGCCGTATATCTTGCTTTGGACGAGGATTACGACCCTGCATATGACGGTTATCTGTATAACAGTTCTGTA
The DNA here is from genome assembly GCA_904502235.1 of uncultured Bacteroidaceae bacterium. GTDB lineage: Bacteria > Bacteroidota > Bacteroidia > Bacteroidales > Bacteroidaceae > HGM04593. Next base: position 5,082 of record CAJGDP010000013.1, read on the forward strand.
TATTTCAATGAATATACCGTGTATGCATTGCGTGCGCGTGTGGCGTTGTATATGCGTAACTACGAGGATGCTGTTAAATACTCTTCAAAGATTATCGATAGCAAGATGTACACATTGTCGAGTGTAAATGCCGAGTATTCTGCCGGTGTAAGTTATTACGATCTTATGTGGCAGAACGACCTTTCAACCGAAGTAATCTGGAAGGTGGGCTTTACTGCCTCAAACCGTGGTGGTGCGCTTGGAAGTGTTTTCTTCAACTACGATTACTCTTCGTATAAACCCGACTATGTTCCTGCCCAGTGGGTATTGAATCTGTATGCAGAGAACGACGGTCGTTACAATGCATTCTTCAGGACTGCGACAACCGGTTACAGCCACGGACTCACCTGGCCTCTGCTCTATAAGTATTGGGGAAATCAGGACCTGTATGCCGAGGCTCAACTTTTGAATACATCTATGCCAAAGGTGTTCCGCCTGTCAGAGCAGTATCTTATCCGCGCCGAGGCTTATTGCAAACAGGATGCTCCCGATTATGCGAAGGCTGGTCGTGATTTGTCGACATTGCTCGCGGCACGTTGCACCTCGGGAAGTTCTGTTGCACTTACAGCCGACAATGCTATGGAAATCATTGAGGAAGAGCGTGTGAAGGAACTCTACATGGAGGGTTTCCGTCTGCAGGATTTGAAACGCTGGGGTAAGGGATTCGAGCGTGTGCCACAGGACCAGTCGTTGAGCAACGGCAGTTCGTTGAAGGTGGATGCCGGCAATTCTCTCTTTGTATGGCCTATCCCTCAGCACGAGATTGAGTCGCCCGGTGCGAATATTGTTCCAAATGAAAGTAATAAATAACAGAACTGTATATGAAAAAGAATATTTTAACTGCGTTGATGGCTATTATAGCCGTTGTTCTGTGCTTCACGGCATGTAAGCCGGAATATACAACATATACAGGTCCGAACTATATACTGTTCTCGGATAGTCTGTATGAGATGGCAGTTGTGGACGACGAATCCTATTACGATGTGCCTGTGGTTGCAACACGCGCCTGTGATTATGACCGTAATGTGGCTGTGGAGATTCTTGATGCCGGCAGCAATGCCATAGAAGGCAAGCACTACAGCATTCAGTCGAATACCGTTACCATAAAGGCAGGTGAACTTAGAGGAAATGTCCGTGTAAAGGGCTATCACACCAATATAGGTGTTGCCGACTCTCTTGGTTTCAAACTGCAGCTGATTGTTTCGGACGATGAACAATGGGGATTGTATGGAAATACAGCCAATGTGGTTCTGAGAAAGGCTTGTAAGTTCGATATAAATGCGTTTACAGGTCCATGTGTGGTAAGTTCTACATTCATAATGAACTATATGAATGTGGATAAAATCCTTACACGTTCCGAAATATGTCCCGGTGAGGAAAATACAATCATCATAAAGGACTATTTCTTCAAGGGTTACGATGCAAAGATTAAATTCGAGGCTGACGATGTCTACAATCCGCTGATAAGAATGGACGACCAGCGTTTTGCCGCTACAGCCGAGGCTTTCGGTACCAAATATGGCGATGGATTCATAAATATGTACCAGCCCACTGCATATACATCGTATTATAGCGGATGTGAGAAATTCATATTCCAGTATATGACACTCTATGTGCCGGGTATGGACGAATCGGCGAATACCATCGGAACTTTTGTGAATGCGGTGGAGTGGATAAGTGAGGATGAGGCAGAAAAACTTAAACGTGAGGGATTTTGATTATGAAGGGTATATTTGACAGATTACTTATAGCTGTTCTTGCGTTTTCATTGTGTACCTGTTTTGTGGCTTGCGACGACAACGAAAACGGACAGACAGCCGAGAAGGCTACTTTTTCAGAGATTCAGGAACTGGATATAAAACTTCTCGAGGAGCAGGATTATGCTACCGGATACTTTACGATTTCCGCTTCGGGCAGATGGACTGTATCAAGCGACAAAATGTGGGTAACTTTTTCAACAGTTGCCGACGGTGAATATATGTACGATGTTCAGGGCAATGCCGATGTCAAGACTGTTTATGTAAAAGTGAGCAACGAAGCTCGCGGTTTTGCCGAATCGGTGGCTGTGGTAACAATCCTGGAAGATGCCGGTGAACAGACCGTTGCCAGCATAACACGTCCTGCAAAATCGTACGACTTTGGTTTGCAGGCCGCCGACGGAACATCTTTGGAAAAGATTTCCATTGACGAAAGCGGTTCGTTGTGGGTAGCTTTCAATGCTAACTTTGAGTGTGGTATAATAGATTATCCGTCGTGGATGATGGAACCGGTGTTCGAGAATGGCGGTTATCGTTTCAACGTGCTTGAGGAGAGTCTGCCTATGAAGCAGAATGGTAAATTGCTTGTGGGTAACAGTTCTGACACAAATACATACAGCCTTGATGTAGATTACGTGGGAATGAATCCCAGAGTTGTTGAAATAAGCGGTGATACACCTTGGGGTTGGATTGTATCTCTCGATGGACATGAGTTCAGAAGGGACAAGGCTTCGAGCAGCGACGATGAGGAAAACAAGGTGGTATATGGCTCTTTGAATATGAACATTGTTTGTCGCGACTATTCTTACAGTTTCCTGTTTGCAGAGAATGTTTCAGAGTCATTATATCTTAAGGAGGGTAATGAGGCATGGATAAAGGCTGTCCGTGACGAGAACGACCCTAAGGCTGTAAAGGTCACAGTTGATAGATACGAAGAAAAATCATCGCGCGAGGGTTATCTTTTTGTAGTGCCTGATGCTTTGCACAACAATTTCAAGGAGGCACTTGAAGCCGGCATGGATACCATTGTAATTGCTTCGGCCGAGAATATGGTAGATTCAATTCCTGTTTATGATTATGTGTTGGCTGATGTTATACAGAAGGGCCAGGGATTCAGTGTTGTTCAGATAATGGACGATGAATCGGAAGTGGAGATTCCTTGTGAAACAGACGAGAACGCCGATTATTATATCAAGATAAGCAGCGAATATACTGTTGAGGATATTATGGCTTGCAATGTGGAGATTGGCAAGAAGTATACAATCAATACAAAGCTCACCGAAGAGGATTGGCAAAAGAACTATGCCATGAGTGATATCAATGGTGAGGAAATACGCGCTTCGCAATGGAAATACAAGGCTTATTTGGGCGAGGACGGTTACTATAGAATAGATGTTGTAGTGCCTAAGCAATCTTGGTTCGAGGATCCTAAGAAACCGTATGAGAAGGATATCGTGATACGTCTGTATACACCAGAACTTGTTAATATTAAGGCTCTTGTGTTGAGAGTGCAATAAGGTTTGATTATGAAGAAGATATATATATACATGCTTACGGTGCTTATGGTCTCTGTTATGGGGCTTGTAAGCTGTTCCGACAATGATAGTCTTGTCGGTGGAGAGTATGGCTTTGTGCAGTTCAAACTATACAAGAACAGCACGGGAAGCAAACAGGATGCTGCGACTACACGTGCGGTAGAGAAACTGGAGTATCTCTCTGATGCGCATAAAATCAAGGTGTTGCTGAAGTATGATGGAAATACCATTGCACAGACAATGGTGTTGAATTCATACAATGCCGAAAATGCGGAATATGGTCTGAGAAGTGATAAACTGCATCTGCTTGCAGGCAAATATTCTTTTGTTGGATATACATTGTACGACAAATTCGACAAGGAACTTCTTTCGAGAGATGTTACAGATTGCTTGATAGAGATTGTTCCCGGCGGATTGCAGGTTCAGGATGTTTATACCGATGCTGTTGAGCGCGGTCTTGTTTCGTTTAAATTGGTTAAAGTGTGGGACAAAGCGACACGTGCTGCAAAAGAGGGTGAAGATTATTCCTTCAGCAGTATCAGATGTGCCGATATTACTGTACAGAACACTTTCACCAAGGAGACAACCACAATAAAGAAAGTTCTTGTGAACTATGTGGAGGATTTTGCCGATGATGCCGAGCCGGGCAAGAACCGTGAAATCTCATATGCATTGTGTGATACCGTGGTGTGGTTGAAAGCAGGAACATACAAGGTAAAGAATTGTGTGACATATTCCGATAAAAAAGGCCGTTCCGTACTTGCTACAGAATACAACACCACATCCGAGACATTTGATGTTTACGACAATGAGTTGAGCGAGAACGTGAATGTTCCCGTAAATCTCAGTGAGACAGCCGAGTATATCAAGGACTATATTGCACTCAAGGAGATATGGGAGGCTCTCGATGGTGAGAACTGGAGTTATGCAGGCGATGTGGAGGCGCAGGGTGCCAACTGGAATTTCAACAAGGATATTGACTTGTGGGGCGACCAGCCCGGTGTTGGCTTGAACTCAAACGGCCGTGTAGAAACTATTTCTTTGGAGGGCTTTGGACCGTCAGGTGTCGTACCCGATGCCATCGGACAGCTTACCGACCTTAAGATTCTGTATCTTGCCAGCCACTCCGATCTGCTCGGTGGTCATCTCTTTGGCAGAATAGAGTCGGAGATGAGCGATGCCGAAAAAATGTCGGTCCGCATGGATTATGCCGACAAGGTCCTGAAGAAGGATTTCCGTCTTGGACTTTCCGAAATGTGGCAGAAGACAATTGAGGTTGACGAGAAACAGCAACCTTTGAAGAAGGGAATTTCGTTAAAAGGTATCCACTTCGGTGATATGACCAACGGTATTGAGGGTGTCTCTAAAGCTGTAATGCGTTGTACAAAACTTGAGCAGTTCTTTATTGCGAACGCTCCAATTACTCACGACGGCTTCTTTAGAGAAATCGGCGAGGATTCTCCTTATTATGCCGAAAAGGATGAACTCTCTTGGGAGAATATGACCACTCTGCTCGATATAGAGATATTCAACTGCCCCAAGCTGACAGCATTGCCAATGGATATGCTTGCAAACCTTCCTGAATTGCAGATGCTCAACGTATCGGCTTGTAAGGGCATAACAGGCGAGCAACTGAAAGCCGATTGGGAAACATTCATCAACGGCAAGAGCGGTGAGAAAATCCAGGTCATCTATATGGGATTCAACAATCTTAAGGAGTTCCCTGTAGAGGATGAACTCAAGAAGATGGTCAAGTTGGGTATGATAGACTGTACAAACAATCAGATAGAGGTGCTTCATCCTTTCGGAAAGAGTATAAATCTTGCCCAGGTATATCTTGATTATAACAAAATTAAGAGTATCCCTGTATCGGAGGACGGACATTTCTGTGGATACACACAGCTCGAAAGCTTTAATGCATCGCATAACGAAATAACTGAATTCCCCGATATTTTCAATGCTAAATCGGCTTATGTTTTCCAATCGGTGGACTTCTCTTATAACAAGATTACAGGTTTCGAGAACGGTGAGGACTTCAAGGGTATCAATGCTTCTCAGGTGAACCTTTCCGACAATCATCTTAAGACATTCCCCGGAGTGTTGTTCAAGACAGGTTCTCCAATGAACTATCTTGTGCTTGCCGGTAACGGTATGGAAAAAATTCCTGCAGGTTCGTTGCAGGGCGCAAATGCCTATATGCTTGAGGCTCTCGATTTGAGCTACAACTATCTGAGCAAACTTCCCGATGACTTCTATGCGCGTACATTGCCATATCTTACAGGACTCGATCTTAGCTTCAACTGCTTTGCCGAATTCCCTACAAAGCCGTTGAGTATAAGCAGTCTGCAACGTTTGTTCGTGCGTTATCAGCGCGACAAGGATGGTAACCGCATCCTTAAGGAGTGGCCTACCGGCATATACACCTGCCCATCGTTAAGCTTCTTGTGCTTGGGTGGAAATGATTTGCGTAAGATTGAGGATACCATTTCTCCGAATATATTCTATTTTGAGATTGCCGACAATCCTAACATCTCAATCGACCTGTCGGCTGTGTGCGATTATATCCGCCTTGGATATTATATGCTGGTGTATGATGTTACACAGGATATACGCGGTTGTGATGCGTTGAATCTGGAACGATAACCATTTAAAGGAAATGTCATGACTAAGAATATAGTTAAAATAGCATTATCGATTATGGCAGCAGTTGTGGCTGTCGCTTGTACCGATAAGAATAACGACGGCATAGGTTTCTCTTTGGGTGTCAAGGAAAATGAACCTATAGAGATGAGTGCCGTTGGTGGCAAGGATGTCATTCTTGTTGAGACCAATGAGAGTTGGGTTGCAACTACCAATGTACCCTGGTTGACAATTTCGCCGGCAAACGGTGTTGGAACAGCAAGTGTTGAGGTTTTTGTGGACTCTTCTCTTACAAATGAGAACCGCGAGGCTCAAATCCGTTTCCGCCCCGCTGTTTCTGCTGAAAAGAGTGTCGCTGTAAAGCAATATGGCTTTGAAAAGGTTATTATTCCAAAGGATACCGTAATAACTCTTGAGTCTTCGGCAAACAAGAACGACCGATTCTTTGAAACAGAGATTACATCAAATATCAAGTTCAAGGTTGAATTTGATTATCTCAGCGACGAAGAGGAGGTTGAGGAGTGGTTGAGTTGTAGCAAGAGCTCTGTTGATGAGGGTGAGACAGCGCGTCCGCGCAGCGTAAAGCTCCGTTTCGACTGGAGAATGAATACTGTTCCTCAGGAGCGTAAGGCAGAAATCAGATTCGTTCCTGTAAACGAGGAGGATTCCTTTGAGAAACCTTCGGTAATATCAATAGTGCAGAAACCTGCGGTGAAAATCGAGGATAACCGCACCGGCGACTCTATTGCTCTTGTGGTAATCAACGAGCGTTTGAACTGCTGGAGCGGAATCTGGGATACAAGCGAGAATTTGCAGTATTGGTCCGGTGTCAAATTGTGGGAGGTTACAGATGAAGATCTTCCTTGTCTCGAAGCTGTAGGACGTGTGCGCTCGGTGGCATATGCCTATATCGATACAGAGGAGAGTATTCCTGCCGAAATCAAGCATCTCAAATATCTTGAATCATTCTCGGTATCAACAAACATCAACACAATGTTGTTGAACATAGATCTGGGCCCTGAAATATGCAGTCTTGAATATCTTAAGTATCTGCAGTTGTTCTCTTATGGTCTGGTGTCTTTGCCCGAGGAGTTCGTGAATCTCAAGAGCCTTGTAGCACTTGACTTGAGTGCCAATAATTTCAATGAGATTCCCGCTTTGCTCACTCCCGAGAATTTCCCTAACCTGAAGTCGTTGGACTTTGTAAGCAACCGTCGTTCTAATATCAAAGATTTGCGCGATAAGGGCAATCCCGAAGAGGGTATAGGCCTATATTTCCATACGGGAGTGGACAACACTCTTCACAGACTGTTATTGTGGGAGAACCTCGAGGAACTGGCTTTGTCGAACTGCTATATCGAAGGCTCAATTCCCGACTTTACTGTTGGTGAAGATGGCGTTGTTGCTTATTCACAGGCAGATGTGGATGCTTGGGGTGGCGATACCATACAGTGGCTCGCCGAGAACAATATTCCAAAGATTCTGCCTAACTGTACAAGTTTGAGACTTAACCTGAATTTCTTTACAGGTAAGTTGCCCGACTGGTTGCTTTATCATCCGCACCTGCTTGAATGGATTCCCGAGATTCTTATATTCAATCAGTTCGAGAAGGGTATAAACGCATCAGGCGAGGCTGTCGGCTTTGATAATGTACCGCTGACGTTCGATTACTATTACGATGTACTCCCCGGAATGAGAGATAAATTTGAGCTTAAGGAGGAGGTAAACTATGAATAATATGAAAAAGACTCTTATATATGTGTTGCTTGCTGTCTTTGCCATTTCATGTAACGACAGCAATACAGACAATGGTTTTGTCGTTGAAAACAAGACAGAAATCATCACCGACGGTGCAGTGGAGGGCGAATTGCTTGTGAAGTTCGCGCCCGAGATGGAAGACATTCTCGACTCTCATTTCGCGACCCGTGCTATGGCAACCCGTTCGGGAATCCCTTCGACCGATGAGGTGCTTGATATTCTGGGAGCATATCGTATTGAGCGTGTGTTCCCTGTTGACCCACGTACCGAGGAACGTACACGCGAAGCAGGATTGCACTTGTGGTATAAGGTCTCTTTCGACAAGTCAATGAATATTGCCGAGGCTTATACCAGACTCTCAAAGCTTGGCGAGGTGTCAAAAACACAGTGCAACCGTCGTATATACCGCATGGACAGCGGTCGTCCCGTGTTCGTGAAGAGTGCAGACGAAGCTGTTATAGGTGATGTTGTTGAAAACGGTTTCAATGACCCGGATTTGGCTTTGCAATGGGGTTATATAAACAAGTCCAATTATGGTTTCGAGCAGTCATGGGCAAAAAGCATTGCAGGTTGTGATGTGAATTGCGAGGAGGCTTGGGAATTGTGTACCGGCGACACGTCTATCATTGTTGGTGTAATGGACGAGGGTGTTCTCATAGATCATCCCGATTTGGCTGCCAACATCTGGGTAAACGAGGCCGAAATCTACGGTTCTTACAACGATAACGACGGAAACGGTTTCAATGGCGACCGTCATGGATATAATTTTGCATCAGACAGAGGATATATCTCGGCTACAGGTTCTAACGATACAGGACACGGAACACACGTTGCCGGTACAATTGCCGCTGTGAACAACAATGGTATAGGTGTCTGCGGTATTGCCGGAGGAGATGCTGCAAAAGGGCAGAAGGGTGTAAGAATCATGCCTCTTCAGATTTTTGATGACAACCGTGCATCAACAGTGGCTCTGGAAGCGAAGGCTTTCAAGTATGCGGCTGACAACGGTGTCGTGATAATGCAGTGTAGCTGGGGATACAACTCGGCTTATGCCAACGAGGTGCAGGGATACATGCCGGGTCCGGGCTCTGTAAAGGAGTGGGAAGCATTGTATCCGCTCGAAAAGGAGGCAATCGACTACTTTGTAGAGAATGCAGGCTCTCCGAACGGTGTAATTGATGGTGGTATCGTGGTTTTTGCATCAGGCAACGAGTCTGCAGGAATGTCGGCATACCCCGGTGCATATGAGAAATGTCTGTCGGTAAGTGCCGTTGCACCCGACTATACTCCAGCTTCCTATACAAACTATGGTGTGGAGGTCGATTTCTCGGCTCCCGGTGGTGATGGTGATTATTACGGCACACCGGGAAGTCCATACGAGAACGGCAGTATGATATATTCAACCCTTACAACCGAAGGAAGAGCATGTTACGGATATTACGAAGGAACATCAATGGCTTGTCCTCATGTATCGGGCGTTGTAGCGTTGGGCTTGTCATATGCAGCACAGTTGCGTCGTCATTTCACGGCAGAGGAGTTCATCGCTTTGATGAATGAGCAGTCTGATGATATTGAAACAGAATATTTCATCGGTGAGAAACTTACACATTATAATCACTCCTCTCCCGGTTCTTTTGCAACAAAGACACCGCTTTCAAAGTACAGAGGCAAGATGGGTAAGTTTGTAAATGCAGGAAAACTGTTGAATGCCATCGAGAGTGCAGGACGCGATATGAAATTGCCCGATGTATATGTTGCACCAAAAACCACTGCGACCATTGAACTGTTGCGTTTCTTCAAGAATGTGGGAACATTTACATGCTCTGTTGATAATGAGAATATTGCTGTTGTTTCCGTAAACGGTACAGAAATCACAGTTACCGGTGTTGCCGAAGGATTTACAGTGCTGAATATAACAATCGACGGAGCTGAGCATACCGTATGCGTAACTGTACGTAACGGCGCAAACGGCAACGGTTGGATGTAAAAATGTTGCGATGAAAAGGTTATTTGTGCTTATAGCAGTTCTGGTTGTGTTGCTTCAGCCAACGTCGGCTCAAATAAAGCGACTGTCGCGTGAGGCAATAGACTCTATAAGAAACAGAACTGTGCTTGGTGATGGAGATTCCATTCTGGCATTCAGTACCAAGGTGATAGACTTTGGAACCATATATGAGAGTGATTCTGCAAGGACTTTCTGTTTCCTGTTCAAGAATCAATTGAAAGAAAAGGTGGTTTTACAGAATATCAGTGCCAATTGTGGATGTATATACCCTTTTTGTGAAAAATATGAGTATGAGCCGGGCGAGGAAGGTGTGTTGCAAATAAAATTCAACCCCAAAGGACGTTCGGGTACAGTTGACAAGAATATTTTTGTTTATGTGGTGACTGCCAAGGAATTTTATTCCGATATAGATGGCAAAAGGGAATCTCCGAAACTTGTTGCAAAGTTGACATTGCTCGGCAATGTTGTAGATACCAATGAATGGCGTCATCTTCCTGTTATTATGGGAAGTTTGCGTCTTAAGCGCAAGACTGCGGCTTTTGAGCCTGTAAAACCCGGTACAAATCCGCAGGTGCGTATAATGTGTGCGAATGTAGGAACATCGCCTTTGAAGTTGCATTCAAGGATATTGCCGGAATTCATGACATTTGCAACAGAGCCTGTGGAGATAGCTCCCGGTGAAGAGGGTGATGTTGTTATAACCATTGATGGCAACAGATTGCCTGAGGGTGGAAAAAAGAGGTACAGCATAGTGGTCGAGGGTGTAGAAGGCAGAATCTCCGACCGTACCATAGATATAGAAATAGAAAATAATAAAGAGTGATTATATGAAAAACTTTTTAAAGACAACAGCATTGCTTTTGGCTGTTTTGTGTTTTGGCGCATGCTCTAACGAAATTGATGACCTTACACCAAAGTCGTTGGAGGTTACTCCCAATAACATTTCGGGCTATTGGATGCTGAGCGAGTACAACGGTATGGAGATACCTCAGGATGTATTCTTTTATGTGGAGTATGTACGTAAGGACAGAAAATTCGTAATGTACCAGAAGTTCGACAGCATGTATCCACGCCGTATAACTGGTGTGTATTCCATAGAAAAGGACAAGTATGGCAAAGCCATCCTGAACGGTGTATACGATTACAGCATGGGCGATGGCGAGTGGAACAACAGATATTATGTAACGGAACTGCTAGAGAATTCAATGATACTCACCGCAGATTCCAAAACTGCTGACATCTGTAAATATGTACGTTGCAACGAGATTCCGGCAGAGATTATCGAAGCTGCAAGATAAATGATATGCATTTTACCCTCTCTTTCTTGTGTGAGAGGGTAAAAATGTAAAAAAAACATGCTTTTTCTACGGTTTGTAAAACAAAACCGTTATATTTGCATTATAAATACAAGGGTATATTCCTTCCCTGTTTCTATTTAAGGAAAATCAAAAATCATATTTGCTCTTTTTTGTGAACTTATTTCTCATTTGAGATATAGAGTATCATTCGTTTATGTATCATATAGAACAATTGAAAAGCAAGGAAATTGCCGATTTGCAGTCCATTGCTCAGGATTTAGGTATTAAAGGTATAAAGTCTCTCGACAGAGATTCTTTGATTTATCGCATTTTGGACGGTCAGGCCATGCAGAATAGCAAGAGCGGTGCACCGGCTGTCGTTAAGGAAGAAAACAGAATGAACCGTCGCGAGCATCGACGTCATCGCATACATAGCGATGCTCCAAGCAAGGTTTATACAGCAACCGGCGACAAGGCGGTAAAGCTCGACAATAACGAACCCAAGAAAACGACGGTGGAACCGGCAGTCCCGGTGCAGCAACCCGTTTTGCAAACACAGGAAACAAAACCGGTAGAGGCTGTTGCTCCCAAGGAAAAAGAGGTTGCAAAAGAGAAACCTGCTGCACCAAAGAAACGTGGACGTAAGCCTAAGAACACCGAGGAGGCACCAAGGGCTGTGGAAACAGCATCTGTTGTAGAAACCGTTGAAGAAAAGGTTGAGGCTCCTGTTGTTCAGGAGAAGAAGGAAGAAACCAATCAGCCCAAGAAACGTGGACGCAAGTCAAAGGCTAAACAGGAGCCTGCTCAGGAACAACCAAAAGTAGAACAGGTTGTTGAGGCTCAGGCTGTTGAAGCCGAAGGAGAGGCTTTTGTTGCAATCGAGGACCTTCCAAGCGAACCGGTTGAATTGCCTGCAGAACTTGTCGACAAATTCGAGAAGAACGGCAAGGAACACAAGAAAAACGATAAGAATCAGCATCGTCATCAGGAAAAGGAGAAACGTAACGAACCACAGCCCGAAGAGGTGAAGCAGTACGATTTTGCCGATGTACTCCGAGTTGAAGGTGTGTTGGAGATAATGCCCGACAATTACGGCTTCCTCCGTTCATCCGATTATAACTATCTTGCATCGCCCGATGATGTATATGTTTCTCAGTCGCAGATAAAACTATACGGCCTCAAGACAGGTGATGTTGTGGAAGGTATCATCCGTCCTGCATCGGCAGGCGAGAAATATTTCCCTCTTGTAAAGGTAAACCGTATAAACGGAGCATCGCCCGAACTTGTACGCGACCGTGTATCGTTCGATAATCTTACGCCGTTGTTCCCCGAAGAGAAATTTACATTGTGTGGCGGAAGTTACGATAATCTGTCGGCACGTGTGGTTGATTTGTTCTCTCCCATCGGTAAGGGACAGCGTGCGCTTATAGTGGCACAGCCAAAGACCGGTAAAACAATGTTGCTAAAGGATATAGCCAATGCTATTGCTGCAAATCATCCCGAGGCCTATATGATTATGTTGCTCATTGACGAGCGTCCTGAGGAGGTTACCGATATGGCACGTTCAGTAAATGCAGAGGTTATTGCTTCTACATTCGACGAGCCTGCAGAACGCCATGTGAAGATTGCCGGAATTGTGCTTGAACGCGCAAAACGTATGGTTGAGAGCGGACACGACGTAATTATTTTCCTTGATTCAATAACACGTCTTGCACGTGCCTACAATACGGTTTCTCCTGCATCGGGCAAGGTACTTTCGGGAGGTGTGGATGCTAATGCGCTGCATAAGCCCAAACGTTTCTTTGGTGCTGCCCGTAATATTGAGAACGGTGGCTCGTTGACAATAATCGCAACAGCCCTCATTGATACCGGTTCAAAGATGGATGAGGTTATTTTCGAGGAGTTCAAGGGAACGGGTAATATGGAGTTGCAACTCGACCGTACACTTGCTAACAAACGTATCTTCCCGGCAGTGAATATCATTGCATCGTCAACACGTCGCGACGACCTGCTGCTCGACCATCAGACACTCGACCGCATGTGGATTCTTCGCAAATATCTTGCCGACATGACACCAATCGAGGCAATGGAATTTGTAAAGGACAGATTGGAAAGGACAAAGGATAACGATGAGTTCCTTTTGAGTATGAATTCGTGATAAATAAATCTCCCCAAGGTTCTGTGGAATCTTGGGGAGATTGTTTTGTGCTGGTAAAAGAGTGATATCGCTAATGTAAATTGAAAACAACCAGAATTCTTTTTAGTAGTCTTCATATTTATAACAAATGTTTGATTTATTAAAGAATATTCGTATTTTCGCAACATAAACATATAATTTTTTGCCTATGAAACATTGCGTATGAGATGATACGCACATTTTAGACATATTGGAAAAGCGTTTTAATAGACTTCTTCTCTGACAAAAGTTTGGCGACTTGATATTTTGAGAAATTGGATGACTATTAGGATGCCTGCGCGTTAGCGTGGGCTTTCTGTCGTTTCGATTTCTCGGGTTACGCCAAACACCCTGTCAGAGCGAGATGCTGAAAGTACCGCGCTTTTTTTGTGCGTAATTTAAAGTTTATAAGAGGTACAACGGAGTAACCCGAAATGCCGAAAAATGAGTAGGGAAAATATTAAATCATTGAAATTATGGAAAAAGAAAAAGATGACGCGTCTGGATGTATTAGTGGTATACTAGGTCTGCTTGTGGTAATCTGGGTGGCTGCGAAGTTTATGACTCCTTGGGGTAATAGTGAATTGATAACCTCTATTGCAAAAGAATATGAGATTCCTATTTCACAGGTTCAAGAAGTTGTCTATGGTAAAATTACTCATGATACGAAATTATTTCCTATTCCTCACTCGGTTTGGTATGTTACGACAGAGAGAGGCGAAGAAATAGAATTAGCTTCCGATTATTTTGGTGGTGATATTGATCTTGATAAAGGTGCATTAAATAGGTGTTTTGCGCTTGATCGCTATTCAGAAGTGTATAGAGATTATCCAGGGTGGTAATAAGAATAGATGGTGACCATTGAATAATTCAAAGGTCACCATCTAAATATTTGTAAATCAGTCTGTTTCTTAGAATGGAAGATCGTCGGGATCGTTGCTTGCTTTGCCGAAGTCGGGAACCTCAACTTTGGGAGCATCGATTACCGGAATGTCTGTTGCGGCAGGAGCTGTACCTCTCTCAACTTTCCAAGCGCGTATGTCGTTGTACCAGCGACCGTTATACTCGCGTGCATTGATGTCGAACGATACGGTCATCTCTTCGCCTGCCTGTATGTTGAACTGTGCTATCTTGTCTGCACCGAATACGTTGAAACATACCTTCTTTGGGTACTGCTCATGTGTCTCTATAACGTATTCCTGTGTTTTCCACTCGTTGCCTGTCTTTGATGTGCCGCCTCTCTCGGGCAACACAGCGATAATTTTTCCTGTAATTTCCATAATAATTCTCAAATTCCCGGCGAAAATAGTTCATTTCTTTCCGAAAAGCAATTTTTTTCGCGGTTTTTTGTAGGCATTCTATATATTTAGTTTTATCTTTGTAACTACTACGCGCATATGCGCGCGAGTCTTTAGTTATTTTCAGAATTAATCAATTAAAAACAGAATATTATGAACTTTACAGTATCAAGTTCCTTGTTGTCGTCTCGTTTGCAGACCATCAGTCGTGTTATCAATTCAAAGAACACTATTCCTGTGTTGGATTGCGTGTTGTTTGAACTTGAGGGTAACAAATTGACCCTTACAGCTTCTGATCCCGATAATACACTCAACACTTCAATCGATGTAGTTGACTGTTCTGAGGATTTCAGCTTTGCAATTTCTGCAAAAATCCTTATCGATTCTCTTAAGGAGATTTCGGAGCAACCCATCCGCTTCGATGTAAAGAAGGAAACCCTTGAAACAACAATCTACTATCAGAACGGTAAGTACAGTCTTGTAGGTCAGAATGCTGATGAGTATCCCGGTGCTGCGGTTCTTGGTGAAGGTGCTGTTGCAATAACTGTTCCCACCAAAGTGCTTTCAAGCGGTATCTCTTGCTCATTGTTCGCTACTGCCGATGACGAGGTGCGTCCTGTGATGTGCGGTATATATTTCGATTTCACTCCCGAGAGCATCACAATGGTTGCTTCGGACGGACACAAACTTGTACGTTGCCGCGACTATTCTGTAACAGGTGCCGAGAAATCTGCATTCATCCTTCCAAAGAAACCTGCAACATTGCTTAAGAATCTTCTTGGCAAAGAGGAGCAGGAAGAGGTTGCTGTTGAGTTCGACGGTCGTTTTGCAATATTCGATATGGGCGACTACAAGTTGGTATCACGTCTGTTCGACGGTCGTTATCCAAACTACAACTCTGTAATTCCACAGAACAATCCTCACAAGCTCACTGTAGACCGCTCTGCGCTCATAAGTACATTGCGTCGTGTGGCTATCTTCTCTTCACAGGTGAGTCTTATAAAGTTGCACCTCGAGGAGAACAAGGTGGTGATCTCTGCTCAGGATACCGACTTCTCTACTTCTGCAGAGGAGAGCATCGTATGCAGCTACGAGGGCGCGGCTATGAACATCGGTTTCCGTGCATCGTTCCTCATCGATATCCTTAACAATACTCCCGGACAGGATGTTGTTATCGAACTGGCCGATCCTTCACGTGCCGGTGTCATTGTTCCTGCAGAACAGGTGGGTAAGCAGGAATTGCTTATGTTGTTGATGCCGATGATGCTTACTGAATAATCATGGAACTGAATCTTAAGAAACCTATAATCTTTTTCGACCTTGAGACAACGGGTACCGATATCTCAAAGGACAGGATTGTGGAAATCTGCTATATAAAGGTTTACCCCGACGGTAGGGAGACTGAATATACAAAACGCATTAATCCCGGTATGCATATCCCCGAGGTTGCATCGGCCGTGCACGGCATATACGATGATGATGTAAAGGATTGCCCCATGTTCAAGGATGTTGCAAAGGAGATTGCAAACGAATTCGCAGGTTGCGATGTGGCTGGTTTCAACTCGAACCGCTTCGACCTTCCGTTGCTTGCCGAGGAGTTTCTTCGTGCACAGGTGGATATAGACCTCTCTCGCTTGGATGCCATTGATGTGCAGGTTCTTTACCATAAGCGCGAGCCAAGAACGTTGTCGGCTGCATACCGCTTCTATTGCGGAAAAGAATTAGAGAATGCTCATAGCGCACTTGCCGATACACGTGCTACATACGAGGTGCTCAAGGCGCAACTCGACCACTATTCCGACATGGAGAACGATATGGCACTTCTTTCAAAGGAATCATCGTTCACAAATAATGTGGATTTTGCAGGACGTATCGTCTACGACGAGAGCGGACGCGAGGTCTTCAACTTCGGAAAATACAAGGGTATGCCTGTGGATGCGGTTCTCGACCGCGACCCGGGATATTACGGCTGGATGATGAACGGAGATTTCAGCTTGAATACAAAACAGGTGCTCACGCGAATCAAACTGCGTGGCATAAAGAGATAAGACCAAATGCTGAAAGGAAAAAAAATAGTATTGGGAGTAACCGGAAGTATTGCTGCTTACAAGGCGGCAATGCTTCTCCGTCTATTGGTAAAGGAGGGTGCCGAGGTCCAGGTTGTCATGACTCCATCGGCAAAGGAGTTCATAACTCCGCTCACTCTTTCCACATTGTCGGGACGTCCGGTGCTCAGCGAATTCTTCAACACCTCGAGCGGAGCATGGCACAGCCATGTTGAACTCGGCTTGTGGGCCGATGCCATGGTGATAGCACCGGTAACGGCGTCCACATTGGGCAAGATGGCAAACGGTATAGCCGACAACTTGCTTGTTACAACATATCTGTCGATGAAGGCTCCCGTGTTCATTGCTCCTGCAATGGACCTCGATATGTATGCACACCCGTCGACACAGCGCAATATCGAAATTCTCAAGGGGTACGGAAATACCGTAATCGAAGCTGCGTCGGGCGAACTTGCAAGCCATCTTACAGGTAAGGGACGTATGGAAGAGCCCGAAAACATTGTAAAGGCACTGAAGGATTTTTTTTTGGAAAGCTGTGATCTGAAAGGCAGGAAAGTTCTTATTACAGCCGGACCGACATACGAGAAGATTGACCCTGTACGCTTCATAGGCAACTACTCATCGGGCAAGATGGGCTTTGCCATTGCAGGCGAGTGTGCCAGACGCGGAGCCGACGTTACCCTAGTGGCAGGCCCCGTATCGTTGGCGACACCTCACCCGTCAATCAATCGCATAGATGTAGAGTCGGCAAACGAAATGTATGATGCCACAGTGGGTGCATTCCCACAATGCGATGTGGCAATACTCTCAGCAGCGGTGGCAGACTATCGTCCTGCCGTGCAGGCAAATGAGAAAATCAAGCGTAAGGCATCGGAGATGACAATTGAACTTGCGGCAAACCGTGATATCGCCGCAACGTTGGGTGGTATGAAGACCGAAAATCAACGTCTTGTAGGTTTCGCGCTCGAAACAAATAACGGCGAGATTAATGCCAACGAAAAACTCGCAAAAAAGAATCTCGACTTCATAGTCCTGAACACTCTCGAGGATAAGGGCGCGGGCTTTGCCTGTGATACCAACAAGGTAACCATAATCGGCAAGGATAGCAAGACCGAATACCCCTTGAAGAGCAAGAAGGAGGTGGCAAAGGATATTGTTTCGCATCTGGCAAAACTGCTTATGGTGTTGTTTGTCATGTTCATGCCTGTGGTAGCAAGTGCCGAAGGCGAAGAACTCAATGCCAACGTAACTCTCAATGCAAGCAAGGTGCAGGGTTCGAACACCGAGGTGTTCGAGCAACTCGAGACATCGCTCGTGGAGTTCATAAACAACCGCAAGTGGACTGCCAATACTTACGAAGAGTATGAGCGTATAACATGCAACTTTACCTTTGTGGTGAACTCCTATGCCAACGACGGAAGTTTCGATTGCTCGCTCATGGTACAGGCTACACGTCCCGTTTATGGTTCGTCTTATCTTTCCACAATCTTCAAATACGAGGACAAGAGCATAAAATTCAGATACCTGCCATTCGATCGTCTGGAATTCATCGAGGACAATATCGATAATAATCTCACCGCGACAATTGCCTTTTATGTATATCTGATAATAGGCATTGATATGGATGCTATGGGCGAGTTGGGCGGCAGCGAGTGGCTGAACAAGTCGCTCACCATAGCGCAGAATGCCCAGAATCTTGGCGATACAGGATGGAAAATGGGTAGCGGCAACAGCAACCGCTATTCCATAATCGACGACTATATGAACGGAGCTATGGAGCCTATGCGCAAGCTGATGTACAAATATCATCGTTTGGGACTCGATACGATGCATAAGAACGCCGATAGCGGACGAAAGGAAATAACCGAGTGCTTCGACCTTCTTAAGAAGGCATACGAAGACCGCCCAATGGCATATTTTACAAAGCTGTTCACAGAATACAAGATAGACGAGATAGTGAATGTATATTCAAAATGCACCCCCGAAGAGAAAAAGAAGGTGGTTGAGATACTTTCCGATATAAATCCGTCATTATCTACCGAACTTGATAAAATAACAAGGAACAATAACTAGGCAATAATGCTTACACATATATCCATACGCAATTATGCACTCATCGAAAAGGTGGAGATTGATTTCAGTTCCGGCTTTTCAGTGATAACAGGAGAGACAGGACACGGTAAATCTGTTTTTCTTGGAGCCGTTTCAATGTTGCTCGGGCAACGTTCCGATGTAAAGGCAATACGCGACGGAGCCGACAAATGTATCATCGAAGGGTGCTTCAATATCGCAGGCTTCGGCTTGGAATCTTTCTTTGAGGAGAACGAAATGGACTACGACGACGAGTGCATCGTGCGCAGGGAGTTGTCGGCGACAGGGCGAAGCCGTGCCTTCATGAACGATACCCCCGTGGGCGTATCGCAACTCAAGGAACTAGGTGCAAGGCTTATCGACATCCATTCACAGCATCAGAATCTGTTGATTGCCGACACCGGTTATCAGCTTTCGGTGCTCGATACCCTTGCCGGCAACAAGGAACTGCTTGCGGCATATAAAGCCGAATATAATGCATATATATCGCTCTCGCGCGAGATAGAACACATGAAAGCCGAACTCGACAAGAACCGTCGCGACGAGGAGTGGCTCCGTTTCCAGCTCAATGAACTGGAGAGTGCGTCATTGAAAGAGGGCGAACTCGAGGAGTTGGAGCAGGAGGTGCAGGAACTCTCGCATGCCGAGGACATACAGGCTGCATTGTATGGAGCATGCAACTCTATAGATAGCGACGAAAGAGGCTCTTTGCTTATGGCTTTGCGCGATGCGTCAGCCGCATTGGCACGCATTGCCACACATTATGGTGCTGCCGAAGAGCTGTCGGAACGTCTCGAGAGCAATTACATAGAACTCAAGGATTGTTGCGACGAGATGATGCAACGTGCCGAACGTGTGCAGTTCGCACCCGACCGTCTTGAATTCGTGGAGCGTCGCATAGCCTTGATATACGACCTGCAGAAGAAACATAGAGTTGACGGCGTGGCAGAACTTATAGCACTCCATAACGATATTTCAGCACGTCTGGAACGCATATCCTGTGGCGACGACGACATAAGGGATGCCGAAAAACGTCTTTCGGTATTGCGTGGACGCATGGCAACCGTAGCCGGGGAACTTTCAGAAAAACGTAAGGCAAGCGCAGAGCACCTGAAGAGAGAGATAACTGCCATACTTGTAAATCTCGGCATGCCGATGATTCGTTTCGAGGTAGAGTTTGTAAAAACTGCCGATTTTACACCTAATGGTGCCGACAGTGTGAATTTCCTGTTCTCGGCAAACAGCAGCAGCGCACCACAGCCGTTGGGCGATGTTGCATCGGGTGGTGAGATGTCGCGCGTGATGCTTGCGCTAAAGTCGCTCATAGCATCGGAAGCAAACCAGCCTACTCTTATTTTCGATGAAGTGGATACAGGTGTGTCGGGCGTGATAGCCGAGCGCATGGGACGTCTTATGCAGATTATGGGCAGTGCAAACCGTCAGGTGTTGAGCATAACCCACTTGCCACAGGTTGCGGCACTTGGCGCCGACCATTACAAGGTCTACAAAGAAGAGACAGCCAAGGGAACGGTAACAAACATTATAAAACTGACACAGCAGGAACGTGTACGCGAAATCGCCCAGATGATGAGCGGTGAAATGCTCACCGATGCCGCGTTGGAGAACGCAACCCTCCTGTTGTCAAAATCAAATACAGAAAATAATTATGGTAAGTTCAAATGAGATGATATTCGGCGTACGCGCCGTGTTGGAGGCCCTGGAGGCAGGTAAGGAAGTTGACAAGATTCTTGTAAAGCGCGATATTCAGAGCGAGCTTTCTCGCGAGCTGTTCGCGGCTCTCAAGGGTCGTACAATCCCCGTGGTGCGTGTGCCGGTTGAAAAGTTGAACCGTATAACACGCAAGAACCATCAGGGAGTCATTGCATATATCTCGGCAGTTGAGTATGCAAAGGTGGACACTCTTGTTCCCACATTGTACGAAGAGGGCAAGATGCCGTTCCTAGTGCTTCTGGATGGTATTACCGATGTCCGCAACTTCGGTTCAATTGCCCGTACCTGCGACTGTGCAGGCGTTGATGCAATAATTCTCCCTGCCCACAACAGCGTAACCGTGAACGCCGATGCAGTAAAGACATCGGCAGGTGCTCTGCACACTTTGCCCGTGTGCCGCGAGAAGAACATAACCGAGACACTCAAGTTTCTCAAGGAATCGGGAATCCGCGTGGTATGTGCCACAGAAAAGGGCAAGATGAATTATACACAGGCAAACTTCACAGAGCCTGTATGCGTGGTTATGGGAGCCGAAGATACCGGTATTCCTCACGAACACCTTGCGTTGTGCGACGATTGGGTATCAATCCCTCAGTTCGGCAACATAGAGTCGTTGAACGTATCGGTAGCAACAGGTGTAATACTTTACGAGGCTGTGCGTCAGCGTCATCTCATTGGTTGATATGAAGCAGACACTTCTCCTTTTTGTCTTTCTGTTCTCTTTTGCCGTGCTTTTTGCACAACCAAAGGCTGTGAAGAGTGCGTACCCATCTGTCGCGAGTGTCGTAACCTACAGGAACGGTGTGCTCAAGGCAGACGGTTCGGCATTGTTCGTGTCGGCAACAGGCGAACTTATTGCATCGGGCAGGCTCTTTGCCGGTGCCGACAGTGCAGTAGTCATTGACAACAATGGCAAGGTCCATACAGTAAAGAATATTATAGGCATAGACAATACTTTCGATTGCGTAAAGGTGTGCATCGCATCGGGCAAGAAAATAAAACACCTTGCCCCATCTGTGGCAAATGTGAATGTGGGTGATGAACTCTACATGCTAACCTATGGAGTAAAGAAGAATGTGCTTGTGGAGCCCTTTAGGGTAAAGGCTGTGGATTCGGTATACTCATTGCCTTATTACACCTTCGACCGTCCTGTGCAACAACGCACACTTGCTTTTCCCGTAGTAAACGGTAAAGGCGAATTCGTTGCTCTTATGCAACCCTCTTCGGCACGCGATACCATACAGAGCTATGCCGTAGGAGCATCGCTCTCGTCGACACTTGTTTCTTCCACCACCCATTATGGCAGGGGATATTATCCCGGTATGGGTATCCGCACGGCATTGCCACAGGCTAAGGAAGATGCCTTGTCGTGCATGTATATGCAGGCAATGATGGGCGACAGCCTATCGTGGATTTCTGCCATAAACGACTTTATGGAACAATATCCCCAAAGTTTCGAGGGATATCAGTCGTTTGCCGAATATGCGGCAATATGCAACGGTGATATGGAACGTGCCCAAAAGGCTTGGGAAAAGGCTTACTCGCTTGCCGATAACAAAGCCGATGTATGTTTTGGAAAGGCAAAGGTGATATATGAGATAGTGCAGGGTGGTGATACTCTTTCGCATCCCATGCTCTCGTTCAGCAATGCATTGGACGAAATTGACAAGGCTATATCCATCGAAGCCCGTCCGCTATATATAAGTTACAAGGCAGATATGCTTTATGGCAAGCAACGTTTTGCCGATGCTGCCGAGTGCTACGAATCGCTTGCTTCAACCGATATGCGCAGCCCCGACCTGTTTGCAAAGGCATCGCAGTGCCATGTTCTTATGAATAATCTGGACAAGGCAGTGGAACTGCTCGACAGCGCAACATCCTTTTTTGAGAAAGGTAGCAAGCACGCTGCACCATACATTTTTACACGCGCTGTTGTCAAGTCATCTGCAAAGAGATACCGCGAGGCAGTATTGGACATGAATGTCTATGAAGAACTCATGGGCGGTGTGCTGAATCCTGAATTCTACTATATGCGCGAACAGGCAGAACTCAACTGCAAAATGTTTCAGCAGGCATTGAACGATATTGAGACAGCAATAGACCTTGCTACCGATAACGTACTCTATCTTTTTGAGAAAGGAATGCTCTGTTACCGAGTAAGACTCACCGATGAGGGCATAAGAACCATGCAACGTTGTTGTGAGCTTGCACCTGAATATGCCGATTCATATTATCTGTTGGGCCGTCTTTATATGCAGAAAGGCGATGCAGAAAATGCAAGGCAGAAACTCGAGACCGCCGAGAAACTCGGGCATCCAGATGCGCGTGCGCAACTCAACAGCCTGTAATTTTTATCACCTTTTTGGTGTTGGCATTTACGCAGCATCGCACCGAAGGGCGCTCGTTCACCAGCCAGACAATCTCTCCCGTGGCATCGGTTATCACAAGTTGTGCTTGCTTTTCGATGAGGCTTTTCTTGCGGTCGGTGAGATAGTCGCTTATAAGTTTTGTTCCACGCATTCCGAACGGTGCGAAACGGTCGCCGTTGCGCGTCCTGCGCAGGGTGAGCGGTAGCTGCAGTTTTTCCAAGTCGAGACAGGCTGTGTCGCGCTCTTTGGGGATTCTTCCGTCAAACAGTTCCTGTGTTATGGTGAATATACCTTGCCCGGTTTCAACAACTCCTTCGGTAGGCAATAGAATATCCGCCTGTTCAAATTCCTCCTTAGCGGTTATTATAAGTCTGCATCGGTCCTTTACAACTCGCCATTTATTGGTGGTGAATGTTTTTGAACCGTCGCTCTCTAATGAATTGCATATATCCTCAACCTGTGCGCTGTTGAAGCCCAATGGCGAGAGAATCTCATGTAACAGCGTTGCCGGGGCAACCTCCTGCATTAATAGTTCTATATCTATGCAGTTATCCTTTTTTACCCTTTTTACAGCCTCTTCAATGGCACGGCGGTATATGAGTTCTGCTTCAGCCATTCGCTTTGCGGTGGCAGCAAGGCTCTCTTTAATCGAAGGGTTTATCTCTGCCAGTTTGGGAATTATTTCAAGCCTTATCTTATTGCGTGTGTAGTCGGTTGTAAGATTGGTGCTGTCGGTTACAAAATCCTCGCCACGCCATTTCAGGTAGTCTGTTATCTCGTTGCGTTCCACGCATAGCAACGGGCGTACAATATAGCCGTTCTTGGGCTGTATTCCCCTTAAACCTTTGATTCCCGTTCCGCGTATAAGGTTCAGCAAAAGTGTTTCGGCGCTGTCGTCGCTGTGGTGAGCCACCGTTATGGCTTGCGCACCAATCTGTTTGCGCTGCTTCTCAAAGGCTTCGTAGCGCAGTTCGCGTGCAGCCATCTCAATGGATATGCCGTGTCTCTTTGCGTATTCTTCGGTGTCGAAATGTACAATATGCAGAGCAATGCCAAGTTTTTGGCAAAGTGCAATAACAAACCGCTCATCGCGGTTGCTCTCTTCACCGCGCAGGTGGAAATTGCAGTGCATGGCTTGGCAATTATAGCCCAGGTTATGCAATACAAGGAGCAGAGCAACGGAATCGGCACCGCCACTCAATGCAACAAGCACCGGCTTGCACTTTTCTAGCAGTTGGTGCTTCTCAATGTATTTCTCAACCTTGTATTTCATGTTTAATGATGCTAAGATAGAACAATAAAGTCTATTTTTGACCGTAAAAGCATAATAATTGCCGAAAAATGAGATATTATGGCAAAAAATGACGCGCATTGTTTGTTCTTCACAAAAAAAGTAGTACCTTTGTCGTCGCTAAAGGCTATGCCTTCCAACCGGTACCTTGGATGAGTGGCTTAGTCAGTGGTCTGCAAAACCATGTACGGCGGTTCGAATCCGCCAGGTACCTCAAAGGAGTTTCAAAAGGAACTCCTTTTTTTGTTGCTATATTTGTATATTATGTGATTACGGGTACAACAGTTTCTCTTTATCTCAAAACCTCACTTCAAAGCAATGTTTTCCTTCTTTAAAGTTGTACTCAATCTTGAAATTATAGCTGTCGGCTATTGACTTTACAAGGGCAAGTCCAAGTCCGGTGGAGCCTTTCTTGCCGCTGGTGTAGAAGCGGTCGAACAGGCGTGTGGAGTCGAGCGGTTCGGTGCCGTTGTTGGCAATAACAAGCAATCCTCTCTTTATACTGATATCAATAACTCCCTCTTCACCTGCATGCAGGAATGCATTTTTAATAAGGTTGGTTATCATGGTGGTGGCAAGCGACTCGTTCATGTTTACAACAAAGCGTTCCGGCAGTTCTGTTCTGCACTTTATGCTGTCGCCATAAATCTCGCTGTATATTCCAATCTCGTTGTTTATAATCTCCACCAAATCAATGTCTGCCTTTTCGGGGAATTGGTTGTTCTCTATCTTTGAGAGCAGCAGCAATGTGCGGTTAAGGCGGTTCATGCGGTGCAGCGACTGGCGCATCTTCGACAGTTCGGCGAACTGCTCTTCGGTGAGCTGTGTGTTGTCAATCATCCACTCTATGCGTGTGCCTAATACGGCAAGCGGTGTCTGCAGTTCGTGTGAGGCATTGCCTATGAACTGTTTCTGTCTCTCCATGTAGCTTTCGGCACGTTCAATTGTGGCGTGGGCTGCACGGGTGAGTTTCTTGAACTCTATTATGTTCTCTTCTATCGGAAGGTCGCTTGTGCCTTTGCCTGGGTGGTAGCGGTCGAGCCAGCGCAACAGGGCGTAGAGCGGTTTCATGCTGTAATGGAATACGAGTGCCGTTACTGCAAGTATTGTGAGTGTGAGCAGAACGTAGAGCAATGCTATGTGTATGAATATTGCACGGAGCAGGTCGTCGCGTTCAAAGGTGGGGGTTGACACCACAAGCCTGTATGCGTTGTCGTTGCTGTCTTTGAAGGTCATTGTGAGTTCGCGTGCCGGTTCTGTCTCGTTCTTTTCGTGGATATATACTTTGCGCGAAGTGAATGTTCTTGTGGTGTGGTGTACGGCGTTTGCCGGTAACGGCTCTATAGAGTAGCTGTTGTTGCTACCGTTGCCGGGACGGGGCAGTTCCTTGCCTGCAAGGGTACGGCGTATGAGCATCTCGGCATAGTCCTCGAGGCTGTCGTCGGTTTCGTCGTTGATTTCTGTTACCATTGAGAAATAGAATGCCGTTCCCCATGCAATCATTATGGGGAGCAACACTAATGCGAGTCTCAGGGTTATGCGTGTGATTAGTTTCATTCTGTTACTTCACAAAATTTATATCCAAAGCCATAGACGGCTTTTATGTTGTTGTCGGCTCCGGCTTCGGTGAGTTTTTTTCTTAGGTTCTTTATCTGTGCATATACGAACTGGAAATTGTCTGCCATGTCTATGTGGTCGCCCCAAACGCCTTCGGCAAGTATTGCCTTGTCTATTATGTGTGCGGGGCGTTGCATGAAGTAGAGCAGTATGTCGTATTCTTTCTTGAGCAGGGTAATCTCTTTGCCGGCAACTGTTACGCGACGGCTGCTAAGGTTCAGGGATATGTTGCCTATGTTCATAGTGTTGCTTACGGCGCTTGCTCCGCGTCGCATAACGCTCTTTATGCGTGCCGAGAGTTCTGCCATGTAAAAGGGCTTGGACAGATAGTCGTCGGCACCAAGGTTCAGACCTTCTATCTTGTCGTCCAATGAATCGCGTGCCGAGATTATTATCACCCTGTCGTTCTTGCCAAGTGATTTTATATGTTCCAACAGCTTAAGTCCGTTGCCGTCGGGGAGCATTATGTCGAGCATTATGCAGTCGTACTCGTAGCCGGCAATCTTGTCTTCGGCTTCCAGGAATGTGCATGCTGTCTCAACAAGATAGCCTTCGGCTGTCAGGGCGCGTTGCATAATCTCGCGTAGTGAGCTGTCGTCTTCAATAATAAGCAGTTTCATATTACTCTGTGTTGAGAATGACTAAAAAGCGAATTTCTGCGTTAAGCTTGCCTTCAAAATCCTCATTTACATTAGTAAACTGCGGTTTTTCAGGCTGCGCAAGCCTTGAACTTCATATTTTTATTCATCCTCAAAAAATTGTTAGTAGTATTGTTCTTCAAAGCTAGCACCCGATTCTGAAATTAAACCGCAATTTTACTCCTTTACCATCTCAAGGTCGAGTTGCTTACGGTCCAGATTAGCACGTACTATGCGTATTCTCACAGCATCGCCAATGGTGAACTTGCGACGGTGGCGACGGCCTATGATGCAGTAGTTGGCATCGTCGAACTCATAATAGTCGTCCTGCAGGGTGCGCATAGGTATCATGCCTTCGCACTTGTTGTCGTTGATTTCGGCATACATTCCCCATTCGGTTACTCCGCTTATAACGGCATCGTACTCCTCACCGATATGTTCGCTCATGAACTCAACCTGTTTGTATTTGATGCTTGCGCGTTCGGCGTTTGCAGCCACCTGCTCTTGTGCCGAACAGTGTTCGCACAAATCCTCATATTTGGGTTGGCTCACCGAGCGTGCGCCGAGTGTCAGGTAACGGTCGAGCAGACGGTGTACAAGCAGGTCGGGGTAACGTCGTATGGGCGATGTGAAGTGTGTGTAGTAACGGAACGCCAAACCATAGTGTCCTATATTGCCTGTGGAGTAGCGTGCTTTCTGCATGGTGCGCAGTGATATCTGTTCAATAACATTTTGCTCCTTACTTCCGTGTACATCTTTCAACAGGTTGTTGAGGGCGTTTGCCGATGTGGTGCGTCCCGAGCCGCTTCGCATCTTGTAGCCGAGTTTGGTTACGAACTTCGAGAGCATGGCAAGTTTTTCAGGGTTGGGCTGGTCGTGTATGCGGTATACGAATGTCTTTGGCGTGCTGTTGGGGGCTTTCTTGCCTATCTTTTCTGCCACAGTGCGGTTGGCAAGCAACATGAACTCCTCGATAAGCTGATGCGATTCATTGCTCTCACTGAAATATACCGACAACGGTTTGCCCTTATCATCAAGACGGAAATGCACCTGTGCCTGCTGGAAATCGATCGCTCCGGCTGTGAAGCGTTTCTCGCGCATCTTCTGTGCAAGTGCATTCAGTGTGGCAATCTCCTGATGGTATTCGCCTTCGCCTCTCTCTATAATCTCCTGTGCCTCTTCGTAGCTGAAACGGCGGTCGCTCTTTATTACGGAACGTGTTATGTCGAACTTCTTTACTTCGGCTTTTTCGTTCATTGTGAAGATTACCGAATAGGCGAGCTTCTCTTCGTTGGGGCGCAATGAGCAAAGGAAGTTGCACAAATGTTCGGGGAGCATGGGAATTGTGCGGTCAACAAGATATATTGATGTGGCACGTTTGAATGCCTCCTTGTCAATGATGCTTCCTTCGGTTACGTAGTGCGACACGTCGGCAATGTGTACGCCTATCTCCCACAAGCCTTCACCAACCTTGCGTATCGAGAGCGCGTCGTCGAAGTCCTTGGCATCGACTGGGTCGATGGTGAAGGTGGTTACATCGCGAAAATCGGTACGTTTGGCAATCTCCTCGGCGGTAATGTCGCTGTTGAGTCTGTTGGCAGCCTCTTCCACCGCTGCAGGGTATACGTATGGCAAACCATACTCTGCAAGAATGGCGTTCATCTCGGTGTCGTTGTCGCCGCTCTTGCCAAGAATGTCAATGACCTTTCCTGTGGGGTTCTTGCTCTCCATAGGCCATTCGAGCAGTTTTACAACTGCCTTGTCGCCACTCTTTCCGCCTTTGAGCATATCCTTTGGGATGAATATGTCGTTGGGCATTATGCGGTTCTCGGTGATAAGGAAGGCATAGTGTTTTTCAACTTGCAGCTCGCCCACAAAGGTGTCGTGCTTACGCTTTACGATCTCCACCACTTCGCCTTCTCTGCCACGTCCTCTGCGACGGGCAAAGAGTGCCACGCGCACCATATCGTCGGTGAGGGCATGTGCCGAATTGCGCTCGCTGATGAGCACCGGCTCGCTTCCGTCCTCGGGGTAGAACTCGTTGTAACCGTCCTTGTTGCGCGAAAATGTTCCATACAACATGGATATGTTGTTCGCAAGGACGTATCTGCGGAACTCGGGCTCCATCAAATAGCCGTCAAAAACCATTTCATCGAGAATGTGCACGCACAGAGTTCTCGCTGATGTTGATGTGAGGTCCAGTTCCTTGAATATTTCCTTGGGGCTGAACTGTCTGCCTTCGTTGCGATTGAACATCGCTACCAGCATTTCAACAAGCATGTTCTTGTTTATGCGTCCTTTGCCTTTTCCACCTTTCTTTGCCATATCACATCTTTTTAACGGTTTGTTTTATTACTGATTCCTTTTTTTTGAGAGAAGCCTTGCTGAGGTAACCATGGTTGCCACAGAACTGTTTATTTTATTTATTTCTTTTCTTCTCCTTTTTGCCAAGTTTTGCAACCCTTTCAATTGTCTTTGGAATGTCGGTGTTGTCCATCACTCCGTGGAACTCCTCTGCACCGCAACCAATGGCATATAAGGGAACGTACGTACCCGAATGGTTTCCGCTTGCCCATGAGATGGCAGCCTTGCGGTCAACATCGTATATAGCCTCTGCTGCAATTCTTCCGGCAAGGCTTGAGGTTATTTCTACACTCTCCTCTGCGTTATGTTTTTCGCGTGGCTCAACACCTGTGTTCTCTGTTACTATTTCTGCAACTCTGCCCCATGTGGTGTTACCCTCTGCAAGGAGCATTGCCTGCAGCTTGTTTACGCTAACCTTCTGCTTGGTCAGTTCCTTAAAGTATAAAGCATAGTTGCCGTTGTAGCCAAGTACAAGACCGCCTGTCTCGTGGTCGGCGGTTACAATAATAAGTGTTTCGTCCTTGTGTTGGTTATAGAACTCTATTGCAGCATCAATGGCTGAGTTGAAGCCGAAAACCTCGTAGAAAACAGTTGCGGCATCGTCGCTGTGCGATGCATAGTCGATTTTTCCTCCCTCTACCATAAAGAAGAAACCATCCTTGTTCTTGTTGTAAAGGAATTCAATTCCGGCACGTGTTATATTGTACAGGTTCAGGTCGGCTGCCTCGTATTCGTTGTCTATGGCATAAGGCAACTCCTCGGCGATGTTCTTCTGATATAACATCATTTTTTCGGCCTCATCGGCTTTTGCTTTGTAATCTTCGTAACCGCGCGCAATGGTATAGCCCTGCTCTTTGGCTTTGTTGTAGAGTACTTCGCGTTGCTCGTTGGTGCATTTGGCATCGCCACCGGCATAGAAATCATAGTCGGCTGTGAGCATATCCTGTGCTATCTCGTGGTAGTTGTTACGGCTCATGTTGTGTGCATAGAAGGCACTCGGTGTTGCGTGGTTTATGGGAACAGTTGTTGCGATACCCACAGCCTTGCCTGCTTCCTTAGCCTTGTGTGCAATGCTGTATACGTCCTCGCCGTTTGCATCAACACCTATGCAACCGTTGTTTGTCTTTGAACCGGTGGCCAATGCTGTGCCCGAAGCGGCAGAGTCTGTCACGCCGTTGCTTGCCGAATGTGTGGTGACAAAAGCAACCTGTGGGAATCCTGTGAAAATTAGTCTTATATCTTTTTTATGGACTGGTTTAAAGAGCTCGCTAACGAATAGTTCTGTTCCACGCACGTGCGATGGTCCCATACCATCACCAATGAAATAGAAAATATACTTGGGATTCTTTGAAAAACCTGTTATTGCAATTAGGAGCAACAACATTGTAGCTAATATACGTCTCATGTCTGCTTATATTATTTTTGTTACTTATTCGGGTTGCCCACCTTTCCTATAAACAATATTGTGCCTGTGGCGCAGTCTCTTATTGCATATATGAAAGGACGGTTCAGTGTCATGGTGCTTTTGGGTGTCTGGTCGCGCATTGCAAGCAATCCCACTGCTACAGCTGTAACTGCCGCCGCTTCTGCTCCCTCTTCGTCAACGTTTATGAATGTCTTCTGTATAACGTCGTCGATGTATAGAGGGGCTTGGGATATTCCTCCGAATTCAGCCTTTCCGCTGAATGCTCTCTCCATACCCATGCTGCAGAGCACCTCCTTTAGGGATGTCCTGTATTCGCACTTGAACTTTGGCATTGAGAACTCTACTTTGTAGCGTTCCATGCTGTTTATGCAACTGTCGTAGTTTGTTGCAAGGTGTGCTATGGCATCATCGATGCTCTTGCCGTATCGTGGCAGTATAAAAAGCATGTCGTAACGCTCTTTGAAAGGCTTGGTCGCTATCTGTACCACGTCGTCGATGTAATATGCCGTATTGAATGTCTGCTTCATCATATCAACGTCGACAACGCTGTTTCCCGATGTGGTGAAACTTGCCTTTTCGGTAAACTTGGCATTGAACGGAGTGCTCCATGGCGCTTTGAAGTAGAGAGCGTTTATAAGGAACATCATATGATGTGGTTCAACCTTGTCGATGATGCCGTTTATCTTGCCTTGGGTGTTCTGCTTGCACCAGTCGTTTATCAATCCTGTGGCTTGGCTGTCGAACGGGATTGTGTTCACCTGTGCGTCGAACATTTCGCGATTGGCATTCTTGAAACTCTCCTTTACATCAAGATTGCGGTTTATCCATATTGAATTGGCTATTTTCACCTCGCTCCATTTGCCTTCCTTCCTCAAGTCGGCAATAAATCCGTTGTAATACCGGCTGTCGCCTGTCTGTATGACATTGTGCATCTGTTGCATGGTTTCGCCTTCGGCACCTGTTGCAGTCATTGCCAATGCAATTTCTGCACTCAAGGGTGACAGACATATATTCTCCTGCTCTTCGGTTGAATATATGCTGTGCAACAGTTTGCCCCAGAATGGTGCTTGGGGTTGTAGGGTTGTGGCGTGGATATCCTGCACTGCTTTGCGGCTTGAACATCCTGCCAGTAATATTGCAACAGCCAATAGTGGCAATGCCGTAAGATAGGCTTTTCTCATATCAGAAAACGAATTTCATAAGGTCGTTGTATGTGGCAAGCAGGAACAGGGCAAGCATTATGAACATACCCACCATCTGTGCGCGTTCAAGGAACTTTTCGCTAGGTTGTTTGCCTGTGATTATCTCTGCAAGCAGGAACAAGGCGTGTCCACCGTCGAGTGCCGGTATGGGCAGGATGTTCATGAATGCGAGTATTATTGAGAGGAATGCTGTCATGAGCCAGAATTCATGCCAGTCCCATGCTGCAGGGAACAGACTGCCGATAGAGGCGAACATTCCCACAGATTTTGCACCTTCGGATGTGAATACATATTTGAAGTCATTTACATAGCCGCGCAGAACGTCGAAACCGAACGATATTCCGGCAGGGAACGATGCAAAGAAACCGTAGTCGGCATGCACAAGTGGATAGTTGTTCATAACGGGGCCTATACCCATCATGAATGTGCTGTCCACGGTAACAGGAAGTGCCACTGCACTGTCGCGCATCACCTCTACATTGAAATTGTGCTTTCCTGCTTCCTTAAGGTTGGCGATAGTATTCCTTAAATCGCTCCACGATGCAATGGCGTTGCCGTCGATTGAAACAATTCTGTCGCCTTTTACCATACCAGCGGCTGCGCCGGCACCGTTGACGTCGACTGTGTCGATAACGGGTACCACTCTCTCACTCATAAAGAGTCCGCCTTTGTTCATATTGAGCAAGCCCAAAGAGTCTGGGATTGATATTGTCACCTCCTTGTTGTCGCGGAGTACGGTAACCTCTTCGGCATTGCAGATGTCGCGGAAGATATTTACACTGCGCACCTTGTCGTGATAGAACTTGTGTGCCTCCTCACCGTCCATCTTCATTATTATGTCGCCATTGCGGAAACCTATCTCCTGTGCGGTTCTGTTGAAGTCCATACCGTTCTTCATGCTGTGGAGATCGGTGTAGTCCTCACCCCATGTAAACAGTACCATTGCATAGATGAGTACTGCAAGTATAAGGTTGAACATTACTCCGCCTACAATTATAAGAAGGCGTTGCCATGCCGGCTTTGAACGGTATTCCCATGATTGTGCAGGCTTTTTCATCTGCTCGGTATCCATAGACTCGTCAATCATGCCGGCAATCTTGCAATAACCGCCAAGGGGAACCCAGCCTATGCCGTATTCTGTGTCGCTGTTCTTGGGTTTCCATTTGAACAACGAGAATTTCCAGTCAAAGAACAGGTAAAATTTCTCAACTCTTACCTTGAACACTCTTGCGAAAAGAAAGTGTCCGAACTCATGAATAAGCACCAGAAGGCTCAATGCCAGAATAAGCTGCAATGCGCGTATCAAAAAAATCTCCATATCTGTATATCTGTTTTTTATTTGTTCTTATTTAATCCACTCTTCAACCATGCGACGGATTTCCTTATCGGTTGCCAGATAGTCGTTGAGTGTTGGTTTGAGTATGTATGTCGCTTCGTCCATGGCACGCTCTATGAGGCGTGGCATATCGGTAAATTTGATTCTGTCGTTGAGGAATGCCGCTACGCACACTTCGTTTGCCGCGTTCACCACACATGGGATGTTGCCACCTTTGGCAAGTGCTTCGTAGGCAAGACGCAGGTTGGGGAACAGTTCCAGATTCGGTTTCTCGAATGTGAGTTCCTTTATGGTATTCCAGTCGAGTCTGCCGAACGACGATGGCAATCTTGATGGATATGTGAGGGCGTACATTATGGGCAGACGCATGTCGGGTGTGCCTAACTGTGCCTTTATTGCTCCGTCCTCGAATTGCACCATGGAGTGTACTACCGACTGCGGATGCACGACAACCTCTATATCGTTAGCGCCCACGCCAAAGAGCCATTTTGCCTCCATCACTTCGAATCCTTTGTTCATCATCGATGCCGAGTCGATTGTGATTTTTGCTCCCATGCTCCAGTTGGGGTGCTTAAGTGCCTGCTCTTTTGTTACATGCTCCAATTGCTCTTTTGTGAATGTGCGGAACGGTCCGCCCGATGCCGTGAGTATGAGCTTCTCCACTTTGTTGTACATTTCACCGGCAAGGCATTGGAATATTGCCGAGTGCTCTGAATCCACAGGCAGGATGGGGGTCTTGTGCTCCATCGCCAGTGCATTGATAAGTTCACCGGCAACAACCATTGTCTCTTTGTTTGCGAGAGCAATGGCTTTACCTGCCTTAATGGCGTTTATAGTAGGGCGCAGTCCCGAGAATCCTACCATTGCCGTTACTACAATAT
Source organism: uncultured Bacteroidaceae bacterium (assembly GCA_904502235.1). Taxonomy (GTDB): domain Bacteria; phylum Bacteroidota; class Bacteroidia; order Bacteroidales; family Bacteroidaceae; genus HGM04593. Next base: position 38,600 of record CAJGDP010000013.1, read on the forward strand.
CTATGGGTGCCGATTCCACAATCTGGCATATCGATTCGTATCCGGCATATACCTTTATGGGAAGGTCGTCCAGGGCCTCTTTGAGTCTGCTGTATTTTGTCTCGTCGGCTATGACCACCGCTTCGGGCATGAATTTGCGTGCCTGGGCAATGAGTTCGTCAACGCGTGTGTTGGCTGTTATGGCGTATACCTCGAAACATTCGGGGTGTTCCTCTACCACCTGCAGTGTCTGTGTTCCGATTGAGCCTGTTGAGCCTAATATCGCAATCTGTCTTTTTCTTGCGTGTTCCATATCTTGTTTGTTAGAATGCTATGTATGTGTTCGGGTCGAGCGGCTTTCCTCTGTGCCACAGTTCCAAATGCAGAAAGTGCCTGCCCTTTTTGTTGTCTTCGGTATTGCTGCCCGTGAAAGTGCCTATGGCTTCGCCTTTCACAACCTTGTCGCCGACATTCTTCATCAGACGGTAACAGTTCCTGTAGATGGAAATCATGTTCTCGCGATGTTGTATCACAATGGTGTATCCGTCGGTTGCCGTAAAATCGCTCATTACCACAGTTCCGTCGTGTATGGCGCGGATACTCTCACCGGGGACTTCGGCTATGTCGACACCGTAGTGTCCGCTGTTGATATCGAATCCCCTTATAATTTCTCCCTGTGCGGGACGGAACAGGTTCAGGGACTGTATCTCGTTTACGTTGGTTGCCTGTGAGGTGAGGTTGTAGCGTTCGCGCTCTTCCCACTCTTTGCTGAACTCCTTTTCAAGCGGTGTGCTCTCTATTGAGAAGTTCTCTTCGGTAATCTCCTGTGGAGAGTTCTTTATGGAGTCCAATGATATGTCACCGTTGATAATCGCTTTTATATTGGCGATATAGCGGTCCTGCTTGGCAACTTCGTATGTGAGCGAGTCTATGCGAATGTTGCTGCTTATAAGTTCCTCTTTGGTGCGTTTGTTTATATATCCGGGAATAAGTGAGCCCACCGGTGTGTAAACTACAATAAGATAGAGTACCAGTATAACCAGTGCGAAGAGAAAAAACAGCGATGCCAGTACCGATAACGGGGAAATGGAGAAACGGTGTGCGCTCTCCTCGTGCTTGTTCTCGTTCAGAATGGTGAAACGGTACTTGTTAAGCAACTTGCTCTTCCTGTGTGGTTTCTTGGTGTTCATTGCTTCGCGGTTACATTGATATGAGTCCTTCGGGCAGGTCGAATATAATCTCTTTCTTCTGGTGGTCGATGTCTGCTATGAACTCTTCCTGTGCAGGGATAAGAATCTCGTCGTCTTCGCCTTCTATTATAAAAAGAGTGTTCATGGTGTTGTCGTCCACGTCTACAATCTCGCCTATTTCGCCCATGGTGGTGTCAATGGCTTTGAATCCTTTGAAGTAACTCCATGTGAGTTCTTCGCTGTCCTCAACCCATTGCTTTGGGATATATGCGTCGCGGTTGGTGAGGAAACGTACATCTTCGGCACTTTCCATGCGCTCTACCTTTACAATGGATGTATCGTTGTTCTTGGGACGTGTGGTCTCAAAGAAGAATGGAACCAGTATGCCGTCGATGTCGCATGCCACAAAGTCGCAATCTTCGTCAAGGGTGAAACCGTCGCTCTGCAATCCTATCTCGCCCTTTGTTCCGTGGGGCTTGAGGAATTTGCCGTAATATACAAAATCTTCTTTCTTAAGCATTTTTCTTATGAACGTGTTATTTTTGCACCTATGCTGTTGAGTCTCTCTTCAAGATTCTGGTAGCCTCTGTCAATCTGCTCTATATTGTCGATGCGGCTGATGCCGTCGGCACTCATGGCTGCAATCAGTAGGGCAATACCGGCTCTGATGTCGGGTGAACTCATTGAGCGTGGTTTCAGGGTGAAACGTCTGTCGTGTCCTATGACGACTGCACGGTGCGGGTCGCAAAGTATAATCTGTGCGCCCATGTCGATGAGTTTGTCCACAAAGAACAGGCGACTCTCGAACATCTTCTGGTGTATGAGCACGCTGCCTTTTGCCTGAATGGATGTTACAAGCAGTACGCTGAGCAGGTCGGGGGTGAGTCCGGGCCATGGGGCATCGCTGATGTTCATTATCGAACCGTCGATGAAGGAATCTATCTCGTAGTGCTCCTGCTTGGGTATGTATATGTCATCGCCTCTCTGCTCGAACTTTATGCCCAGACGACGGAAACTCTCGGGGATTATTCCAAGGTTCTCGAACGAGACGTTCTTTATTGTAAGTTCGCTCTTGGTCATAGCCGCCATACCGATGAAACTGCCCACTTCAATCATGTCGGGCAGGGCACGCTGGGTGCAACCGCCAAGTTCTGTTACTCCTTCGATGGTTATTAGGTTGCTGGCTATACCAGATATCTTTGCACCCATCTTGTTGAGCATTCTGCAAAGTTGCTGTATGTAAGGTTCACAGGCTGCATTGTATATGGTTGTGGTTCCTTCGGCAAGTACGGCTGCCATTATTATGTTGGCTGTTCCGGTTACCGATGCTTCGTCGAGCAGCATGGAACATCCCTTCAGTTTTTTGGCGTTCATACGGTACACTCTCTTTTCCATGTCGAAGGAGAATTCCGCGCCTAATTTCTGCAATCCCAGAATGTGTGTGTCGAGTCGGCGACGACCTATCTTGTCGCCACCAGGCTCCGACATCGTCGCCTTGCCGAAACGTCCAAGCAACGGTCCGATGAACATCACGGAACCTCTTAGGCGCGAACAGCCGTTAATGTACTCCTCGCTGTCTATGTAGTCAAGGTTTACATTGTCTGCCTGAAAGGTGAAGCATCCCACGCCGTTGCGTGTTACCGATACTCCCATGTTCATCAACTGATTGATGAGATTGTTTACATCGGCAATGTCGGGAATATTCTCAATGGTTACCTTCTCGCTTGTCAGCAGAGTGGCACAAATCTCCTGCAGAACTTCGTTCTTTGCTCCTTGTGGAGTTATCTCTCCGTGCAGGCTGTGTCCGCCTTCTATTATGAATGATGCCATAGTATGTTGTGCTGTTAGAATTTTCTTTTGAAGTTTTTCTTGTTGTTGGTGTTATTGCGCTTGGTGTTGCCTCGATGGTTGTTGCCATTGCCTGCATTGAGCTTTATCTCTCTGTCCTTTATGTCAATAGCTCCTTTTGTGTATATGCGCAGGTCCTCCCAAATCTTCTTGTCCTCAACGCCGTCCTTGTTCCATGCAATGTAGTTCTTCTTCATCTGTATGGCGATAAGTTCAATCAACTGCTCTTTTTCTTCACCATCCTGGAGTGTGCATGCGTGCGCAATCATCTCTTCCACAATGCGGCCGTAGTGTCTGCTCTTTATTTCGCCTGTCTGGTATGGAATCCTCTGTGGCGGTGTGTGGAATGCCTCTTTCTTTATTACCTCGAACGGATAATCTATGTCGAGCATGAAGTCGGACATTATTGCAAGATGGTCCCACAATTTGCGCTCATAATCGGGCAGATTGCGGGTGTTTGGGAACATACTGCCCATGATGCGTATTATTGTCTCGGCGCATTTCTGACGTTCCTCGCGGTTCTCTATGGTGAGCGCGTGGTCCACCATCTTCTGCACTGAACGTCCGTATTCGGGCAATGCTAGTTTCTTCTGTCTGGTATTATATTCCATCATAACCGTTATGCAGTTTAATAGTTCTTCAATAAATCTTTTGGTTTTGCGGCAACGTAGTTCTTAAGGTAGAACGGTTCAAAGTAGGCAATGTCTTCGAACTTCTCGTCGTACCATGCTCTTTCGGCAAGCGGCATCATGTTCTTTGCCATGGGGTTGCGGAATCCGTCGAGGAAATGTGCGTTGGGGTGTGTGATTATCTCTTTGCACTTTTCCGCACCGTTACCGAAGAAATATACCGGCTGGCGGTCGAGCAGTTCCTTGAAACTGTCGGGAGTTATAACCTCGGCATGTGTATCCTTTACCACGCTCAGCGCACGGTCGTAGACCGTTGCATACACTTCGTTGCGTCGTGCATCAATCATTGGGCAGAACAAAGCTTCGTCGGGGATATCCTCTTTGAAGAGCACGGGTACACACATCACCGCAGTTGTGGGTATGGCAATCAAGGGAATGTTGCGTCCGTAGCACACGCCTTTTGCCGTGGATGAGGCTATACGCAGGCTTGTGTACGAACCGGGCCCGCAACTGAGTGCCACGGCATTGATTTTTGCTCCCTGATTGTCGGCGTTCTGCAACGCCTCTTCGACAAAAGGTGCCAATACTATGGCGTGTGAACGTGCATCGTTGTTCACTCTCTCAAAGAATATGTGTCCGTCCTGGCTCAGGGCCACAGAGCATGTCTCTGTTGACGCTTCGATATGTAGTATAATTGTTGTCATCTTGTTTTTGTTGTGATTTTTTTTGCTCAATATGCAAAAATATAAATTTAATGTCATATTTGCTATATAAAATATATTTTTTAAATAAGTTTAAACTTTTGCGATGCAAAAGAGTTGTTTAATTTCGTGCATTTTCAAATAAATGTTTATTTTTGCAAAATTGGATGCAGAGTGCATCATTGGATTTGGATTTAATTTTAGGACAGAGATGATATATTCAATGACGGGCTACGGAAAATCCGTGGCTACATGGGAAGACAGGAAAATTTGTGTGGAGGTGCGTTCGCTCAACGGAAAGGCTATGGATCTTTCAGCAAGAGTTGCGCCGCAGTATAAAAGCCGTGAAATGGAGGTCCGTACGCTTGTATCGAACAGACTCGAGCGCGGAAAGGTGGATTTGGCAATATGGGTAGAGCAGAACGAGAAGGTGGAATTGCCTTCAATAAATGTGGCGGTGATGCAGGCTTATGTGAATCAGATAAAAGCGGCTTCGGAACAGACAGGTGTTGCCGTTCCCGAGAATCTTTTTGAGGTTCTTCTGCGCATGCCTGACGTGGTTGCACGCAAGGAAATCTACGAGGTGAGCGACGAAGAGTGGACTGTCGTGCTGGAATGCGTTGAAAACGCGCTCTGCAATTTGCTTGAATTCCGTAAGCAGGAGGGTGAGGCTTTGTCAAGAAAATTCTGTGATAAAATTGCCAATATTTCATCTTTGTTGGCTTCGGTGGAACCATATGAAAAGGACAGAGTAGAGAAAATCCGCGCCCGCATAGCGGATGCTCTAGAAAAGATGGTGGGAGTAGATTACGACAAGAACCGTTTTGAACAGGAACTTATTTTCTATATTGAAAAACTCGATATAAACGAGGAAAAACAACGTCTTACAAATCATCTCGATTACTTTATCTCAACAATGAACGATGGCATTGGTCAAGGCAAGAAACTTGGTTTTATCGCTCAGGAGATGGGACGTGAAATAAATACTCTCGGCAGCAAGAGCAACCATGCCGAGATGCAGAATATTGTAGTGAAAATGAAAGACGAACTTGAACAGATAAAGGAACAGGTTCTGAATGTAATGTAAATAATTATGAACAAAGGAAAAGTTGTTATTTTTTCTGCACCGTCAGGGTCGGGAAAATCTACTCTGGTACATTTTCTGATGGATACCAATTCTTCATTCGGATTCTCCGTTTCGGCTACAAGCCGTCCGCCACGTGGTGCCGAACAGCACGGAGTGGACTATTTCTTTTTTACACCCGATGAATTCCGTGCCCGTATCGCGGCCGATGAGTTTGTGGAGTACGAGGAGGTATATCCCGGTCGTTTCTACGGAACACTCAAATCTCAGGTTGAACGTCAGCTCGAGGTGCAGAACATTCTGTTCGATGTTGATGTGAAAGGCGGTTGCAATCTAAAGAAATATTATGGTGAGCGTGCATTGTTTATTTTCGTCCAGGCTCCTTCGGTCGAGGTGTTGCGCGAGCGTCTTGTGCGTCGTGGCGACACAGTGCCCGAAGAGATTGAGCGCCGTGTCAGCAAAGCTGAATATGAGATGACCTTTGCCAAGTTTGCCGACAGGGTAATAATCAACGACGACCTTGAGACTGCAAAGAAAGATTTGCTCGAGGTTGTGGAGGCTTTCTTGAATGAATAAGAAAAGAACCGTCATATTCGGTGGCAGTTTCGATCCCGTGCATGTGGGACATCTGTCGCTTGCCGAGGAGGTGTGTCGCAGAGAACTTGCGGATGAGGTGTGGTTTATGGTGTCGCCCCAGAATCCGCATAAACAGCAGAGCAGTCTCAGTGATGAGAATGTGCGTCTGCAGATGGTGGAACTTGCCATTGCCGGGAACGAAAGGTTCAAGGCCTGTGATTTCGAATTCAATCTTCCGCGTCCTTCGTATACCATAAATACGTTGCAGGCACTCGAAGAAAATTATCCCGACAGGGAATTTTTGCTTCTTGTGGGTGCCGACAATTGGGAGAAATTCGACCGTTGGTACAGACACGACGAAATCCTTGCCAACTATGGAATCATAGTCTATCCGCGCGACAATAATGCAGTTCCGCTTCTTCCTGATGGGGTAACCTGGCTGCCGGCAGAGCTGCACGATGTCAGTTCCACACAGATACGTGGGCTGGTGGCAGGCGGTGGCAGTATAACCGGTCTTGTGCCTGCGGCTGTTGAAGAATTTATAAAAAGGAAAAATTTGTACAGATGATAAAGAGATTGTGCTTGGGGATTCTGCTGCTGTTTACATTGGCAGTGAATGCGCAGAATAATCCGGTGGGGTTGTACGATGACATGTGCGATCCGTTGCAGGCTGTGTTCTGTGATTATGTGGCAGATGAAGCCGACATAAGAATAATTTCAAATGCTCAAGGGCGTTATCTGGGTACGATGATTGACAACGCTCTTTATGGCTGGGGATTCTATCAGTCGGCAAAAGGTTCGCAGTCGTTCGGACAGTACCGTAAGGGTAAACTGATTTTCGGACTTGTACTCTCCGATGATGTGGCAAAAGTGGGTGGAGAGAATAATTATGTGGTGTACGATCTCTATTCAGGCAACATAAAACGTCTGCACACCGATGAGGGTGATGTGGAACTCTCCTATCCTTATTCGGTAAAGGAAAATGGCGAGGAGTCGCCCTATGCGTTCAAGAAGGAAACCTATTCCAACGGTGATGTCTTCTATGGCGAATTCTATAAGGGACGTCGTCACGGATATGGTGTGTATTGTTGGGCAAACGGTGATATATGGTATGGTCGTTACAAGGACGGCTACCGTAACGGATATGGTATGCTTATAAAGTCAGGTAATATGATATATTACGGCAAGTGGCTTGGAGACAGTAAGGTTGTGGAATGAAATTTATAAATATAAAAAATATTTTTGCGATGAAAGGTATGAAAAGATTTTTACAGTTGGTATTGGCTGTAGCGATGCTCCCGACATTGTCATCGGTTGCGCAGAGTGAGAGTGTTGTTGCCTTGTCGTGTAACGCGTATATAACTGCTGCTCCTGAAGGTA
>CAJGDP010000014.1 GCA_904502235.1 uncultured Bacteroidaceae bacterium
TACTCAACAACCTTCTTTGTAAGAGCAACGTTCTCCTCGTAAGGAAGGTGTGAACCGTCGATCATCACTGAAGAGAAACCAGAGTCGATACAGCTCTTGCAAGTCTCGAATGTATCACCGTGGTCGAGGTGAAGAACGATTTCAGGATTCTCGCAACCGAGTTCCTTAGCGTACTCAACAGCACCCTGAGCCATGTAACGAAGCAAAGTAGCGTTAGCATACTGACGAGCACCCTTAGATACCTGAAGAATAACAGGAGACTTTGTCTCAACAGCAGCCTTGATGATAGCCTGCATCTGCTCCATGTTGTTGAAGTTGAACGCTGGGATAGCGTAACCACCCTTGATTGCTCTTGCAAACATATCTCTTGTGTTTACAAGACCTAATTCTTTGTAATTTACCATAGTTATTTAATACTTTAAAGTAGTGAATAGTCTATTATTCCACCCGTGTGGGCGTAATTCATTGCAAAATTAACAAAATCTTTGATTTTACACGCTTATAATCATAAAAAAGTATCATTGTTTCAATTAAAAATCAAAATAACCAAATATCCAAGCAAGCTTGGTATTATTTCGCTCGTTTGTACTATATTTGCAATAAAGGTATGTATTGCTTATGAAAAACATATATGTATACCCTATCTCATTGCTGATTTTGTTTGCAATATTCATTGCATACGGCGATAGTCTGTTCGGATACAGAGCTCTCAAAGAGCCCAAAGCGGTATCCAACGAAAAGGTGTATACCTATATCGACAAGAACGTGTACATTTCCGATTACGACAGCCATTTCAGGAATGCGGAAAAGATTACCGGATACGATTGGAAACTCATTGCGGCAATAGCATACACCGAGTCGCGTTTCGACAGTACCGCCGTTTCAAACATGGGTGCCTGTGGTGTGATGCAGGTTATGCCAAACACCCTACGCGGCTTCAACATCCCCGACTCCATGCACATGGACATCAGGATGAATATAATGGCAGCGACAGAGCTGCTGAGGTCGCTCGACCGACATTTCAGGTACATCAAAGACAAAAATGAACGCATCAACTTTGTACTTGCTTCATACAATGCCGGTTATGGACATATACAGGATGCAATGCGACTGGCAAAAAAATATGGCAAGAACAGATTCATTTGGAACAACAGTGTGGATTCATTCCTTGTATACAAGAGCCTGCCCGAATATTATACCGACACTTTATGCCGCAACGGACAGTTCAACGGCTGGCGCGAAACCTTGTCGTTCGTTAAGAAAGTCAACCGCAACTGGGATAGATTCTCGGCACTCCAACAACAGTACACCGATTCCATAAACACTCTTGCTGCAAACGACAGCACCATAATAATACAATAATGATGGACAAGCACCGCCTGTCCATCATTTCTTTTATATTGAATAAAATCACTTGCTCAAATGCTCATGCATAGCAGCCGCGGCGCGACGTCCGTCTCCCATTGCAAGGATTACAGTTGCTCCACCGCGAACGATATCGCCACCGGCGTATATGAATGGTATTGAAGACTGCATATCGTCGTTTACAGCAATTGTATTCTTACGACCGAGTTCCAATCCCTCAACCGATGTAGGCACAAGCGGATTAGGCGAAACTCCCACAGACACAACAGCCATATCGATATCGATTGTCTCAATTGCTCCCTCTACAGGAACAGGAGAACGACGGCCCGAAGCATCAGGTTCGCCAAGCTCCATCTTTTGCAGAACAATCTGTTTTACACAACCTCTCTCATCAGCGATATACTCTATTGGATTATGCAATGTAAGGAACTCAACACCCTCCTCTTTCGCATGCTTGACTTCCTCGAGACGTGCTGGCATCTCAGCCTCTGAACGACGATAGATAATCATTGCACGCTCAGCACCCAAACGCAATGCTGTACGCACTGAATCCATAGCAGTGTTACCACCACCGATTACTGCCACACGTTTACCCAAGTGCATTGGTGTATCGGTTTCAGGGTTAGAGGCATCCATAAGGTTCACACGTGTGAGATACTCGTTTGACGAGAGGATATTTATAGAGTTTTCGCCCGGGATATTCATAAAGTTAGGCAAGCCGGCACCCGATGCCACAAACACACCGCAGAAACCCTCTTCCTGCAACTGGGCAATAGATATTGTCTTACCCACAACGCAGTCCTTGACAAACTCAACGCCCATGGCACGCAGGTTCTCAATCTCATGCTCAACTATAGAGTTAGGCAAGCGGAATTCAGGAATACCATATTTAAGCACACCACCAATTTCGTGCAAAGCCTCATATACAGTAACCTCGTAACCGAGTTTAGCCATATCACCGGCAAAAGAAAGACCTGCAGGACCAGAGCCCACAACTGCCACCTTCTTGCCGTTTGATGCGGCAACCTGTGGAGCAGGCATCTCGCCGCTCTCGCGTGCATAATCGGCAGCAAAACGCTCAAGACCACCGATGGCAACAGCCTTGTGTCCCATCTTAAGGTGAATACACTTGCTCTCGCACTGTTTCTCCTGTGGACATACACGACCGCAGACTGCAGGCAGAGAACTTGTCATCTTAAGAACCTGAGCAGCCTTGATGAACTCGCCACGTTCGATGTTCTTTACAAACGAAGGTATATTGATGCTTACAGGGCAACCCTCCATACAAGCAGGCTTAGGACAGTCGAGACAACGCTGCGCCTCAACAAGTGCCTGTTCCTTTGTGAAACCGGTATTTACCTCCTCGCGCAATTTTGTTGCACGATAAGCAGGTTCTAGTTCGGGCATCGGACAACGCTCTATGGCAGTTCGCTCCTTTGGTTTCATCCTGTTACGGAGTTCCACACGCCATTCCGCATCGCGATTTGTGAGATCACACTCCTCGCTTGCGCATGACACATGCTTTTCGAGTTTCTCAATCTCCAAAGCCTCTTCAGCCTTGAAAGAGCCAAGGCGTTGCATCATTCCGTCGAAATCGACCTGATGACCATCGAATTCAGGACCGTCAACACAAACGAACTTTGTCTTTCCGCCAACGGTTACACGGCACGCGCCGCACATACCTGTACCATCCACCATAATAGTGTTCAGTGATACGACGGTAGGAATTTCGTACTGCTTTGTAAGTTTGCATACGAACTTCATCATTATGGCAGGACCTATGGCAACACAATGGTCAACCTTTTCGCGTTTGATGACGCGCTCGATACCTTCGGTAACGAGTCCCTTGTCGCCATAAGAGCCATCGTCGGTCATGATGATAACCTCATCCGAAACCTCGCGAACCTCCTTTTCAAGAATTATAAGATCCTTTGAACGTCCGGCAAGCACCGAAATCACACGGTTACCGGCCTTTTTAAGAGCCGCAGCGATGGGCAACATGGGCGCAACACCCACACCACCACCGGCACACACAACAGTACCGAAATTCTCGATATGGGTAGCCTGACCGAGCGGACCTACGACATCGGTGATATAATCACCTTCGTTAAGGTCGCACAAGCGGCTTGAGCTCAAACCCACCTTCTGGATAACGAGAGTTATAAGTCCCTTCTCCGCATCGGCATGAGCTATGGTCAAAGGAATACGTTCTCCCTTCTCACCTACTCTTATAATGACAAAGTTACCAGCCCTGTATGCCTTGGCAATGAGCGGAGCCTCAACGCGCAGACGGAATACCTTTTCCGAGAACTGCTCTTTCGATACTATCTTATACATATTTTATAATCTTTTTACCTTAGATATTAATAAATTAAATAAAAAGTGCAGATATAAGGCTTACAAAATTGAGCGTAACGCAATAGATGCCTTTTTAGTTAATTTATGATTTCGAAGCCACAGTATGGAACCAACGCCTTTGGAATGCGTATACCCTCGGGAGTCTGGTTATTCTCGAGAAGTGCGGCAACTATACGTGGAAGAGCAAGTGCCGATCCGTTGAGAGTGTGGCAAAGTTCTGTCTTCTTGTCGGCTGTACGATAACGGCACTTCAAGCGGTTTGCCTGATAGTTGTCGAAGTTGGATACCGAAGAAACCTCGAGCCAACGCTGCTGAGCCTCTGAATATACCTCAAAATCGAAGCAGAGAGCTGCAGTGAAACTCATATCGCCACCGCAAAGACGGAGTATGCGGTAAGGCAACTCAAGTTTCTGGAGCAATCCCTCGACATGCTCAAGCATCTCCTTATGCGACTCCTTGCTGTGCTCGGGAGTATCGATACGTACAATCTCAACCTTTGAGAACTCGTGCAGACGGTTAAGACCACGAACATCCTTACCGTACGAACCTGCCTCGCGACGGAAGCACTGGGTGTATGCACAGTTCTTTATAGGGAGCTGTTTCTCATCAAGAATAACATCGCGATAGATGTTTGTTACAGGAACCTCAGCTGTTGGAATAAGATAGAGGTCGTCCAGACCGCAGTGATACATCTGTCCTTCCTTGTCGGGGAGCTGACCTGTACCAAAACCTGAAGCAGCATTTACAACTGTCGGAGGCATAATTTCCACATAACCGGCCTTGCGTGCCTCATCGAGGAAGAAGTTTATAAGCGCACGCTGCAACTGCGCACCCTTGCCTTTATATACGGGGAAACCTGCACCTGTGATTTTCACACCGAGATCGAAATCGATAAGGTCATATTTCTTTGCAAGTTCCCAATGTGGAAGAGCATTCTCGGGAAGAGCAGTTTCCATACCACCAGTCTTCTCAACAACATTATCCTCGGCAACAGCACCTTCGGGAACCTCGTCGTAAGGGATATTAGGGATTGTATACAACACCTGTTGCAGACTCGCAGCAGCCTCGTCCATTTTTGTCTGAAGTTCGGCAGCCTTAACTTTAAGAGCGGCAACCTCCTCCTTGACAGCATTAGCCTCATCTGCAGAACCGGCCTTCATAAGCTGACCTATCTTTGCGGCAAGCTGCTTGTTCTGTGCAAGAACATTGTCGAGTTCCTGCTGTGCCGCACGACGCTCCTTGTCGAGCTGCAACACCTTGTCTATTGTCTCCTGTGCATTCTTGAAATGCTTTTTCTCGAGTCCTTTAAGGACCTTCTCTGTCTCCTGGCTTATTACCTTTAGTGTTAGCATGATATTTTGTTTTTCAATTATTTCCTTAACTGATAAAAGCAGCCGTATCCACAAAGGGCACAACTACACTAATATTTTACGAAAGTACAACATTTTTCAATTATTTAACAACGAAAAGGCAAAAACTTGCATAAAAGAGCAACAAATTGAGATTACTTTACCCTAGCGAAGCCATTGGACATATTACCATTTACAACAAAAGCCCCACTATTTATAATAGCAGGGCCAAGTTCTCAAAGAGTGTGGTTAATCAATTATATCAAGAAGTTCATCAAGCAACTCATCAAAGCTATCCGCGGTGTCATCGCCATAGCGGTCCTCTATTTTGTCGATCATTTTTTTAAGCTGACCACCCAGGTTTTTTGCCATTTTTTTATTCTTTGTCATACTTGCCTGAACATAAGATGAAATAAGTTTATCAACTTCAAACGCAGAAAATGCCTCCTTCAAGTCCGCAGGGATATTTTTAAGCAATGCCTGTACTTCGGCCTCCACTTGAACCATTTCAACACAGTCATTGAATACTTCCTCTACATCATTGTATTCATACACATATGTATCTTCATCAATTGTTCCAACGACTTTTCCCTTCTTATTTATGTATTTGTATACACAGACTCCATCTTCTGCCCATGCTGTCAGAGCCTTACCATCATTAAAACCATCAGCTGCAGTATATTCGAACGGAATTGCCTCTTCGCCTTTCTTGTTATAGTATCCGAATTTCATCAGCTGGGTATCGTACACAAGTATAAGACCATCGTGATACTTTCCTTCTGGAACTATATTGGTGGCAAATGTATACAACTCTTCACCTTCTTTGTTTATTACCAACAACCTATCATCCTTTTCAACAACTGCAAGTCCTTCACTGAACTGCTCGGCATCATCATATTTTGCAGCAGTAACCAGTTCGCCATCAGTATTGATGTATCCATAACCATTCTTTGTTCTTACTGCAGCCATTCCCTCATTAAAGTTTTTTGCATCTTCGTATATCATAGGAATAACTTCTTCACCATCATAGTTGATGTATCCATACTTATAATCCCCGTCTTGATAAACAGCAACTACAGCCAGCTCCTCACTGAATGAATATCCTGCAAAATCGTATTTAGGTGCGATAATTTCTTTTCCGGATGTATCAACATATCCATATTTGCTGCTTGAATTTCTGACTCTCGACAAGCCCAAGTTATAGTCCGTCATATCGCTATAACTGAATGGAACCACGAGTTCTCCCTTTGTATTATAAGCACCATACTTATATTCCTTATCTCTGGCTATAATCATTCCTTCAACAACTTCATCCAAACTATACACATTAGCAGGAATAACCTCTTCACCTTTGGTATTGATTGCACCATACTGATCCCAGCCTGCACGTACAATAGAGATACCATCGACAAAGTCTCCAACTTTCTCATACTTGTTTACCACCTGAGTGTAAACCTTCTTACTAAGAACTTTTTCTGCCGGGCCCGACTTCGGTCCACATGAGAACATTGTAACCACAGTTGCCAATGTCACGACAACTAAAATACTTTTTTTCATAATAGATTAATTTATGTCCCACAAAACAGGACTGGTTTAACATTAAATAATAATTAATAGCATTTTTTCAGATTCGTCTTGATTGCGTGGCAAAGCAACAATGTTTTTTTATTTTATTTTTGTCTTTCAGTTGTCTTTTTCCATTTTATTGAAAATTTCATTAAATCGCGCTTAGGATATAGCAAAATAGCATATCCCTTAAAAAGAGACATGCTATTTCAGTAAGATTAAGATTTTTTTATTTGTCTTTTATCTATCCGCCGGATATGGAGTGCATGGCAAACCGTTTCTGAAAAGAGAATCGTAATAAAGCATCTGCTCCAAAGGCAGACTACGGAACGACGGCAAAGGCAGTTCCGGAATAAGGTAGACTATTTTATCCCAATATGGCAGGAACACACCATAATAATGCGTATAGATTTCACTTTTCAGTTGCGGGTCATCCACAGAGTCTTGCAGTGTCCTAATATAAGAAGCACACCGCTCCTGCATAACAATAGGACAAGTATACGTGAATTCCTTGTATGGAATAAGAGCAAGCGAATCCATAACATTCTCACAAATAGCAGAAACATTCTTTTCTATCTGTGTAAACAACACCTCGCGTTTCTGGTTATAAGAGTTTATTTCGTTCCAGTCATTTATATAAGAGAATAATGGTAACAATAATGCCGATAAGAGAACCACCGACAAAGCAACATAATATCTGAGATTACGGTATTTCCATGCATGTTGCAATGCCGTTACGTTTGCATAACGTTTTCCGGCATCAACATTCACACACTTCGACGCAATGCGCGAATTACCGAGCATCAGCCGCATTATCAACCCTATGGAGTATATATCGCTGCGTACATCAAGTGCTCCGTTCTGACTGAGCAGTTCGGGAGAGGCATACGAATAACTGCATCCGGGCGCCTTCAATAAATAATGAGCATCATCATCGGCAAGTCCGAAGTCTATAAGTTTAAGCGAATTTCCATTATCCGTAACAAGAATATTTTCTGGTTTAAGGTCGTTGTGTATCACTCCACGTTTATGCAGATAATCCACCGCCGACAGAAGCTCCGAAAAAACACGCTTACGTTCCGAACGTGACGGTTTTTCGTCAATAAACTCACGCAACGTGCGTCCCTCGACATACTCCATCACTATACCCTCGCCCACAGGAGTATCATATTCATAAGAATAGACATGTACTATATGCTGATTTTCGCACCCGATAGAGAGCTCGTATTCGCGTTTCAACAGCTCGCGCAAGCGCATGCTGTTGTCTTTTGTTGTCTTTACAAGAAAGTATTTTCCGTCACGACTTACTCTGTACAAAAGTGCATACGATGTGATTTTCAACAGTTTAGGGTTGGAATAACGTGCAAAACGCACTTCTTCAACCTCTTTAATATTGAATATTTTGCTCTCTGAGTCCATTTCTTAGATTTTGATGTTTCAAATATAGCACTTATTTTTGTAACACCATGAAAATAGAGAGCAATACACCAACAATACATGCATTGCGTACCAACGTGGAAAAACGTTTTGGCAAAGCGTTGAAAGTACACTCCGATTTCCTTAACCTTGTAACGGAAATCGAGAACACACTGCGTGAACATATTTCCGAGACTACATTGGAACGCGTATGGGGTTATTCAACGCGCGGATACAGCACTGTATCACTGCGCACACTCGACGTATTGGCAGCGTATGCCACAGGTATGAACTGGGAAGCCTTCTGCAAAGAACTGAAACAGGAGGATTACAGGGAATCGGACTTTTTCGACAGCAAGGCAATATTCACAGACGAACTAACATTCGGCGACAGGATACGCATTGCATGGCAACCCGACAGAGTTGCGGTAATTAGATACATCGGCGACGACCGTTTCATTGCCGAGCATTGCGAAAACTGCACAATGCAAAAAGGCGACACGTTCAAATGCACAAGTTTTTACCTGGGACGAGAACTTCGCATGAACAACTTCTGCCACATAGTGGGAGACGAAGAGACTCTCTACATTGTGGGACAGCGCAACGGACTCACTACCCTTAAGAAACTTTGAATCACTCCATTTCGGGAACCACCTTCTTGCCCTTTAAAGTAAAATGTATATTATTGTATTCCAACACATTCACAATTGTGGGAATATTGGTTTCGCCATCAACGACAAAGAACGATGAAGAAGATGTAAAGTGCGGAACCTTAACTATGGTATCCACACCGGCAATGTTCACAGGTTCATCGGTAACATAACGCTTTACACAGATTACAGTGTCGGCATCAAACGGATTGCCGGCATAGAGCAGGCTATCATCAAAGAACACCGAATAGTTACGTCCGGCAAACTCTTGCGAGAAGCTTATCGTATACACAAAATCCCTATCGGGCGACTTACGCCACGACTCGCGCATGGCGTAATACGTGAACAACATTACCGAAAGAATTATCATCGCAAAGAAAAAGACACTTCCGTAAAGGAAACGCATATTTGAATTGGAGCTTTTTTTCGTACGCATAATTTAAACTGCTTTGGAATTACATGCGAAGATAACATTTTACAGTCACTCTGCAAAATCCGGGCAAACATCAATCCTTTTTCAACAGATCCAGCACCTGTTGCAAAGTATAAGCCTCGTAGCAGGATTTAGCATTGTCTTAGCGCTTGTTTATATGCATGAATGAGCGCCAGTATTCACAGAACGGTCTTAACGACACCTTCTCGCTCTTGCCATCCTCAAACACGGCTGCACAGCTGTTCGCTCCACTCAATGGACTGCCGGCAAGGTAATACACAAGACTCCTCACGCCATTGTCGTCCACACGCAACGCCCCCTCGCAATTCACCCACCACTCAAGGTATACACCCAGAGTGGGATTAGTAAAGCCCGAGGTGCCGGTGTAGGCAAGACCATTCTGCACTGCCACAGGGGACAGAAACATACGGCTGTCGGAAAAGACCTGTTTGCGGTGTTCATAGAGGAAGAAAGCATTCTCTATGAACAGGCGAATCTGTGCCTTCGCCTCCTCTTTTGCAGCAAGTTTCACATCCTTGCTTTGCTGAGCTTCGAGAGCTAAAAATTCCTCTACACTTGACACCCTACGGCTTACAATTGAAGGTTCTTTCAACATGCAGGGATAAGCAGTGAGTTCTCGTCCGTCGAGCAGAACAATCCTGTCCGATGGAGATGGAGTTTCTTTCAGCATCATTTCCGGTAAAAGCTTTTTAAATATCGTAATACTTGCTTTCACTCTCCTCACCCGAAACCTCAAGCCACTTATTGGTGAGACGTGCAAGTTTCAGAATCCTGTTTTTCAGTTCATCGGAAAACTCGTCCTCGCACTTCGCATTAAGAATCTCCATGTAGGCATCAAGGGTTTTGATGGTGTTTTCTACCAACAGATAGTTCACCTTTCTGCGCTTGAGCTTCTCATCATCCTCATCGTGAAGGAATGTCTGGCTTATAAGGTAACGTGTAACCTCTTCCCAATCGGGGTAACGCTCGGTTCCGAACTGCACCCACTCACCCGGGAACTCACTCGCACCGTTCTTTGCCCTGTCATCCACAAGGTAGTCGCCATCGCACAGATTCTTGCAATGAGTAACGATTACACGCTTCTTGAACAGATCGCCAAAGTGCTTTGTGAGCCACTGAATCTTGTCGCTATACGCAGTAAGGTTGTTCCATGGAGCAGTTGAGAGAATGTAGACATCATAATGTTCGCTCAACTCGCGCACAGCCTCAACAGCACCCGGCATAGGGTCCATAAGAGAGAAAATCCCCGGAACCTCATCAAGGCGACCCTCATACTCGCGTTTTGTCTCCTCGCTCAACTTGTCAATACCACTCTGGAAATTCACCAGCACACCATCCATGTCAAAAAACAACTTTTTCATAGTCTGTATATTTTAAATTATTCGGTTCTTCTGAATTACACATACAATATAGTAACATTGCTTCGAAAATTCAATTTTTGAGGCAACTTTTTTATCTGATTCATCTCTCGCCCCTGCAACGCGCATACCTTAATAAATATATTCTGCAAAAAACTATTGAAAACATTTGCATAACACCTCTTTTATTTGTATTTTTGCATTGGATTTGATGATGATGAGGGGCTCGAGAGCCCCTCTTTTCTATATAATTGCATCATACACCAAAAACAGAAGTTTAGCTATATGATTGAAAGACAACAAGTAATCGACCTAACAAACGAGTGGCTCGCCGACAAGGAGTATTTTTTAGTGGATGTTGTCATCAGCAAGGATGACAAAATTACAGTTGAAATTGACCATGCCGAAGGTGTGTGGATTGAGGACTGTGCGGAGTTGAGCCGCCACATTGAAAACGGCTTGAACGGCGAAGCCGATGATTACGAACTCGAAGTGGGTTCTGCTGGTTTGGGACAGCCTTTCAAGGTTATCCAGCAATACAAGAACCACGTGGGGCTCGATGTTGAGGTACTCACAAAGGATGGCAAGAAACTGAAAGGCATACTGAAGGATGCCAACGATACCGACTTTGCAATTTCCATAACCAAAAAGGAGAAAGTTGAGGGTGCAAAGCGTCCGCAGGTTGTCGAGGAAGAACTGCGTTTCGCCTACGACAGCGTTAAATACACGAAGTATATTATAAATTTCAAATAAAATGGCAAAGAAAGAAGAAACAATCAGCCTTCTTGATACATTTCAAGAATTCAAGGAGTCGAAGAACATCGACCGCACTACAATGATCAGCGTACTCGAGGAGAGCTTCCGCAGAGTATTGGTAAACATTTTCGGTACTGACGAGAACTATTCGGTTATCGTTAACCCCGACCGCGGAGACTTTGAGATTCAGCGTCGCCGTATCGTTGTTGCCGACAATGATGTAAAGGACAGCAACTTCGAGATTGGTTTGAGCGAGGCTCAGCTTATCGACGAGACTTTTGAGGAGGGCGAAGAGGTGAGCGAAATCGTGAACTTCGCCGAGTTCGGACGTCGTGCCATCCTTAACCTCCGTCAGACTCTTGCTTCAAAGATTCTGGAGCTCGAGAAGGACAGTCTCTACAACAAATACAGCGAGAAGGTTGGTCAGATTGTAAGCGGTGAGGTTTATCAGATATGGAAGAAGGAACTTTTGCTTGTTGATGACGAGGGTAATGAACTCATCCTCCCAAAGAGCGAGCAGATTCCAACAGACTTCTATCGCAAGGGCGACAACGTTCGTGCTGTTGTTGCACGCGTCGACAATCAGAACAACAACCCTAAGATTATTTTGAGCCGTACATCACCTATGTTCCTGCAGCGTCTGTTCGAACTTGAGGTTCCCGAAATCAACGACGGTCTCATCACCATCAAGAAGATTGCACGTATCCCTGGCAAACGCGCCAAGATTGCCGTAGAGACATACGACGAGCGCATCGACCCGGTAGGTGCTTGTGTTGGTGTAAAGGGTTCACGTATCCACGGTATCGTTCGCGAGCTCCGCAACGAGAATATCGACGTTATTCCTTTCACATCGAATATCGAACTCTTCATCAAGCGTGCATTGAGCCCTGCCAAGATTCAGGAAATCAAACTCGACGAGGAGAAGCGTGTTGCAGATGTAAATCTCAAGAAGGAAGAGGTTTCACTTGCTATCGGTAAGGACGGTCTCAACATCAAGCTTGCCAGCATGATTACCGAGTACACTATCAACGTATATCGTGAAATAGATGCTCAGCAGGAAGATGATATCTACCTTGATGAATTTGCTGACGAGATTGAGGAGTGGGTAATCGAGGCTATCAAGAATATCGGTCTCGACACAGCCAAGGCTGTTCTTAATGCTCCACGCGAGGTGCTTATTGAAAAGGCCGACCTTGAGGAGGATACTGTTGACCACGTAATCGAAGTACTTCAGGCAGAATTCGAGGACGAAGAATAATCCTAAAAGAAAGTATTGATAATGAAGATAAGATTAAATAAAGTACAAAAAGAACTCAACCTGGGCATGTCGACCATCGTGGAGTTTCTACAGAAGAAAGGTATTGAAATTAAGGAAGACCCCAACGCTGTAGTTCCCGAAGATGGATACAATATGCTCATTGAGGAGTTCAGCGCGGACAAGAAAGCCCGTTTGCAATCGGAAAACTTCACAAAGGAGCGTCAGAACAAGGAGAAGCCCAAGAGTGTTGCTGTTGTTGAGACTCAGCCTGCAGCAACAGTACAGGCTGAGCCAAAGGTAACTGTTGCAGAGCAGCCCAGACCAACAGAGGAACCTAAGAAGGAGGAACTTGGAATAAAGGTAAAAGGACATATCGACCTTGATGCTCTCAACAAGAAGAATCAGCCAAAGAAGAAGGAGGCTGCTCCCGTAAAGAACGAACAGCCGAAACCTGTGGAGAAGAAGCAGGAGGAGAAACCTGTAGAGAAGAAGGTTGTTGAACAGCCTGCCGCTCCAAAGGTAGAACCTGTTGCAACTGTGGAAAAGAAAGATCCACAGGCACAACTTACACAGATTGACGAGGTTGAAGCTCCCAAGTTGAAGATTATGGGTCAGATTGACCTTTCGGCAATAAACCAGTCGACACGTCCCAAGAAGAAGAGCAAGGA
Source organism: uncultured Bacteroidaceae bacterium (assembly GCA_904502235.1). Classification (GTDB taxonomy): domain Bacteria; phylum Bacteroidota; class Bacteroidia; order Bacteroidales; family Bacteroidaceae; genus HGM04593. The sequence continues at coordinate 13,199 of CAJGDP010000014.1, forward strand.
GGAGAAGCGTAAGGAGCGTGAAGAGAAGGACAAGCAACGCGAGGAGCAGCGCAAGCAGCAGCGCGAAGCACAACGTCAGCAGGCTGGCAGTGAAGGTGGCGACAAAAAGAAAAAACGCCAGCGTATCAACAGCCAGAAGGTGGACATCAACGACGTTAAGGAGAATAACAATAATAACAACGACAGCAAGGGCTGGAACGGCAACCGCAACAAGAACGAGAACAACAACCCTTCTCAGGGTAGCCGTAAGGACCGCGACCGTCAGCACAAGCGTTTCGACAAGAACGATGTAAGCGACGAGGATGTTTCAAAACAGATTAAGGAGACTCTCGACCGTCTGACAAGCCGTGGTAAGGGCAACAAGTCGGCTAAATATCGTAAGGAGAAGCGCGACATGGTTGCTGAACGCCAGATGCAGCAGATGAGCGAGGAGATGGAACAGAGCAAGGTGCTCAAGCTCACAGAGTTCGTAACAGCGAACGAGCTTGCAAGCATGATGAACATCTCTGTAACACAGGTTATCGCAACTTGTATGAGCATCGGTATGATGGTGTCTATCAACCAGCGTCTCGATGCTGAAACCATCAACATTGTTGCCGAAGAGTTCGGTTACACCACAGAATATGTAAGTGCTGAGGTTGCCAACGCTATAGAAGAGGATGTTGATACAGAGGAGGATTTGTTGCCACGCGCTCCAATCATCACTGTGATGGGACACGTTGACCACGGTAAGACCTCACTACTCGACTACATCCGTAAGGCTAATGTAATTGCCGGTGAGGCCGGTGGTATTACACAGCACATCGGTGCTTACAATGTAAAGATGGAGAGCGGCAAGCACATTACATTCCTTGATACTCCAGGTCACGAGGCGTTTACAGCCATGCGTGCACGTGGTGCGAAAATCACCGACATCGTTATCATCATCATTGCTGCCGACGACGACGTGATGCCACAGACAAAGGAGGCTATCAACCATGCCATGGCTGCCGGTGTACCTATCGTGTTCGCCATCAACAAGTGCGACAAGCCTACTGCCGATCCTAACCGCATCAAGGAGCAGCTGGCTAACCTGAACATGCTTGTTGAGGATTGGGGTGGAAAATACCAGTCACAGGAGATTTCTGCAAAGAAAGGTATGGGTGTAGAGGAACTTATGGAGAAGGTATTGCTCGAGGCAGAGTTGCTCGACCTGAAGGCAAACCCCAACCGCAAGGCTACAGGTTCGGTTATTGAGTCAACACTCGACAAGGGACGCGGATATGTTGCTACAGTTCTTGTTCAGAACGGTACACTCAAGGTGGGTGACATTGTTGTTGCCGGCACACAGTGGGGTAAGGTCAAGGCTATCTTCAACGAGCGTAACCAGCGCATCAAGGAAATCAAGCCTGCAGAACCGGCACTTATCCTTGGTTTGAACGGTGCTCCTGCCGCAGGTGATACATTCAACGTTGTGGAGAGCGAGCGCGAAGCACGCGAAATCACAGGTAAACGCGAACAGTTGCAGCGTGAACAGGGCTTGCGTACACAGAAGATGCTTACATTGGATGAGGTTGGACGTCGTATTGCTCTTGGTAACTTCCAGACTCTCAACATCATTGTCAAGGGTGACGTTGACGGTTCTATCGAGGCTCTCAGCGACTCACTCATCAAACTTTCAACCGAGACCATCCAGATTAATGTAATCCACAAGGCTGTCGGTCAGATTTCGGAGAGCGACGTGAGCCTTGCTGCGGCATCGGATGCCATCATCGTTGGTTTCCAGGTACGTCCTTCTGTTACAGCACGTAAGATTGCCGAGAACGAAGGTGTGGATATCCGCATCTACTCTATTATCTACGATGCCATAGAAGAAGTTAAGGCTGCTATGGAGGGTATGCTTGCTCCTATTGTCAAGGAAGAGATTACTGCGACAATCGAGGTTCGCGAGACATTCCACATCAGCAAGGTCGGTACAGTTGCCGGATGTATGGTACGCGAAGGTAAGGTTAAGCGCACCGACCGCGCACGTCTTATCCGCGACGGTATCGTTATCCACACAGGTTCACTTGCTGCGCTCAAGCGCTTTAAGGAGGATGTCAAGGAGGTTGCTACAAACTTTGAGTGCGGTATCAGCCTGACATCACAGGACGACATCAAGGTGGGCGATATAATTGAGACATTCGTAGAGGTTGAAGTTAAGCAGAAGCTTTAAAAATATTGTTTATGAACACATTGGACATAATTCTTCTTGTTGTTGCCGGTATCGCAATGATATACGGTATCAAGGCTGGATTAGTCAAGCAACTTACACTTGGAGCAGGCATTGCAATAGGCTTGCTCCAAGCTTCAATTTTCTATCAGCAGACCGGTGATTACATACACGGTTTATCAGGATGGGATAACTGGATATGTTATGCATTGGGTTTTCTTGCAGTATTGCTTGCAGTAAGCTTGGTAATAAATCTTTTAGGCTTATTATTGAGATTGTTGCTCAAAGCAGTATTGTTGGGATGGCTCGACAGAACATTGGGGGCAATATTCTCGACTTTCGTAGGTGTCGCCTTGGTTGTTTTCGGAGTAAAGATTAGCAGCGGAATTCTTCCTGAAAACAAGATAACAGGACAAACATCACAAGCGGAATCGATGTTATACAAAGAGGTTGCCGGAATTACTTTTACAATCATCGACGAGGTGAAGGAAGAAGTGAAGGATGAAATGGAGAATGATTGATGAAAAAAAGGAATAACATATTGAAGAAGTTGGCAAACAAGGCTTACGAGTTCGGGTTTGTCAGCAAAATCAAGACTGAAATAATTGAAAGCGGACTCAACGAGGATATCATCAGACTCATTTCAAAGAAAAAGAATGAGCCCGAGTGGTTGCTTGAATTCCGCTTGACTGCATATCGTCATTGGCTGACGATGCCTATGCCCTCTTGGGCACATCTGAACATTCCGCCAATAGACTATCAGGCTATCTCGTATTATGCCGATCCTTTAAAAAAGAATAAGGAGAACAGCAACAAAGAGATAGACCCGGAACTGATGAAGACCTTTGAGAAACTGGGCATTCCACTTGAGGAACGTCTAGCACTCAGCGGTACGGCCGTTGATGCCGTAATGGACTCGGTTTCCGTAAAGACTACATTCAAAGAGGAACTTAAGGAGAAAGGTATTATCTTCTGTTCCATGAGCGAAGCGGTGCAGGAATATCCCGACCTGGTACGCAAATATCTTGGAAGCGTGGTGAACTTTCGCGACAACTTCTTTGCGGCACTCAACACGGCTGTATTCAGCGACGGTTCGTTTGTATATATTCCAAAGGGTGTACGTTGCCCTATGGAACTTTCCACCTATTTCAGAATAAACGCGGCAAATACCGGACAGTTCGAGAGAACATTGATTGTTGCCGATGACAACAGTTATGTATCGTATCTCGAAGGATGTACCGCCCCGATGCGCGACGAGAATCAGCTTCACGCGGCTATAGTCGAGATTATTGTCAATGACAATGCCGAAGTGAAATACAGCACCGTACAGAACTGGTATCCGGGCGATGCCGAAGGCAAAGGCGGTGTATACAACTTTGTTACCAAGCGTGGCGACTGTCGCGGTTGCAACAGCAAGTTGTCGTGGACTCAGGTGGAGACAGGTTCTGCCATAACATGGAAATACCCGAGCTGCATATTGCGCGGCGATAATTCACAGGGCGAATTCTACTCGGTGGCATTGACCAACAACTATCAGCAGGCCGATACCGGAACAAAGATGATTCACTTGGGCAAGAATACAAAAAGTACAATCATAAGCAAAGGTATATCTGCCGGCAAAAGCCAGAATTCATACCGCGGACTTGTAAGAGTGAGCAAGAATGCCGACGGCGCACGCAACTACAGCCAATGCGATTCGTTGTTGCTTGGCAACGAATGTGGCGCACACACATTCCCTTATATGGACATACACAACAACAGCGCGGTAATAGAGCACGAAGCAACTACATCCAAGATATCAGAAGACCAGCTGTTCTACTGCAACCAGCGTGGTATAGGCACAGAAGAGGCTATAGGTCTTATTGTGAACGGATATGCAAAGGAAGTTCTGAACAAACTGCCTATGGAATTTGCCATTGAGGCACAGAAACTTTTGAGTGTATCGCTTGAAGGAGCTGTTGGATGATAAAAGATTTGAAGCGATGGAAAATTTACTTGAAATAAAGAACCTTCATGCCACAATTGATGGCAAGGAGATATTGAAAGGTATAAACCTTACAGTTAAGGCAGGCGAGGTGCATGCCATAATGGGACCGAACGGTTCGGGCAAGAGTACCCTGAGCAATGTACTTGTGGGACACCCTGCATACACCGTTACCGAAGGCGAAGTCATTTACAAGGGTAAGAATCTGCTTGAACTTGCTCCGGAAGACCGTAGCCACGAAGGTCTGTTCCTCTCGTTCCAGTACCCCGTGGAAATTCCCGGTGTGAGCATCACCAACTTCATGCGTGCGGCAATAAATGCAAAGCGCGAGTATCTTGGACAGGAGCCGATGAATGCCACTGAGTTCCTGAAGATGATGCGCGAGAAGAGAGCAATGGTAAATCTCGACAGCAAACTGGCTAACCGTTCGGTAAACGAGGGATTCAGCGGTGGCGAGAAAAAACGCAACGAGATTTTCCAGATGGCAATGCTGGAGCCTACATTGAGCATCCTTGACGAGACTGATTCAGGACTCGACATCGACGCATTGCGCATTGTTGCCGAGGGTGTGAACAAGCTTAAACGCGAAGATACATCAAGCCTGGTAATCACTCACTACCAGCGACTGCTCGACTACATAAAGCCGGACATCGTACATATCCTATACAACGGCAAGATTGTAAAGACTGCCGGTCCCGAGCTTGTAATGGAACTTGAAGAACGCGGTTACGACTGGATTAAAAACGAGAATTGAAATGGAGTGTGCTCAGGAATACATAAGATTATTCGAGGATAACAGAGCGTTGATTGATGAGCCATGTACACAGAAGCTCAACGATGAACGCGAAAAAGCCTTTGCACGCTTCAAATCAAGCGGTTTCCCGACACCCAAGGAGGAGAACTGGCTTCACACGAACATTGCCAAAAAGTTCGAAACCAATTACGGAATCGACCTTGGACGCAAAGCGCGTGCAAAAGAAGTAAAGGGCAGTTTCACCTGTGATGTTCCAAACCTGAAGACTGTGCGTGGCTATATTGTCAACGACAGTTTCATCATTGCGGAAAACGACCGCAATAAACTGCCCGAAGGCGTGCTTATAGGTAACATAAACGAAATAGCCCAACACCACCCTGCTTTGATAGAGAGGTTCTACAACACGCTTGCCGAAAAAGGCGACAGCATAGTACAGTTCAACACATCGTTCATACAGGATGGTATTGTGTTGTATGTTCCCAAGAACACAATAATCGAAGACACAATTCAGATTGTTGCATTGTTGCAGACAAATGTGGATATACTTACAAACCGCAGACTGCTTGTGATAATGGAAGAGAACAGCCATGCAAGCCTTCTGTTGTGCGACCATTCGTCAACAGACCGTAAATCCTTGTCTATAGAAGTGTCAGAGGTGTTTATCGGACGCGGTGCATCACTCGACCTTTATGAGTTGGAAGAGACAACAGAGAGCAATACCCGTTTGGGGAACCTGTTTGTAAATCAGGAGCACGACAGCCGTTTCAACCATTGCAACATTACACTCACAAACGGTTTCACACGCAACTACATTGGGGTTACACTCAATGGCGAAGGTGCCGAGACAAATGTGAATGGTCTTGCCATAGGCGACAAGAAACAGCATATCGACAACCGCACACTTGTTGAGCACAAAAAGGGACACTGCACAAGCAACGAGTTGTACAAATACATCCTCGACGAAGAATCCGTCGGAGTGTTTGCCGGCAAGATGCTCATACACACCGACGCGCAGCAGACGATGTCGCAACAGACAAACCGCAATCTGTGTCTTACAAGTTGTGCACGTATGTATGCACAGCCACAACTCGAGATTTATGCCGATGATGTGAAGTGCAGCCACGGTTCTACCGTAGGACAACTCGACGAGAACGCGCTATTCTATATGCAGCAGCGTGGTATACCGGCCGAAGAGGCACGCCATCTGCTTATGTATGCCTTTGCCGGTGAGGTTATAGACAACATCAAGCTTGAACCTCTGCGCGAACGTCTGCATATACTTGTTGAAAAGAGATTCCGTGGCGAGTTGAACCATTGTAAAGGATGCAATCTTTGTAAATAACATAAAGAATATGCTTAACATAGAGGATATACGCAAGGAATTCCCGATACTCGATACACTGGTATACAACAGACCGCTTGTATATCTTGACAATGCCGCAACCACACAGAAACCCAAATGTGTCATCGACACCATAAGCGAGGTTTATTCCACGATGAATTCAAATGTTCATCGTGGTGTGCACCATCTATCACAGGTTGCGACATGCGCCATGGAGAAGAGTCGCGAAACGGTAAGGGATTTCATCGGTGCAAAAGAGTGTTGTGAAATAATTTTCACACGCGGAACGACAGAGAGCATAAACCTTGTTGCATCGTCATTCGCAGAGACATTCATGAAAGAGGGTGACGAGGTTATCATATCCACTATGGAACACCATAGCAATATTGTGCCATGGCAACTGTTGCAGGAACGCCGCGGTATAAAGATTCGTGTAATTCCGCTTACCGGTAACTGTAGACTGGACATTGAGGCATACAGGAATCTGTTCAACGAAAAGACAAAGATTGTAAGTGTCGCACATGTATCCAACGTACTTGGTTCAACCAATCCAATAAAGGAGATTATCGAGATTGCTCACAACCACAATGTTCCCGTATTGGTTGACGGTGCGCAAAGCATACCGCACAAAAAGATTAACGTACAGGAACTCGATGCCGACTTTTTTGTATTCAGCGGACACAAGATTTACGCGCCCACAGGAATCGGTGTTCTTTATGGTAAAAAAAAGTGGCTTGAAGCAATGCAACCATACCATGGAGGTGGCGAAATGATAAAGAGCGTAAGTTTCAGCAAGACCACATTCAATGAATTGCCTTACAAATTCGAAGCCGGTACTCCCGATTATGTCGGTATAATAGCATTGGGAAGAGCACTCGAATGGGTAAACTCAATAGGTATCGAAAACATTGCATCACACGAACAGGAACTTACACGTTATGCAGTGGAACAGTTGAATACAATTCCGGGGATGCGTATATTCGGAGAGCCCGACAGTGCTGCCGTATCATTCCTTGTGGGCGACATTCATCCTGCAGACATAGGAACAATCATCGACCGTCTCGGCATAGCAATACGCACCGGACACCATTGTGCCCAACCTTTGATTGACCACTTGGGAATACCCGGTACAGCGCGTGCATCATTTGCCGTATACAACACAAAAGAGGAGATTGATACACTGATACAAGGCATCGCAAGAGCCGTTAAAATGTTGTCGTAATGCTGAAACAGTTCCAGACCGAAGGAGTTATAGAAGCCGGATGCGATGAAGCCGGACGCGGATGTCTTGCCGGAGATGTATATGCTGCGGCAGTAATACTTCCACCCGATTTCAGCAACGAGTTGCTGAACGACTCAAAGCAACTCAACGAAGCGCAACGCTATCAGTTGCGTAAAGTTATAGAGCGCGATGCAATAGCATGGGCTGTGGGAATTGTTACAGCCGAAGAAATTGACAAGATCAATATTCTGCGTGCGTCGATACTGGCCATGCATCGTGCCGTGGATGCGCTGAATGTACGTCCCGAACATCTGTTGATTGACGGAAACAAGTTCAACCCATATCCCGGAATCACACACAACACTGTGGTCAAAGGCGATGCAACATACATGAGCATAGCGGCGGCTTCGATTCTTGCAAAGACATACCGCGATGACTATATGATGCGTATTGCACAGGAATATCCGATGTACGATTGGCAGAACAACAAGGGCTACCCCACTGCAAAGCACAGAGCCGCCATAAGAGAATTCGGAACCACACCATACCATCGCATGACGTTCAACCTGTTGGGCGAAGAACCAGAACAACTGAAATTGGATTTCTGATAAAACAAAAATAAAGAGCCGTGGCTCTTTATTTTTGCTTTATACTATATCCGTATAGTGTAACAACCATGAAACATAGCAACGGCAGTGCAAAAGAGACATTCACCGCCGGCATGCCGAACAATTCCCCACAATCTATAACAGCACCCTGCAAAGGCGGCATAAGTGCACCGCCCACAATGGCCATCACCAAGAATGCGGCACCTAAAGTTGAATCCTCGCTATCTACATTCTCCAAAGCTATACCGTATATTGTCGGGAACATAAGAGACATGAACAGGCTTATGGCAATAAGACAATAAAGACCTGTCATTCCCTGAATGAAGATTGCACCAGTGGTGCAAATCACAGCACCTATTCCGAAGTACGTCAAAAGACGGTGCGACTTTATGAAACGCATCAGATATGTAGTAATGAATCTTCCCGAGAGGAAGAGAATCATTGCAAGAATGTTATATTCCTCAGCTGTGGCCTTGTTTATACCAAGATTATTGGCATACTGTATTATGAATGTCCACACCATAATCTGTGCCGCAACATAGAACATCTGTGCTACAACTCCATATCGGTAACGACGATTGTGCCATAGATGCGACAGCACCACCCTGTTGCTGACAGGTTTCTCATTACTTCTGACACGTGGTATTCTCGCTAATGAAATCATCACAAACACCACCAATACAATCAACCCTAACATAACATAAGGGTTACGTATTATCTCAAGGTCGTGCAGACGGATTTCCGCCTTTTCTGCAGCAGTCAGTCCATGGAACAGGATTTCACCGCAAGCATCACGTTTGTCGGAAATTAGTTGTGGCAGAACGACATTCGATGCTATTGCCATACCCACTAGAGAACCCACCGGATTGAATGCCTGCGCAAGATTCAATCGTTGAGTAGCCGTTTCCTTTGCACCTAACGAAAGTATAAGCGGATTAGCCGTTGTCTCAAGAAAAGCCAAGCCGAATGTGAGTATATAAAGCGAGAAACAGAAGAACGAAAAAGCCTGATAATGCGCTGCCGGAATAAAAAGGAATGCTCCCAAAGCATACAGTCCCAATCCCAAAAGAATGGCACTCTTATAGCTGAAACGACGGATGAACAACGCTGCAGGAACAGCCATTGTTGCATATCCGCCATAGAAAGCAAACTGCACCAGTGCAGCCTGCGAAGCCGGCAGTTCCATCAATGTCTGGAAAGCGGCAACCATAGGATTGGTTATACCATTTGCAAAAGCCCACAACGCAAACAGAAGCGTTATAAGAGCAAATGATATCAGATACTTTTTCTCAACCAGTTTTACCTTACCCTTCTCTATTATATCCATTACTTCTTGTCATAAAGATAAAAGATTCTCTCCATCATACGCCACTTCTCATCGGAAGAGGCACCCTGTGCGGCAACCTGAAACTCCGACATATAGTCCTCCCACTCCTGCTGTCGTGGCAAAGTGGCAAGACGCTGCATTGCGCTCTCCCAGTCAAAATTGACAGGAGTCTCAACAATCATGAACAAACGGGTATCTACAAGATATATCTCCATCTCAAGAATACCCACCTCTTTGATTCCGTCAATAATTTCAGTCCAAGCCTCGCCCTGACTATGACGGCGACGATACTCGGCAATCAACTCTGGATTGTCCTTCAAATCAAGAGTCTGACAGAAGCGTTTTACAGGACCGGCGTATTGTTTCACACGGTATCCCGCATTTTTATTATCCATAAAAGAGGGATGATTTCTTACTTGTTATAAAGCAACCAAGACTTCTGATAATCGCTGTTGTTTGGATGAGCAGCCTTGAATCTTGCACGGCTCGAAGCAGCCTCCTCCTTTGTATCGAACGAAGCACAAACCACACGATACATGCCTGTCTCGGAGTTCTGTACCACAATTGCTGCATAACCCTCATTCAAAAGAGAATTGCGCACCTTGTCAGCATTCTCTTTTGTAGCAAAACTACCACATACAACACTGAATGCTTTCAATGAAGACTCGTTACCCGAAGCAACAACAACTTTTTCTGTGCGGTATGCAGTATCTTCAGCAACATTCTTCACTGTAGACGAAGCCACAGGGGAAATTTCCACAGCATTGCTCTGCTGACCTTGTCCTTCGGCAAGACGAGCCTGCTCATACGCATCCTTATATGCACTCTCCTTTGATGACTTACATGATGAAACAGCAAAAACCGAAGTAATTGCCAATGCTATAACAAAAAACTTTTTCATAACTGTAATTGTATTAATGTTTTCTATATATTCTGCAAAATTACAAAGAATATACCACAATACATCCCACTTTGTAAAAAAGAATCAGAGTTTTACGTATTTTTTACAATTCACACACTGCTGCCCCATTCTTTCTAAAATAAATATGTATTTTTGCAGACATTAAAACCACAGAAAAATTTTCCATGAAAAGAGCACTATTGATAATTGCTTTTGTATGCACATTGCTTTCGTGTGCAACAAAGAAAGAGATTGTACCCCCCGTAAAGCACACCGATGTAGACTTCCGTGAATATTTCACCGGAAATACAATGCGCTTTGATTTTCACCATGCCGGAAACAATAAAGAAGAGATGTACTTCTTCGACAGAATAATCCGCGAAGGTGTCTGGGCCGGTTCAGAAGTTTCTCTCATAAATCCTTTCGATTATGGAGAACAGATGTTCCGCATCATCAACAACGCTACAGGCAACGTGATATACAAGAACAACTACTGCACGCTTTTCAACGAGTGGCAGACCACACCTGAAGCCACAACCACAGAGCGTTCGTTCCCCGAAAGCGTTGTTTTTCCAGAGCCTAAAGAGAATTTCACAATAGAATTCTACGCCCGCAACAAAAGCAACAAATTGTGGGAAAAGAAATACGTGCAGACAATAGATGTAGAAAGCCATAATATTGTCCCGGGCAAAATGCCGTACGAGAAATATGATATCCATATAGGTGGAAACATTGCAAACAGCCTTGATATTGTATTGCTCCCCGACGGCTTTACAGAAAACGAAAAGGAAAAATTTATCAAAGCATGCAATATGTGGCGCGATGCTCTGTTCAAATACGCACCATTCACCCAGAACAGACACCGCATAAACATACGCGCGGTGTGGGCACCGTCGAAAGAAAAAGGTATCGACAAGCCCGGCATTGGGAAATGGGTTGACAACCTTCTCGGAACACGTTTCTACACCTTCGACAGCGAACGTTACCAAATGACCGAAGAGTTCCAAAAAGTTCGCGATGTAGCATCGTGCGCACCATACGAGAGCATATTCATCCTCACAAACACCGACAAATACGGCGGAGGCGGAATATATAATTTCTACGGATTGGGTTCTGCCGGAAATACTGGATACACTGGCGAAGTTTATGTACACGAATTCGGACACTCACTTATGGGACTTGGCGACGAATACATTGAAAAAGGCAACACTGTGAGCGCACTCTACCCCGAAGGATATGAGCCATGGGAAGCGAACCTCACCCGTTTTGTGAATTTCAACGGCAAATGGGAAAAACAGATTGCTGAAACCACCCCCATCCCAACACCATACGTTGCTGGAAGTTCTGAGAAAGAGTGGGTTATAGGAGCCTACGAAGGCGGAGGGTATCTTGAAAAAGGAATTTTCCGCGGATGGCCCGAATGCATGATGAAAGCCTTGACCGAGTTCTGCCCCATATGTCAGGAAGCCATTAACCGATATTTGGATTACATCTGCAGATAAATAACAAAGCAGTAATGAATAAAAATTATCTTACACAAGTAGTTATACTTTTTCTACTTACCATCGGTATTCTGTTTGGAATTTCAACATTTCAATCCAATGATACAAATTTCACAATCAAGAAGATTGACATACTTGCCAACATCCGCAATATACCAGTTGTTACCGACTCTCTCATAATAGAGACAGCCCCCCCTTCTACTACCGGCAACTATGTTATAAATGACACATCAATAGCAACCGACACCATTATACTGACACCACAAAGCAATACTATCATGGTGCGCCCACCAATAACAATTACACCACAACGCAAGCAGGGCGATATCACACTAATTGAAGACTACACCATAGAACAAGCCGGTTTATTGAATTTTGAAAAAGCGATAAACAGTCTTGACACCTTACAACGTCCCGTTCGCATAGCAGTATTAGGAGACTCATTCATCGAAGCTGATATTCTGACAGAAAATATACGTCAACTTTTGCAAGACATGTATGGAGGACACGGAGTTGGTTATGTAGCCATGCATTCCGATTTCCCAGGTTTTAGATATTCCGTTTCTCAATCATCATCAGGTTGGGACACATATAGTGTCGCATCTAAACCCGATTACTCCAAGACTTCACTTACTCTGCAATTACATTGCCCTAAAAGCGAAGAAAAAGCAATAACAAATTTCAAAGGAGTAAAAAAGCTACGACATCTGAACACATGGGATATTTCAAAAATTGGTTTCATAGCAGGTGCAGAGGGAGTAATATCTGTAAAATCTGATTCATCCCTATACAATTTTGAAATAAAACCCGAAAACGAGGCACAATTCATTGTTATAGAGGAACACACCCACACTCTGCAGATAAGTTGCGAACAATCCGAGATCGCTTTTTGGGGTGCTTGGCTTGACGGAACATCAGGCATTGCTGTTGACAACGTATCAATACGCGGTTATAGCGGAACTACATTGCAAAACATACCTAACGAACGATTAAGAGAACTCAATAAAGCAATACCATATGACCTTATAGTTTTGCAGTACGGTCTAAACCGCATGAAGCCAACTATAACAGATTATAGTAAATACACCACACAACTTGTCGAAGCTATAACACATCTGAAATCTGCATTCCCTAAAACCGACATTTTGATTATAGGCGTCAGTGACCGTTGTCAGAACATTGACAACTCTCTGCAAACAATGGATGCTGTATATGGTATAATCAAAGCCCAACGCGATGCTGCCATAGAAACACAATGCCACTTTTGGGATTGCTGTGAAACCATGAAAACTTTAGGTGGCATGCCTACCTTTGTTGAAAAGAAATGGGCGCACAAAGACTACACCCATCTAGGACATGCCGGAGGCAAACCATTGGCTGAAGAATTCGTCAAAGCGTTGAAATATATTCTCGAAAAGGACACACTATCTTATATACCACAATCAGAAGAGATTATACATGAATAATGCGATTGCCTACATATATTTTATATGCTCAATGCTGTACACTATTCCACTTATAGCACAAGAATCTGATTCTATATATGCAAAAACGACTAATAGCGACAGTTTGCATTACCCTATTAAGATCGATACAATATCATGTATCAATTTTAAAGCAAATGAAATTACATTCAACGGAGCAGATTGGACACGGCTTTTCAAATCTATGGAGGAGTTGACGGACACCACACAAGAAACAAGAAATGTCATATCCATTATTCATTTGGGAGATTCCCATGTACAGGCTGGTTATTTTACAGAGGCGCTACGTATGCCAATGCAAATGGAATGGGGAAATGCCGGACGTGGTTTTATCGCACCTTTAAAAATAAGCAGAAGCAATGAACCTGTTGATTACAACATCACATCCACTGTTCAATGGAAATACAGCCGTTGTATTTCCGGAAAGAACTATAGTAACCGTGTAGGAACAGGTGGTATATCCATAGAGCCTATTACACCTAGTATCGACATAACTTTTGAAACTATCAGCCAATATGGTAAAGATCTCAGTTTTAGCAAGTTCATACTACTTCATGCCGACACTGACAGTTTTCCGCATCTGTATCCTACCAATGTCTTTGAAGAACTTGCCATCCAAGATTCTATCTTTGGTAAGACTTGCTATTCATGGAAAACTCCTGTTAATAGAATACAACTTAAAGGAGTAAACAGCCATGCTCCATCAAAAGCCTCTATATATGGTGCAATACTCGAAAACGACAATAATGGCATCATAATTCACAACATCGGGAACAATAGTGCAATGTATAACAACTATAATAACATTGAAGAGTATGGAAAAAAGTTGGCATGCCTCAAGCCCAAACTAATAATTATTTCTCTAGGTACGAACGAATCGGTTTATTCTGTATTCAATCACGAAAGATTCTTCAATCAAATAGACACTCTAGTAACATCTATAAGAAAGGAGAATCCTGATATCCTGTTCTTACTCACAACTCCTGCCGATAACAGACTACGAAAAAGAAAAAGGAACAAGAATGGAAAACGCTTAATCTATTATGTCGAGAACACGAATCTTCTTCCGATTGTAGAAACCATAAAAGAGTACGGTGCATTGCACAGCATAGCAGTCTGGGATTGGTATACCATATCCGGTGGTAAAAGTGCATATACAACATGGATAAAAGAGGGAGGAATGAAAAAAGATTATATACATTATACAGTCAAAGGATACGTTCAGCAAGGCAATCTTTTGTTTCACAGCATAAAAAACGCATATGAACAACATATTCAATAATTTGGATTTTTCAAAATTAGGAGAGATACTCACCTATACACAAAACGAGCCATTGATGTTCAATAGTGGTTTATTTCTTTTCTTATTCACAGGTTTTTTGGTAATATATCGACTCGTATCCCGATACACGACAAGCCGTATGATTATTGTCATCATCTTCTCACTCTATTTTTATTACAAATGGAGTGGAATATATCTGTTGTGTCTATTGCTTATTGCTATATCTGACTATATAATAGGATGCAAATTACATAAAGCTACAAGTTTTAACGCACGCAAACTCTATGTAGCAACAAGTGTGATTATAAACATAGGAATGCTGTGCTATTTCAAATACACAACACTCATTATAGATACCATTAACACATTCATCTCACGTCCTCTCGAATTATGGGAAATAGCCTTGCCTGCAGGAATTTCTTTTTTCACATTCCGTTCGTTAAGCTATATTATAGACATATACCGCAAGAAACTGCAACCTACTAAAAATTTCCTCGATTATCTATTCTTCCTATCATTCTTTCCTCCTTTGATAGCAGGACCAGTGGTGCGAGCATCCGATATGATACCACAGATACGTCGTCGTCTCGAAGTTTCGAAAGAAATGTTTGCCGAAGGTTTATATTTAATCATGTGTGGCATATTCAAAAAATCCATCATATCCGACTACATCTGCATCAACTTTGTTGATCGCATCTTTGATGCTCCAGCACTCTATACAGGTTTAGAAAACCTATTTGGTATATATGGATATACTCTGCAAATTTACTGCGATTTTTCGGGATATTCCGATATGGCAATAGGTATCGCTTTGTTATTAGGATTCCGCTTTCCAAAGAACTTTGACTCACCTTATAAGTCAACCTCAATAACAGAATTCTGGCGACGTTGGCACATAACACTCTCATCTTGGTTACGAGACTACCTTTACATTTCATTGGGCGGAAACAGAGTTCCATTGTGGCGCAACTATTTCAACCTATTCATAACAATGGTTATAGGCGGATTATGGCATGGAGCATCGTGGCTATTCATTCTATGGGGAGCCTGGCACGGACTAATGTTGGTACTTCATAAAGCCTATAGACGATTCTTTCCTCTACGAGAACACAAACCTTTTATCTCCCGAATCCTTAATACTGTAAATATTTTGTTTACATTCCATATTGTGGCAATAGGATGGGTATTTTTCCGTGCCGACTCACTTACTATAGTAAAAGATATGGTTACACAGATATTCACGCAATTTCATCCTGAAGTTTTGATGCAATTTATCAACGGATATCCTTATGTTACTCTAGCCATTGTATCTGGTTATATATTACACTACACACCTCACGAATTGTCATTATCAATACAACGCGTCTTTGAGCAGACACCACTTGTTTTAAAAGCGGTTTTCTTTGCAATTTTTATATATCTTGTATTACAAGTAAGTTCTAGCGAAGTTGTACCATTCATCTATCTGCAGTTCTAAAGTATAACCATATAAATTCAAGAAACACAATGCCATAATATTTGTTTTATTACAAAACTTATGATTATGGCATTTATTGATTATTACAAGGTTCTTGGTGTTGACAAGAGCGCGACACAGGAAGATATCAGAAAAGCTTATCGCAAATTGGCAAAGAGATTCCATCCCGACATAAACAAGGAGGATGCAAATGCAAAGGAGCGTTTTCAAGAGATAAACGAAGCCAACGAAGTTCTTGGCGACCCGCAAAAGCGCAAGAAGTACGACGAATATGGCGAACACTGGCAACATGCCGATGAATTCGAGGCGCAACAACGCAGACACTCTAAAAACTTTGGCGGATTCGGCGGATTCGGAGATTTCAGTGGCAATGAAGGTAATGCAAGCGGTTTCAGCGATTTCTTCGAAGAGCTGTTCGGCGATGCCATCCGCCAAAGACGAGCCGGGAAAGGCAAGGATATAAATGCTACCCTATCCATAACCTTGCAGGAGGCATCGACAGAACACAAACAGACATTCAACTTGAATGGAGAAAACATCCGCATAACCGTTCCTGCCGGTATTGCTGACGGACAAAAAATAAAGATTAAAGGGCGTGGTGCCATGGGCACGACACGTGGCGACCTTTACATCACATTCCACATAGAACCGGACAACCGCTTCACCCGTCAAGGCAACGACATTCACACAGCAATCACTGTAGACTTATACACCATGTTGCTGGGTGGAACGGTTCTTGTTCCAACTTTGACAGGCGATGCAAAAGTAAAGATAAAACCCGGCACACAACCCGACAGCAAACTGCGTCTACGCGGAAAAGGAATGCCCGAATACAAAAATCCCGCAACAAGAGGCGACCTTATAATAACATTGAAAGTCTCCCTACCCTCTCTCAACGGGAAACAGAAAGAACTGCTCAAAGAGATCATCAACAATCAGGCAACCGCCTAATTGTTGATTACTACATACAGATTCAGATATCCTGCAAAAAGCAACCAAAGAAGATAAGGAGCGTTTATTATTGCAGCCCATTTATGCTGGTTATAACAGCCTGTAACATATAAAACTACCACCATAAACAGTACCACAAGCACCGCGAAACCCATGACCGGCGATTGCATATAAAAGAAAGAGAAACTCCACAGAAGGTTCAGAGCCAACTGCACAAGGAAGACAAGTATCAGCATCCATGAATACATTGTCCTGGTGTTCCATATCAAACCTGCAGAAATTCCCATCAACAGATAGAGTGCACTCCACACTATTGCAAACACATTGCCGGGCGGTGTCAACGACGATTTCACAAGAGCCGGATACCATGTTATCAACGACTCACGTTGCAGAAGCATGGAAATATAACCTACAAGAAAAGAAATAAGTACAAACTGAAGAATGGGAACAAATGCTTTCATGGTCAAATATTTAAAAAGGGTGATTGCAAAAACTGCAACCACCCTTATAACACAAATGATATTCTACATGTTCACTTGAGCAGGATTTCCCACGCCTCCTTACAAACCATCCACATTACGGCAATTCCATAAACAAGCTTTATACCTGTGGTAAGCATGAATGCGACAAATGTCATAGCAGCAACTTCAAAAGCCTTCTCCTTTGGAGTCTTGACAATAAGTTCGCCCACATAAGCTCCCAAAAACGGACCAAGGATTATTCCTATAGGTCCCAAGAAAAGCCCAAGCAAGAGACCTATCGTAGCGCCCCATGTTCCTCCTTTTGAGCCTCCGCTTTTCTTTGCAAGCCACACTGGAGCTATATAGTCCACAACGGTTATCACAACAGCAAGCACGCCCGATACAACCAACTGCATGGTAGAGACATCATTGCCATCACACAACAAAAGCATCAGCAAAGCCACAAAGGCTATTGGTGGACCTGGCAAAACAGGCAACACCGCACCCGACAGACCTACGATTGCCAACAGAACGGCGATAATAATATACAGAATTTCCATTACTCGTTATCAGTTTTCTTGTTTTTCTCCTCTATGACACTGTTTATCTCAGAACCTGAATAATAAGGGACTTTACCCGATGGAACATATTTGCTCGAAGAGGACAAATGGGTATCCTGGTCGTCAAAGAAGATGTGAGCACCGAAAGCCTTCAATAATTCATCCTTACGCAAGCCGCCAAGAAAATAGGCCTCATCCACATAAACGCCCCACTTGCGCAAAGTCTTGATTACACGGAAGTGCGATGGCAGACTGCGCGAAGTCACAATGGCAAGACGCAAAGGCGAAAGTTCTATCGATGTAGGCAACGATTCCTGAATCGATGAAAGTTTCTTCAGAAGATTGGCAAACGGTCCCTCCTTCAACGGAACATCGGCATGTTCCTTTTCATATTTGTAGAAAGCATCCATACCCTCTTTCTTGAAACGGCATTCCGACTCGTCAGAGAATATCACGGCATCGGCATCGAACGCGATTTTCACACGGCTCTCCTCGGGATTGAAATCGGTTGGCGGGGCATAGATAAGCGCAGAGGCACATATCCCCGAATCCATCACGCGCTGCACATCACCCTCGTCCTTTGAAAGGAACAGGTCGATAGAGAAAGCCTTTAGGTACTTCGACAACGATTCACCGCCGGAAAGTGCCACACGGGTAATATCCAGACCATACATATCAAGCGACTTCAGCATACGCATACCTGTTTCAGGGCTGTTGCGCGACATGACTACAACCTCCACGATAGGACGGTTTGCCTGTTTGTTAAGTTCGAGAAGACTCTTTACAAGATAAAAGGCAGTTCCGCGTTCAAGAGGTTCATCCTCGTGCTCCTCCTGATACTTACGGTACTTTGCCACACCATATTTCTCAAATATTTCATTTTCCGCTTCAAGATTGAAAAGCGCACGCGATGATACGCCAATAACCAATCGTCCGTCAAGATTTTCCATATCCAATCAAATTAACTTTCCAATAATACACATTCTGCAAATTTATAAAAATTCCCATACATCTATGCCCGTTTTTACGTAAATTTGCAAACATAAACAAAACAACAGCAATGATAAAGAACATCATATTCGATTTTGGCGGCGTGCTCACACTCCTTGCTCCCGAAGAGGCTTTAAAAAGATTCAAAGCATTGGGAGTAGAAAATCCCGAAGAATTTCTTAACGCATACCGTCAGCAAGGCCCATTCTACAGAGTAGAAAACGGCGACATCTCTGCCGAAGAGTTCTGTAAAGAACTTGAAGAAATCTGCCACCGTCCTATCAGCCACGAAGAGGCAAAAGAAGCCTGGATGGGATTCATAGCAAGCGTACAGGAAGATTTTCTTGAATATCTTCAGCCACTCCGTCAACGCTATACATTGGGTGTACTCAGCAACACCAATCCCTTCATACAAAGCTGGGCATGCTCACCGCAGTTTACAAGCAAAGGCAAAAGCCTTGATGACTATTTCGACAAACTGTTCTTCAGTTTCCGTTTGGGAGCATCAAAACCCGGTGAGGAAATTTACAAAAAGATGTTACTCCAGGGCAACATGAAAGCTGAGGAAACGCTTTTCATAGATGATGGAGCAAAGAATATCGAAGCTGCACGCAAAACAGGCATCAATGCCCTTAAAGTGGAAAACGGTGAAGACTGGCGACCAATCCTCGACAAGATTCTTCTATCGGACCGCTAACCACCCTAATGCCACCATTGCCACACCGGCAAATACACTTGTCAAGGCGTAGACAAAAAACATTCCGACACTTCCATTCTGCAACATCTGCAGTCCCTCGTTGGCAAAAGCCGAAAAAGTAGTGAATCCACCACACAATCCGGTCGCAAGTAGCAGGCATATATCATTGGAGATACTGCTGTATCGTGCCGACAAGGCATAGACAACACCTATGACAAAAGCACCGGTAAGGTTTACCGTCAACGTTGCCCAAGGAAAGGAACCTGTAGATACTCCTTTCATAAAATAAGATACAAGATATCTCAATATACCACCGATAAAACTGCCGACACCTACGTATAGAACCGATTTAAGCATAATATCACATCAATAAGCAAATTATTCAAAACAAAAATATCATATTTTATACAAATTGTAAACAAGAATCACAAAATTAATCTGTTTTAACATATATTTGTAACTTTATAAAGCATCTTGTAAGCTAACAATATTGTACAAGCAAATATTTATGAGTATTTTTGCAACAATTCTGCATATAGCACAAGATTGTGTATTTTTATACAGAATCAAAGAACTAAAAAAAAAACAAAACATATATATAAGATGAAAAGAAGCATAGCAATTATGGCAACTATGGCAATAACAGGCATAGCAATGAGCAACGATGTCCAGGCGCAGACACAGCAGGACGCAATCATCGGAAAGTCAAACATAAGAATCGAAGGTGGACTGATGACGCCCGAAGCACTTTGGGCCATGGGACGCATAGGTGATGTAACGGTATCACCCGATGCAAAAAGCATTGTATATGGAGTAAGTTACTACAGCGTAGAGCAGAACAAGAGCCACCATACTCTTAACATTATGGATGCAAAGGGAGAGAATGACACCAAACTCACCGACAGCGCAGCAAACGAGACTTCACCTGCATGGATTAAGGGCGGCAGCAAGATTGCCTATCTTTCAAACGCAAGCGGAAGTAGCCAAGTATGGGAGATGAACCCCGACGGTACAGAACGTCGCCAACTCACAAACGACAACAGCGATATCGAAGGTTTTCTCTTCTCACCCGATGAAACAAAGGTAATACTCATCAAGCGCATAAAAATCAAACCGACTACAGCCGACATATACCCCGACCTGCCATTGGCAAAAGGATTTGTTGTTGACGAACTGATGTACAAACACTGGGACGAGTGGATAACCGACGCTCCACACCCATTCATTGCCGATTTCGACGGCAACAGTATAAATGAAGGCACCGACATGCTCGAAGGCACAACCTACGATTGCCCCAACCGTCCCTTCGGAGGTGCAGAACAGCTCGCATGGAGCAACGACTCAAAGAAAATTGCATATTCATGCATCAAGAAAACAGGAAAGGAATACACTGTAAGTACCGATACAGACATATACCTGTATGACACAGAAAGCGGCGAGACTGCAAACCTTTGCAAACTCGATGCAGAGCGTTCAAACTACGGTTATGACACAGCACCCAACTTCTCGCCCGACGGTAAGAGCATTGCATGGCTAAGCATGAAACGCGACGGCTACGAGAGCGACCAGAACCGTCTTTGTGTAATGGACCTTGCATCAGGCAAACAGAATTATTTGACAGGTATGCCCGACGAAAACGGCTTTACAGCATTCGACAGCAACGTCGACGGCTACTGTTGGGCACCCGACAGCAAGAGTCTCTATTTCACCGGTACATGGCACGGAGCAACACAAGTATATAACATTAGCCTCAAAGGCAAACTCACAAAGATGACAGAGGGTGATTACGACTACCAGAGCGTAAGAATGCTCGGCAAAGACCTTCTGCTCACACGCGTATCGATGAGTGCGCCTGCCGACATTTACACAATGAAGGCAAAAGCCGGTGCCAAAGTGAAGCAACTCACATATGAGAACAAGCATATCTTCGACCAGATAGCAATTGGCAAGGTGGAAGCACGCTGGTGCAAGACCGTGGACGGTAAGGACCTGCATTCATGGGTAGCATATCCACCACACTTCGACCCAACAAAGAAATACCCCACACTGCTCTTCTGTGAAGGCGGTCCGCAGACACCGGTGAGCCAGTTCTGGAGCTACCGTTGGAACCTGCAGATTATGGCGGCAAACGGATATATAGTAATAGCCCCCAACCGCAGAGGACTTTCAGGTTTTGGTCTTGAGTGGAACGAAGAGATAAGCACCAACTATGGTGGCAACTGTATGAACGACCTTCTTACAGCCATCGACGACATCTCAAAGGAGCCTTATGTGGATACCGACCGATTGGGTTGTGTGGGCGCAAGCTTCGGTGGTTATTCAGCAATGTGGCTTGCAGGACACCACGAGAAACGTTTCAAGGCATTCATTGCCCACGACGGATTCTTCAATATGGAGCAGCAGTACTACGAGACCGAAGAGAGCTGGTTCACAAACTGGGATTTGGGCGGTGCGCCATACGAGAACAAGGAAGAGGTTAAACGCTCATATGCAAACTCACCACACAAGTTCGTTGACAAGTGGGACACTCCGATACTGCTCATCCACGGCGACCGCGACTACCGCATACTTTCGTCGCAGTCAATGGCAGCCTTCAATGCCGCACGCCTGAGAGGCGTTCCTGCGCAACTGTTGCTCTTCCCCGACGAGAACCACTGGGTACTCAAGCCACAGAACGGCATCCTCTGGCAACGAACATTCTTTGCATGGCTCGACAAATGGTTGAAAAAATAATAAAACATAATATTACTATGACAACAACACAGAAAATTCAGAAAAGACTCAACGACTCCAAAGCAGCACGTTGGAGCGCGCTCATCATCGTTTCAGTAACAATGATGATGGCATACTTCTTTACCGACGTTATGGGACCGCTCGAAGCGCCCTTGACAACAAAAGGCAAACTGGTATATTTTGAAGACGGAACATACCTTGCAGCCGATTCATTGATGAAAATCAGTCTGAAACCTATCGCAAGCGAGGAAGAGATTGTTGCAGGCACCACCTACAACACAATGTTCCTTGGCAAAGATGGCAAAATGGAGAACAAAGAGGTAACAGTTTCATCAACCATTAACGGATTGGGATGGTCCAACAGCAACTACGGAGTATTTTCAGGAGCATACGGCTACATCAATGTATTCCTGCTCATGCTGTTCTTTGGCGGACTTATCCTCGACAAGATGGGTGTACGCTTCACCGGAGTAATGAGTACAGCACTCATGTTCATTGGTGCAGCAATCAAATGGTATGCTGTAGACAATGGTTTCACCGGCGAACTCTTTGGTTTACCTACACAGGTGGTTATAGCATGTATCGGCTTTGCCATTTACGGTATGGGTGCTGAAATTGCCGGCATCACCGTTACAAAAGTGATTGCCAAATGGTTCACAGGTCATGAGATGGCACTTGCCATGGGCTTGCAGGTAGCACTTGCCCGTGTAGGTACAGCATGTGCCCTTTTCTTCGCATTGCCAATAGCACAGAGTGCAGGAGAAGTTTCTGCACCGGTAATGTTCGGAGCATCGGCACTCTGCATCGGTCTGCTCTCTTTTATCGTATATTGCATTATGGACAAGAAGCTCGACAGTTCTTCTGAAAATGTAACCGTACAGGAAGATAATGAAGAGCAGTTCAAGTTCAGTGATCTCAAGGTAATCTTCTGCAACCAGGGCTTCTGGCTTATCACCCTGCTCTGCCTCATATTCTATGCAGCAGTCTTCCCATTCCTTAAGTTCGCAACAAACCTCATGATTATCAAATATGGCGTAAACCCCGAACTTGCCGGCATGATTCCAGGTCTGCTTCCATTTGGAACAATGCTTCTTACACCGCTTTTCGGTTCACTCTATGACAAGATGGGCAAAGGCGCAACATTGATGATTATCGGTTCTATCCTGCTCACCGTAGTACACATCCTCTTTGCAATGCCATTGATGAACGTATGGTGGTTTGCAGTAATTATAATGATATTGCTCGGAATTGCCTTCTCGCTTGTACCTTCTGCTATGTGGCCTTCAGTTCCTAAAATCATTCCAATGAAACAGTTGGGCTCTGCTTATGCCATCATATTCTACATACAGAATATAGGTTTGTCAATGGTACCAGTGCTTATCGGTAACGTCATCGCTGCCAACACTGCAAACGGCACTACAGACTACACAGCGCCAATGTCAATCTTCGCACTCTTTGGTGCAACAGCAGTGCTCATCGCAGTATTGCTGAAGATTACAGACAAGAAGAAAGGCTACGGACTCGAGAAAAAGAACATGGAATAAACAACGTAGTTCCATAGAACAAATACAAACAAAATATCGCGACAGAAATTTCTGTCGCGATATTTTTATTTAGAGAAGCAACTGCTTACTTTACGATAATAAGGTAATAGTTCTTCTTACCTTTCTGAACAAGGATATATTTGTCGTTAAGCAGATTCTCCTTGGTAATGAGCTGGTCAAAAGCGGCAAGTTTCTCCTTGTTTACAGAAACGCCACCACCCTGAACTAGTTTACGCATCTCGCCCTTAGAAGCAAAGATTGCTGCATTGTCGGTTGTAAGGTCAACAGCCTTCACGCCATTCTCCACGACTTCGCGTGCAACCTCGAACTGGGGAACACCGTCGAACACTGCGAGCAAAGTATCCTCATCGAGTGAACGCAAAGCATCGGTAGATGCGTTGCCGAACAGAATGTTCGAAGCCTCTACAGCCTTATTGTACTCCTCCTCGCCGTGAACAAGCACTGTAACCTCTTTTGCAAGACGCTTCTGCAACAGACGCAGATGAGGAGCCTGAGCATGCTCTGTAGCAAGAGTTTCGATTTCCTCGCGACAGATTGATGTGAATATCTTTATATACTTGTCGGCATCTTCGTCACTCACGTTCAACCAGAACTGATAGAAACGGTAAGGTGAAGTATAACGCTTGTCGAGCCAGATATTGCCCTGTTCTGTCTTACCGAACTTCTTGCCGTCAGCCTTGGTGATAAGAGGACAAGTGAGAGCAAACACCTCATTACCCGACATCTTGCGGATCATCTCGGTACCGGTTGTGATATTACCCCACTGATCGGCACCACCAAGCTGCAACTTACAGCCGTGAGTCTCATTCAAATGAACATAGTCATATCCCTGCAGCAACTGGTAAGTGAACTCGGTGAACGACATACCGTCTGTTCCCGCTTCACCCGAAAGACGACGCTTCACAGAATCCTTTGACATCATGTAGTTAACGGTAATCATCTTGCCGATGTTACGGATAAAGTCAAGGAATGTAAAGTTCTTCATCCAGTCGTAATTGTTCACAAGTATCGCTGCGTTTGGTGCATCGCTGTCGAAATCCAGGAAACGTGAAAGCTGTTTTTTCAAAGCCTCCTGATTATGACGCAACTTCTCCTCATCGATGAGTACACGCTCCTTTGACTTACCCGAGGGGTCGCCAATCATACCTGTAGCACCACCGATAAGCGCAATGGGCTTATGACCGCAAAGCTGGAAATGACGCAACATCATTACACCCACAAGGTGACCAATGTGCAAAGAGTCGGCAGTAGGGTCTATACCAAGATATGCACTTGTCATCTCCTTCTGCAACTGCTCTTCGGTTCCGGGAGTCATGTCCTGAATCATGCCTCTCCATTTAAGTTCCTGTACAAAATTCATAGTGTCTTATATTTTATTAATGTTTACAATTTCTATTTTTAAAGACGGTAGAGCAACGAGGGGACAGTCCTTTTAAGAACAATCAGCTGTACATCCTTTCCGGGTATTATACCATAATCACCGAATTCCATTGCTACAGCCTTGTATGCCAGTTCCGGATGATTGTTCTCCTCGCTCAAATGGCACAGCCATATATATTTCAGATGTTCATTGAAGTGCGATGCAAGATACTTGGCAGTAACCTGATTGCTCAAATGACCACGGGCACCCGAAACACGCATCTTCAAGAATTCGGGATAACGTCCCATGGCAAGCATCTGCTCCTCATAGTTCGACTCAAGAACAAGATAATTCGCCTGGTCGACATAATATGACACGGTAGGTGTTATCTCTCCAAGGTCTGTTGCTATACAGAATTTCTTCTCACCCACCTCGATGAAATATCCCACATTATCGGTTCCGTCATGCGGAACTTCGAACGGTGTTATCACAAAGTCACGCAAAGTAATGCTCTCCTCTTTGGTTATGTATCTCACATACGCAGGCTCAATCGGCTTCGATACACAATAGTTCTTTGTGATACCTTCGTGTACCTCACGTGTCGCATACACTGGGATATTTGCCTTGGCAGAGATTACACCCAAAGACTTGATGTGGTCGGCATGGTCGTGCGTAACGAACATGGCACATATACTCTCAAAAGGGATTCCCTCCTTCTTGAGAGCATTTCTTATGGTCTTGGAAGGAATTCCGGCATCTATAAGGATACCGTAGTCCCCCACCCCCAAATAATAACAATTTCCGCAGCTTCCGCTGCCAATACTCATAAATCTAACCTCCATTATATATTTTTTTCTTTTTCCCAAACAACATCGTACATCAGAAAGGATAGCCTATTGCAAAATGCAATGCAAAATCGCGGCTGAACTTTGGACATACAATCGGATATCTCTCCCTGCCTTCGTATGCAGGGTTTATCGCCTTCATGGCACCATCGAGGCGGAAGACGAACAGGCCGAAATCGAACCTGAAACCTATACCGTACGACAATGCCAAGTCCTTGTAGAACGTAGTAAACTTGAACTGTCCGCCAGGCTGTTCCTTATATTCGCGGATAGTCCAGATATTACCGGCATCGAGGAATACAGCCGAGTGGATTTTCCAAAACAGGAAAGTACGGTATTCAAGATTCAAATCAAGCTTGATATCACCCGACTGGTTTATAAAGTCGATACTCCTGCCCGCATTCCTGTAACGTCCCGGTCCGAGAGTACGCACGGTCCATCCTCGCATACCGTTTGCACCACCGGCAAAATAACGTTTTTCAAAAGGAAGTACACGCGAGTTTCCATACGGATATGCAATTCCCAAACCGAAATGCATCACAATGGAGTTACGGGTATCCATATTTATACGTGTGGCAAAATCAAAATCACCCTTTACATACTGCGCATAAGCAATATTCAAGAGCGTATATTGCCCGTCATCATTCATTTTTCCGCCAAAAGCCTTGTTTATTCCATACATCAGATTTCCCGAGCACTCCACATTGGTACGCACAGAATATACAACACGCTCGAAACGGTTCTTGTTGTTATGCGAAGAGTTGTAGGAATAGGTGTAACCGAGTTTTGTAATAAGCAGGTTCTCGTAGTTATATTTCAGGATAGAGTTTCTGTTTGACACACTGTCAAGATACTCCTTCTTGAACGTATCGGAAATCCAGGGCACATAGATGTAGTTCAGGTCTATGAGGTCTATTTTGTGCTGGTCTTCCTTTCTTCGGCTCCACATATAGCTCCACAATCCCGAGAGAATGCGTCGTCCGAATTCAGGACGCTCCTGAGAGTTGAACTTCAAAGAGAAAAGTGTCGACGACAACAACAATCTCTTTTCCACCGGAACGAAAGCCTGAGGGATTCCACCCACCAGACGCAGACTCACCTCGGCACCATATTCAAGATAAGAATCACCCGTGTATCCGCTGAGGTTCGATACAGCCTCATAAGCACCGAACACGCGCAACGAGAGCAACTCCGAACCCTTGAACAGGTTCTTGTCGGAGAAAGTTATCGAAGCGGCAGCACCCAAATCTCCTGCAGTATTGGTTCCCTCGATTTCAAAACCTACAGAACGGCGTTTGTTGCGGTCGAAAACAATATAGCAGTCGAGCAATGCCGTGTCGGGACGTTCGACCATACGTATTGTTGTGTACTTCACAGCCGTCAACTGCGCAAAAGCATTATATGTGCGGTCAATCTGACTCTGTGAATATACATCGCCCGGCTGAAAGAATGTATTCTCGACCAATACACCCGGACGCACAATGGTACTCTCTTTGTAGAGGATATTATAGCCATGGAAGTTCAAAGTATCGCACTCCGACAACACAGCCTCGTCGAAACGTATTCCCACACCCGAAACATAATAGACATCACCAATCCTATACGATTTGTGCGGCATTGGAGCTTCGCCCGAAGCAACTGCCGGCAAAGCAATATTCATTGCAAGTTTCACCTTGTTCGAATGGTGTGCCGTATCGGCAGAGAATGTAATATACTCCTTCTGGAAACGGTAATATCCCTTGTCCTTAAAAAATTTTGTAAGCCTTGAACGCTCCTGTTCCATACCATCCACACTGAAAGGCATACCCGGACGCAGGAACGACTCCTCGGATGAAAAGTCGATGAACGAAGCCAATGCGCTGTCCGAAGTATTCAGGCTGATATCCGAAACATAATATCTCTCGCGTTCATGCAGATAATATGTCGCAATGGCACGTTTCTTCTTATCCCTTTTTTCACAATCAAAATCTACCGAAGCATGCAGATAGCCATCGTTCACAAGCATCTGTTCAATATTCCTTCGGCTCCTTTCGGCAAGAGTCTCATTGAAAATCACAGGAGCCTCTCCCATACGTTGCAGCACCCTGTTCATCCACACCGTGGTATCCTTTCCCGAAAGAGCATAGGTATACAATGGCACCTTCACAAGACTGAACCACTTGGCATTGGGCATCTGGCGCACATAATCACGCGCCTTTGAAACATTTTCGGCATTGGTATTGGAGACAATCTTGACATCCTTAAGAAGATACTCGCCCTCGGGGATGAACTTGTTCACCGAGCACGAGAACATCATAAAGATGCACAAAAACATATATGTCAACCTTTTTAGCGGCATCAATACACCCAATTTTTTAAAAATTCTTACAAAGATAGTAAAAAGATGAAAGATTTAAGGTAGATTTGCAACACTTTAACGAATAATTTTACAATTATGATAAGCAAATCATTGCTGAAACTTATAAAATCTCTGGAACAGAGAAAATTCCGCAAGGAAAGCGGGCTGTTCGTAGCCGAAGGCGGCAAGACCGTACAGGATCTGCTCGACCTTGGATTGGAAGCGATAAACATAATTGCAACCAAAGAGTGGCTGAGCGCCCATAAGCTCAACACAAGAACCGCCATAACCACTGCAAGCGAGGAAGAGATGAAGAAAGCCAGTTTTCTGCGCACACCGCAAGGAGTTCTTGCCCTGTTCAGACAAAGACAAGACGACATCGACCTCACTGCGCCGGAGCGCGAACTCTGCCTGGCACTCGACGGCGTGCAGGACCCCGGCAACATAGGAACAATCATAAGGATAGCCGACTGGTTCGGTATCAAGACAATCTTCTGCTCCATAGGTACTGCCGATATTTACAACCCCAAGACCGTACAAGCCACTATGGGAGCCATAGGAAGAGTAAAAGTTCATTACACTAATCTTGCAGAGTTCATTTCCAACCTGAATGGCAAGACAAACATTTACGGTACATTTCTCGACGGTAAGAACATCTATTCACACCCATTGGGCGACAAAGGACTCATAATAATGGGAAACGAAGGAAACGGAATCAGCGACGAATGCGCACAACACATTGACAAGCGTCTGCTCATCCCCAACTATCCTGCCGGCTGCAAGACATCGGAATCCCTCAACGTATCGGTTGCGACAGCAATCGTATGCAGCGAGTTCCGCAGAAGACAGAACTGAAAGAATATCATTTCAGGAGCACGGGTTCTCCTTGAGAATTCAATGAATAAGCATACAATCTCCCACCTTTATCAAGGTGAGAGATTTTTTTTTCAAGACACATCTCGTCAACAAGAATCATGGATTGTGCCTCCCCCTCAAAAGGGTAAATATTATTTACACACCCGTCAATAGTCTCAACAACTCTGTTACGCAGTAAAGAGCCGTCAAGGGAATGCAATAATCTTGCAAGATACAACATCACAAATCTCTTATTTTTTCACAGGAGGATGTACTTTTACCAACTTTATATCGCTCAGGAGCAACCCAGCCTGCGCAGTAGTGTCATCATCGGTATAGTGGACAAATCCCGACATTGTCTTGAGTTTACTGCCATATCGTGGAGCGGAGAGCGCGTACATTCCACAGGAATCCACATGCAAGGCATCGGTAAACATTTTACCGTCGGCATAATCAAGACGTATAGCGGCATAAGCACTCTGCTTTAACGGTTGGTGCTCCGAAGGAATAAAGAACGCCGCAAAAGAGAAAGAAAGACTGTCGTTCTTTACGAAAGAGGTGTCCTCGGGAACCTTGAACGAAAAATCAAGTGTGCTGTTCAATGCAGTCGAAGAAAGGCGTTTCAATCTGAAGCCCGTCCACAGGTTCACGCTATCGCCCTTCTGTGTCAAAGCATCGGGCGACACGCCGTCTTCCAAAAGATGCTTTGCCAGTTCAAGCTTTTCCACTTCACCGTTGACACGCGCCTCCAAGCCCTCATATATACGTCTAAGATGTTTGGGATAACGGTTATACCATTGCATCGACGAATCAAAGCGAGCCTTCTCTATACCATGTTTGCTATACACGTAAGTATAGCAAAGTTTCTCTCTGTACTCATCCGAAGAATATATGGATGTCATTGACTGCACAAGATGATAATCGTAAAGAAACGCCTCCATCTTCTTTGGCGGAATGACATGATCGGGGATCTTCACCTCGCAGGAGAGCAAGACAAAGAGAAACATCATCAACGCTATATTTCCAAGAGAACGCATCCGGGAAAGCCTCTTAAAGGACATACTTCCTATAGAACAGGAACATTATTACCACGCTGCAGCTTATGCAGGCATCGGCAAAATTCCATACAGGCGAGAAGAATATATCACCTCCCACCAACGGTAACCATTCAGGCCATGTGAACAATGGCAGATAGAACATATCCACCACCCTTCCCTGCAGGAATGTGCCATATCCTTCACCCCAAGAGACAAGTTCTGCAACACGTCCGTAGCTCGATGTAAAAATCTCGCCATAGAAAAGACAATCTATAATATTTCCCAGAGCACCGGCAAATATCATTGCAACGCAGATGATAAACCCTATAGGATACTTGCTGTTCTTAAGCAACCTATACAACAGATACCCTATGAATCCAACGGCAACAACACGGAAACTTGTCAGGAAGATCTTATTGAAGATTTCCATACCGAATGCCATACCGTTGTTCTCCACGAACAGGATTTTAAACCAGTCGCCGAATACGGGAATACTTTCACCGAGCTGCATATTGGTCTTTACCACAACCTTTATCACCTGGTCGATAATGATTGCAAGCAATATGCACGAAACGGTTATTACAGAACGTTTCTTGAAGTTATTAGTCATATATTTATCTGTTCTTTTTAGCCTCGATGCTCAAAGTTGCATGAGGTACGGCCATAAGACGCTCCTTGGCAATAAGTTTGCCTGTTTCGCGGCAGATACCGTATGTCTTGTTCTCGATGCGGATAAGCGCAGCCTGAAGGCCCTGGATAAACTTAGCCTGGCGGCCTGCAATCTGCATCTGCTCTTCGAGATAAGCAGCATCACTTCCATCCTCAAGACCTTTATATGTAGGCGAAGTATCGGCAACATCATTGGAATCCTCGTGACGCAAGGCTCTCATTATTTCATCATAATCTCTCTTTGCGAGTTCCAGCTTCTGCAAAATAACCTGGCGGAACTCCTCCAACTCA
>CAJGDP010000015.1 GCA_904502235.1 uncultured Bacteroidaceae bacterium
TTAATTGTTACCCATAATATGGGACAGGCAAAACGTATATCATCAAAGTCCATGTTTATGTATTTGGGCGAACTTGTCGAATATGGGGATACAGAAACTATGTTTACGAATCCTGTTGACGAAAGAACGAAGTCGTATTTAACAGGAAAAATGGGATAAACATTATTTTCTCTATGTGGCCAATTCTGCCGAGTAGTCGATAAGATATCCAGTGGAATTAAGAAGATATAATTTGCTGGGTGGTGCCTGGTGAATATATCTTTTTAATCAATGATTGTCTTCGCTTTGCTCGCCCATCCCTGTTTGGGACTCCTTTGCAAGAAATCAGCAACCACCTGGCGGTGTTTGTATCTGATTTTCGTTTCCTATCTGCCGGTAAGCGAGCTTCCCGCAGTAATAAAAAGAAAATCGGGAAACAACTTTCGTAGTTTCCCGATTTCTTGCGGAGAGAGAGGTATTATGGACCAATTTTTGCAGTATTCTTACCCTTTTTATATGTGCTTCTAACAGCAAATAATATACATTTACAATGAGAATTTAGGGTAAATTATCTGCTTTTCACCTTCTCAATCTTCTCATATTATCCTATCGGTCTCATTTCGGTGCATCTTTTTTGTAGCAAAATGCACCAAAAAACAGTATGTTGATACCTTATAACTGGCCTATAATCAATGAAATAATTATTATTTATCAAATACACATTTTCTCTCTTGAACGGTTCTTCTCAATTTCTCAAAGAATACCTTCAACTTTCTCTATCACAGCCTTCTTTTTTTCTGCTACGAAATCCTCAATGAGTTCTTTCTTGCTTCTCAAAGATATATAAATTTGAAAGTAAAGCACTGAAATCAAGCATCATCCAAAGATGCGTTGTGAATAGACAATGGTTGCGTATGAAAGAACTGCTCATTTTTCTACATACGCCCCTTTTGCTTATTATTACTAATTATTTTCATTGCTTGTATCTTCTGGACTCTCCTCTAAAAATTGCTCTACGAACTTACCCTCAATCTTCTTGTAAGTTCCGACTGCGGCATCTTCTATCATCTTATAACTATTGACTACACCACTTTCAATTTTCTTGTATGCTCCAACCACACCATTTTCAATGCTCTTATAATCACTTAAAAAAGCATTTTTGATAGTTTGATTACTATGGGCAACTTCTGTTGTAATTTCTTTACTAATTTCCTGTACATTCTCTATCTTTTTGTTTATTACAAGTTTTCTGCTCCTTAATTTATACTTTGTCATAAGTAATACTATTTATCAATTAAAATTTCATTGCAAAGGTATGAAGATAAGCAATGCGAGAATTTGACAGAATACTTGATTATTGGTATATAATACAGAAAATGCGAATTTAAACTATGTTGTAATAGATAATTTTGGTATATTTGTATCAAGAATAAGCGATATGAAGAATGGAATTATCTCCTACAAGTGGCGTGACCGAATAGATGACATCACGCCAAGCAATCTACGAATTGGAATGGATCTTCTGTTGATAGAAGATGCTAATGTCATTCGTGCAGAAAGAGTAATAGGTGAAGAGCCTTTCAAGGTTGATATGTCAATGGCAATTATCTATGACAAGGGGGAGGCTATGTTCAAGATAGATATGCACAAGTATGGCGTGAAAGCCCCTGCGGTGATTATTATAATGGCGGGACAGACTTGCGAACTACTTGGTTTTTCAAAAGATTTGCAAGGACGAGCCATTGCTATGTCTGATACATTCTCTGATAGCCTATTTGTAGGAATAGAGAGGGGATACGCACACAGATTATACTCTTCAATGATTAATAACCCGCTTATCAACCTTGATAATGACCAAAATGTATTCAGCGAGTATTATCAGTTACTTAGAAATATTGTGCAGTCGCCAGACTCCGAATTTAAGATAGATGCTGTGCGTCATCTTACACTTGCTATGTTTTATGGTTACTCGCATATGAAGCACGATATGAGTATCTATATTGAGGGAACAAGTAGGCAAGACAATATATATGCAGCATTTTTGCAGGCTGTTGAGAAGTATTACAAAAAGGAACGAGAAGTTCGCTTTTATGCAGAAAAAATATGTGTTACAGCAAAACATTTATCGCAAGTAGTCAAAGAGGTATCTGGAAGAACGGCTTCTGATATTATTAAAGACTATTTGATAACAGAGATTAAAGCCTTGCTACTTTCTACCAATATGACAATCCAACAGATTAGCGACTACCTCAATTTCCCCTCGCAATCTGTCTTTGGCAAATACTTTAAGCGTATTACGGGAAAGTCGCCCAAAGAGTATAGAAAGATGTAAGACAAAATTGTTTTTCAGCGGTCAAAAAAATGCACAAGTGGGATTTTAGAAACACTTATTACCTTATTGTATTGTGCGTGCGAGGATGGGATTTGTGGGGCGTGTGGGATTTGAAAACGCCCGTAGAAGTGCGTAGGGGCGAGGTTCGGTGCTTTTTTGGTGCATCTTTTTGGACATAGAAAAAGCCTACAAGATTGAAATTCAATATCTTGTAGGCTTATTTCAGCGGAGAGAGAGGGATTCGAACCCCCGGTACCTTTCAGTACGTCGGTTTTCAAGACCGGTGCAATCGACCACTCTGCCACCTCTCCATTAGGTTTTTAAGT
This sequence comes from uncultured Bacteroidaceae bacterium, assembly GCA_904502235.1. GTDB lineage: Bacteria > Bacteroidota > Bacteroidia > Bacteroidales > Bacteroidaceae > HGM04593. Next base: position 2,638 of record CAJGDP010000015.1, read on the forward strand.
GTCAAACAATGTGGTCTTTTTGTTTGACGATGCAAAGGTATGGCAAAAATATTTCATGTGCAAATATTTTGAGGAAAAAATGCAAAAATATTTTTTTCTGTCTCTCTTTTAACTCTATCGTACTTTATTTTAATCTTTTGATTAAAGAAAAAATATCTATTTGAAAGTGTAATAGGGTACTTTCTTTCGTTTTGTCCGCTTTTTGCTCCTTTTTCTTGACGGTTGCGAATGGTATCAAGATTTTGCTTTTTACTTGACAATCTGTAATGATTATAAAAATGAAATAATTCTCAAAAAATAGTTCAATTTATTGTGTTGTATATATCTTTTTTTTGTATCTTCGCAGTGGATTTCAAGGAAATCTGTTGCTGAAAGCAAAATAAAGAACAATCTATATAGTAAATTTTTTAGCTATGGAAAAGAATTTGAACTTTAAAGGTGGCTTGTGGACAAAGGAAATCAACGTAGGTGACTTCGTACACGAGAACATCACTCCTTATGAAGGAGATGCTTCTTTCTTGGTTGGCCCAACTGAAAGAACAAAGAAGGTTTGGGGTGTTTGTCTCAAGGCTCTCGAAGAGGAGCGTGCAAACAATGGCGTACGTTCTTTGGACAATGTGACAGTATCTACAATCTCTTCACACAAGGCCGGATATATCGACCGTGAGAATGAGCTTATCGTAGGTCTTCAGACAGATGAGCTGTTGAAACGTGCTATCAAGCCTTTCGGTGGTATCAAGGTGGTTGAGAAGGCTTGTCTCGAGAACGGTATCCCCGTTGACGAGAAAGTAAAGGATATCTTCTATCACTATCGCAAGACTCACAACGATGGTGTATTCGATGCATACAACGAGGAAATCCGTATGTACCGTTCTTTGGGCTTCCTTACCGGTCTGCCCGATAACTACGCTCGTGGTCGTATAATCGGTGACTACCGTCGTCTTGCTCTCTATGGTATCGATCGCCTTATCGAGGCTAAGAAGGCTGACCTCAAGGGCTTGGTAAGTCCTATGACTGAGCACACAATCCGTCTCCGCGAGGAGGTTTCAGAACAGATCAAGGCTCTTAACGAGATGAAGGTTATGGGTGAGTACTACGGTCTCGACCTTTCTCGTCCTGCTACATCTGCTCAGGAGGCTGTTCAGTGGACATACATGGCATACCTTGCTGCTGTTAAGGAGCAGGATGGTGCTGCGATGTCTCTTGGTAACGTTTCTTCATTCCTTGATATCTATATCCAGTACGATCTCGACAATGGTAACATCGACGAGACATTCGCACAGGAGCTTATCGACCAGTTCGTAATCAAGTTGCGTATGGTTCGTCACTTGCGTATGCAGTCATACAACGACTTGTTCGCTGGTGACCCAACATGGGTAACTGAGGCTATCGGTGGTCGTTTCAACGACGGTCGTACAAAGGTTACAAAGACTTCGTTCCGCTTCTTGCAGACTCTCTACAACCTAGGACCTTCACCCGAGCCTAACATGACAGTGCTCTGGAGCCCTGAACTTCCCGAAGGTTTCAAGGAGTTCTGTGCAAAGGTTTCTATCGATACATCTTCAATCCAGTACGAGAACGATACTTTGATGCGTGAGGTTCGCGAGTGCGACGACTACGGTATCGCATGTTGTGTATCTTACCAGGCTGTAGGTAAGCAGATCCAGTTCTTCGGTGCACGTTGTAACCTTGCTAAGGCGTTGTTGCTTGCTATCAACGGCGGTCGTTGCGAGAACACAGGTACTGTTGTTGTTAAGGATATTCCTATATTGGAAGGCGATGTCCTCAACTACGAAGAGGTAATGGCTAACTACAAGAAGGTGCTTGTTGAGATTGCTCGTGTTTACAACGACTCAATGAACATCATCCACTACATGCACGACAAGTATTACTATGAGAAGGCTCAGATGGCTCTCATCGACACCGATCCTTCAATCAACTTGGCTTATGGTGTAGCTGGTCTTTCAATTGCAATCGACTCTCTTTCTGCTATCAAGTATGGTAATGTAACTGTAAAACGTAACGAGCTTGGCTTGACAGAGTCTTTCGAAATCGAGAACGACTTCCCATGCTTCGGTAACGATGATGACCGTGTTGACCACCTTGGTATCGACTTGGTATACTTCTTCAGCGAGGAGCTCAAGAAGCACCCGGTTTACAAGAATGCTCAGCCTACATTGTCGTTGCTTACAATTACATCTAACGTAATGTATGGTAAGAAGACTGGTGCTACTCCTGACGGTCGTGCTAAGGGCGTTGCTTTCGCTCCTGGTGCTAACCCAATGCACGGACGCGACAAGAAAGGTGCTGTTGCATCTTTGACATCTGTTGCAAAATTGCGTTACCGCGATTCACAGGACGGTATCAGTAACACATTCTCAATCATTCCAAAGTCTCTCGGTGTTGACAATGAAACACGTGTTGAGAACCTTGTAACTTTGATGGATGGTTACTTTACTAAGGGTGCTCACCACCTCAACGTAAACGTTCTTAACCGCGAGATGCTTATGGATGCTATGGAACATCCCGAGAAGTATCCACAGCTTACAATCCGTGTTTCGGGTTATGCTGTAAACTTCATTAAGTTGAGCCGCGAGCATCAGCTCGAAGTTATCTCTCGTTCGTTCCACGAGCGCATGTAATAACAGCAAATAAATAACGGAATAGGCTGGCTGCATAGCCGGCCTATTTTTAAATTTACAATTATGAATATCAGAGTACATTCATATGAATCGTTGGGAACCTTTGATGGTCCGGGATTGCGTCTTGTTGTGTTTCTGCAGGGATGTAATTTCCGTTGCCTCTATTGTGCGAACCCCGATACCATAGATGCAAAGGGTGAAAGCAAGGAGACTGATATCGAGGATATCGTACGTCAGGCTGTCAGCGAAAAGGCTTTCTTCGGTAAAAAGGGTGGTGTAACCTTCAGCGGTGGCGAACCCACAGTTCAGGCAAAGGCTCTTGTACCGCTTGTGAAACGTTTGCACGAGAATGGCATTCATGTATGCATCGACACAAACGGCAGCATCTGGAACAGCGATGTAGAGGAACTTTTCTCTATTGTTGATTTGGTTATGCTCGATGTGAAACAGGTAAATCCCCAGCGTCATCAGACTTTAACAGAGCGCAGCAATGAACAGACTTTAAAAACTGCAAAATGGTTGCAGGATAACGGTAAGCCTTTCTGGTTGCGTTATGTTCTTGTGCAGGGCTATAGTGCCTTTGAGGAGGATATCCGCGCACTTGGCGAGCACTTCAAGGGATATGATATGATAAAGCGCGTCGAGGTTCTGCCTTATCACACCCTCGGTGCTCACAAATATGAGCCTCTTGGCATGGTGTATAAACTCAAGGGAGTCAAGGAGAATACCCCTGAACAACTTGATGCCGCAAGGGCAGTATTCGATGAATACTTCGATTGTGTGTTTGTGAATTGATTCGTGATGCCTACAGAAAAAGACAAAATGTTGCGTGGCGAATTATATGATGCCAATAACGATGCGAGTCTTATTGCTGAAAGAAGTGCTTGCAAGGAGCTGTGCCAAAAGTATAATACATTGCCGTATGAGGCTGTAGAGGAGCGTAAAGCCATATTGCGTAATATAGTTGGCAAGGCTAAAGGAAATTTTGTTATAGAACCTTCCTTTTGGTGCGATTACGGTTGCAACGTATCTCTTGGAGATAATTTCTATGCGAACCATAATCTTGTGATACTTGATGCGGCTCCGGTTGTTTTTGGGGATAATGTTTTTATTGCTCCTAATTGTTGTTTTACCACAGCCGGGCATCCAATTGATGTAGAACTGCGAAACAAAGGTCTTGAGTATGCCCACCCGATAACTGTCGGGAATAATGTTTGGATTGGTGCAGGTGTTACAGTGCTTCCGGGTGTCAGCATTGGCGACAATGTAACGATAGGTGCCGGTAGCCTTGTGAATCGCGATATACCATCGGATTCGGTTGCAGTGGGTGTCCCATGCAGGGTAATTAAACAGACAAAGCAGGAGTGATTTCCTGCTTTGTCTGTTTATTTGGTTTATTCTTCAATTCTTGTCCAATAGACGGTTTTACCTATTCCAAGAATGTTGCCATATACCTTGAGTGTCTTTGCATCCTTGAACTCGATATCAACGCTGTAGATTTTACCGCTTCCCGGGTCGTAGATTTTAGTGTCGGTCCACTCCTTGTCTTTGGCATCGTATTTGAGCCCCTTAACGAGTATAACCTTGTCAAGGTCGACATTACGCAAACTCTTGTCGGGGTTCTTTGCATCCTTGCGTTTGTTACCGTTGGCATCAAATGCCTTCTCCACCCAATAGACCTGTGCTGTGTATGTGCCGTCAGCCTCTTTTGTAATCTTGATTTTGCTCTTGCTTCCATCCTTTATGCTTAGATAGTTACCAAGAATGTTGTCGCCTTTTGAGTTGAGGTCTTGTGCATTTACGGTAAGTGTTACCAAAGCACAGATGATTGTAAATAAAATCTTTTTCATTTTGTACATGTTTGTTGTTTGATTTTGTACAAAATTAATGTTTAATTTACTTTCGCTCCAAAAATACCAAGTGTAAATTGTTACAAATTGCACAAGTTTAACTATTTTGTGCAATAAATGAATACTTGTTGTTTAATATGTACATTACTCCATTACATATTCATATCCCAGTCCGTTTATCGTATCAATGACCTTTGGGCTATCAATGTTCTCTCCGGTGAGATAAGCTGCACCTTCGGAAAGTTCCACGCGTACCGAGTATACGCCTTCGATGCCCGACAGGGCTTTTTCGACATTTGCTTTGCAGTGATTGCACATCATGCCGTTGATTCTGAATCTTTGCTCTGTTATGGCTACGGTCTTTTTCTTTCTGAATTTCATAACAAATCCTACGAAAAGCAATATCATAAATACGATGCTTGATATTGTCTGCCACCAGGGTGTTGTGGTGTCACAACATCCTGCAGTATGTCTGTGGCTGATGTTGGCAAACCATTCATGGGGCAGGGCGTAGTCTACAAACAAACCGAAACCAATGGCTCCAAGCATAATGGTTGCCAGATATGTTATAAGTGTCTTACGTCCCAATACCTTATTTATTACAAGTATTGTTGCCATGTTTGTGGCAGGTCCTGCCATTAAAAGTACCAATGCCGCACCGGGTGAGAGTCCCTTGAGCATGAGTGCCGCGGCAATGGGGATGGAGCCTGTTGCGCATAGATACATGGGCATTGATACGGCAAGTATCATTATCATGTTCAAAAGCGGATACTTATTGAGCGTTACAAAGAAGTTGTCGGGGAGCAGGACTGTTATTGCCGCTGCAACCACAAGACCGATGACAATCCATTTGCCGATATCCTGTATCATGTCGACGAATCCGTAACGGAGCGTTCCTATGATTTTTTCTGTAATGCTCTTCTTTTCTGTTTGCGGTGTTGTCTGTTGTGCGGGTTTCTGCTCATTCCTGCAGATTCTGTTCGTTATTACACCTCCTGCAATAGCCGTTACAAAAGCAACAACCGGGCGTATGATGGCAAATGGTAAACCTATAACAGATGCAGTGGCAAGAATGGAATCCACACCTGTCTGTGGAGTGGAAATCAGGAACGATACCGTTGCTCCTTTTGATGCGCCTTCGCGATAGAGCGAAGCTGCTGTAGGAATTACTCCGCATGAGCATAATGGCAACGGCACTCCAAAGAGTGCGGCCCAGAGTACTGAACTGAAATTGTTCTTGGATAGTCTGTCGGCATATATGCGACGGGGTACGAATTCATGCAGTATTCCTGCTATAAGAAATCCCAGCAACAGGTATGGCGTCATTTCGTTAAGCAGGTCTATGAGTGGGGTTATGTATTCTTTCATATGTAAAATCTTTGCATAGTAATCATCAATAAAACTATGCAAAGATATCTTTTTTGTGAATAAACAGTAATAACTATTTTTGTGAAAAACTATCTTTTTTTCTCATTTTCGATGATATTCAGGTTTACAAGAGCCTGTTCATCTCCCATCTCAGCCGCTTTGCGGAATGCCTTTTCTGCCGCATGCCGATGGTGTCGGTGGTATTCAATAACTCCCTGCAGATTTAGTACACGCGGATCGTTTTTGTGATTCTTTAATTCGTCTATCATTTTGCGGTAGTCGGGTTTGGGGTTGTTTATAAGTTCATCGATGATCTCGTTCAATGCAAGGGCTGTGCTGTCGGGGGTGTTGTTATAGTATATGCCTGTGCAGCATGCCATGCGTCGTGCGGGTGAGCGGTGATTGCTTCTTCCGCCGTCGGCTATCTCAAAAATGGAGTCAGGTAGATAGTGCGCTTTCTTAATATGGTCGCGTATTGCTTTGGCACGTGCATATCCAAGCCCTTTGTTTGAATCTTCGGAACCGTCGGAGGATGTGTAACCTACAAATTGTATTGCTTCAATTGTGGTGGTGCTGTCGGAAAGCACTTCTTCTATTATTCCCATAAGTTCCTCTATCGATTCTGCATTCTGCAGATATGCAGGATTCAGCTTGGAACTGTTGGTGGTATAGCGTACAATGCTTGGAGTGATGTCTGCCTGCCCTGCATTCTCCTTGCTCAACGGAGTGTAGTGGCTTATATTCTTTACATAAGGGTGTTCTGTTGCAATATGGTCGGCAATGCTGCGTGCCGGTTCTGCTCTGTGGCAACTCATGGAGGGAACCGGCGGCATGCAGATGGACAGGGTGTCGCACGATGTACTGCATCCGTTCCTGTTGTAGTATTCGCAATATGTTATTCCGTAAACTGTGTCGTTTATAGCTGTTTCCGGAATGCTTATAGTACATGCTTCCCATCCTGTCGGTGAGAGTCGCGGAGCGTTCCCGTATCTTTTGATGTATCTCTTGTTATATCTCTTGCCTTGATAATGTCGGGTGGTGGAACTTATGCACGTGTCGGGTGTACACAGGTGTGTAACCACAAGCATGCCGTCGCTTGGTGGAATGTCGGGCGTGTTGTATTCAAAAGTGAAATGCCAACAGCTGTCGCTATGTGCTACGTTGCAACTTTCGGGTGATATCTGTGCATGCAGGGTGTAGCACGCAGATAACAATAGGATAAAACAGAATAGTCTTGATTTCATAAGGGTAATGTTATTTGTTGTTTACCCTTATAAAACACTTTGCAGACGATTTCTGTTTACATCTGCTCTATTATTTGGGGTACGTTTGCGATATTGTCTGTTGTTACTGTGGGCTCGTATCCTTGGATTATGGGTTCTTCTTCCCAACAGATGTTCTTAAGCCATATTGTTCTGCAACCGAGTATGCCGGCAGGGTGTATATCCTTGCGGTATGAATCGCCTATTACCACAATTTCCTGCGGTTTGAGTCCCAATGCCTCTACGCCTAACGCAAAAAGAGCCGGGTCGGGCTTACGCAGTCCTACAACCGACGACTCTACAATTTCTTTGAAATATTCAGAAAGTCGGAACTCTTTGAGTACCGTGGGCATATTGCCATAGAAGTTTGTAACAAGTACAAGCGGATATTTTCCGGAGAGTCTCTCAACAATGGCGCAACTGGTTTTCAAGGTCTCTTTTACCTTATTATAACAAGCATCGGCTATCTCCATAGCTTTCTCGTCGCAGAAATGGTTGTCGGGCAATGTGTCGCGGAGATACTGGAATTGTATTGCCAATTTTTTCCTTAATAGTGAGTGGAATGTATCTGTCGGCTCAATTATCGGATTCTTTGCGAGGGAACGTTCGCCATGGACATAGGCTTCGCGGTATGTGTCGTGTGTTATCGCAACGCCTGAATTGCGGTACTCTTCCCAGATGAACTCACCCCAATGTATGCCGTTGGTGTCGATTGTACCGCCGTAGTCAAAAATTATTCCTTTAATTGAACTCATATCCGCTTTCTATTTTTTTTCTTAACCTTTCGGACAATGTCTCGTGCTTGTACTGTGTGTATAGGAACAGTGCCATGAGTACAACCATCTCAAATACTATGTATAGCCACAGCTGGTCTATTAGCATGGTGAAGCATAGTGTTATTGCGCGTGAATTGAACGTGAGTATATTGGTATACTTCATCAGGGGCAGGCTTCCCTTGCGGAACTCATGGCGTAGTGATGCCGGTATGTCCGTTCCGTATTTTGCGTGTACCGTCTTTATGAATCTCTGGAATTTGGGCGACATCCTTTCCTGATTCTCCACATATGCTACATAAAACCTGAGGAATAGTTTCCAAAAGAAGGTTGTTCGCCACGATGTGGCTTCATACTCCTTCTTTTCCATAATGGAGTTGTGGAATTCGTTGCCGTTCTTCTCGTTCGTGAAGTACATGTGTATGTTCCTGTAGTAGTCGGCAAGCTGGCATTGTGAACCGTGTATCCAAAAACCGCAGAACGATAACAGAATCCAGATGATAACGCCCCAGTTGTATTCGGGTGCGAACGGTATGGGCTTGTCGGTTTCGCGCACGGCAATGGCAAGATATATGAAAAAGAACCAGCAGTCGCCGGCAAAACCGTCGAGAATACGTCCCCAGCGTGTTTTCTGTCCGGTGATGCGTGCAAGTTGTCCGTCGGTGCTGTCGTAAAGGTTAGCCCAGATAAGCAACAATATGCCAAGAATGTTCCAGCGAAGGTTTTCCTGCATAAAGCATATGCCTGCACCGACACCTAGGAATATTGATGCAATGGTGATTATGTTAGGGTGAATACCGCGGTTCCTGAAAAACAGGGCGCAGTGAAAACCCAAGGGACGGTAGAACCACATGTCAAGAAATTCTTCAGTGTCTGCCGATTTTATCGAAGCGCGATACAACTCTTTATCTTCTTCTTTCATATTGTTGTCTTGCTTATTATCTGTTTTGCAATCTCCCTTGCCGCTTCATCCCTGACGGATGAGAAACTTGGAAAATCGTTCAAATCTATTAATATTATGTTTCCTTCTTCATCCACAATGCAGTCGCCACCGTATATCTCCAAGCCTATGGCTCTTGCCGCTTTTGCAACAAGGCTGTGCATGGCTTCTGTGTCAAAAGGGTGGTGCATTGTTTCTCCGTTGAACTTCTCAAGTCCGAATTTCGTTTTGTCCGCATTAGGGTAGCTGTATGTGAAATAGTCGCTTCCCACTCCGTAGAACTTTATTATATCGCCTTGGCAGTGAACGGTATGGATAAATGTCTCTATACCTCTGTTTCGCATGTCGGCAATGGCTTCTGCCGCCTCTTTTTTGTTGGTGGCGTAGCGGATATCATTCTTGTGGCAACTCCATCCATCTCCGCGCTTTATCCATGCAGGAAAAGTAAGTCCGCTTAAATCCTCTTCCTTTGCTATAATGCGGAACAAAGGCTGGGAAATGGCGTTCTTTTCAAGAATATCCATTACTCTTATGCGTGAACAGTTCTCCACCGATTCAGGCGTGTTTACAACCGTTATGCCTCTCTTTTGGGCATCCTTCAGTTTTTCCAAAACCTCGGGTGTCCTTGACATGTGGCACACCAGATGGGTGTCGTCGGGAATGTCTGCTCCCTCATCAAGTGCAACGACATTTGCCCCCAAGACAGTCAGTTCCTTTGATATGCTCTCCAATATGGCAGCATCGTTTGTTACCATATTGGGTGAATTCTTGGGGTTGCGTGCAATTGTTACGATTTTCATTTTTCGGAAATGAACTTTTCTGCTTTCAGTATATCCTCGGCGTGGTCGATGTCTATTATTTTCCCCATGGGAAAGGCGGTCAATTTCATACCGCTTTCCACCAGTCGACGTTGGAAATTACGCATACGGTGCACACCGTCTGCCATGCATCGGTCAAGAATGTCGAGAGTCTTTGGCGATAGTCCGTATATACCGCCCGAAATAAAGTGTGTATCGGCATTCGGCATGTCGCAGAAGGCTGTTATCTGCATATCATCGTTTGTGGCAACGTATAGTGGCTTTTCATCATCGATGTAGTCTGTGACAGCCATAATGCCGTCGCAGTCGCATTCTTCCAGATTCTTTATGTATTGCGCGAACTCCTCCTCCTTGAACAGAGTATCTACTGTGGTCAGACAGAATTTTTCATCACGCAACAGGTGGCTGAGTGCATGCATGCTGTGCATAGAACTCGGCGTGCTTTTGACAACGATGTTTATGGGGCATCCAGCATCAATGGTGTTCAGGAACTCCACCGTTTCGGGTTGTTGCTCGTTTACAATAATGTTGATGCTTGTTGCACCGTTACGGGCAAAAATCCTTATAAGATGTTCTATTATGGGAACGCCATTGAGCTCTACCAATGGTTTGGGCTTTGTTACTCCTTCGTTGGCAAGCCTCGACCCTTCACCTGCCGCTATTATTGCAAACTTCATTAATCTTCGTTGTCAGCTTGTTGCAGGTTCAGACGGTTGCTGTCATCGCGCTTCTCGAAATACATCTTACGCAAAGGATTGCGTCGCGCCTTGTCATACATATTGCGGTTGCGCATAATATCTATGGCTGCATATATTGCCTGACGGAATGAGTTCTCGTCGGCGATGCCTTTTCCGGCAATGTCGAGCGCTGTACCATGCGCCGGTGATGTACGTACGATATCCAATCCTGCTGTAAAGTTGATACCGTCGTTCATGGCAAGAGCCTTCAATGGTGCCAAGCCCTGGTCGTGGTACATTGCAAGTATTGCATCGAAACTGTCGTATTTGCCACTTCCCATAAAGCCGTCTACAGCGAATGGACCGTAACAGAATATACCGCTGTCGTTCATCTTGCGGACGGTTGGCGCGATTACCTCCTGCTCTTCTGTGCCGAGCAAGCCGTTGTCGCCAGCGTGCGGATTAAGCGACAGTACCGCAATCTTGGGGGCATCAATGTTGAAATCTCTTTTCAGACTGTTGTTCAGCAGGGTAATCTTCTCTTCGAGCAATTCCGGAGTAATTGCTGCCGGGATGTCGCGCAGAGGCATGTGTGATGTGGCAACCGCAACTCTCATATCTCCACTGCACAATATCATCAAGGCTTTATCCTCGCCACCGCAACGCTCCTGCAGGTATTCAGTATGTCCGGGGAAGGTGAAATTCTCGTTCTGTATTGCGCTTTTGTTGATTGGCGATGTTACAAGAACATCGATTTTGCCGTCCTGAAAATCTTTTGTAGCTGCTTCCAATGCCTGGAATGCTGCCATGCCGGCTTCGTTGCTTACTGTTCCCAATTCAATATGCAGCTCGTCGCTGTTGCAGTTGATGATGTTCAGTTTGCCTGCCTGTGCCTCGTTCACATCGGCAATGGCATTGTATGGAGTCTCCATCTCAAGTGCCTTGCGGTGGTATGCCGCGGCCTTGGGTGAACCATATACAATGGGTGTGCATATATCGAACATCTCCTGATTGTCAAAGGTCTTCAGGATTATTTCATAACCGACACCATTGGTATCGCCCTGTGTTATTCCTACGCGGATATTTCTATTTTCGCTCATGCTATATGATTTTTGTTCTTATTCTTTATCTTCTGCAGCATCTACCACAATTTGCGGAATATGTATGCTGTTCTCTATCAATTTGTCGGCAGGCAGTTTGAGTGTGTATAGCGATGCCTCAAGCTTTCTCATGAACTTGCCTTTCTTCTGTCCTGCCGCGTATACAAATGCTTCAACAACAATGACTCTGTTGTTCAGCTCGTCAACTACGGCGTGTGATACGAAAGGACCTCCCATCATGTCGTTTTCCATGTACCACAATCCTCTTACTAACTGCAGATAGCGGTCTCTGTGTGAAGTCTCGGTCATCAATACATAATCCTTCTCGGTCTGTATGTATTGTCCGGGCTTTCCGCCGGGCATATTCTCTTTCATTACAGAATCACGCTTTTGGATATAGTTCTCGAGTGAGAAATTGTCAGTCGAGGTGTATGGATAACTGTACATTACAAAGCTGAGGATTTCGGGACGTGCCGAATTGAAGTCCGACAACCACACAAAGTCCTTGCCACGTTTCTCGCCGTTCATTTCAGCAGGTATCATAAGCTCACATCCGAACATCTCCTTTACGGTAGCCATGGCCTGCTCATTGTGCTTCTCCTTAAGAGTTTCAATCTGTCTGTTAAGCTCAACCGAGTTGAAGAAATCGATGATTACATTGGCATTCTCCTTGAGGAACAGTTCAAGTTCGTCTCTCGATGGCGACTGCAATGTGAGTATTACCTGTGAACGTGCAAACACTTCGTTTGAATACTTGCATATTGTCTTGGAGTACAGACGGTTGTCGATATCGATGTTGATTATGTTTCGGAACGGTTTTGTGAGATTGCTGAGCTGTTCGGTTCTCGAAATGCGGAACGAACGCTCCGATTGTGGCAATCCGGGAATGTCGGTGTCAAGAACCTCTTCCAACGCTCTTCCTACCGGTGCATCCCAGAATTCCTGGGTACATACAACCAAAACTTCATAAGGGTTACCCACAGGGCTCCTTTTGAATGCGCTGTCTGTGCTGTCGCAAGCAGTCAACAATATTACGGAAACCAAAATAAATAGAATCTTTTTCATGGTACTATCTGTTTAATTTTTGTTATTGTTCTCCTGTTTAAGGGTAGAGAGCATACCGCATGCGGCAAAAATATCTTCGCCACGCGATGCTCTTATGGTGGTGAACAGGCCGTTCTTAGTGAGGTAATCCCTAAGTTGTGTCATGCCGTTCTCGTCCACGCCTTCGAGCGGAACTCCAGGAATTGCATGGTAACGTATAAGATTGATGCGGCAATCTATGCCTTCCAGCAACTTCAGCAGTTTGCGTGCGTGGAACATGCTCTCATTTATATCCTTGAATACAATATATTCAAATGTGAGCCTTCTCTGATGGCTGAAATCATACTTACGCAACAGGTCGAGCATCTCCATGGTGGGGAAACCTTTTTCTGCCGGCATAATCTCCGCTCGTTTTTCAGGAATGGGGTGGTGCAGGCTTATTGCTATATGGTAGTCGCCCGAGTCGAGCAAGCGTTTCAATCCCTTGCGTATTCCCACCGACGATACAGTCAGACGGTGCGGGCTCCATCCGAGCGCATAGTCGCTTGTAAGAATCTCTATCGCCTGTAGCAGATTGTCAAGGTTGTCGCATGGCTCACCCATACCCATGAAAACGATGTTTGTCAGTTTCTCGAATTCCGGCAGAGCCAGTATCTGATTAACAATTTCATTGGCTGTCAGGTTTGCCGTATATTTCTGTTTGCCTGTCATGCAGAACAGACAGTTCATCTTGCAGCCCACCTGTGACGATACACAGAGCGTTGCACGGTCGCCGTCGGGAATGTATACTGCCTCTACATAGTGGCCGTTTTCCACTTCGTAGAGATATTTCACCGTGCCGTCAACCGACCTTGCCTCATCGGCAGGCAATTTGTATCCCACTTCGAACATGTTTTTCAATGCCTCTCTGTTCTTCAAAGAGATGTTTGACATCTCGTCGATAGAGCGGACGCGCTTTTTGTATATCCAGTCGGCAATCTGTTTGGCGGTGAATGCCGGCATGCCGGCTTCCTTGACTGCATTTTTCAGCATATCAAGAGTCATTCCTGCCAATTTTTGTTTCTTACAATCCATCTTATATAAATAATGTTACGAAGATAATGCAAAAAAGTGATTTTGTTTGTATAAGTGTAACTAAATTGCATTAAATTCGCGTCAAACAAATTGATTTTATGAAAGATTGCACCATAGAAATATTTATGCCGCTGAATACGGCTGATGAAATACCGATACTTACAGAGCGTTTCGGCTCAATATCTTCGTTTGCTCATCTGTGGCTCTGGAGTGCCGAGCCGCACGATTGTGAACTGCCGTCTTATGTCACAATACTAACTGTCGATTCATTGACTACAACAGCTCTTTTCAAGGATATGGCGGAACGTGCTTCGGCTGATTTTGTGCTGTATATGAACAGACCGTCGGTTGTTGTGGACGCAGAGGCTCTTTCCGCTCTTTGCAATGCGATGCCTTACGATGCTTCGATGGGCTATGCGCATTATCGCAAGGTTGTGGACGAAAACGTGTGTGACGCACCAACCATAGAGTGTCTCGAAGGGGCTTTGCGCAACGACTTCGACTTCGGACCGGCAGTGCTTTTCAGGACTTCGGCTCTTAAGGAGTGCTTTAAGGCGGAACAGGAAGAATTCTGCTTTGCAGGTTTCTATCAATTGCGTCTGGCATTGTCGCGCATAGGCAAAATCTTTCATTTCAACGGATATCTCTCATTGGAGAACGAAAGCGACAACAGAAAGAGCGGCGAAAAGCAGTTCGACTATGTGAATCCTGCGCAACGTAATGTGCAGATAGAAATGGAACGTGCGTGTACGGCCCATCTGAAGGCAGTGGACGCATGGTTGCCACCATGTAAATATGCTGGTATTGACCTTTCAAACGGTGAATTCCCGGTGGAGGCATCGGTGGTTATTCCTGTACTGAACCGTGAATCCACAATTGCCGATGCAATAAAATCGGTACTCGCGCAGGAGACCTCGTTCAATTTCAATATACTTGTTGTAGATAACCATTCTACAGACGGCACAGGTGCAATAATAGACTCTTTTGATGATGAAAGAGTTGTTCATATTGTGCCTGAAAGCAACACGTTAGGAATTGGAGGATGCTGGAATCTTGCTGTAAACGATGCCCGTTGCGGACGTTTTGCCGTACAGCTCGACAGCGACGACCTATATAGTGGTGAGCATACTCTGCAGAGAATAGTGGACGAATTCTATAAGCAGCAATGTGCTATGCTCGTGGGTACGTACCGCATATGTGATTTCAATCTCGAGACTCTGCCTCCGGGAATAATAGACCACCGTGAGTGGACCGATGATAACGGACGCAATAATGCATTGCGTATAAACGGTTTGGGTGCTCCGCGTGCCTTTTATACTCCGGTTATCCGCGAAGTGGGATTCCCTAATGTAAGCTATGGCGAGGATTATGCCGTGGGCTTACAGATTTCTCGCACTTATCGTATAGGACGAATTTATGATGTGCTTTATCTGTGCCGTCGTTGGGGTGGCAATTCCGATGCGGCTCTGTCGCACGAAAAGGTAAACGCGCATAATCTCTATAAGGATACTTTGCGTACGGCAGAGTTCAATGCCCGACGTGAGATGATGCAGACAATGGGTGTGCCTTCTCAAAGCGTTCTGAAACGTTTTTTTGAAGTGCAGCTTGCATGTTGGGACGATGCTTCAAAGCGTTATTCCGACTTGAACGACGTCAGTGTGAGAATGCTCGACAACGGCTTGATGTTGCAGTATAATCCGTCGCGTGCGCTATCTTCGTCGGCAAAGGTGGACGATGTCTCAATAAAGAACCGTGCCTGTTTCCTTTGTGAGGGCAATCGTCCTGAATGTCAGATTAAGGAGAGTGCTTTGGGTGATTTTGACGTGCTTGTGAATCCATTCCCTATTTTGCCATATCATTTTACGTTGTCGTGGAAGGAACACGCACCTCAGGTGCTTGAAAAAATGTATACCGACATGTTGTTGCTGGCAAGGGAATGGCAAGGTATGGCACTCTTTTACAATGGTGCAAAGTGTGGTGCTTCGGCACCCGATCATGCGCATCTGCAGGCAGTGCGCAAGGGGGATATTCCTTTATTGTCCGAAGGCTGGCGCGAAACTATTTCCGACAGTCTGGAGCCTCTTTTCATGGATCAGGGGAACGGAATCTATAAATCGGATGCCTATGTTGTACCTCTGTTTGTGATTCAGGCAGGCAGTGTAAGCGGTTCGGTGCAGTTGCTTGCCCGTTTGCTCTCAGCAATGCCTTGTGCGGAAGGTGAGGCAGAACCGCGTATGAATGCCGTTTGCGTGTATGAACCCGGTGAAGGCTATATTACATATGTCGTTCCACGTTCAAAACATCGTCCTGACTGTTACTGTGTGGATGGTGACGGACGCATGGTAAGTCCTGGTACACTCGATATGGCGGGGCTTGTTGTTACACCTCGCGAGCAGGATTTTCTTGAGATTTCGGCTGATGAGGCTTGCGCAATGCTTAAGGAGGTCGCGATGTCTGAGGAAACGTTTGAAATTGTTTCGGAAAAGGTAAGGGAATGAGCAGAACTGTTGATATAGGCATATTGCGTGCTCCGCAGATAAAGTTCGATTTAATCGGAGAATTTTGCTCAAATACCGGTTGCTTGAATGACGGAAATACTGTCGCTGTTGAACGTGGTAAACTGCTTTATAACGGAATGTCTTGCAATGAATTACACTTTATTCCAAGCACTGTGGAATCGACATTTGTATTGCACGATGTGGTGATTGGTGTAAACTTCCATTGGCAACGAAAGGAGTCGCAGACGTTCAAGGGCGAGCTGCGTTTTATTGTAGAAGATGGCGAGGTGCGTGCAATAAACAGAATCGATGTAGAAGAGTATCTTGTAAGCGTGATATCTAGCGAAATGTCTGCAAGCTCTTCGTTGGAGTTTCTCAAGGCGCACGCCATAGTTTCGCGTAGCTGGCTTTATGCCCAACTGTTGCGTCAGGAGAAGGTACAGCAAGGCACTCTAGGTTGGGAGAATGAGGGTGAAACAGTGCGTTGGTATGCCCGTGAGGACCACACACTCTTTGATTTATGTGCCGATGACCATTGTCAACGTTATCAAGGAATTACAAGAGCACAGAATCCGAATGTGGAACGTGCAGTGCGTGAGACGTCGGGACTGGTTCTTAAGTACGATGGTAAGGTTTGTGATGCCCGTTTCAGCAAATGTTGCGGTGGGGTAACCGAACTCTTTTCTTCGTGTTGGGAAAATGATAATCCGCCTTATCTTCAGGTGCTCAGGGATGCCGATGATAAGCAGGTACCCGACCTTACAACCGAAGAGGGTGCGCGCCGCTGGATAGAGAGTGAAGAACCGTCGTTCTGCTCTACAACCGATAATTCTGTATTGTCGCAGATTCTTAATGGCTACGACCGCGAAACCAACGATTTCTACCGTTGGAAAGTGGAATATTCGCAGAATGAACTTTCTGCAATTGTTGCCGAGCGTTCCGGCATTGATTTTGGAATAATAGAGTCTCTTGAACCTTTGCAACGTGGTGCTTCGGGCAGGATAACGCGCTTGCGCATTGTTGGCAGTAAAGCTGAACGTGTCGTAGGCAAGGAACTTGAGATAAGACGTTGGCTCTCAAGGAGTCATCTGTATAGTTCGGCATTTGTTGTAGACAAGATTGTAGATGAGTCCGGGGTGGCAAAATTCGTTCTTAAAGGTGCCGGTTGGGGACACGGAGTGGGACTTTGTCAGGTGGGCGCGGCTGTCATGGGCGAAAACGGGGCATCGCATACCCAAATACTCGAACATTACTATCCAAGTGCTAAAATAGAGCCTGTAGATTGATGTATTTGACAGAATGTCATCTCTATTTATCTCTCTTATTGATTATTTCGTTTTTTTATAAATAAAAAAGTGTTACCTTTGCAATATATTTGTTAAAAGGTAGTTGATATAAATAAACAAATTTGCCTGCAGGCAGTTGTGCTCTTTCGTTTTAGTAAAATGATTTAAATTGGATATCATGGTTATAAAAGATGGAATGAATGCGTTTGAGCGTTTTATTAAACGTTCGTTTGATTTTCTTTGTTCATTCTTTGGACTTGTGGTATTATTTCCGGTGTTTTTGGTTGTATATATCGGCCTTCGTCTGCAAAACGATGGAAGCGTGATATTCAAACAGGAGCGAATCGGATATAAGGGCAAGCCGTTCAATATATACAAATTCAGAACAATGCGCACCGATTCCGAGAGTGAAGGAATTCCTCTTCTCGCAGCAAAAGGTGACGAGCGTCTTACAAAAGTCGGTAAATTCCTTCGTGAACATCATCTCGACGAATTGCCTCAGTTGTTCAATGTCTTTATTGGTGATATGTCGTTTGTGGGTCCGCGTCCTGAACGTCAGTACTTTATTGATAAAATCAAGGAAGTGAATCCGAACTATGATTATCTTTATCTTGTACGCCCCGGTGTAACATCCATGGCTACAATATATAATGGATATACTGATACTCTGGAAAAAATGCTTATCCGTCTGGATATGGATTTGGAGTATTTGCAGAAGCGTTCTTTGTGGTTGGACCTGAAGATTATTGTTACAACGGTATTGAATATAGTTGTAGGTAAGAAATTCTAAAAAAAAATAAATCAGCATATATGATAAAAAAAGTTTTTATATTGCTTTCGTGCGTTTTTTGTCTGCAGGTGGCTTTTGCTCAATCTATGAGCGATGAACAGATAATAAGATTCGTTAAATCGGAGCAGGAAAAGGGCTCTGACCAAAAAACAATAGCAACAGAACTTCTTAAAAAGGGCGTTTCTCCAGAACGTCTTCGTGAAATAAAAAAGAAATATGACGCAGAAAAGGCGTTGTTGGGAGCAAGCGATCTTGTTGGTGGAAAGGATACGGAATCCCGTTCACGTACCGGGAAGGATGCCGCTTCCAAGACTGTAGGCAAGCTTGACGAGAACAAGGTTTATACCGATGACAATCAAAAATTAGAAGCTCTTAACAAGGAAATGGATTTTCTTGATATAGACTCAGTTCTTTATTACAGAAACCTGTTGGAGGAGCCACGCGTGTTCGGACGAAATATCTTCAACAACGAACTGCTTACCTTTGAATCTTCGCAGAATATTCCCACACCTTCGGATTATGTTCTTGGTGCAGGGGATGTTGTTATTGTAGATATCTGGGGTGCGTCGCAGAATCTTGTAGAATCAGAAATTTCTCCCGACGGAAAAATCGTAGTAGAGGGTGTAGGTCCGTTGCATCTTGCAGGTAAGAGTGTAAAGGAGGCAAATAAATATGTAAACGATGTGCTTGGTAAGATATATGCAGAATCGAGCATAAGTCTGACTGTCGGCACAACCCGTTCTATTGTTGTTCAGGTACTTGGCGAGGTTGTTACTCCCGGTAGCTATACAATGAGTGCTCTATCAACTGCTTTCAATGCATTGTATGCCGCAGGCGGTATAAACGATTTGGGTACATTGCGTTCAATCAATGTGTTCCGTAACGGTAAGAGTGTTGCCACAATTGATGTGTACGACTATATTTTCAACGGTAAGGTAGACGGCAATGTCCGTCTTCAGGATAACGACGTGGTAAGCGTAGGTGCATACGATGCTATTGTAAACATACAGGGTAAGGTTAAGCGTCCTATGCTGTATGAGATGAGGAGCAACGAAAGCCTTGCTTCGCTTGTTAAGTATTCAGGTGGTTTCACCGGTGATGCTTACAGCGAAAAATTACGCGTTGTGAGAAAGAACGGTAGAGAATATTCTCTTTTCACTGTTGCCAAGAATAACATGGGAGCGTTCACCATGTGCGACGGTGATTCAATTTATGTAGATTCTATAATTCCACGTTTCTCAAACATCGTAGAGATCAGCGGTGCGGTATTCTTCCCCGGACAATATCAGTTCGGTGAGGAAATAAACAGCGTTGCAGAACTTATAGAAGCCGCCGGCGGTGTCCGCGAGGATGCATTCTTGAACCGTGCTGTCCTGCATCACAGAAACCCCGACAACACCATAGAGGCAAAGTCGGTTGACGTAAACGGTATATTGAACAGCACTTCGTCCGATGTTGCGTTGCGTAACAACGATATCCTTTTCATTCCAAGTACAAGCGATATGCTTGGCAAACAGGTGGTAAGAGTCAACGGCGAGGTGAATTTCCCGGGAGAGTATAAGTTTGCCGAGAATACCACAGTAGAGGATATTATCCTGCAGGCAGGTGGTCTTACACGTGCAGCCTCTGCCGCAAGAGTTGATGTGTATCGCCAGACTCACAATACTATGGCATTGGAAGAGGCTGACACTCTTATTGAAGCATTCAGTTTCGAGATAAAGGATGGTCTTGTTATAGAGGGTGCAAATGAATTTGTGCTCAGACCTTTCGACGAGGTTAATGTGCGTCGCAGTCCACAATATAACGAGGTGAAGAATGTAGAGGTAGCCGGAGCTGTAAATTTTGGTGGAGCGTATGCAATGAAGTCAAAAGAGTATAGATTGAGCGATTTGGTTAAAAATGCCGGAGGCGTTTCAAAAAGTGCATATATCGAAGGTGCTTCGTTGCGTCGCAAAATGGATAGTGATGAAATGCTCCAGAACGAAAATTTCCGCAAATCAACTCAAATAGAATTCTACGAAGAACTGTTGAATGGTAATACAACTGTCGACCAGACGCTCTTGGAGACACTGTATGAGTTGAAGAATAGTGTCGAGGACAGTTATTTTGTTGCAATTGACCTTGAGAAAGCCATGGAGGAACCCGGTGGCGAATATGATATAATCCTACGCGAGGGCGACCGTTTGTCGGTTCCCGAATACAATTCGCTTGTGTCGGTCTATGGCGAAGTTTCTTCTTCTTCTTCTTCTTCTGTAAATTGGAAAAAAGGCAAGAGTGTAAGATATTATATCAGGCACTCTGGTGGTCTTGGAGAAAAAGCGAAGAAGAAAGGTATCTATGTTATAAATATGAATGGCTCAATAGAAAAGGTCAGAATGTGTTCAAGAAAGGCTATTATGCCCGGATGCAAGATTGTTGTGCCACGTAAGGCTGAACGCAAAAAGATATCAACAGCCGAAATAGTAACAATTAGTACATCTACAGCCTCTTTGGCAACCATGATTGTTACATTGGTGAATTTGCTTAAGTAGTAATACTGGATAATAGGATATGGAAGAAAAAAATAAAAAAAGTAGAGAGATAGATGTAATCGCTATGCTAAAGAAGGCGATACATGATTGGAAAATTATCTCTCTCTTTGTGCTTGTTTTTGGTATTTTGGGTGTAGTCTCTGTCTTGACTAGTACAAAGATGTACAAGACAGATGTAGTCCTGGCTCCGGAAACTTCTGGCTCAGAATTGTCGAACATGATGGATGCATGGGGTAATCTTATTGGAAAATCATTCGGAGGAGGTTCTTCTTCCGATGCTATATATCCGGAATTGTACCCCAATATATTCACTTCTACAACTTTTTTGATTGATTTGTATGATGTGCCCGTTGTGTTGAAGGATGGCAGTAAAACCCAGACTTACTATAATCATCTCAAAAACGATTATAAACCCAGTCTGTCGTCATATCCAAAGATATGGCTTGCCAAGTTTATTATGCTTTTTAAAAAGGAAGAGGTAAGTACCGGTGGATTGAATCCCTTTCATCTCACAAAGGAGCAGTATAACATATGTAAACTCATGCGTCGCAATATTCAGTGTGTGGTGGATCAGCGCACAAATCTAATAACGGTTTCTGTTATTGATATTGATAATGTAATTGCTGCGACAATGGCAGACACTGTTACTGCACGACTTCAGGAGTATATAATAGATTATCGTACTAGAAAGGCGCGTCATGATTTGGAGTTTATAACAGAAATGTATAATCAGGCGCAAAAAGAGTATTACGATATACAGGCTGAATATGCAAAATTCGCTGATGCTAATATGAATGTAGTAAAGGCAAGCCAGAGGGCACGTCTTGAAAATCTTGAGAATGAAATGCAGTTGAAGTCTAATTTGTATGCAAGTGTTTCACAACAGTTGCAGATTGCACGTCAGCGTTTGCAGGAACGTACACCAGCCTTTATGACAATACAGCCGGCAGTTGTTTCTATAGAACATACCGGAATGTCCGGTTTCACTAAATTGCTGATTTTCTGCTTCTTGGGATTTGCTCTGGGTGCTGCATGGTCGATCTATTTGAAAGATATGTATAAATCTTTTATTGCCAATAGAAAGAAAAAGAAGTGATTTTATCTCTTCTTGATATGTACAGAATCATATCATTAATAACTGTAACTTACGAATAACATGTTTTCGATTGCATATATAATAGTTTTTTTTATATACGCCTCAATGGCACTATTGTATAGCTATGCAAACGAAACAGGCAAAATGTGGATAAAAGCAGTTTCTGTTCTGCTGTTTGTCTTCTTCTTTGGTTTCAGAGGTTTTGTTGGCGATGACTGGCTGATATATTATCCGGTATTTGATAATATGTATAGCGACAATGCCGATAATGTCTTGTCTTTTGTTGCCGGTTCCGATCTTGAACCGGGATTCAATTTCCTGCAGGCATTGTGTAAATTCATATATCCCAATTATCATTTCTTTGTTTTTGTATGCTGTTTATTGCAATGTGGTTTGCTGTATAACTTCTTTCGCAAGAGAATAGATAATCTGCCTTTTGCATTTATGGTTTTTGTTTCAATGTCCGGATATGGACTTGAGATTAATCTTCTGCGCAACTCAATATCATTGTTCATCTGCTTAAATGCTTTGGATTTTCTAAAAGAACGTAAAGCATTGCCTTATTTCGCTTTGTGTGTGTTGGCGATGTCGATACATGTATCTGCAGTAATCTTTATCCCACTATATTTCTTTCTGCATAAACATTTGCCACGTTGGATATATATAGCGGTATTTATATTTTCAGCACTGTTTTTGTTAGCGCAGGTCAATTTTATAGGTCCGTTGTTGTTGTATGTAGCTTCGTTCTTTGGTGAATTTTTTGTAGAGCTGGTGCGTAATTATATCGAAGGAGAGATGACTGCAATTAAGGGATTTCTTTCTGTAGGTTTTCTGGAACGTCTGTTTACCGGCATCTTGATTATATGCTATTATGATAAGTTGGTTTCTATAAATAAGGAAAATGTGTTGTTTATCAATGCATTTTTGCTTTATTTCCTTTCATTTGCCCTGTTCCGTGAATTTGAGGTTGCAAGCCGAAGAATTGCCCTGTTGTTTGTGTTTTCATATTGGATATTATGGTGCGATTTGCTCAAATGTTTCGTGTATAAGGGAAACAGGATGCTTTATGCCATGTTTTTGTTGTGTTATGGTGTTCTTAAAATACATTCAATGACAAATGAACCGAAAATGGAATACGACAATATTCTCTTTGGGGCAAAATCATATGAAGAGAGATATACAATATATATGATAAACAAGAAGGAACTGTTTTGATGTTATTATATGAATATTGCAGAGCAAAAAAATAAAATAACGGTAATTACTGTTGTATATAATAATGTATCAGGTATTAAGGATACTCTTGATAGTTTTGTTGCACAGTCTTGGAATAACAAGGAACTTATCGTCATTGATGGTGGTAGTACTGATGGCACTTGGGAAGTTGTAAATTCATATTCCGAGAGCATCTCATATAAATGTTCTGAACCGGATGGCGGTATTTATGATGCCATGAACAAGGGAATAGATAGGGCAACCGGTGAATGGATTACATTCCTTAACAGTGGTGATGTCTTTGTTGATGACACTGTGCTTGAGCGTGTCTTTGCCAGTGATTTGTATGAAGGTATAGATGTTGTCTATGGTGATAGTATAGAGGTCAACGGCATTGCACGTCTTTTGTTGACTGCACCATCAGATATATCTCGAATGGAATATTTTCCGGTATATCGTCATGGTTCATCTTTTGTGAGAACAGCCGTTCAGCAAAAACATAAATTCAATCTTTCATTAAAAAAAGAGTTGGGATACTCTCTTGATTGGGAAATGATACACCGAATGTATAAGGATGCTTGCACTTTCAGAAAGGTTGATGTAGCTGTTCAAGCATTTTTGAAAGAGGGTGTTTCTGACCGACCTTATATGAGCCGTTGGTATAATTACAAGATAACAAGCGGTGGAAGCTTCTGCCTTAAGAAATTCATTTATTTTCTATATAATTGTATTTTGTATGCATTCGTGAATTCGGCTCTTTATAGTTGGGTACGTGCTTTTTTTATGGAGTTTCTGCTTAATAGCTGTATGCCACATGTGCATTTTTGGAGTATAAGACGCGCATATTTGAAGTTGGTGCGTTCAAAAATCGGTAAGGGGACATTTATAATGAAGAATGTGTATATACAAAGCCCTAACCGTTTGACGATAGGTGATTATAGTCATATTAACAGAGGAGTCGTGCTTGATGCACGTGGCGATATAATGATAGGTTCAAGTGTTTCGGTTTCTCATAATGTAAATATTATGACAGGTGGACACGATCATATGTCTGAAAATTTCACAGGAGTCTTTAAACCCATTATTATAAAAGATTATGCTTGGATTGGGGTTGGAGCTACAATCCTGCAGGGCGTAACAATTGGCAAAGGTGCTGTGGTGTGTGCCGGAGCTGTTGTGAATAAAGACGTGGCGGATTATGAGATTGTTGGCGGAGTGCCGGCAAAAAAAATAGGGGAGCGTACTCAAAAACTAAATTATCGTTGTTGCTGGGATACTCCTTTTACTTAAAAAATATAATAGTATGAATATCGTTATTCTTACAATAATATTACCATATCCTTTGGATTCCGGTGGTGCGCAGGCTCAATATAATATGATTGACAGTTTGCGGCATGAACATAATATAACGGTTGTCTTCCCTGAAAATGGAATGAATTCCATGGGGGCTATGGCTGAATTGAAGAGACGTTGGCCTGAGGTGGATTTTCGTCCTTACAGATTCTATAGTCAGTTGGTGGACCCACGCTTCTTTGCATCAAAGATTAAGCGTGCGTTAAAGAAAAAACTCTTGAAAAACAGCGACCGCTTTATGGTGGAATGGATGCTTACTCCTTATGGCTACTCGGTAGATAACAGATTCGCCCGTTTTGTCAGGAATGTGCTTTCTGAAAAAAAAGCCGATGTTATCCAGGTGGAGTTTTATCCTTATTTGAATTTTGTACATAAACTGCCGGATAATGTACGCAAGGTGTTTATTCACCACGAGATACGTTATATACGCAATCGCCGTTTGTTGGCAGACATTAAGATGTTGCCTCATGAGATTGAATATATGGAGCAGATGTATCGTAGGGAAATAGACGACCTTAATTGCTATGATATAGTTGTAACTTTGACTGATGTTGACCGTAAGGAGTTGCAGTCGGTAGGTGTTAATGTTCCTATTATGGTCTCTCCCGCATCGGTTAATGCGCAAACGATGGACTATGATGGTTGGAATGGCAGAATTGTCTTTCTTGGCGGTTATGGACACACACCTAACAAGGAAGGTATGGAATGGTTCCTAAAGAATGTGACTCCACTGATAGATTGGAAAAATAAAGCAGTCTCTTCGGTGGATATAATAGGAGGTGGATGGCCTGCCGAAGTTGAGGGGATTGCTGAAAATATAAAGGTCAACCGTCTAGGGTTTGTGGAGAACCTTGCCGATGCAGCAAAGGGAAGCATTATGATTATTCCAATACTTTCGGGTAGTGGAATGAGAATGAAGATTCTGGAGGCAGCAGCAATGGGCATGCCTATGATTACAACATCAGTAGGAGTTGAAGGTTTGTCGTTTGAAAATGAAACGTCTTGTATGATTGCCGATACGCCACAGGATTTTGCTATGGCTATTGATAAAGTCATAAGCAGTGAGAGCTTGAGAAAAGAATTGACTGATAATGCAAGAACCGTCTATGAAGAAAAATATTCAGTGAAAGCAACATCAAGAATTCGTAATAACGTTTATTATAATGGCAGTACAAAATAAAAAACAGGCAGATTTACGTTCGCAAAGTCTTGACTTGTTACGTTTCCCTTTGGCTATAGCTGTATTGGCGGTACATGTTGTCTCGCCACAGACTTTCTATGTTAAGGGTGAGGCTATAAATACAATGTCAATGCCTGCTGTTGAGTTCTTGTTTAATTTTATATCTGCTTTTATAAGGGCACAGAGTGTTCCTATATATTATTTTATTTCGGGATATGTGTTCTTCTATGGTGTAGATTTTACATCTGCTGTATATAAAAAGAAACTTAAGAACCGTTTCCGTTCACTTGTTATACCTTATGTCGTTTGGAATGTTCTTGCGCTTGCGTGGATACTTTTCAAATCAATGCCTTGTTTTGCATCCCTGACATCTGGCTTGAATAGCATAGAACCGGATTTTTCATTGAAAGCACTCTTGTTCTCTTTCTTTGATAATTCACAGGGAATTATTCCTACAGCAAGTGTAGGCGCAGGACATATATATCCTGTCAATTCTCCTTTATGGTTTATCCGCGATTTAATAATTGTTGTGCTTACATCCCCAATCGTCTATTGGATTGTAAAGAAAATACGTGTTCCGGCAGTTGTAGCAATGCTTGTGTTGTGGTTTGTTGCCGATTTTTATAAATGGGGACATGCATCACAACTCATTACTGCATATGCGTTTTTTATGTGGGGCGCATATATGAGCGTGCATAAAAAGGATATGATGGCTGAGTTTGGACGCTTTTCCCATATATCGTATTTTGGATATTTTGCTCTTGCCATTGCATATATGATCTGTGCTTATGTTAAACCGGAATATTGTGCAATCTTAAAATTGATGAATATATTTGTTGGTCTTATATTTGCATATAATGTGGCTGCATTGCTAATAAGGAAATCCATCTGTAAACCCAATAAGTTCTTGTCATCGTCGAGTTTCTTTATATACATATCGCATTACCTTATTTATAATGAGGTGCTAAAGGTACTTTATATGATTAGCACGCCGGCAACAGCTACGGGCTTTGTTTTTCTTTATCTGTCAGCTATTGTGGCATGTGTGTCGCTATTGTTGTCGGTGTTCTATCTGATGAATCGATATGTTCCATCAGTGTTAAGGGTTATTGCCGGTAGAAAATGAAAGTAACTGTTGTAAATACGTAAGTTTTAATTGTTTTTAATATGGGATTTTTAGGTGGATTTGTAAAAAATATGAGTTCTGAAGAACGCTATTCTTTATCGATGATGAAAGTGTTCTTCTGGAATATAAATTGGATAAAGACATTCTGGTTCAATTTTAAGGCTTTGCCGTTTGGACAGGCCATTAAAATACCGTTTTTGGTTTCGTATAATACAAAAATCAAAAATGTCGGAAAAATCATTTTGTCCAAGAGTGTGCATACAGGAATGGTTTCTATAGGTGTTATAAGAATTGGTGATTTTGAAACTAATGCTGAAAAGACGGTATTCAACAATATGGGTACGTTTACAGTAGCCGGGAATATGAAGATGCATCCGGGAGTGAAAGTGGTTGTACGTCAAGGAGCTGAGTTGTCTGTTGGTGAACGTGTAGGATTCGGGGGTAATAGCAAGGTCGTTTGTCATAAGGCAATAACTATAGGTAATGATTTTAGAATGTCATGGAATAGCCAGATATTTGATACGGATTTCCATTTTTTGTATAATATTGAGAAGGATAAGCACTACCCACGTTTGAAACCGGTAACTATCGGTAACAATGTCTTCGTTGGTAATGGTACTACGATAGGAAAGGGAACTGTATTGCCGGATGGTTGTGTGGTGTCATGTATATCTAAAGTGAGCGGCGATTTTACAAATGAAGGTAAGAACTTGCTTATATCAGGAAATCCGGCTAAGGTCTTAATTAAGGGTGTAGAAATGGGTAATAGTTGGTTTATGGATAAGGAAGATGCTATTGCCAAACAAATGGGAGAATAATGGGGGTCGGTAAACAGATTGCAAATAATGTAATGTGGAAATACTTGGAACTTGTATCTGTTTCAGGTATTCAGCTGATAAGTACCTTTTTACTGGCACGTTCTTTGACTCCGGACGACTATGGTATAATTGGTATGGTGGTTGTTTTTACAACATTAGCTAATGTAATAATTGATTCGGGGTTCGGGCAAGCACTTATTAGGGAAAAGGAAGTTACAAGGGTAGATTATTCTACAGTCCTTTTTTTCAATGTTTTCATTTCGATACTACTATATGTACTTTTGTATTTCTCTTCGGGATATATTGCGCGGTTTTATAATGAACCGATACTGAATGATGTGTGTAAGATTACCTTCTTGGTGTTGCCGTTGAATGCATTGTCGTTGGTTCAAACGACGAAAATGCAGAGAGATCTAAAATTCAAGAAATTATGTTTTATATCTTTGGCTGCAACTTTAATCTCTAGCTTAGTCGCAATATATTTGGCATACAAGTATAAGAATGTATGGGCTTTAGTGATACAGAATCTGCTCATATACTTTTTTAAGATGCTGCTCCTTTGGCTGACAACTGATTTTGTACCTGTTATGAAAGTATCTTTTGTGTCGTTTAAAAAGTATTTCTCTTTCTCGAAAAACATAATGTTGTCAGCAGTTATTGGTACCATATTCAACAATATATATTCTCTTGTTATAGGCAAGGCTTACTCCACGGCAGAATTGGGCTATTATTCTCAAGCCGACAGAATAAAGAATTTGGGCTCACAAACCACAACTCAGGTCATTCAATCTGTAACGTATCCATTTCTTGCTAAAATCAATAATGAAACTGGTGATATTAAGGGCGGGTATAAAAGGATTATTGCTATAGCATTGATTTTTGTTGGAACGATTATGGCATTATTGATGGGCAGTTCGCCAAATTTGTTTGAACTATTGCTGGGAAGTCCTACATGGAGAACTGCCGGTACGTTCTTCTTGCTTATAGGAATAAATGGAATCCTTTTTCCTCTGCATTGTATTAATCAGAATATTCTTATGGTAAAGGGTGATTCCAAAACAATACTAGGTCTGGAAATCGCTCGTCGTTCCATAATGGTTGTTATATTATTGATTACAATAAATTTTGAGATAGCAGTATTTGTTTTTGGTTTGACAATATATTCGGTGTTATTGCTTTTCTTGAACTTATATTATTGTGGAAAGCCTATAAATTATAGCTTGAAGGAGCAATTCAAGGATTTGTTGCCTATATTCATACGTCTATTGATAATTGTCGTATTTTCAATGCTGGCAGGAAATGTCGTTCCTGTATTGCCGATTGTTGTAAAAGTCTTGATATCTTTGTTCGTAGGTACGATTGTTGCTGTATTGCTTTTTCGAACTCACCCGGATTTTAAGTTGGCAATAGATTTGTTGCGTTCAATGATTAAACGTTAATATTATTTAACGTATTATTAATTTAAATAAACAGAAGTTTGTAATGGGGGACAAACGTATAGCATATATTGATTTTATAAAGGTTTTTGCAATGTTCATTGTAACGATAGGACATTGTGCTCAAAGTTTATCTTGTCAGACATTTCCGGAGAAGGTAATCCCTAACGATTTTTTTGTCTCTATCCATATGCCTTTGTTTATGATAGCAAGTGGATTTGTTCTGAATTTTAAAAAAATAAGGGAGATTCCAATAACAGACTATATATATGGCAGATTTTTAAGGTTGATTGTTCCGATGCTCATTTGGATACTTATATACAGTGTCTTTACAGTAAGTATTCCGTCTATTGGTGATTTCTTTATACGATATTGGTATTTGTCGGCACTCTTCTGTTCGTTGGTGGTTTTCAGGTTATTTTCTTTTTTATTCAAAAACGACGTAGCACTTATTGTTTCTTCTCTTTTATTTGTGATTGCAGTTCCTGTCTTTAAGACATCTCTCACGAATTTTATGTTCCCATTTCTTATATATGGGGTGCTGCTGAGGAAATTTATTAATAAAATGAATGTTGGATATTCTGTGTTATTTGGTAGTGTTTTTGTGCTCATTTATATATTCTATTGGGGACTCGAGCATACTGTATATCTGTCGCCTTTTGATATATCAAACATTAATAAAGGTATGATAATTTCTTTTTTTATCAGACTTCTGATAGGTATCGCTGGTTCTACATTCATATTCTTGATAGCATCTCATTTTGATTCTCACCCAATTGTGCAGAAATTTTCAAAATATGGTAGATATACACTAGTCTTTTATACAATGACAACTGTTATTAATGGATTTACATTACGCTTTTTATCTTTTATTGGATTCAATGTAACAAATCCTTTGATTTTGGATATTTTATCAATAATATTTGCATTGCTACAGATGTGGATTATATATAAATTTGCTAAACGGGTTGAAAAGAATAAATATATTTCCAAATTTTTATTAGGTATATAGGGGGCGTTGCAACAAAATGAAAATTTTATCAATAATAATACTATGATTTCAGTTTGCATGGCCACATATAATGGTCAAAAATATATAAGGGAGCAAATAGACAGTATATTGTGTCAACTGGGTGCTGATGATGAATTGGTGATTTCTGACGACCATTCATCTGATGCTACGGCAGAGATTATCAGCTCTTACAACGACAAAAGAATAAAATTCTTCTACAATGAGTTGAAGAAAGGTGTGACACATAATTTTGAAAATGCCTTGTTGAAATCCAAAGGTGAAATTCTTTTCCTTGCCGATCAGGATGATGTTTGGCTGCCGGGTAAACTTGAAAAGATGGTCGATTTCATGCAACAAGGTAATTATGATGTTGTTGAATGTAACTGTGCTCTTGTTGATGAGAACCTGAATGTCACAAAAGAAAAATATTATTGTGATGAGTTCCCTCAAAAGAAATCGGTATGGGGTAATTTTGTGGTGAACTCATGGCTTGGCAGTTGCATGGCTTTCAAGCGTAAGGTGCTTGAGGCTTCTTTACCTTTCCCCGACAAGGTGGCTGCACACGATTTGTGGCTGTGCCTGTTTGCTCAGATGCATTTCAAGTGTGGATATACATCTGAGGTGATGCAACTTTATCGTCGTCATTCCAATACAGTCTCTTTTGCCGGAGGAAAAAGTACAAACAGTCTTTACTACAAATTGAGTTATAGGGCATATCTTGCATGGCATCTTATGCTCAGAAGTTTGTTTTGAGCAAGCTGATTCAAAAAACACATTGAAAAAACGTAAAACATCAAAGTTTACTTTGTGTTTTACGTTTTTGTGCTATCTTTGTGCTTAATTATTGATTAAGACTTTTGATTGTATGAAAATATGTTTTATAAATCCTCCTTTTAAGGCTGAGTTCGGTAAGTTTTCGCGAGAATCGCGTAGTCCGGCCATTACAAAGAGTGGTGCTTTATATTATCCTCTATGGCTTATATATGCTGCAGCTTATTGCGAAAAGGCGGGTTATGATATCTGTTTTCTTGATGCACCTGCAAAGCAGATGGATGAGGTGCAGTCATTGGCTTACATAGAGCAGAACGCGTCGGATGCGAAACTGTTTGTATACGGAACCAGCACTCCGTCAATAAAGAGTGATGTGGCTTTCGCATCAGCAGTTAAAAAGCTATATCCGGAAGCTTTTGCTTTATTGGTCGGAACACATCCTTCGGCTCGTCCCGAGGAGACACTCGGTTATTCTTCGGCAATTGATGCTGTTGCTATAGGTGAGTACGACAATATAGTGCTTGAATTGGCGAATGCAATCAAGGATGGTACGGATATTGCTCAGGTACGTGGTCTTTGTGTTAATGGTGCCGACGGTTGCAAACGTACTGCTCTCATGCCGGCAATGAAGGAACTTGACGAAATACCTTTTGCGTCGGAATTCATTCATAAGTACCTTGACCCTAGAGATTACTTCTTTGCCGCGGCGACATATCCCTCAATTCAGATATTTACAGGTCGTGGATGTCCTTTCCGTTGTAATTTCTGTGTATATCCTCAGACTATGCATGGTCATGCATTCCGTGCGCGTACAGCGGCGAATGTAGTTGCGGAGTTTGAGTATATTGCAAAGAATTTTCCGGAGGTAAAGGAAGTGGTCATAGAAGATGATACGTTTACAGCAAACAAGAAAAGGGTGCTTGAGGTTTGTTCGTTGCTCGTTGAACGTAAACTGAACAAACGACTCCGTTGGCTATGTAATGCCCGTGTGAATCTTGACCTTGAGACAATGAAGGCTATGAAGAAGGCCGGATGTCGTCTTATTATTCCTGGAATTGAGTCGGGTAGCCAACAGATTCTTGACAATATCAAGAAGGGTACAAAGGTTGAGCAGTTCTATTCTTATGTCGCAAATGCCAAAAAGGCAGGTCTCTTGATTCATGCCTGCTATATGGTGGGAAATAATGGTGAGACAAAAGAGACAATGCAACAGACTTTGGAGTTGGCTCTCAAATTGAATACCGATACGGCACAGTTCTTCCCGTTGATTCCTTATCCCGGAACTGAGGCTTATGACTGGGCGTATGAGAATGGTTATATAGAACTTGATTATGAAAAGTATTGTCTGCCTGACGGTACTCATAATACAGTTCTTTCAATGCCACATCTGTCGGCGCAGGAGATGGTGGATTTCTGTAATATGGCACGCAAGAAATATTATCTTCGTCCAAGATATATACTCCATCGTATTCGTGTCGGTTTAACCGATTTTTCCGATTTCAAGCGTTCATTGAAGGCTTTCGGAAAACTGAAACAGTATCTGTTCAATAAAAGGAAATAATAGGTGATGGGTGAGTTGGTTTCGGTTGTTATGCCTGTGCATAATGCAGCTAAATACCTTGAGGAGGCGATACGCTCAGTGATGTCGCAGACCTACGGCAATTGGGAGTTATTGGTTGTGAATGATAATTCAACCGATGACTCTCTGGAAATTGCAAATAGGCTTGCGGCTGAAGATTGCCGAATAAGGGTTTATGACAATCCAACTCCTACCGGATATCCTGCGACTCCGCGTAATATGGCTGTAAGTCTTGCCAATGGACGATATATAGCATTTCTCGACAGCGATGATGTCTGGTTGCCCGATAAACTGGAGCATCAGTTGCCGTTCTTTAATGAGTCGAGAAAAATTGGTGTTGTCTTTTCTGATTATGAAAAGGTTGATGAAGAGTCGAATCGAGAGGAACGTGTGGTGAAGGCGCGTAAGATTACAACTTACAGAAAATTGTTGCTCGGTAATGTTATTGGTAATGTCACTGCCATGTATGATGTGGAGCGTGTTGGAAAGGTGTATTTTTCAATGGTGCGACACGAGGATTATGCTATGTGGCTTTCGATTCTGAAACGTGGCTTTATAGCACGCAATACCGGTAAGGTTGTTGCGCTTTATCGTGTTTCTGACGATTCCGTTTCATCACGTAAGATGGCGCTGTTGTCGTGGCAGTGGCGTATATATCGTGATATAGAGCATTTGAGTGTGCTTAAATCGGTATATTATTATTTGAATTATGCTATAAGAGGATTTTATAAAAGTATGGTATAAAGAAGAAACAGTGCCGACGGCACTGTTTCTTGTGTTTTATTATTCCGCAAAAATCAAATCCCTTATAACTGCATCGCTGATGAAAATGCCTTTCTCGGTCAGGGAGAGCGTTTCGTCAGTTTTTTTCAGATTGCCGCATTCAATGTGTTTCTGTGCGGTGGCAAGCATATAGCGGTTCAGTTTTTCGCTGAACTTTTCTTTCATCCAGTTGAGTGGGATGCCGTCGGCTGTGCGTAGGCGCGTGAGGATTGTGTCGTTATAGCGTTCCTCTTCGGTTAGATGTTCTATCTCGTAGTTGCGCTCACTGTTTTCTATTCCTTTTATATACTCTTTGATGTCGGAGATGTTCCATTCGCGCGATGTGCCGTTGTATGAGTGGGCTGCGGCTCCGCAACCAATGTATGCGGTGTCGTTCCAATAGCTGCTGTTGTGGCGACTTTCGTGTCCTGGAATGGCGAAGTTGGAAATCTCGTAATGGCGGTAGCCTGCTTCTTTCATCTTTGTTATCAGCATTTGGAACTGCTCTACGTTCTCCTCTTCGCTGAGTTCTTCAAAATCTCCACGTTGCAAGGCGCGAAGCAAGGGGGTGTCCTCTTCGTACATCAGGTTATATGCCGAAATGTGTTCGGGCTTCAGCGAGATTGCTTCGCTTATTGTCTGTTCCCACTCTTCTAAAGTGGAACCGGGGAGCGCGAACATAAGGTCGATGCTTATATTGCTGTAGCCTGCTTCTCGTGAGTTTTTGATTGCCTGGTGTGCTTTTTCGGCATTGTGTCTGCGGCCCAGACGCTTGAGCTGTGCGTTGTTGAAACTCTGTACTCCCATGCTTATTCTGTTGAATGGGAGTTTGCGGAGTTCGGCAAGGAATTCTGTCGTAAGGTCGTCGGGGTTGCATTCTATGGTTACTTCGGCATCATTGCATACGTTGTAATTGGAATATATGGTATCGCATATCTTCTGCAACAGGGGTATGGGAAGGGTGGAGGGTGTTCCGCCACCAAAGTATATCGTTCTTATCTCTTCGTCTTTGATATACTCCTTTCGCATTCCGAGTTCTTTGCATACGGCATCGGTATACTCTTCCCTTATATTATATAAGGTGGAAGAGTAGAATGCGCAGTAGTTGCACCGTTGCTTGCAGAAGGGTATATGTATATAAATGCCTGCCATTTTCTGTTAAATTTTGTTGTAAAGATAGTTTTTTTCTTATTAAGTTAAAAAACATTCCTTTTACATTTGCTTTTGTTTTTAAAAATTCCTACATTGCCAACACTTTTAAAACTTTAACTAACCATTGGGATTTGAGAATGGTGTTGATGCAGGTAAAGACTGTCGTTAATGATGATGATTATTTGTTTTTATCCACTCTCTCTTCCTTATTTAAAACAAAAATAGTATGAAAACTTATCAGACTAACGAAATCAAGAACATTGCGATTGTAGGATGTTCCGGCTCTGGAAAAACCACTCTCACAGAGGCTATGCTCTATGAGGGTGGAGTTATCAAACGTAGAGGTACAATTGAAGCAAAGAACACCGTTAGTGATTACTTCCCTGTTGAACAGGAGTATGGCTATTCGGTGTTTTCGACTGTATTCCAGATTGAGCAGGCCGGAAAGAAACTGAACCTTATAGATTGTCCGGGTGCCGATGACTTTGCAGGCAGTATGGTCAGTGCGATGACTGTTGCCGATTTGGCTATGATGGTAATCAACGGTCAGTATGGTGTAGAGGTGGGTACACAGAACTGCTACCGCTATATCAAGAAAATGAAGAAGCCTATGATGTTTGTTGTCAACCAGGTTGATAACGAAAAGTGCGACTATGATACAGTAATCGAGCAGTTGCAGTCGATCTATGGCTCAAAGGTTGTTCCTGTTCAGTATCCATTGAATGCAGGTCCCGGCTTCAGCACTATCATCGACGTTCTTCTGATGAAGAAACTTACTTTTACAGGTGAAGGTCAGCCTCCTTTGGTTGAGGATATCCCTGCCGAAGAGTATGACAAGGCAAAGGCTCTTCACATGGAACTTGTTGAGAAGGCTGCCGAGAACGAGGAGGGTTTGATGGACAAGTTCTTTGAATCTGAGGAACTTACAACCGACGAAATCCGTATGGGTGCACGTATGGGTCTTGAGACTGACAGTGTTTATCCTGTTCTCTGCTGTTCTGCTGCTACCGACGTGGCTGTAAGTCGCCTGCTCGAGTTCTTGGCAAATGTGGCTCCTGAAATCAACGATATGCCACAACCTGTGAATGCAGATGGTGAAACTGTTCCTTATGACAGCGAGGCTCCTACATCGGTATTCTTCTATAAGACATCTGTGGAACCACATATCGGTGAGGTTAACTACTTCAAGGTTATGAGTGGTACTCTTAAGGCCGGTGATGACTTGGTGAATGCCGATCGTGGCTCAAAGGAGCGTATCGCGCAGTTGTACTGCAGTGCCGGTGCAAACCGTGTGGCTGTGGATGAATTGAAGGCGGGTGACCTTGGATGTACAGTAAAACTCAAGGATATCAAGATTGGAAATACTCTCAATGCAAAGGATGCGAACAATAAGTTTGCTTTGGTGAAGTATCCTGCTTCGAAATATTCACGTGCTATCAAGCCTGTGAACGAGTCTGAAATCGAGAAGATGATGCAGGTGCTTAACCGTATGCACGAGGAGGATCCTACATGGCGCATCGAGCAGTCTAAGGAGCTCCGCCAGACAATTGTCTATGGTCAGGGTGAATTCCACTTGCGTACATTGAAATGGCGTCTTGAGCATGTTGAAAAGGTTCAGGTTAAATATGATGAGCCAAAGATCCCTTATCGCGAGACTATCACAAAGGCAGCACGTGCCGATTATCGTCATAAGAAACAGTCGGGTGGTGCCGGTCAGTTCGGTGAGGTACATATGATTGTAGAGCCTTACGAGGATGGCAAGCCATTGCAGGAGGTTTATCGTTTCGGTGGTCAGGAGTTCAAGATCAATGCCAAGGGTGTAGAGGAAGTTACACTCGAATGGGGTGGTAAACTTGTGTTCGTGAACAGTATTGTAGGTGGTAGCATCGATGCACGTTTCATGCCTGCAATTCTCAAGGGTGTTATGGAGCGTATGGAGCGCGGTCCGCTTACAGGTTCTTATGCACGCGATGTACGTGTGATTGTTTATGATGGTAAGATGCACCCGGTTGATTCTAACGAACTCTCATTCATGCTTGCAGGTCGCAATGCCTTCAGTGCTGCGTTCCGCGAGGCCGGTCCAAAGATTCTTGAGCCTGTTTATGATGTAGAGGTATTCGTTCCATCAGATAAGATGGGTGATGTTATGAGTGATATCCAGGGTCGTCGTGGTATGATTATGGGTATGGAGAGTGAGAACGGTTACGAGAAACTCGCAGCCAAGGTTCCTTTGAAGGAGATGGCTTCTTACTCTACAACATTGAGTTCACTTACCGGTGGACGTGCATCGTTCATTATGTCGCCTTCGACATATGAACTTGTTCCGGGCGATGTCCAGAACAAACTTGTTGAAGAACTCGCTGTGAAAGACGAGGAATAATAACAATGAATTTAGTGGAGGGGCGGAATCTTTACGGTTCCGCCTTTTCTTATGTTAAAGGATTGTGCGTTTTTTGTAAAATAGCTGTCTTTGTGGAATTTAACTTGTTGTTTTGTTAATTATAAAATATGTATTTGTTAATTAAAAGGAAATTGTTAATAAAAGTCTTGCGTAAATTATGTTTCTTTTGAGGTAGTGGTTATATTTGTTGCATGAAAAAGAATGCGATATTGATAGTTGGCGTTGTGATGGGTGTATGTTGCTTTGCATTGTTGTTTATGCAGGTATCGTACATCGATGCAATGGTGGGGATGCGAAAGGGGCATTTCGAGGAGGGAGTGAAGCGCGCGCTTTATCAGGTGGCTTACGACCTTGAACTCGAAGAGATGCGTGAATATCTTTCAAAGGATGTGCGCAGGGATATCTTGCGCGGTCAGTTGAACGATAACGGTATAAAGTTCGAACACAGTTATGTGACATCGTCCGAGACCGGTGATGTGGTGTCGAAATTCGAGTTCAAGACATTTGTTCTCAATCCCCCGCATTTTGAGAACAAGAGCCTGAATGGTGAAAAGAACCTGTCGGTTGAGGAGGCGCAGAGGCTTGCACTTGATGTTCTGCGCATGAGATACAAGTACCAGCGTGCCGTACTCGATGAGGTTATATACAATATGCTCTATCAGGCAAGCGACAAGCCTCTGAAGGCCAGAATAGATTTTGAGATTCTCGACAAGGCGATAAAAATGGAGCTGGAGAATAATGGAATTGATATGCCTTATCATTTCAGGGTTCTGGCAGGTAACGGAGCCGAGGTATATCGTTGTCCGGATTTTAAAACCGACAGAAAAGGCATCAAATATACTGAGACTCTGTTTAAGAACGATCCACCCACACGCGTGGCTGTGCTTGAAGTTGTTTTTCCATCTAAGGTGCTGAACAATTATATTTATGGTTCGGTTAAATTTATGCTTCCTTCCATATTGTTCACATTGGTTTTGTTAATAACATTTGTGATTACGCTCTATATGGTGGTAAGGCACAAGAAGTTTACCAAGATGAAGAACGACTTTATAAATAACATGACGCATGAGTTCAAGACACCGATATCCACAATATCGCTTGCCGCTCAGATGCTGCAGGACCAGACGGTTGCAAAGTCGCCCGAGATGTTCGGTAAACTGTCGGGTGTGATATCGAGCGAAACCAAGAGGTTGCGTTTCCAGGTGGACAAGGTGTTGCAGATGTCTATGTTTGACGACAAGAATACCGCTGCATTAAAGATGAAGGAACTCGATGCCCATGAATTGCTGATGGGTATAATAAACACATTTGCGGTAAAGGTTGAGCAGAATGGCGGAGCGATAACTTCTGAATTCGAGGCAAACGATCCATTCATATATGTGGATGAGATGCACTTCACCAATGTGGTGTTCAATCTTATGGATAACGCCATGAAATATAAGCGACACGATGTGCCGTTGTCGCTGGAGGTGCGCACCAAGAATGTCGGGGACAACTTTGTGCTCTCTATCAAGGATAACGGTATGGGTGTAAGTAAGGAGAATCTTAAAAAGATTTTTGATAAGTTCTACCGTGTGCAGACCGGAAATGTGCATAATGTCAAGGGCTTTGGTCTTGGATTGGCTTATGTGAAGCAGATGGTGAAGGCACACCGTGGTTCGATACGCGCCGAGAGTGAGCTTGGTGTCGGAACAACATTTG
Organism: uncultured Bacteroidaceae bacterium; assembly: GCA_904502235.1. Taxonomy (GTDB): domain Bacteria; phylum Bacteroidota; class Bacteroidia; order Bacteroidales; family Bacteroidaceae; genus HGM04593. Next base: position 40,893 of record CAJGDP010000015.1, read on the forward strand.
TAATTGTATTACCTTTAAAATAAATGATTATGGACGAGAAACAGAGAATTTTGCTATGCGAGGATGACGAGAATCTGGGTATGCTCTTGCGTGAATACCTTCAGGCAAAAGGTTATTATGCCGAACTTTGCCCCGATGGCGAAGCCGGTTACGAGGCTTTCATGAAAGGCAAATTCGATATTTGTGTACTTGATGTAATGATGCCTGTAAAGGATGGTTTTACTTTGGCTCAGGAGATACGTCAGGCGAATAAGGAGATACCTATCATATTCTTGACTGCAAAGACATTGAACGAGGATATTCTAGAAGGCTTCAAGATTGGTGCCGACGATTATATAACAAAGCCTTTCAGTATGGAGGTACTTGTGGTGCGCATCGAGACTGTGTTGCGTCGTGTATGTGGTAAGAAGAACAAGGAGAATACCATGTATAAGATCGGTCGCTTTATGTTTGATACACAGAAGCAGGTGCTCACAATGGATGGTCAGCAGACAAAACTTACAACAAAGGAATCGGATTTGTTGGCTCTGCTGTGCGCTCACCAGAACGAGATATTGCAGCGCGACTTTGCTCTTAAGACTGTGTGGAGCGATGACAATTACTTCAATGCCCGCAGTATGGATGTGTATATCACTAAATTGCGCAAACATCTGAAAGCCGATGACTCTATCGAGATTATCAATATCCACGGTAAGGGATACAAACTCATTGCGCCGGGTGTGGAAGCGTAATCAGGCTGTATCGGGTACAAAAAAAGAATGGACTGTTTTTCAGTCCATTCTTTTTGTATTTCCCTCTGCAAATCTCAGGTTATTTTTCCTCGAGAACCTTTTTACCTCCAATGATGTAAGTGATAAGACCTGCAATCATAAGTGCAATTGAACCCAAATTTACAAAATTGAAATTGTTCCATCCCAAAAAGTGGCTGAGGATAATAAGGATTGCGCCAATGATAAAGATGACGATTCCTGCGAGTTTGATTTTGCTTGCCATAATATTATATGTTGTTTTTTAGTTATTTCCTGTTTGCAAAGAAACACATAAATATTTAGAGAATGAAATTTTTTTGTGGAAAAGTACTTTTTTTGTTTGAAAAAGCACTGATTTATGCAGTGATAACAGTAAAATAGGCAGATTGCTTATGGCTTGGCTGTCAAAACTTGCAGTAATTCTTTGGCATTTCGAAAATTATGTATATCTTTGCACCCGCGTTTAGTAAAAACGATTGTTTAACCTATTTATTAATTAAAAATGAATCAATACGAAACCGTTTTCATTTTAACTCCCGTTTTGTCTGATGCTCAGATGAAGGAAGCGGTAGAGAAGTTCAAGGGCATTCTCACTGCTGAAGGTGCTGAGATTGTCAATGAGGAGAA
>CAJGDP010000016.1 GCA_904502235.1 uncultured Bacteroidaceae bacterium
AGTCTGCGTAAGAAGCGAGAGTCTTTGAGAACTCCTTCTGTGACTCCTTCATAGCCTTCTTTGCGTCGTTGTATGCAGGATCTTCCTTGTCGATACCTACTGGCTTGCCCTCCTCCTCGGGATAGAAACGGAGGTTCTCGAGCATAAGAACTTCGCCTGCCTTGAGAGCTGCAGCAGCCTCAGCTGCCTTTGCACAGTCGGGAGCGAACTGAACGGCAACGCCCAATTTCTCAGAAACAGCGTCAACAATCTGGCTCAAAGAGTACTTTGCGTTTACCTTGCCCTTTGGCTTGCCCATGTGTGACATAATGATGAGAGCACCACCGTCAGCAAGTACCTTCTTCAATGTGGGAAGAGCACCGCGGATACGTGTGTCGTCAGTAATTTTACCCTCTTCGTTCAAGGGAACGTTGAAGTCAACACGAACGATTGCCTTTTTGCCGGCAAACTTGAAATTGTCAATTGTCATGATTGAAAATTTATTTGGTTAATAATGATTTAGTTCTTTTTTCAGTCTGGCTGCAGATTATACAGCCTATCTCCTACAAAGATAGTGATTTTTAATAAAAAATACCTTATTATTAAATAATAATATTCTTCAGAGTGTTTTTTTTGATTTTTTTTGGAATTCTCTGCATACTTCGGTCAAACCGCAACGGTTACATTCGGGGGTGCGTGCCTTGCACATGTATCTGCCGTGCAGAATCAGCCAATGGTGTGCCTTGGGGATTATATCCTGCGGCAGGTGCTTCATAAGTTCCATCTCCACGCTGTAAGGGGTGGTGCAACGCTGTGGTACAAGCCCTATGCGACGGCTTACGCGGAATACGTGTGTGTCCACTGCCATGGCGTTCCTGTCCCATACAACCGAGAGTATTACATTTGCTGTCTTGCGTCCCACGCCGGGCAGGGTGGTGAGCTCCTCCAGTGTGTCGGGTACTTCGCCGCCAAAGTCGCTGCAGAGTTTCTGCGCCATTCCCACAAGGTGCTTTGCCTTGTTGTTGGGGTATGATACACTCTTTATGTAGTTGTATATCTCGTCGGGATGCGCCTGTGCCATCTCCCAAGCGTCGGGGTAACGCGCAATCAGGTCGGGGGTAACCATATTCACGCGCTTGTCGGTGCATTGTGCCGAGAGTATTACGGCAACAAGCAGGTCGAATGCGTTGGTATAGTTCAGCTCCGTCTCGGCAATGGGGATTGCCTCGGCAAAATATTCGATTGCTTTTTTATATAGTTCGGATTTTTTCATCTTGTTCTATATATAAAAAACAGTTTCCCGCGCATGGCGGAAAACTGTCTATCTTATACTATAAACTCTCTTATCTCGCAGTTTCCGAAGAGCGTTACGTCGCGGTGGGTTACGCCTTTTATCTCGGCTTCCATTATGCGGCAGAAGAATCCGTGGCTGAAGGCAAGTATCTTTTTGCCAGGGTATTCATTGCGTACTTTGTCGAGGAATTTGTGGGCACGTTCCTTCATCGATTCCTCGGTCTCCACGGTTTCGTTGTAGACTGCGCCTTTGATTGGTGTGCCGGCAAGGTTTCCAAGGTCGCGTTCGCGCAACAGGGGTTCCTTTATAAAGGTGCAGTCAATGCCCTGGAGGGCTATCTCTGCGGTGTCGAGGCAACGCTTCAGGTCGCTGCAGAGCACCACGTCGAACTCAAGTTCTGCAATGCGCGGGCGCAGGGAATGTGCCTGCTCGATGCCGAGCTCCGACAGGTGTCCGGGTGTCTGTCCCTGGAACAATCCTTTTGAGTTTTCTATTGTCTCGCCGTGGCGAGTCATGTATATTGTTGTTGCCATGGCTTAGTTCGCGCTCTCGAAGAGTTTGAGGAAACGTACGTCGTTCTCGCTGAAGAGACGGAGGTCCTTTACCTGATATTTGAGGTTGGTGATACGCTCTATACCCATACCGAATGCGTAACCTGAATACTCTTTGCTGTCGATGCCACAGAGTTCAAGTACGTTGGGGTCTACCATACCGCAACCAAGAATCTCGACCCAGCCTGTGTTCTTGCAGAATGGGCATCCCTTGCCACCACAGATGTTGCAGCTGATGTCCATCTCGGCACTTGGCTCGGTGAATGGGAAGTATGATGGGCGCAGACGTATCTTTGTGTCCTTGCCGAACATCTCCTGTGCAAAAAGCAACAGCACTTGCTTCAAATCGGTGAACGATACGTTCTTGTCGATGTAAAGACCTTCCAACTGGTGGAAGAAGCAGTGTGCGCGGTAGCTTATGGCTTCGTTACGGTAAACGCGGCCCGGTGCAATGATGCGGATTGGGGGCTGGCTTGTCTCCATAACGCGGCTCTGTACGCTACTGGTGTGTGTACGGAGTATAATGTCGGGGTGAGCTTCGATGAAGAATGTGTCCTGCATGTCGCGTGCGGGGTGGTCTTCGGCAAAGTTCATTGATGAGAATACGTGCCAGTCGTCTTCCACCTCCACTCCGTTTGCGATTGAGAATCCCAGACGTGCAAAGATGTCGATAATCTCGTTCTTTACAATTGAAAGGGGGTGGCGTGTACCGAGCACGGTGGGGTACGATGGACGTGTGAGGTCTATTTCGCACTGTTCCTCCTCTCTGTTCTCTATTTGCTCCTTAAGGGCGTTGAACTGCTCCTGGATGGCGTTCTTGAGCTCGTTGAGCTTTACGCCCACCTCTCTTTTCTGTTCGGCGGGCACTTCGCGGAACTGTGCCATAAGGTTGTTGATTATACCTTTCTTGCTCAGATACTTCAGACGGAGTGCTTCGAGCTCTTCGGCATTTGTTGCTGTTGTGCCTTTAATCTCTTCGAAAAGACTGTTTATCTGTTCTATCATATTTTTTGATGTTTTGTCAACTTATGTTGTCTGTTATTTATTCTAATTCGCAAAGTTAATAAATTAAGATGGAAATTCGGGCTACGCGGGCGGATAAAATGTATATAATTTAGCGCGTGAATGCAATTTTTCATTTTTTGAATATTTTTTTCTTTTATTTTGAAATAAAATCGTGGAAATTATTTTGCTGTTGATGTTTTTTTACCAATTTTGCGCTTTATGAGGGTAATATGTCCATAATCAAAGTTTGAACCATGGAATATCAGAAGATTGATAAGGAAGTTGATGGCTTGCTCGAAAGATTGGAGCGCCGTCTCTCTGCCGAGGATATAAGAAGAATTGCCGATGCGTATGCTCTGGCACGTGAGGCTCATATGGAGCAGCGTCGCAAGTCGGGCGAACCGTATATAATGCATCCTGTTGCCGTCGCAAAGATTGTTGCCGAGGAACTGCGTCTGGGGGCGAATCCCATAATTGCTGCTTTCCTGCACGATGTGGTGGAGGATACCAACTATACGATAGAGGATATACGCGAGCGTTTCGGTGATGATGTGGCATTCCTTGTGGATGTTGTTACAAAGAAGAAAAAGATTGTTGCGGCAAACTCTTCGAGCCAGATTGACAACTATAAGCAGATGCTCAACTCGCTGCATTATGATATCCGTGCTTTGCTTATCAAACTTTCCGACCGCTTGCATAACATGCGCACGCTCAACAGCATGCGTCCCGACAAGCAGATGAAAATTGCCGGAGAAACGGACTATTTCTATGCTCCGCTGGCACACCGTCTGGGACTTTATTACATCAAGCGCGAGATGGAGAATCTCTCGTTCCGATACCGTTGTCCAAGGGATTATGCTTTCCTTGAAAACGAACTGGAAAAGGAGATAAAGGAGCGTGAGCCGGGGCTCAAGTCTTTTATGTTCGAGATTGAACGTCTGCTCGAAAACAACGATATCTTTATGGCGCATACCGAACTCTATTCGCGCGGACCTTACAGCGCGTGGCGCAAGATGCATAGTTCGGGATGTGATTTCAAGCATGTCGAGGGTAAGTATTATATAAGAATAATCTATCCGAATACGCACGACTATTCCGAAAAGGATATGAGCTTGAAGATATACTCAATCCTCACCGACCGTTTCAAAGAGAAACCGGGCAGTGTGGCAAATTTCATCGATTCGCCAAAGGAGAACGGTTATCAGAGCTATCATGTGAAGCTGCTGAATCCGCAGGGCACATGGGAAGAGGTACATATATCTTCGGAGCGTATGATACGCAAGTCGCAGTATGGCTGTATAGCGGAGAGCACCGAAACCACAATTACAAACTGGCTCGAGAAGTTCAAGCATGTGCTTCAGGATATGGCAACCCGTGGTAAGGAGGTGGAGTATATGGACGGTGTGACTTCGTCATTCTATAATGATGATATAATCGCCTATACTCCCGAGGGTAAGGAAGTTGTTCTTCCAAAGGGTGCTACGGCTCTCGACTTTGCCTTTGAGATACACAGTGAGCTCGGTTTGCATGCGCAGTATGCACGCATCAACGGCTTGCTATCGTCGGTAAAGACCGAACTGGAGCGTGGAGATGTGGTGGAGATTGGTTGCAACGAAAACATAAACCCAAAGAAGGACTGGTTATCGGCTGTTTCCACCTACAAGGCAAAGACACGAATAAACAATTTCCTTAACAAGCAGCGCAAATTGCAATACGACCGTTGTGAGGTCTGTCGTCCGTTGCCCGGCGACGAGGTAATCGGTTTCAAGAATCCCGACGGTTCCATTTCAATCCATAGACGCGACTGTAAATCTGCCATACGTCTTGCTTCGCAACATGGCGACGATATCATCGCTGTGAACTTTGAGGAGGACCGCGAGTTCCTGTATCCTGTGAAGATAGATATTGTGGTTATTGACCGCTATCATCTGCTTGTAGACCTTATCGACTGCATTACAAACAAGCTGCAGCTGTCGCTTACCCGAATATGCACCGAGAGCCGCGATGAGATTGGATACTGTACAATGGAGTTCCCTGTACACTCTTCGGCTGAACTGCAGGAGGTTATAAACAATATATCCCAGATTGAGGGTGTTGAAGAGGTAAAACAGAGTGTTGAATAAAACTATATTTGATAAACTATGAGAAAATTACTATTTGCTATTTTGCTTATCTCCTTCTCGGCAATATCGTTTGCACAAAATAAGGAGGTGTTGAGCATATTGATGAAGGATGGCAGTCAGGTGTGTTTCCTTTTGGCGGAAAAACCGCTGATTACTTTTGCCGGTGATGACGTTAAGGTTGTTTCCGACACCGATGAGGCTGTCATCAAGCGCGAGAATGTGGAAAAGTTCGAGTTTATAGAGGAGTTGCCGTCGTCTGTCGGGAATGTTGACGAACAGGTTCGCGAAAATTTTGAACTTGCAGGCAATGTAATCCATGTAAGTGGCTTGGAACCCGGTTGCAAGGTTTTGCTCTATAAGGTAAACGGTGAACTTGTGATGTCGGCTGTTGCGAACGACGGCGGCGCTGCCGTTATCTCCATAGATGCCTTGTCAAAGGGTGTGTATCTTGTTAATTATAATGAAACAACCATCAAATTTATAAAGCTATGAAAAAACTTATACCAATGTTGATATTGTCGCTTTTTGTGGCGACGGTTTCTGCCCAATCGCAGAAGCATGTTATGTGTATTACTTTGTCGGATGGCAAGGTTGTTAAATACGAGGTTGACAACGTTGAAAAGATGTGGTTCGATGTCGTGTCGGCATTGGAATTCCCCAAGGCGGACAATTCCAAGACTCTTAATGTGGGTGACCCAGCGGCAAGTGTGCGCCAGTTGCTCAACAAGGCGGGTATCGCATGTACCGATACCATGGGAAGAATAAAGATTGCCGATGATGAGTACCTGGAAATCAAGAATTTTACCGACAAACTTGTGACGGGTTTAACAAAACAGAAGGATATACATGACAAGTGTTTCGCATGGATTCGTGAAAATATCAAATACAATCAGGCTGATAACGATCCGTATCCTGTGTTTGTGAATAAAGAGGCTGTTTGCCAGGGATACGCAAATCTGCTGTTCGTGATGTTGCATAGCCAGGGTGTTCCTGTGATGGTTGTAAACGGTATGCTTGACCCTGTTGGAGGACATGCGTGGAACTATGTTAATTGCGATGGTATATGGTATGTGAGCGACCCAACAAACGGTAATGTTTATCTCATTAGCAATATGGACGGTTACACCGGCGGTTACTACAAGCTTTTGCCATGGTCGATGGACGTTGCCTTGTTCAAGGAGAGTGGTTGCTGGTTCGATTTTCTGGACCGCAGACTCAATGTATGTAAGGTTGTAACCGAGGAGAGTGCTTTGGTTGTGCCATACAGTGTTGGTGGTTTCAAGGTGACTTCGTTCAACCCTACATCGGAATTGCCTTCAAATGTGCGTGAATTGTATCTTGGCAAGAATATAGATTATCTGGGAGAGGGAAATTCTATGGGATTGCTATTGCAGAAATCTAATCTCGAATATGTCTATGTAGACCCTGAAAATACAGAATTCCGCAGTTATGCCGGAGTGGTCTATTACTCCTATGCAACAGTACCCGTGTATATACCTTCTGCTATGAAACATCTGGAACTTATGCCAATGGAAACTGTGGAGAAGAATACTGTCTACTATCACAACGAAGTTGAGGAGATTGTGTTTGCCGAAGGCACAAAGACTATTGAGGCATGGGCGGTTGAGGAATGCCCCAACCTGAAGGTTGCATACATCCCCGAAAGTACTACGGTTGCCGATAACGCATTTATGTATGTGCATCCCGATTTCAAGATAGTACGTACAAAATAAACCATAAAAAAAGTTGTTGCCGTCGGCAACAACTTTTTTTTATATCTCAAGGAGCAATCCTTCGTTGGCACATATACTGTCGGGGAATATTTCGCGTGCCTCTTTCTGCAGTATCTCTTCGTCGTCGTATCTTGATGAGAAGTGTCCTATGACGAGTCTCTTTACACCTGCTTTAAGGGCTATCCCGGCTGCCTCGCTTGCTGTGCTGTGGTGAGTTACTTTGGCACGTTCCTTTTCGCTTTCAGCAAAGGTGGCTTCGTGGTAGAGCAAGTCGACACCTTGAATGTATTCGCAGATTTCAGGACATGGACGTGTGTCGCTGCAATAGGCGTAGCTGCGCGACGGGTCGGCATCCTTGGTGAGCCGGCTGTTGGGTATTATGTCGCCGTCGGGGGTGGTGTAGTCGGCACCGTCCTTTATGCTCTGACGCATGAATATGGGGATGTTGTAGAAGTTCACCATCTCTCCTATGAGGTGTCTTCTTTTGGGTTTCTCCCTGAACAGGAATCCGCAACATGGCATCCGGTGATTAAGAGGCAATGTTTCCACGGTTATGGTGTTGTCCTCGTAAATTATGCTGTGTTTGCCTGCATCTATCCCATGGAAGAAGAGCGGATACTTTATATCCTTGCAGTAGAAGTCGAGCTGTGGCTTCATTACCTTCTCGAGCATGGGGTCGGCATATATATGCAACGGTGCAGTGCGTCCTAACAGTCCGAATGTGGATATAAGTCCAATGAGTCCGAAGCTGTGGTCGCCATGCAGGTGTGATATGAATATGTGGTTTATGAACGAGAAGTGTATGTGCTGACGGCGGAGCTGCAACTGTGTGCCCTCTCCACAGTCTATCATGAACTGTTTGTTGCCAATCCTTATTACTTGCGAACTGGCATTATGGCGTGTGGTGGGCAATGCCGAACCACACCCCAATATATGTACGTCGAACTGTTCCATTCTACTGTTCTGTCGTTATGCCTGCAACCATGAATGCTTGGCTACGCTATATATGGGAACAAAAGGAATAATCAACGGTGTCTTTTTGATGTATGCCTTGAATGCGGGGTCGTTGCCGTAGGTCTCGGTCTGACGCATCTCGAGTCTGCGTGCTCCGCTGAACATAACATAAACTATGCCTATATATCCCAGTGCGGCAATAATCCATTGCCATACATTACAGCATGCTCCGAAGCAGATGATGAAACTTCCTGTCCACATAAGCACTTCGCCAAAATAGTTCGGACAACGTACAATACGGTAGAGTCCTGTGTCCACATATCTGCCGGGATTTACCTTCTTTGCTCTGTTCTTCTGTGCATCGGCAACAGCTTCGATGAGTATTCCCAGGGCTGCGATAACCATTCCTGCCCACGCCCATGCTTCGTTTACGGGGAGTCCTTCCGTAATGTTATAAAGGTAGAATGTGGCAGGGCTTGCCTGACCTACATAAAGCAGTGCGCACGACAACCATATCATTGTCATTACGAATGCTGGTTTTTTCTTTGTATTGTCGGGCTGGTACAGAATCTTCTTGTAGGATTGCGATTTCTTTTCCCTTATAAGCAGGAACAAGGCAAGGCGGATACCATAGATGAACAGCACTGCACATAGCAGGGCTATGGGAAGCGTCATGACATCACGGAAGATTATTGCTGTGGCTACCGACAGTGCGGAAATGGTAAAGCCGTAACCTATACTGAAGAAATAGATGAAATAGAACCATCCTACCGATGATACAGCCAAAGACAAGGCCAGGATAATCCACATGTAAGTCATATTGTTGAAATTTAATTGGTTAGACAGGTATTTATGTTTGTTGAACAAATGCAATGTTATGGTTTGTTGCTGTTCAAAGTGTAAAATAAATGAATTTATATGACAAACAGAAATATTTGCGGATTTTTCCTCTTTCGTATCTTTTCACTATCTTCGCATCCTGAAACAGAAAATGTTTATGAATCCGGAAAAAAGTATATTTCAAAGACCATTTTGGGTTGTTGTATTCGCGCTCTCTGCGGCCATTTCGTGGGGATGGGCATATCCTCTTATTAAACTGGGTTTCGAGGAGTTCGGGATAGGGCAGACGATGACCGGCAACAAGATGCTTTTTGCCGGAATACGTTTTTTCATTTCGGGAGTTCTTATCCTTTGTATTGCACGCCTTTTTAAACGCAGTTTCAAGGTAAAAAGCCGTGGCGGTATGCTCTATATATTGATGTACGCTCTGCTTAATACCACATTGCATTATGCGTTTTTCTATATAGGACTCTCGCACAGCGACGGTGCAAGGGCTGCCATACTGAATTCGCTCGGTGTGTTCATGCTTGTTCTGCTTGCATGTATATTCTTCAAGAGCGACAGACTTACAGTCAAGAAAATTGCGGGTTGTCTTATAGGTTTTGCCGGTGTTCTATCGTTGAATTTCGGAAAGAGTGGCAACAGTGATTTTACAATGATGGGCGACGGTATGATAATTGCCAATGCTTTGTGCTCTGCCTTCGCCGGGCTTATGACACGTGGACTGGGCAAGCATGTGGATGTGTTTGTGGGTACGGGCTACAGTCTTGCAACGGGTGGTGCGATGCTTGTGTTGCCTGGTGTTTTGATGGGCGGTACATTGCCCAATATAACTACTTATGGAATAACGTTGCTGGGATTGCTTGTGTGTATATCCACATTGGGATTCGCTCTGTATAACAAGCTGTTGAGTTGTAACCCTGTGGGTAAGGTGGCTATATTCAATTCTCTTATCCCGGTGGTGGGGGCAATAACTTCGTGCCTTTGTCTTTCCGAACCTTTCTATTGGAAGTATGTACTTGCCGCAGGGCTTGCCATGGCAGGTATATATATCATAAACAGGAGATAGAATACTATTCTGTTATTGCTGAATACTCAGGAATTTCCTGAAGGAATGTGAAACTCTGCTTTTCGTAGTCCATCTTGCAACAATAGTGTTGCAGACCATTGCTTATTATCAGATAATCTACTTTCAGCACAAGGTTGTAGCGCGAAATCTGTGCAAATACCTCCTTGGTTATTTTAACTGTGGGGGCTTTGTATTCGACAATCATTTTCGGCTGTAGACTGCGGTCGTATACAACGGTGTCGCAACGTCGGCTTGTGTCGTTGAGCTTTATTGCAACCTCGTTGGCTGTGAGGGTGGCAGGATATCCTTTGTGGTTTACAAGATAATTCACGAAGTGCTGTCGCACCCACTCTTCGGGAGTGAGCGCAACGTAGCATCTGCGTAAATTGTCGAATATGCGCAGTTTGCCGTTTTCTTCATTTATCTTTGCTTCGTAAGCAGGCAGGTTTAATGCTTTATTCACTCGTTTTTTGCTGTATTTGAGCTAAAACTCGAAGATATACTGCACTCGTTTTGAAAAATATTTAAGCAAGCTTAATATTTCTCACTCGTTTGTTATTATCTTTGCAAAGATAAGCTATTTATCTGAAATCCGTGTCTTAAAAAGAAAATATGGCAAAATATACATACGAAAGCATAATGTCGGAACTAAGGAGCGGAGTATTCCACTCGGTCTATTATCTTATGGGCGAGGAGGGGTATTTCACCGACAGTATTACTGATTACATAATGGAAAACGCGCTCAATGAATTTGAACGTGATTTCAATATGACTGTATATTATGGTCTGGATACGGATATCGATACCGTTGTTACGGCTGCCAAGCGTTTCCCTATGATGGCGGAACGTCAGGTGATTGTTGTCAAGGAGGCGCAGATGCTCAAGAACTTGGATTCGTTGCTCTTTTACTTGCAGAATCCCCAACCTACAACTGTTCTTGTCTTTGCCCATAAGAACGGTTCGCTCGACAAGCGCAAGAAGGTGGCAACGGAACTGGAACGTAAAGGCGTGGTGATTGATTTCCCAAAGATGCGCGAAGAGAATCTGCCTTCGTTTGTAAAGAATTACATGCGCGGAAAAGGGCTTACAGCCGACAACAAGTCAGTGCTTATGATGTGCGAGTCTATAGGTTCCGACCTTGCACGTCTGGCAAGTGAGATAGACAAGTTGTCCATTGCGTTGCCACAGGGTAGTGTGGAGATTACTCCCGAACTGGTTGAGGAGCATATAGGCATCAGCAAGGAGTACAATAATTTTGAGCTTAAGAGTGCCATTGCAAAAAAGGATATTCTAAAGGCTAACAGAATAGTGCAGTATTTTGCCAATAATCCCAAGAAGAATCCTATTCAGATGACTCTTCCATTGCTTTTCAGCTTTTTCTCGAATGTGATGATGTGCTATTATGCACCCGATAAAAGCGAGCGCGGTGTGGCTGATTTTTTGGGCTTGAAAAGTACATGGGGAGTGGATGAGTATATTACTGCCATGAAGAACTATCGTGCAATGCATGTGATGGAGATATTGCATCTTCTGCGTCTTGCAGATGCTCAGTCTAAAGGCTGTGACGGAGTGACAATTCCGGATGGCGAGATTATGCGCGAGCTGCTTTACAAGATTATGCATTAAGCGGCGCGATGCACTCTTCTTTGAAAATGAAAAATATTGAGAAATGAATAATAGAAATTTGAATGGCTCGGATATAGTATTCGAGCAGGATGACAAGCTCACGTTCGATGAAGAGCAGCACCTCTATACGTTGGGTGATGTGGTTATGCGTTCGGTGAGCAATGTGGTGGGAATGTTCTTCAGAGAGTTTGATGCAGTGGGTATCAGCCTGAAGAAATGCTTTGGAAATGAAACGGAAGCAGCCAAGTTGCGTGAATCATGGGAGTGTAAAGGTGCTGTTGCCAGCCAGGCAGGTACATTCATGCATAAGCAGATTGAGGATTACCTCAATGGCAAGCAGGTTCCCGACCTGTTGTGTGATGTGAGTTTCAACGGGAACTTTATCAGACACAGCGAAGTTGTGGATATCTCGCGCGAGTGGAGTTATTTCAAGGCTTTTGAGCGCAGTGTATCTTTTACCCCTTTCCGCACCGAATGGCGCGTATATGATGCGGATGCGCGTATTGCAGGAACGCTTGATTTTGTTTGTGCCTGCGAGGATGGTACTTATGAAATCTACGACTGGAAACGCAGTAACAAGATTGACCCTATGGAGCGCAACCGTTGGGCAAGCGGTTTGAACGGTCTTGAACACCTTACCGACACTTCGTACATTCACTACTGTCTGCAGCAGAACCTGTACCGTTATATTCTGCAAAAGAACTACGGCATAAAAATCAGCCGTATGAATCTTGTTGTTCTGCACCCCGAACTGTCGGCATACAGAGTTGTTCCTATACCTCCAATGGAACGCGAGGTGGCAATGATAATCCAAAAAATAAAATCCAACATTTGATTGTTGGATTTTATTTTTTTGGACTTATTTGCAGATTTACTGCATCAACTCAATGCTACGCTTAACAAAGTTGTTCAAGGCTTCGCCTGTGAGCATGTTGTTCTGCAGCAGGGTGATGTCGATGAGCTGTTTTACAGTGTTGTCGCCTGCGGCATACTCTGCAAGAATACCTTCCTTCTGGCTCTTGGCAGCAGTAATCTCTTTCTCAATCTCAAAGAGTTCGTCTTTTTCGCTCTGTGATACTTCGTCCTCTTTCTTGCCGTTACGTGCGTCGTACAGCTCTTTTCTGCGGCTCTCGAGTGATGCTTTCTTCTCGTCGAGTGGCTGGAGGCTGCTTGCACATGCTGTCTCGGCATTCTCAAGTACTCGCTTGATGAGCGGATGCTCTTCGTTGAGCAACAGGCTATACATATCGGGCATATCGCCATAGAACGACATTCCGCCCTGGATGGCTGCCATATCTTTCATACGGCGCATATACTCGGCCTGTGTTATCATTACCGGTGCACCGTTCTCGCCCATAGCCTGTGTCATAACGTGGAACTCTTTCTTTTCCATCTTGGGGAGCTGGCTCTCGAACACACCTGTAAGTACTTCGCGTTTTGCCTCGGCAAGTGTACTTGTCTTGTGCTCATCCTTTACTATAAGGTTCTCTACGATGTCGCTGTCAACACGTGTGAAACGTGTCTTCTCGAATTTGCGCTCAAGAAGGCTGATGAGTGCAACATCCAACTGACCGTCCATAAGCAATACGTTGTAGCCCTTGTTCTTGGCATTCTCGATGAAGCTGTATTCTTTCTCCTTGTCGTTTGAATAGAGATAGATTACGTTGCCTTCCTTGTCGGTCTGCTCGGCGCTTACAAGTGTCTTGTACTCTTCGTATGTGTATTTCTTGCCGTCGGTGTCCTGCAACAGAGCAAATTTGTTTGCCTTGTCGTAGAAGTCCTCTTGGGTGAGCATTCCGTAGTGGATGAATATCTTAAGGTCGTTCCACTTCTCTTCGAACTCGTTGCGGTCGTTCTTGAAAATCTGCTGCAGACGGTCTGATACCTTCTTTGAAATGTATGTGGAAATCTTCTTTACGTTTGAATCGCTCTGCAGGTATGAACGCGATACGTTCAATGGAATGTCGGGTGAATCGATTACACCATGCATCAATGTGAGGAAGTCGGGTACGATGCCTTCCACTTCGTCGGTTACATATACCTGATTGCAGAACAACAGAATCTTGTTCTTCTGCAGTTCGAGGTTACTCTTTACCTTGGGGAAATAGAGGATACCTGTGAGGTGGAATGGGAAATCCACGTTCAGGTGTATCCAGAAGAGAGGCTCGTCGCTCATTGGGTAGAGCTTGCGGTAGAACTCCTTGTAGTCCTCGTCCTTCAACTCGCTTGGCTTGCGTGTCCACAATGGGGTAGTGTCGTTGATGATGTTGTCCTCATCTGTATCAACCTGCTTTCCGTCCTTCCACTCCTTTTTCTTGCCGAATGCAATTTCAACAGGCAAGAAACGGCAGTATTTGTTGAGTATTCCGCTGATGCGGCTCTCGCTGAGGAACTCTTTGCTCTCTTCGTCGATATACATTATGATGTCTGTACCGCGCTCGCTTTTCTCAATCTCTTCGAGTGTGTATTCGGGGCTGCCGTCGCAGCTCCATTTTACAGCTTGTGCACCATCTTTGTATGACTTTGTTACAATCTCTACTTTCTTTGAAACCATGAATGCCGAGTAGAATCCAAGACCAAAGTGTCCGATGATGTTGTTCGCGCTGTCCTTGTATTTCTCGAGGAAGTCTGTTGCGCCTGAAAGGGCAATCTGGTTGATGTACTTCTCAATCTCTTCGGCAGTGAGACCAATACCGTTGTCGCTTACTGTGATTGTGTCAGTGCCGAGTGTCACCTTTACTCTGGGTGTGCCAAGCTCGCCCTTGAACTCGCCTTTCTCGTAAAGGGTTTTCAGTTTCTGTGTTGCATCAATAGCATTTGATACTATCTCACGAAGAAAAATCTCGTGGTCGCTGTACAAGAATTTCTTGATTACGGGGAAGATGTTTTCTGTTGTTACCCCAATGTTTCCTTTTTGCATATTGTTATGTTTTTAATTTGTTGACAATGTTTATACAGTGCATTTATGCACCTGTCTTATATTAAACAAAAAAAATGCCAGTTGTTCTTATACTGCCAAAATGGCAGATAATGAGTGGCTGAAAAGCGCATTGCTGCGTTACGGTATCGCACTGCCATTGCCACTTTTTTCGAGAAGAGTTTCAATAAACACTGAGACTCTTCTCTTTTTTGTATTAAACACCTATACTTGCAAATAGAATTTATACGTAAAAAATAATGTTAAACCTTAAATACCAAAGCCTATGAAGAAATGTAAAATGCTTTTCTTGCTTTTGATGTTTTTTTCTCTCGGGGCTTCCGCATCACAGCCTTCTGTTGGCGGCGACGAACAGCCTGCAATAAATTTTGTTGTGTGGACCAAGGACGGCTCCAGGATTTCTTACCGCATGTCGGAGCACCCCGTCATCACCACCAGTGGCGAAACACTTATTCTCACCACCCGTAACGAATCGGTTGAGTTCCTGGCAAACGATGTCAAGAAGTTTACCTTTGAACCGGTTTACTATTTTGTCACCTGGCTCAACGACGGCTGTCGCTGCGCCTACGCCCTAGCCGAGCATCCCGTTGTCACCTACAGCGATGGCGAGCTTCTGCTCGACACCCGTCATCAGCAGGTGAGTTACGCAGCCACCGAGGTTCGTAAGTTCACCTTCTCTGCTTCCGACATCAGTTGTGAAGGCGAGTTGCCTCCTACCACAGGCGTAGTTCCTGCCGTTTGTGAGTCGCAGTTACTCCTTGCGCAAGGCGATGTCCTTTTCAATGGTTGCAAGGCCGGTAGCACCGTTGGTGTATATACCATGGATGGCAAACTGTTGCATAGCGTTCAGGCAGACGAAAACGGCAACGCCATTCTCTCCCTGTCAGCCTACCCAGCCGGCATATACATAATAAGAACTGAAACAATAACACATAAAATTATAAAACGATGAAACAATTTAATCTATTCTGCAGATTGATGCTCATGTTTGCAATATGCTCAATCTCCTTCCCTGCCTTCTCACAAGGTGTAGCCATCTACAAGAAAGACGGAACTATGGTAAAATACAGTTATGCCGAGGTAGACAGTATTGTAACCTTCAACTACGGTGAAGAGCCCGAAGTAACCCCCGATGTACCCCAATACCAAGCCATAGACCTTGGCTTGCCAAGCGGTATAGAATGGGCGTCTTTCAACGTTGGTGCAACCAAACCCGAAGAATACGGAGGTTATTACGCTTGGGGTGAAACAGAAGAGAAAAAAAAATACAGTTGGGCAACATATAAATGGTGTAATGGCGATGAGCATTCAATGACCAAGTATTGCACAAATAGTTCTTATGGTGTAGTTGATAATAAAGAAATTCTCGAGCCTGAAGATGATGTAGCTCATGTAAAATGGGGTGGTGATTGGCGTATGCCAACTCGCGCCGAGCAAGACGAGTTACGTAACAACTGTACTTGGGAGTGGACAGCCCTCAATGGTGTTAATGGTTACCGTGTAACCGGCCCTAACGGTAACAGTATCTTCCTTCCAGCTGTGGGCTACCGCGACGGTACTAACATCGACTACGCGGGCTCCATCGCCTACTATTGGTCGAGCTCGTTGAACAGCGACCGCGACTTCAGCGCTTGCAACTTGTACTTTAAAGAGGGCTACTTCGACTGGTACTACTACAGCCGCTACTACGGTCGCAGTGTCCGCCCTGTTACAGAATAAAGCGTAGCTTTATATCCTAAGCATGTCCTTGTGACATGCTCCCCAATTATTCAAAGCGCACGTCACTAAAGTACGTGCGCTTAATTATTTAATTTAGATTTTTTCGAACCCGCTTAAGTGGGTTTGAAAAAAATATTGCAATGCCAATTCCCCCTTCGGGTGCTTTAGCATAATAGCAGTATCATCATCTGTCCTATAAGGATTCTCAGGAACATTGCAAGTGGATATACTGTGGCGTATCCTACAGCGGCATCACCGTTCTTGCTCTGCTGGTTGGCAAATGCCAATGCGGGGGGATTGGTGCATGAACCGGAGATTACTCCAATGAGTGTATTGTATTTTATCTTAAGGATGTAGCGTCCCACCAAGCCGGCAACAATAATTGGTACAATGGTAATCAATGCTCCGTAGAGTATCCACATGTATCCGCCTTTGTTTACAATGCTGTCGACAAATTGTTCTCCGGCTCCCAATCCTACACATGCAAGGAACAGGGTTATGCCTATCTCTCTTATCATCAGGTTTGCACTGGTTGTGGTGTATGTTACAACACCAAATTTGGGACCGAAGTAACTTACGAGTATGGCTACAATAAGTGGTCCTCCGGCTAATCCAAGTTTAAGCGGTGTTGAGATAAGTGTTCCGCTGAGAGGAATGCTTCCTGCAACGCAACCTATGGCTATTCCAATGAATATGGGTATCAGGTTAGGGTGGTCGAGATATTTGCGTTCGTCGCCAAGCAGTTTCTTTACACTTTCTATGGCACTCTCGTTTCCTACAATTGTAACGATATCACCTATCTGCAGACGGAAATTGGCTGTTGGAGCAAGATCCACACCTGCGCGATTTATACGGGTGATGTTAACACCGAACTCTTTTCTTATGTTGAGTTTGCTGAGTTTCGCGCCATTGAGTTTCGGCTTTGTGAATATTATCTTTCGTGAAACGAGCTTCTCTTCCGGCTTTATCCATTCCTGTTGTATCGGCTCACCTATAAGGGTTGTCAGTTCGGCATGGGTTGAACTGTCGGATATTATAAGAATTTTGTCTCCTATGTTCAGTTTTGTCTCGGCATTGGCTGCCACGCACGATTCGGCTCCTTTATAAATGATTCTGGATACAACGAAATTGATGTTTGTGCTGTGTCTAATGTCGTCAAGGCTTATACCTACAATATTCTTCTTTGTTACCAATAACGACAGGCGTTGTATGTGTGTGCTGTTGCTCTTTTCTCTGCCGAATTTCTTTTCTCCCTTGTAGAACGATTTTATGAAAATCATTGCCAGTATGCAACCGATTACACCAAGAGGGTAGGCCACACTATAGCCGAGTGCTATGTTGGGGCTGTCGTATCCGTTCATGTCTTTGAATGCCGTTGATGCCGCACCCATACCCGGAGTATTGGTTACAGCTCCCGACATTATACCGGTGATTGTATCAACGCTTTCGCCGGTTGTAAAAATCAGCAGCAGTGCCATCAGAACGTCGAAAAGTACAAGAACGCATGTCACGGTATTGAGCTTAAGACCGCCCGATTTGAAACTTGAAAAGAAACCGGGACCAACCTGCAGACCAATGGAGTATACGAAAAGTATAAGTCCGAACTCTTTTACAAAATGTAGCAATTCACCATCGAGTGTCATTCCGAAATGTGAAAGCAATATACCTATGAAGAGCACCCATGTTACTCCGAATGATATTCCTGCAAATTTTATTCGGCTCAGATATACTCCAATACCAACGGCAAGGGATAGTATTATCATGGAATGTGCTATGCCTGTGCCGAACAGAAGGTTGTTTATGAAATCCATAAATTTGATTATTGAAATTTTTCTGCAAATTTATGTTAAAACTACGGTTCTTTAACCCTTCTTTATATCGTTATTATTAATAGTTATTATCGTTGATTTCTATAAATGCAATGCGGTGGCATCAATGATACCACCGCGCTGCATTTATGATTTGTCTTATCTCTTCACTTCGAATTTCAGTTTGTCGCCGTTCTCTTCGGCATTTACGGAAATTGTATCGCCGGGTTGCAATGCTCCGTCGAGCAGAAGTTCAGAGATTTCATCCTCTACATAATTCTGCAAAGCACGCTTGAGCGGACGTGCTCCATATTGAATGTCGTATCCTTTGTTTGCAAGGAAATTCTTTGCTTCGCCCGTCAACTCAATTGTATATCCAAGTTCTGTAACTCGTTTTACAATCTGTGTAAGCTCAAGGTCTACTATGTTTATGATTGCATTCTTGTCGAGCTGGTCGAAGTTGATTATTTCGTCGACGCGATTCAGGAATTCCGGTGCAAAACGCTTGTTGAGTGCTTTCTGAATCACAGCGCGTGAATACTCCTTGTCGCCGGCACGTTCATCCTTGGCAAAGCCTATTCCTGCACCGAAATCCTTCAGTTCGCGTGTTCCCACGTTTGAGGTCATTATTATAACCGTATTGCGGAAATCAACAGTACGTCCGTAGCTGTCGGTGAGGCGACCTTCGTCCATTACCTGCAACAACAGGTTGAATACATCAGTGTGTGCCTTCTCTATCTCATCGAGCAGAACGATGGAGTAGGGACGGCGACGTACACGCTCTGTCAACTGTCCGCCCTCTTCGTAGCCGACATATCCCGGAGGTGCACCAACCAAACGTGAAACGGTGAATTTCTCCATATATTCGCTCATGTCGATACGTATAAGGGCATCGGCACTGCCGAACATGAACTTTGCAAGTTCCTTTGCGAGCAGTGTCTTACCAACTCCTGTGGGACCAAGGAACATGAATGTTCCAATGGGCTTATTGGGATTCTGCAATCCCACACGACTGCGCTGGATGGCTTTTGTCAATTTCTCAATGGCGTTGTCCTGAGCAATAACTTTGCCGGTGAGTTCCTGTTTCATGCCTTTGAGGCGTGTCCATTCATCCTGTTGCATGCGCTGCATGGGAACACCTGATATCATTGATACCACACGGGCAACGTCCTCTTCATCGGCTGTCTGACGGCTTTCCACAAGGCTCTTTTCCCACTCTTCCTTCATGTGGGCAAGCTCGCTCTGCAAGGATTTCTCCTTGTCGCGCAGGTTTGCCGCACTTTCGAAATCCTGACGCTTTACGGCATCGTTCTTCTCACGGTTTACCTTGTCGATAAGTTCTTCCTGCTCCTCAATCTCCTTTGGAACTTTGATGTTACTTATGTGCATTCTTGCACCAACCTCGTCCATGGCATCTATTGCCTTGTCGGGGAAACAGCGGTCGGTGATGTATCTGTCTGTCAATTTGACACACGCAAGCAGGGCGTCGTCGGTATATGTGACATTATGATGATTCTCGTATCTGTCCTTGATGTTCTTTAGTATAATATATGTGTCCTCGGCAGATGTGGGTTCTACAAGCACTTTCTGGAAACGGCGTTCAAGCGCTCCGTCCTTTTCAATGGTCTTGCGGTATTCATCCACGGTTGTTGCGCCAATACATTGTATTTCACCACGTGCAAGGGCAGGTTTCAGGATATTTGCCGCGTCCATGGAACCGGGTGTTGAACCTGCGCCCACGATGGTGTGTATCTCGTCAATAAAGATTATTATATCCGGATTATTCTCGAGTTCTGTGATTATTGCACGCAGACGCTCCTCGAACTGACCGCGATACTTTGTTCCTGCAACAACAGCGGTCATGTCGAGTGCAATGATACGCTTGTTGAAGAGTATGCGTGATGTCTTGCGCTCAACAATGCGTTGTGCAAGTCCCTCAACTATGGCCGATTTACCAACGCCCGGCTCACCAATGAGAATGGGGTTGTTCTTTTTTCTGCGGCTCAGAATCTGGGATATTCGTTCAATCTCCTTCTCGCGTCCTACAACGGGGTCGAGCTTGCCTTCGCTGGCTGCTTTTGTCATGTCAACACCAAAGTTGTCGAGAACGGGGGTGTCGTTCTGTGATTTACTCTGTTGAGTTCCTGCAAAGGCATGCTGGTTTTTGCTCTCGTTCTTGTTTGGAAGTGTATCATCCTCGTCTTCGTGATCGGTAAATCCGAAACCGTCGGTGATGTTCTCGTTCATGTCGGGTTTCTTCTCTTTTACCGCATCAAAAACTCTTGGATATGTTATATTGTGTTCTTCAAGAATCTCTGCCGCAAGATTGTTCTTCTCCTTCAAAATACCCAGCAACAGGTGCTCGGTATCGGCAACGCTCTTGAATGAACGTGCTTCCAATGCAGTGAAACGTAGAATTCTTGCCGTGCTGAGGCTCATCTCTATATTGCTGTTGTATGGCAGGTCGGCAACAGGCTCATCGGTGCTTCTGCTTTCAAGTATCTCTTTGATTTCCTGAATGTTTATGTCAAAACTGTTCAGAATGTCGAGTGCACTGCCTTTACCGTTTCTTATTATGCCTAATAACAAATGTTCGGGTTTGATACTGCCACTACGCAGACGTGTAGCCTCCTCTTTGCTCAAGGATAGTATCTCCGACATTTTTTGTGAAAATTCATTGCTCATAATTCTTCTTGCTCCTATGTTTGGTGTTCTTTGCTGTAACATGCAGGATTGCGAAGATACAATCCGCTTCGGTTACGCGAACAATTTTTTTACATAATTATTCTTGCAAAAACCGTGCCAAAACATAAAAAAAACTTATCTTCGCGTAGATTTACATACAATGTGTCATGGAGAATTTTTTGGAACTTTTGAAACGCCGACGCAGTTCACGCGTATTTACCGGTGAACCTATAGACAAGGATATGGTATGCGACCTTATGAGAGCCGTGCTTATGTCGCCGTCGGGACACCGTATAAATCCATGGGAGTTCATTCTTGTGGACGACAAGGAAACGTTGAAAGCTCTTTCGAAGAGTAAGGAACATGGCTCTGGTCTGCTCGAGGGTGCGGCAATGGCTGTTGTAGTGATTGGAGATACTACCAAAACCGATGTGTGGATAGAGGATTGCTCCATTGCAACAATAATACTCCAGCTGGCAGCCGAGGATATGGGCTTGGGCAGTTGCTGGGTGCAGATACGTCGACGTATGGATGCGCAGGGCAATGTGTCGGAGGATGTAGTGCGCGGTTTGCTGGGAATTCCCGAAAAATATGCAGTGCAATCTATTGTAGCAATAGGGCATAAGGCTCGCGAGATACCTCCCTTTGATGAGGAAAAGATGCAGTGGGATAAGGTTCATATAGGAAACTACGGTGGAGAATAGTAAAGAGAAAATAGTGCTTGTCGGTGCCGGCAATATGGCAACAGCCATCGCGTTGGCATTTGACAAGGCAGGAAACCCGCCTGTGGCGGTGTGGAGTCGCACTGCGGAGTCTGCCGGATTGCTTGCCGGCATGGTGGGGGCAGAGTGGTGTACCGACATTGACTCTTTGCCACATGCCGATATTGTGATAATTTCAATTGTAGACAGTGCTTTGCGCGAACTTGCCGTAAAGGTCGCGGCAAAGTATACCGATGCTGTTATACTGCATACGGCGGGCAGCATCGATATGGCTGTTCTGCACGAATGTGGTGCAAAACGTTACGGAGTGCTTTATCCCATGCAGACCGTCAGTAAGAATAACGCTGTGTCGCTTGCTGATGTAACAACTTTTATAGAGGCATCCGATGACGTTGTGTTGTCCCGTGTCGAGGCTCTTGCACGCACCATAAGCAATAAGGTTGTATATGCCACAAGTGAACAACGATGCTATCTGCATGTGGCAGCGGTTTTTGCATGTAATTTCTCGAATGCCGTATATAATATGGCTGCCGATTTGCTCGAAGAGCATGGATTGCCTTTTGAAGCAATGCTGCCGCTTATAGATGAGGCCGCACGCAAGGTGCACAGGATGTCGCCCAAGGAGGCGCAGACCGGTCCTGCCCGTCGTGGCGATGCCAATGTGATGAATGCTCATAAAGCCATGCTCGACGATGAATTGTTGGCGGTGTATTCAGTTATGAGCGATTATATAATGAAGAAAAACAGACAACTATGATAAACTACGACTTGACAAAGATAAAAGCCCTTGTCTTTGATGTTGATGGAGTGCTCAGCCGTGAAACTATACCGGTTGCACTCACTGGAGAGCCTATGCGTACGGTGAATATAAAGGATGGCTATGCTTTGCAGTTGGCAGTAAAGAGCGGATTTCATGTGGCAATAATTACCGGTGCGCGTAACGAGTCGCTCAAAGTCCGTTATAATGGACTAGGCATAAATGATATATACATAGGAGCATCTGTAAAAAAGGAGTGTCTCGAAGAGCTTATGTTCATGTACGAACTTCAGCCCGAGGATATTCTCTATATGGGCGACGATATTCCCGACTACGAAGTAATGCAGATATGTGGTCTGCCCCTCTGTCCATGTGATGCTGCAGTCGAGATAAAACAACTTTCCAGATACATCTCTCCGATACGTGGGGGAGAAGGGTGTGTGCGCGATGTGGTTGAACAGGTGCTGCGTGCGCAAGGTAAATGGATGGAAGAGGGAACAGCCTTCTCCTGGTAATAAAAAATCAAAGGTTGTCTCCGTCGGAGACAACCTTTTAATATTTGATATCCATATGTTCTTAGAACAATTTCTCGGGATATTCACCAGCGTCAACTAGTGACTGGATTTTCTCAACTGTAGCAGGACGGTCGGCTGCGTATGTTACACCGAACCATTTAGCTGTAGTGTCAAGAACCTCGCAGCTTGCCTTGCCTGTAGTTGTAAGGTTGTTTACAACCAATGGAATGAAGTACTCAGCCTTTGGCTTGTCGACATTCTCCTTAAGGAAGTCAACGAACTGCTCCTCTGAATGTTTGAAGTAGTCGGGTGTGAAGCCCCAGAAGTTCATTGATACAGGAGTCTCCTCTCCAACAGGCTGCCATGCACCCTCTTCGTCCTTGTAGCATATAGGACCGTCAACGCGCATGATTTCGGTGCGCTCAACAACACCTGTAAGCATGTTTGCATCGTTCTTTTCGCAGACACCGCGTGCAACGCTACCGTTCTCGCTCAATGTGTTGCAGATGCGGAAACCTACCATTGAGTATTTGCCTGTGCTACCCTCGGGGAGTTCGCTCAACCATTTGCCCATAACAGCAAAAGCGTCGCGACCGTAGAAGTCGTCAGCGTTGATAACGGCAAAAGGCTCGTTGATGGCATCTTTACCCATTAATACAGCGTGGTTTGTACCCCATGGCTTTGTGCGCTCTGCGGGAACCTCAAAACCTTCGGGAAGATTGTCGATAGCCTGGAAAACAAGCTCTGTTGGGATGTGACCTTCGTATTTGCTCAAAACCTTGTCGCGGAAGTCCTGCTCGAAATCCTTGCGGATAACGAATACCAGCTTACCGAATCCACCACGGATAGCATCGAAGATAGAGTAGTCCATGATAGTCTCACCATTAGGACCAAGACCATCCAACTGTTTCAAACCACCATAACGGCTGCCCATACCTGCAGCCAAAACAAAAAGTGTAGGTTTCATTTTTGTAAATATTAAGTGTTAATTATATAATGTTTTTCAGTTGTCTGTGGCTATAATATGCCCATTCTTCCCAAAGGTACAATTAAAATTTATAAACTGTCTGTTTTTTGTAAAAAAATATTTCAATATTCTGAAAAATGACTCATTATGCATTTATCAGAACGGATATCCTATGGCGAAGTGCCATGCGAAGCCGTCTTTGAATGGCGAGAGGTTGAAGTATCCGTTGCGTTTTGTCTTGTAGGGAGCGTGGAGTCCCAAACCGAAGTCAAGGCGGAGAACAAGGAAACTGAGGTCGTAGCGTACGCCGAAGCCTGTATTCAGAGCTATCTGTTCGCCGAAAGTGTCGGCCTTAATCTCTCCACCGGGGCGTTCGGGATCTTTTTTCATCAGCCAGATGTTTCCGGCGTCAACAAAAAGTGCTCCGTGCAGGTCGGATATGATTCTGAAACGGTATTCTACATTCATTTCGAATTTAAGTGTTCCTGTCTCGTCAAGATAGGAATATCTGTTTGCGTCGTCGGGACGGAAACTGCCGGGACCTATAGAGCGAATGGTGAATGCTCTAAGGCTGTTTGCTCCGCCAATATAGAATTGCTCGCTATAGGGTGCGTACTCTGAATTGCCATAACTGAATATTGCTCCTGCCATTATTCTTGTGGCTATATATTGGTTGCGGTCTATTTTCCATAGTTGTCGCATCTCGGCTGTGCCTTTGATGAACTGGGCGTAGGGGTTACCGAAGATATTCTTGTCCTTTTGGTTGAATTCTTTGCCAAAGGCGCGGAAGAGCAGTGATGTTATGTTGCCGGCAGATGTTACGGATGCCTCGATACATGTCTTGTTACGGTGATATGTATTTGTGTTGTCGTAGGTGTAGGTGTATTGCATAGCCGGGATGAACTGGTTGCGGAAGCTGTTCTCTATTGAACGGTTGTTCTTCGCAATGGAGTCGAATTTCTCTGTTGTGCTCAAAAGCATGTCGTACGACAGGCGGAATGGTATTACGGTGTGTGTGGTGGTGCTGTGCGACTGGATTTTGTATGTCGCATCACCTCCGGCGCGCACCATTCTGAAGAATCCTGAACGGTTCATCAGATCGGCATGCAGGCGGAACGATGTGGATGCGGGCATGCGCAGGTATTTGCGGTGCAGAAGGGGGAAGAAAAGTCGCGGAAACGAGAGTGATACGTCGGCTCCTATTTCCCATGAGTTTATGACCGCCGCGCGGCCTTTGACATTTTTGTCGGTCTGCCACTCGTATGAACCGTTAAGCGAGAATTTCAATGTCTCACCTCCGCGGAACACATTCTTGCGGGCAAGGCTTATTTTGCTTCCCGGTCCAATCTGGTCGTTGCTCTTTGATGTCGCATTCAGCTCGAATGTGAAATCGTATGGTTTGTCGAGCTGTGTGGTGATGTTTATATCCAATGTATCGCTTTCGCCACGTGGAGCAAGTGTGAAATTGATGTTGCTGAATATGTTCATCTGTCCCAGCTGCTTGAATGCTTTCTGTTGTTTTTCGTATGAATAGGTCTCGCCCGGTCTTATCTGTATGTTGCGTAGCAAGGCTCCGGGTTTGACAGGGGCTTTTTTGCCATTGTAGGTGTATTTGAAATTCTTTCTCTCAATGGTGGTGCTTGTGGCTATGTCGGTATTGCGTACGCCTGCCTCAAGGCTTTTGGATACACGTATGTTTGTGGTGCCGAACTTCCATGTGCGTGATACACGTGCCGGCAGATTCTTGTCGGGCTGTACTCGCAGTGTTATTTTTCCGGGTGTGTTTATGCTGTCGGCAAAGAATTTGATGTATCCGGGTTGGTAGTAATAGAATCCGTTGTTTCTGAAGAGTGCGCTAAGCCTTGTGCGTTCCTCTTCCATTGCGGCAGCATTGAATTGTCCGCCTTCCTTGAGCTGTCGCTGTCGCCATGTCGCTTTTATCAGGCTGTCTGCTTCGTGTGGGAAATTACAGTATTCTATGCTGTCGAATGTATATGGCTCGTTAAGGACAACGGTGTATTTTACTTTTGCCTTTTTGGGATTCTTCTCGTCGGTAAGTATCTCAGATGTAACCTCTCCGTTGAAATATCCGTAGTATTTAAGCACTTCGGTGGCAACTTCGGCTCTCAGCTTGGGATTAACATCGGAGATGAGAATGGGGTCGGTGGCAAATGTGTTGAACATCCATTTGCCTATTTTGCCTTCTGCGTCGTGCAAGGCATTGTACCACCATAGTCCCAATGGCAGTGCACGCCATTTTGAACTACCCAGGATTGAACCGTTGGGGGCACACTCCAGGGCATAGGAGACCTCTTCCATGGCGGTCTCTCCCGTGGTAGTGTCGGCAAACTTCTCTGCTTCGACAAACTCAATCTCCTTTATGCCTATATAGAGCTGTTCCTTATCGGTAATCAGTTTTGTTGTGGAGCAGGCGGTAAGTAGTGTTGCCAAAAATGTTATTATAAGTGCTTTTCTCATTCTTTATCCCCTTTTGGTTGCTTTGCCCTGATATCCTTGCCGGTTGTTCCGACAGGTTCTTTCTTTTTTCCTTTCTTCTTGAATGTGAATAACTCGCGCAGGTTCTGCAGTTTTTTCTTGTATACGTAACCTATTCCGGTTTCTATAATCTCACCTTCGAGCAGAGATTCGTAGTTCTTGTCGTAGAACAGACGCAGATAGCGGTTGCCGTCTTCGCTTATTTTCCATTCGAGCGATACGTTGTTTATGAAACTGTCGTTGGTTGTGGGGTGGTCGCCGCTGTTCACTTCGCCACCTATGACAACCGTGAGCCTGTCGTTGAGAAAGCGTTTCTTCAGGCTGAACGAATAGTTCTTGTATGTGCTTCCCGTTTCGGCATTCTCGGCATCGTTTATGCCCACATTTACGCTCACACTCTTCATGGCACTGCCGGCAAGGTCGTTTATCTTTGCATCAAGGAACGAACTCAATGCATTTGAGACGGTCATTCCCTTGGTGTTGCCTATATATGTTCCCGTTATGAGCATGGTAACTGCGTACTTGTTCAACGTCTCGGCATCAAGGCTGTTAAGCTGGTCCTGAACAACGGCATTCTCGGGGGCTGATATGGTGAATGTCAGTCCCATGTTGCTCAGTGTGTTGCTCAGTTTTACTCCCACGTCAAAGGCTACAGGTTGCATGCCGCCATCGTCCATGTTTACCGATGTGGTGATACGTTCTATGGCTGTGATTTCGAGCGTGGGGTCGAATACGTCGCCGCTCCATGTAACTTTGCTGCCGTCGGTTATGGTAAATGTCTTCAGCGGAATTATAGGCAGTTCGTATTTCAGTTCACCCTCGTTCATGGCGTATGTTCCGGTTACATTAAGTCCGTCGTCGCTGGTATATGTCATATTCAGATTTCCGCCTCCGCGAAGCATCACAAAGCTATTGCGGTTGACATCCAGGTCGGCATTTATTCTTGCACCGTCTTCGATTTTCAGTCCCAGGCTTATGTTCATGTTGCCAAGGTCGGCTTCGGGTTCAATCTCCTTTACTTTTGTGGTGTCCTGGAAATTAACAAACTCCACTAATCCGTCGAGCTCCTTATCGGTTGTTATCGGTGGCTCCTGCATTACATATGTTATGTTTGTCTTGCCGAGCAGTGTCGCATTTCCATAGACTTTCATGTTGTTCAAGGCTCCCGAAATGAATGCTCTGAAGTCGATGAACATCTTGCCGTAAAGCATGCTCTCTCTACTGCGTGGCGCATTTATTAGCTCGTAGTCACTGGCGTTCATTCGCAGATTGAACGTAGGGTTGGTGAGTGTGTTCAGATCCACCGTTCCGTTGAGTTTGAACGGATTTTCGCCTTTTGCGAATATGTCGAAGTTACGGAACGTAATCCTGTTGTTGTCAATATTCACCTTGTTCTCGGAGAGATGCAGGTCGGTTCCGAATAGTGGGGCATTCAGATATACCGAGTCGAACTGGATGAAACCGTCGGTAGATAGTTTGGAGAGTCTGCCTTCGGCATCCAGTTTGCTGTTCACATATCCGTTGAGGCTCATTCCCGCATCTTTTGTGAATGCCTTGGTGATACCCAACGGGAAACGTGTCAGGGTTATTCCGCCTCGCAATCCGGGGTCTTCTGTGTCGTCTATGTAGTCGCCGCTGAGACGTGCAACCTCTTCGTCGTTGTGGTTAAGTATGATGTCGAGATAGTGTGTCTCCTTGTTCTTTGGAAAATATACAATCTCCAGTGCTTCGTTTCCAATGGGAACGCCTTCGTATGCTACGCTGTCTATTCTTATATCGCTGCTCAGCATCATGTCGTCCTTGCTCTTGTTCAGTAGAAGTTCAAGGTTCAGCATGCCGGCAATGTCGGGTACGAATGGCATTACGCTTGTCAGTTCCTTCAGGTTTATGTTGAACAGTTCCAGATTGGCATTCATCTGTGCTTTGGCATCGGGGGTGGTGTATAGGTGCATTCCTGCCTCCGACTCGTTGCTGAGCATGACGTCGGATGTTATGGTTCCGTTGCTCTTGAGAGTAATGTAATTATCCGTGTTGAAGCTGAACCTATTGTTCAGGAATATGGCATCGGGACGGAAACTGAGGTTCAGTTCGTTGGGCTTTATTTGTGTCTTGAGTCCGAATTTTACACCCACGCCCTCTTTGCTGTCGCGGAATATGAAGTTTGTGGTTACGGAGTCGTTGAAAATGTCTCCGTAGAGCATGCTGCTGAAGGTGAGCTTCTCTTGCTTGGGGTTTACGGCAGTACTCCGCACACCGGCAAGGTATCTTATGTTGTTGCCTTCTTGCTTGGTGAAGAAACGTATTGTATCGAGGTTGAACTCTCCTGTCTTGAACCCGTACACTCCGCTGTTTATGTTGATGCCTTTTTCTTTGCTTACTGTCATGGCAAGATTCATGTTGTTGACATTGATGTCGTTCATCATAAGGAAGTTATGGAGCATGTTCTGCTTGCCGCATTTAAAGTCAAAGGAGATGGCAGGCAACTCTTTTGTGTAGTCGTGGATATAGTATAGGGTGTACTCCCTTTCATCGGTGGCTTCCTTCAGCATGTCGCCAACCTTGTCGAGCGATTTGAACAGGCCGTTGTAACCGCTCTGCATTGTGCCCTGTATCTGCAGGTCGCCGTTAGCGGCTGTTATGTATGTGGATGCAGGGGTGGTGAAGAAGTCGAAAGCAATATCTGCCGGCTTGAACTTCCTGTTCTGTGCCATTATTTCTATGTTCTTTCCTTTCAGCTTAAGGGCATGGCTCTCCTGCATGTCGGTAGAAGCCTCTATATTCATTTTTATCTTTGTTCCGACTTCGGCATCGGTGAGTCCTATCATCATGAAATCCGATTCGGATATTTCTATGTATGTCTTGTTGCGTATCTTGCTTTTCTGCAGTTCGGTGTCGGCATTTATATTGAATTTGAGATAGTCGGCATTGCTAGTCATTGTGATTTTAGAGAGTGAACTCTCTTGTGAGGCATTCAGGGCAATGCTGTTCAGCTTGATGTTGTCGTAAACAGCGGTGTCAACGGCAAGATTGATGTCGTATCTTGTGTGCGTGTCAAAAATGTCGAACTTCTCACCGTCGGCATCCAAGTGTGCGGTAAGGGATGTCAATGGCAGGTCGTTGAGAAGAGTGGAGATGTCTATGCCTTTGATATCGATGTCGGCTTTGTACTTTTCTGTATTGATGTTGTATAAAGCCTTGGTTGCGATATCTCCTCCCAAGGCTGTCATCTGCAGATTGGCTAAGACTGTTTTTGCCGCATATATGACATTTCCTGTGGCTTGGAGTGTGGTGCTCGGGGTGCTGTCGTTTACGGCTTCGCCTATAAGACGCTTCAGGTCGCCTGTACTGCTCCGGAAATCGACCCTTGCTTCAAGGGATTCTGTGTCTGTGAGATTTTTTGCATATCCGTTTGCCTGAATGGCGGCAATCATAGGTATGTCAACGTCCATGGTGTCGATATCCATGTGTGCGGTGTTCCCACTAACGGCAAATGTGGCATTGAACATGTTGTCGCTGAACAAATGCAATGCGTCGGACTGCTCTTTTGTGAGCAGGGCAGCAAGGTCCTTTTTGTTCACTGCGAACGACAAACGCGCATTCATGGTGTCAATACCACTGAAGAGCGACAGCCATGGCAGTGTGGTGCTTGCCTTTATGTATGAGCCGTTCTTGCTGTTGAGAGTAAAATCCTTCAAAAGCAACTTCTTTCTGTCGGCAAATATGCTTGTCGCTGCATCGGTTATTCTTATTCCGCCCGGTTGTACAAGAGTAAAACGGTGCAGATTCAGTTTAGTGCTGTCGCAGGTGTATTCAATATCCCTACATGCAATGTTAATATGCTCTATGGTGATATGGTTCAGCGGGTCGGTTTCCCGAGTCTTGTCCCCGGCATCATACTGCACACCTGTGTTGCTGAGCGCAAAGGCTTTTATACCGTAAATCTCTTTGCCCAAATCAACTTTGCCCTCTCTTACGAGAAGTCGGCCCAAATCCACACGTGTGCACATGGTGTCTGCCGGCATGTTCAGTGTAAACCTACAACTCTCAATGCTTCCGCGATGCAGATTAAGAATCCAGTTCAGAGCTTCGCTATCCTCCTCTTCGTCTTCCGTAGTGTCGTTTAATGTGATATTCAGATTGGTGCTGTGGATGTTTATCTGGCGAAAATTGGCAATCTCCTTCTCAAGGTCGACGTTGCGTGCTATGGCTCTGAAGAATCCCACTTCACCGTCGATGCTCATGCCCGGTATAAGAGTAGCGGTGTTCAAGGCTGCATTTTCGAGCGATATGTAGTTTGCTTCAACCTCTCCCGACAGCAATGGCAAGAACGATATGTTTACATCGGCATGTTCGCCTTTTGCAAAAGTGGTGTCGTTCCTTGACACTTGGAACCCGGCGATGCTTAATTTTAAAGGGAAGGCAAGATGGAACGACTCCATTTGTATTTCAAAACCGCTGGCTTCGCTCACCTTATGGCAAACCTTATCCACAACAAAGCGTTGCACGGGTGGAATATAAAGCAAAACAATCAGCAACCACAGCAGAAGAACCGGGGTGCAGATTGAAATGGCTGTGATTTTGAAAATCTTATATGTCTTGCTTCTTTTTCTCATATTATATTCTGCAAAATTAACCAAAAAAATATGATATATCCTCTTCTTTTTAAAGGAATAGTTCGTAATTTTTTCTCATTGAAGCAGGCTTTGCAGATGTTTAAACAAATTACGTCCAACTTTTAGTTGCAGTATTGGTTTTTTTCTGCAATTATCTTTATTTTTGCCGTTCGAATATGCAATGAAAAATATATAATGTTTATGAAGAATAGATTTGCTTATGGATTTCTGCTTGTAGCTCTGTTTGTCTTAGGTTCGTGTGCAGCGGGTGGCGACAAGGAACAGAAAGCGGTTGCGCAGCCGGTAGAACCTGCAGGAACAGTAAAGGAACTTAACGTAAACAGCTCCGATAGCGACCAGTATGTAAAGCTCGAAACAAATATGGGCGACATTGTATTGAAACTCTATCGCGAGACTCCAGGACACCGCAAGAATTTCATAAATCTTGTGATGAACGGCTTTTACGACGGACAACTTTTCTATAGAGTAAAGAAAGACCTCTTTATCCAGACAGGAGATTATACTTCAAAGACAAATCCTGATGGTGCCGATTTGGGTGTAACTGATGTTGAGTTTACCGTACCGTCGGAGATTGATGTTACCAAGCGTTATCACAAGCGCGGAGCGGTTGCGGCTGCAAGTTTCAATAAGGGCGACTACTCATCGGGAGCGCATTTCTACATTGTAACAGGTAAACCGGCTAATGAGAACGACCTCAAGCTTAGCGAGAAACATGTGAACGAAGAACTTGTTACAAAGAAGTTCCATGAGGTGCAGGAACCTTACCGCCAGCAGATTCACCGATTGAACAATGCCGCAAAGCACGATGCCAAAAAGAAGGATGAGCTCAGTAAGCTGGTCAGCAAGCTCATGGCCGAGGCACGTGCCGCTGTAAAAGGTCATGAATTCTCATATTCGGCAAAACAGCGCAAGCAATATCTGAATACAGGCGGACTTCCGCATCTGGATGCATATTACACTGTGTTCGGCGAGGTGGTGGAAGGAATGGATGTCGTAGATAGAATTTCTGCAACAGACGCGACTTCAAAGGGACGTCCTCGTCAGCATATGAAGATAAATAAAGTAACGGTGCTCGACGGCTATGGTAAATAAAACTGTGCTTTCCAACGGTTTGCGTATAGTGCACATGCCCATGGAGGGCATGCAGATGGTGTATGTGAATCTTCTCTATGGTGTTGGAGCACGCAACGAAAGTTATGAGTATACCGGTATAGCCCATCTGCTTGAGCATCTCATGTTCGAGGGGACAAAGGCTGTGCCTTCTTTCGACGAGCCTGTAGAGAGTGCAGGTGGCGAGAATAATGCGTACACGACAAACGATGTAACCAACTATTATATAGCCTTGCCAAAGCAGAACGCCGAACTCGCTTTCTGGATGGAGAGCGACCGAATGTGCAACATAACATTCGGTAAAAAGAAGGTGGATGTACAGCGACAGGTGGTGATGGAGGAGTTCAAGCAGACAAAACTCAATCGTCCTTATGGCGATGCAAGTCTTATCCTGCGCGAGATGGCATACAAGGTGCATCCATACCGTTGGTCCACTATCGGTAGAGAACTCAAACATATAGCAGACGTACCAGTATCGGTAATCAGCGGATTCTATAAGCGTCATTATGTGCCCGACAACGCCGTGTTGGCGGTGGTGGGCGACATTCCATTTGAGCAGATTGTGGAGTGGAGCGAAAAGTGGTTCGGGCCGATACCGGCAAAAGGGTTCAGAACGGCGGAGTTGCCTGCAGAGCCACGTCAGACACGCCAACGTCGCAGAACTGTGTATCGCGATGTTCCTGAAAATGCGCTATATATGGGATTCCATATGGGTAGCAGGCTTGATGCCGACTATTATCCTTGCGACGTAATATCCGATGTGCTTTCAAACGGCTATTCAGGACGTTTGTTCGCACGTCTTGTAAAGGAGAAGAAACTGTTCTCAAAAATAGATGCATTCATTTCGGGTTGTGAGGACAAGGGAATGTTCTGGATATATTCGCGCGTGGCCGACGGCGTTTCAATGAAGGATGCCGAGGAGGCTTTGTGGCACGAATTGAATCTGTTGAAGACAGAGGCTGTTCCCGAAGAGGAACTCGAAAAGGTTCGTAACCGTTTTGAATCGGAATTCTATTTCAGGAACGTAGGTGGCGAGAGTCTATGCAACAATATTGCTCTTGCCGAATTGCGCGGAAGCCTTGAATCTCACTTTGATGAACCTGTAAGATACCGTGCTGTCCAGGCATGTGAGATTCAAAAAACAGCACGCGAACTTTTCCGCAAGGGAAACAGCTCGGTGCTGTATTATCTGAAGAAAAAGTGATTACTTGCCAAAACTCTGCCACAGTTTGTCTTGTGGCAGTGGGGCAGTAACCTGTATCAGTTCTTTTGAAACAGGGTGTGTGAATTCCACATATCGCGCATGCAACGAAATGCTTCCGTCGGGATTTGAACGCTTTGAACCATACTTGAGGTCGCCTTTTATAGGGCATCCTATAGATGACAGCTGGCAACGTATCTGATGGTGACGTCCGGTTTTCAGTTCAACTTCAATCAGATTGTAGTTCTGTGATGCCGCTATGTGTCGGTAGTAGAGCAGGGCGTGCTTGCTCCCTTTAACCTCCTTGGGGTAAGAGAAACTCTTGTTCATCTTCTCGTTTCTCAGAATCCAACTGTTTATTTCACCCTCTCCGGGGATAGGGCACTCTTTTGTTATTGCCCAATATATCTTCTTTACGGCACCGTCGCGGAACATGGTGTTGAGTCTTTCCAGAGCCTTGCTTGTCTTTGCAAATACCACAACGCCGCTTACCGGACGGTCGAGGCGATGGGGAAGTCCCACGAATACATTTCCCGGTTTTGCATACTTCTCTTTAAGAAATGCCTTCATGGTGTCGCATAGCGACTTGTCGCCCGTTTTATCGCCTTGTACAATCTCGCCTGCGGCTTTGTTTATTACAATTATATGATTGTCTTCGTATAGTACGTTCATTGTGTTTTGTCCTTTAATGCGCCCCGGTGTGACCCAGAGCATTCAATATAACTTTTTCAGTGAAATTCTGCACGAAAATATCGTCGTTGTTCTTGCTTACAATGCCGTTGATGAATGGCATCTCAATACCTTTCAGACAGAAATGCAAGAAACGTGCCGCAAGGTCGGGACTTTCGGTGTTGAAGATTTTCTTCTGGTTTCCTTCCGTTATTATATGGCGGTAGAGCGCAATCTCCTTGGAGTCGAAATTCTTGCGTATGTGCTCCACGATAAGGAAATAGTCTTTATGCAGGCAACTGTTTCTGCGCACTATGCTACGTGTGAGCTGCAGACGTACAAAAATCAACTTGATTATCTTTTTGTCGGGTGGAAGGTTCGATACAGCCACCTTTGTCATGGCTGTAGATATCTTCATCACCTCCATCTCTATTGATGCCTCAAGAAGCTCTTCTTTGCTTTGAAAGTATGTGTATAGAGTCCTTCGGCTTTTGTTTGCAACCTTTGCTATGTCGTTCATCGTTATGTTGCCGATGCCCTCTTGCGCAAAAAGCCTTCTTGCAACCTTGATAAGATGTTCCTTTGTATCGATAGTAGCCATTGCTATATTTATGCTGAATTCTATTTTTGCGCGAAATTACACATATTTGCACAACTGTGCAATACAAATGAGGTGTAATATATTGCCAAAATGATGCCAAAAATATTTTTTTTGAAAAAATTTGCTCCAAAATTTGCATGGTATATAAAAAAGCTATACCTTTGCATCAGTTTTGAAAACCGCATCGCGGGGTGGAGCAGTGGTAGCTCGTTGGGCTCATAACCCAAAGGCCGGAGGTTCGATCCCTTCCCCCGCTACTCAGAGAGAACTTGAAAAGGTTCTCTCTTTTTTTTATGTATTTCCGTGCTCCGCGCGGGGTGTAATTGGATAAATAAAAAAAGACAGCTACCGAAGTAACTGTCTTTTGTACGCCGTCAGGGACTCGAACCCTGGACCCATTGATTAAGAGTCAATTGCTCTACCAACTGAGCTAACAGCGCATCTCTTTCTCAAAAGCGTTGCAAAGGTACGAAGATTTTTTGAATGCGCAAATCTTTTGGCAACTTTTTTTCGTCTTTCTTTGCAACTTTTTTATCGGTTTTTTGTAAATGTTTGATTATTAATGAAAAGCATTTTTGCGATTTTTCCTTATTTTTTTAGGATTCTATCACCAGAACCATCTTTTCTTTTTAGGACGGTTGCATTCCGGTGTTTCGGTATATATATCTTTCCATGTTTTTTTCTCCTTTATCATCCTGTATATGTTGCCCCAGTCGGGTAGTCCGCCCAAATTACGGTCGTCGATGAACAGGTCGGCATCCACTTTTGCATGTCCGCAGGTTTCTTCCTCTTCGGGGAAGCTCTTGTTTACGGCATAGAACTCAATACCGCGTTCCTTGCACCAATCTACGGCTTCCTGCAGAAGTTCGCCACGTCTGACTGTCCACAGTATTATCTGATGCTGCTCTGCAATCAGGCGTTTGATGGTTGCTGTGGCAAACGGAATCTCGTTGCCAATCTCGGGGTATCTGTGCTGAACTATTGTTCCGTCAAAATCTACTGCTATAATCATGATAACAACTTTACTGTTTCTATGTATTTATATAAGTCCTTCAAAAATAATGGCTGCGCCCACAGTCATGCATCCTGCAACAGCAACCGACAGGCTACTCATTGCACCTTCCACCTCGCCAATCTCCATGGCTTTGGCTGTTCCCATAACGTGCGATGCCGTGCCTATGGCAATGCCTCTTGCAATAGGGTGCTTTATTCCGAACAGTCGGCATATCCCGGCTCCTGCAATGTTGCCGAACAGTCCGGTAATCATAATTGCCGACACGGTAATGGCAACATATCCGTTCAGTTCCTCGGAAAGTCCTATGCCTATGGCTGTTGTTATGGATTTAGGCAATAGGGTAACATATTCCGTATGGTCGAGGCTGAACAATAACGCCATTGCGAATATCGAAATAAAACTCGTGAGCACGCCCGAGGCTATGCCTATAAGTATTGCTGTCAGGTTCTTCTTAAGCAATTTCACCTGTTCATACAGTGGAATAGCCAATGTTACCGTAGCAGGAGTCAGCAGATAGCTCAGATATTTCGCACCGTTGTTGTATTGCTGATATTCTATCCCTGTGAGCACCAGAGTGGCTATGGTAATTGCAATTGCAATAAGCAACGGATTGAACAGGAAAAAGTTCCATCTCTTCTTTATGAACGTTCCCAGCAGGTATGCTCCAACGCTTATGCCCACACCAAAGAACAATGAGTTCTGCAACATCTCTATCATTTCTTATCCTCCTTATTCTTCAGTTTTATA
The DNA here is from genome assembly GCA_904502235.1 of uncultured Bacteroidaceae bacterium. Lineage (GTDB taxonomy): Bacteria > Bacteroidota > Bacteroidia > Bacteroidales > Bacteroidaceae > HGM04593. The sequence goes on from CAJGDP010000016.1 coordinate 35,759, forward strand.
ATGAACTGTGTGATATGTCCCGTAAACGCCATTACAAGCACCGTAGAAACAAGTGATATCACAATTATTGCCGTCAGGAATTCCTGCATCACGCTCCACGACTCAAGCAATCCCACAGTAGCCGGGATGAACATCATTGGCATTATATAAATCAGGAATTTGCCGGTCTCCCTTACTGCCGACAGCTTTATTACCCCTGTGCAGAGTGCAGTAAAGAGTATTACCATTCCATATATGCTTGCCGGGATAGGCAGGGGGATAATGCGGTTGAGCAATTCGCCGATGAGCGATATTGCGATGATTATCTCGAACTGTACGATATATTTCATTTCTGTGGAGTTAGACACTGCAAAATTACTACAAAAAAACAAAAGCCACAAGCATGTCCTCGGGACAAACTTGTGGCGGATAATGTATTGGATTAAAACTTGTTTGTAATGCTTATTTCTTTATAACCTGAAACAGATAGGGGCACGGCATAGAGTTATACTATGGCTGTCGACAAATATGTACTTAAGGTTTTTCATCACAGCAAAAGTACTGTAAATGTATGAGATTTTGTATTCTAGTGTAAAGATATGTTTTTTGTCTTTTTGGGGCAGATCTTTATAATAAGGAATGGAGAATCCACGGGCTCGGAACTTTCGTCATTGGTGTAGTTGAAATATTCGACAAACTTATTCTTGTACGAAGTATATTTTCTAGTATTGCTCAAGAAAATGCTCTTCATTACACGTTTTGCCCAAGTATTGAAGCTTACCTGACTCTTGTATTTGTCCGAGTTCTTGAAAATACGCAACATGGTTTCCTGTTTAAGAACATTTGCAGAATCCTGTGCTTTGGTGAGAAATAATGCATATTTTGCTAGAGTGTCAGCCGAGTCTATAATCTCTCTTTCAAGTTCTGTTTTAACGTGCATAACCGTGTGTTTTTAATTTTTTATAAATATAACACTCGTTAGCACCGTTTTGTTCTTTTTGATAGTGAAATTTAAGATTATTTAACACTTGGTAAATAAAACCTGGGTTTTATTAGTTGGGAATTAACTGGTTTAGAATAAAATCTTGTGATTCTTTTTGCAGAATTTCTAACTTTTCGTTTACATGGCTGTAGTCAATTGTTGAAAATTGTGGAGAGTCGTTTTTGTCAATGATCCTATTTTTTAAGCCTATAGAATTTAATAGCGAAGATGATCTTGTATCCCACCCGTTGTTTAATTTAATTGTATAGAATGGCCTATTAAAAATTACAGAGAATGCTGTTCCATGAAACGAAGTTGTAACAATACACGCAGCATTACGTATTGTGTCAACAAACTCTTCGGGTGTTGCATCTTGGAATTTTTCAGATGTGTTTCTTCCTATCCGTGCCACCAAAATCTTTACTTTCGCTCCAATCTGTTTGGCTATATGTCTTGCAATTCGTATTGTGTTTTTATTTTCTGCTACTTGGTAAACTACAACGTATTTATCTTTATTTCTAGTTTTTGATGGAAATGATTCCCATATTTTAGATGACGCCATTAATGTGGGGTCTAAAACATGTTGTATTGTTAAATTCGTATATGGAGTTAATAGAGCCTGTATGTTTTCTTCTCTAACACTTATAGCATCAAAACTGTTTAATAAGTTTTTATATGATGTGTTGTTGTCCAATGTCGTAGTTTCCATGCTTGCTGCATAGGAAATGTATTTCTTGTTTCCTTTTGCAAAAGGAAATTTGCAGAAATAGACATCATCTCCATTTGTGATTCTATTATTCCAAATTTGATCGCTACCAACAATGTAGATGTCGTATCTAGATGGTATTGATATTTTATCAAAACGTTCACTAAGTATCAAGTGAGTATTAATAAATTTTTCGAAGCCTTTCCAGCGCTTGTATCTTAAACGAAAAAATAAAATTTCTTTTAGAAGTTTTTTAATAAATAAGATTGGTCTTTTACATAGGACTCTTTTAGAATTTAGAATTTTATATGGTTCAAGAAGAAATTGTGGACGATAATTAATTATTTCAACGTCAAACCCTTTGCTACGCAAGAATTCTTGTGTAGCATAACACTGCAGTACTGCTCCATAGTTATGTGCGCAATGGAATGTTAATATACCTATTTTCATTTTCTGCCAATTAAATGTTTTATAATTCTTTTTAAACGTTGTTTTATGACTTTAATTTTGTATGACCATCCTAAATCTGCGTACTTTTTCATTACATATTCAAATCCTTTTCTGGCATAATCGCGTTCAAAATCCATTCTTTTATGGTGTATTTCTGAAGGCTTTTGCAGATTAGGTTGCAAACAATTATTCAGTTCTGCCTTTATAAAAACCATTCTTTCTTTAATAATATCAAAAAGTTCTTGTCCTTTATCAGTGTTGCATAAAACTAATGATAATCCTTTGTCGTCAGCATTTATAGTAGGATCTGTTTTTTGCCATCCCCAAAAGTCTGCAATGGTGATATCACTTGGACGTTGTAGGTTTGTGTATTTACATGTCCCGCATGAGTGACGGAACATTATGTGATTGTAAAAAGTATAAGTATAAGTATAAGTATAAGTATAAGTGTCCCCTATAAACTTAAAGCTTTCGCGATGTGCGCTCCAACCAAATTTGTCTTTGTCGCGAAAATTAACACTGCAAATTGTTGATTTTTTTTTCTTTTCCAAATATTTCAAATAGTCACGCCAAATATATGGTGCTGGTACTCCATGGCAAACAATATCTATCAATATAAGATTTTTACGCAATTTGTTTCCAATGAATGAATTCAATCCGGCAGTTTGACATGGCGTGCCTGAAAATAAAACCGTATATCCATTGCGTAAATCTTCTTTTACTTGCCTAAATATTCCAGAAAGATCGCTTTGTACATATTTGCTTCCTTTGAATTCATTGCGTTGTTCTTTTGTTGTAGCACGTTTGTGAACAACGCGGAAATGGTCGGTATATCCTGCGCCATAAACAATGCCACCATTTTCTAATATATAGTCTGATATTGCTATAAAGGCGGCACCGCTACGGCTGGTTGCAACTTCATTCATGTCCTTATGGCGTGCACCATACGCTGTTGGTTGCTTTAGGTTCAAGGACTTGTCATAACTGTCGTTGAATGCACATACTTTGTTGCAAAGACCGCATTCTATGCATTTCTCTTTATCAACAACAGGATATAAAAAACCTAAAACATCCGGTTGCATTGTGATTGCATTGTGTTTGCATATTGATGCACATGCTGTGCAACCGCAACAATTTGCAGGATCAAGGATTTTTATCATTTTTTGTATATCTTTTTAATCAATATAATTGATTTTGATGTTATAAAATTAAATTCAGATTTACTAAGACCTATAAAAAGAATAGAAATAGAAGTTGAAATAACACAACTAATACAACTCCCTATAAATCCGACAAAGTTATTGGGTAATATAACGGATAAAGCAATAGGTATTATTGATGCTATAATAGTTACAAATATTACATTGAAATAAACTTTATGTAAGAATGAACTGATGGATAGGTTAATCATATTTCGCAGCATGAAAAGGCGGGCCATTTCGCAACATACAGACACGAATATTGCTATCACAAAAATTGATTCAGGTGGGTAACCAAAACGTAAAAAAATGTATGACAACGGTAAATTCATCATTTGTAAACCACCTACTACTAATTGATAGTTACGTATTTTTCCTGTAGCCAGCATTGCTGTTACCAATGGATTGGCGAGTGATTCACTCATTGCAAATATAAGGACCAGTTGTATGAATGTAACAGTGTGGTCAGGTACTATACCTAACCAAATTGTTAAAATGTATTGTGCATTAATTATAACCGGTAATGATAATATCAATAAAATATAGTAAGAAAAACGTGCGCCTTTGTATATTAGTGACATCATGTAATTATAATCACCCGAAGCGTATGATTTCGTAATTTGAGGATTTATTGCAGTCATGAAATTGCTTACAAAACTTTGAATGTGTGAACTCACTTGAATTGCAATAGCACGCGCTGCATTAACTGTTGAGCCATAAAATAAGTTTAGAATTATATTTCCACCTTGATCGCGTAAAACAGAAGAGGATGCTCCAATAAAGTTCCAGCCTGCAAAACTGAACATTTGTTTCAATAAATTGTGGTCATATTTGAAACGAATAACACATTCTGCGAACTGTCGCTTACAATAGATTGCATAAATCATTCTGTTGATGATTGCCAATATGGCTAACAATAAACTGAAATGTATTAATTTATCAAAAGGTGAGTGGTATATAGAGAATGCTACCAATAATTTGCTAAATACGTCGAAAATGCTGATATAAGCAAAAGCGGACATACGCTCATGAGCTATGATTGTTGCATTGTATGGTAAGCTAATCAAATTTAAAACAAATGTGAGTATTGAAAGTTGGTATACCCAATTGGCTGCTATCATACGGTCTGCGGCTATAACTAATTTGTTGTTTAGAAACCATAATCCAACAGTTTCTGCTAATAATACGATTATTAGTGATAATATAATTTGTATTGTAATTGCAGAAGAAAAAACATTTTTAAGTTTTTCTAAATCATTTCGTCCTAACTCAAATGTAATAAATCTACTTATTGCCGCAGAAAGCGAACCACTTAGAATACTGAACATGGTAACAATGCCTCCAACCACATTGTAGATTCCATAATCTTCTACGCCTAATGCATTTAGAGTTATACGGCTAGTGTATAACCCTACCAACATTAGCATAAGCATCCTTGCATAGAGCATCAATGTATTCTTTGCTATACGCTTGTTATTTGATGTGCTGTCGCTCATTTTGGGTTTATGGATTTTTATAAAATAGGGTGGAGAGCACTTTCTCGGTTCCTTAATATGCAAAAATAGTGTTTATATAAAATATAAACAATTAATTTTTGTAAAAGTTTGGAAACGCGCAGTATACCGTATTTGCATTTTAGGATGAATGTAAAAATAGGTGGAGCATTTTTAGTAAATGACTCCACCGCGGGAATAAAGATTATTCAAATTTCACCATATGCGCTAATAGAACGAAATAGTCATTTGACCAAATATCCAATTCTTTCGGATTGCGAATAAATGGTAATACATCATCTTTTACTTGCTTTATATCAGCAGTAGAGAGGCGTTCCTTCAGTTTTTCTTTGAATAAATCCGGAGTGATCTCTTGGTTGTTGAGCTGCTTGCATCTTTCTGCCAAGTGTGTAAAATCAAGTGGTATATTATGGCGCACATACCACTCAAAGTCGTACCAGTCGCGTCCCTTGACTCTGTTCTTCCATGCACGATATACCAAGGCGTGCATCTTACCTGCAAACAAATCTGGCAGAGTAAAGCAACGAGTCATAAATGAATGCGGTTGTAACAGCAGCTTCTGTTCTGTCTTAAAATTCAGTGGAGGACAAGTGTCAACCTCTATCTTGATTTTTATAGACTTCTCTGTTTGAAACATAACATCATAGACATCTGTATTGTCCTTTAGAAAGGCAGACTCAACCTTGCCGAAGTTCTTCTTGTCCTTCTTCTTGATCTCAACTTCACAGCCTACCAATGCAAATGCATCTACTATGGGTTGGAAATATTTGCTGAAATCAAATGCTTCATCCTGTGTGAGCAGAGAAAAATCCATATCTTCACTGAAGCGTTGCAATCCGTGAAAGATTCTCAGACATGTACCGCCATAGAATGCTGCAGATTCAAAGAATCCACCACTATACAAACCTGCAAGAATCACCTGTTGGATTACTTCAAATATGGCATTTCGCTTGTTTTGCTCTGTCGTCAGATCGTAGCGTGACAACATGCTGTCGTAAAT
>CAJGDP010000017.1 GCA_904502235.1 uncultured Bacteroidaceae bacterium
ACTCCTAAGCACCTTGTAAAAGAGGACGGCTCACAGGCAGTAGCTGAGGAGAAGCTCTCATTCAAGGTAATCGAGTTCAACAAGGAAGCTAAGAGAATCATCCTTTCTCACAGCCGTATCTTCGAAGATGCAGCTAAGGAGGAGGAGAAGGCTGAGAAGAAGGCCGTTGCAGCAGCTCGCAAGAGCAAGAAGGCTGAAGAGGCAGCTCCTGCAATCCAGAACCAGCAGGCAGCAACAACTCTCGGTGACATCGACGCACTTGCAGCACTCAAGAGCAAGCTCGAGGGTAACGAATAATTAAAAGATTATTCAACATAACTGCAGGGCAATCCGCAAGGGTTGCCCTGTTTTTTTTGCATTATAAAAACCACTCATAATCACATGTGCAAAATTTGCACATACCAACAATCAAATGTATTTTTGCAGATATCAATAACTACATTATGACAGAAACACCCCAACTCAACGATCACAACAAGGCGGAGTACCCTCCAATGCATACAGCGGAGCATATATTGAACCAGACAATGGTAAGGATGTTCGGATGCGGAAGAAGCCGTAACGCACATATAGAGCGCAAGAAGAGCAAATGCGACTATACCCTACCACAAGAACCTACAGCCGAACAGATTGCTGAAATAGAGAACAAGGTAAATGAAGTTATCATGCAGAATTTGCCGGTAAGCATTGAATTTGTTACTCGCGACAATGTCCCTGCCGAAGTAGACCTGAGCAAGCTCCCATCTGACGCGAGCGACACTCTGCGAATTGTACGTGTAGGCGACTACGATACCTGCGCCTGCATTGGCTCACACGTTGCTAACACCAACGAGATTGGCACTTTCAAAATCATCAGCTACACTTGGGAAAACAACACTTTAAGACTACGTTTCAAATTAGTATAAAAAAAAGACCTCTTGCGAGGTCTTTTTTACATTATATTATTTCTGTGCAAACTTTCGGGCCTGTTCTTCGATAAGCTGAGCATCTTCGAAGTAGTTTATCTTCATTGCGCGACGCACATCGGCAAGAGTGTCTGCCGCTACGGCACGTGCCTCGTCACAACCCTTCTTCAAGAGAGCGTATACTTCGGGAATTTTAGCCTCCCACTCTTTGCGACGCTCGCGTATTGGAGCGAGTTCCTCTTCGAGAATTGCAATAAGGAATCTCTTTACCTTGACATCACCAAGACCACCACGGCGATAGTGTGCCTTCAACTCGTCCAAGTTTGGATATTCAGGAAGATACTTCTCGAAGTGCTCAGGACGACAGAATGCGTCGAGATATGTAAATACTGTATTTCCTTCAACCTTACCGGGGTCCTGAACACGCAAGTGATCGGGGTCGGTATACATACCCATTACATGCTGACGGAGTTCTTCGGCTGTATCGGACAAGTAAATACAGTTACCGAGCGATTTACTCATCTTTGCCTTTCCATCGGTTCCGGGAAGACGGAGACATGCTGCATTGTCGGGCAGAAGGATTTCCGGTTCAACGAGTGTCTCGCCATAGATACCATTGAAACGACGTGCAATCTCGCGAGCCTGCTCAATCATAGGTTGCTGGTCCTCACCTGCAGGAACCGTTGTTGCACGAAAAGCGGTGATATCAGAAGCCTGGCTGATAGGATATGTGAAGAAGCCCACAGGAATGCTTGTCTCGAAATTACGCATCTGTATCTCGGTCTTTACAGTCGGGTTACGCTGCAAACGCGATACTGTAACAAGGTTCATATAATAGAACGCGAGTTCACAAAGTTCAGCAACCTGCGACTGTATGAATATGGTACACTTGGAAGGGTCGATACCCACTGACAGATAATCGAGAGCAACCTCGATTATGTTCTGACGAACCTTTTCTGGATTGTCGGCATTGTCGGTAAGAGCCTGCGCGTCAGCAATCATAATGAAAATCTTGTCGAACATTCCGGAGTTCTGCAACTCCACGCGACGACGCAACGAACCAACGTAATGTCCCAAATGCAAGCGACCTGTCGGACGGTCACCGGTAAGTATTATTTTGCCCATAATATTTCTATTTTTCAATTGTTTCGCGAAGATACAAATAAAATTCGTAATTTCATATAATTACCCCACTCACTTGCTCTCGATAAAATTATCGTGTATCTGCTTTGATGTGCTGAGCAGACCGTGTTGCTTGAGTTCTTCGAGTTTCTTCGCAATGCTTCCGTTACCGGTTTTCAGTTGTTTGAAAGCATCGTTATATGCCTCGTGCGCTTTTTCGAGCGAGCTTTCTATCTTGCGGAAGTTGTCGGTAAAGTTCACGAACTTGTCGTATAGCGCATTAGCGGCATCTACGATTTTCTGCACGTCGCGTTGCTGTCGTTCGCGTGTCCAGAGCGAATTCACCACAAAAAGCGTGGTTATCAGATTCGACGGAGATATAAGCACGATACCTTTTTTATAAGCATAGTTCCACAAGGCGTTATCGGCATCCATCGCCATAAAATATGATGGTTCATTAGGGATAAAGAGCATCACATAATCGAGTGAATGGATATTGTATTTGTCGTAACGCTTACGCGAGAGTTCATCAATATGTCGGCGCACGCTTGCCACATGCTCTTTAAGAGCAATGGCACGTGTGGTGTCGTCTTCGGCTGAAATATATGCCTTATAAGCCTTTAAAGAGACTTTTGAGTCAATTATTATATCTCTCTTTCCAGGGAAATGCACTATCACATCAGGTTTCATTGCGCGGTCTGTCTCTTCGTTGAATGCCACACCACCCTTTTCGTCGCGAAGTGTAACCTGAAGTTCCCATTGCTGCCCTTTAACAAGCCCGGAATTCTCGAGAATCTGCTCCAATATTGTTTCGCCCCAATCGCCCTGGAACTTATTGTTGGCTGTTCCGCTTATGGCGTTGGTAAGATTCACCGCTTCGCGAGTGATACTATTGTTGGCTTCGACAAGGTTCTTGATATTCTCCTGCAACGAGAAACGTTGCTTGTTCTCCTCGCTATAGTAGCTCTCAACCTTTTCGCGGAATTGTTTAAGGTCGTTGTTGAAAGGCGTAAGGATATTTGACAATTTTTCCTGCGACTGACGGCTCAACATCTCGCTGTTCTTTTCGAGAGCTTCGCCTGCCATCGCCTTGAATTCCGTCTTCATCTGCTCCAGTGTTGTATCGAACTGTTCCTTTTGGGCTTCGAGGCGTTCTGCAAGCACCTTATTCTCACTTTCAAGAGCAGCTATACGTGCAAACTGCTCCTCGCGCAGAGCAAGCACGGCAAGCATTTCATTCTCGTTCTTTGCAATTGTCTCACCAAGACGGGTATTCTCGTTCTGCAGAAGTGAATTTTCCTTTTCACAAGCCGAATACTTGCCATACACGCGCACATACAGGACTGCCATCACCACCAGCGACAGCAACAGAAAAGAAGAGATTACAGATAGTAGAATTGTCATAATATTTCGTGTTTTTCAAAGTTTATTTTACATTATTTCCTAAACCGTTCATAAAGGCTTAGCAACGGTGTTGCATAACGGAGCAGTCTTTCAACAAGGGATACTGGCGACAACTGCCCTACAAGAATATCGCCATGTTCCACCAGTTCGGCACCGGCTTTTTTCAACGCTCTGCCATTCAAGAGCCGCGCCATACGCAATTCGTTGTACGATGATATTCTGCCAAAATCACTCCTCTTCATTTTCCTTTGCAAAAAATATCCTACATATACGCCTTACGGCAACATCCACAAAAAGCATCCTTTTAAGCAGAAACACCGCAAGTGCAACAGCCACAAGCACACCTACTGCAATCATCAGAGCAACGGCAAGCCCGGTAAACGGTACAAGCAAGGCAACCATTGCCACAAGAACGAATACAAAAGCAAGAAACAGGAGCATGAACAGCACGAATGCACATGCAATATCGCCATACAACAACGACAGGCTCTCGGCAAGCGACAGACGTAAGCCATCAATGCTCCGTTTCGCATACTCATCAGCATCGTTACAAAGATTCTTTAAAATCTCCCTGATGCTCATGACGTTACTCCTCTTTTACCGTTACATTGACCTCCTCGCCACAACGGCAAGCCTCACCGCACATTGCAATGGTCTCATCAACATGTTTCTTTACATCGCCGAGTTTCTCCTTGATATCAGCCCTGAGTTCGGAACCTTTTTTTGGAGCAAACAACAAGGCAATGATACCACCTGCCAACAACCCACCGGCAAAAGCCGCATAATTGCAAATTCTCATAATCATTCAATTTAAAGAGTTAATGAATGCCGGACAACTTGCCATACGGTTTCTTTACGCGAAGTTAGTTCCTTGAATACCAAAAATCAACATCTGAACCGTTTTTTTATTTCAAAATCAAAAAATAGAGATGCATTTCTGGTGTATAATTTCAAAATACACTACCTTTATAGCCTAAAGAGACCTTTATGGCGGTCCGGTTAAACATTAAACAAAAAGGAAATGAAAAAGTGCGCTAAAATTCTGTTTTATTCTCTTGCAATTTCAGCTTTTCTGTGTTGTGGAGGTAATGCCGGGAAAAAAGAGAGCCCGACAGCAAGCGAAGTAACTGTCACCACTTTTGAACATCACGAGATATACAAACTCGATAAGAACGCAAGCGAATCGCCAACTTTGGAATTCGACTTTTCACTTTCATTGATAGAGACTGATGACAGCATTGCCACCGCCAACATCAATCGCGTGATTGCATACACCCTGTTCGAGAGCAACAAGAGTTCCATAGAAGAGGCATGCAGGGATTTCATGGAACATCGAAAGATAGAATACAAGGAACTCTTGCCGATATATAACGAGAGCCACGAAGAGGGTGATGAAACCTGGTTCTCGAGCTATTACATAGGCAACAGCGAAGTAAAGGAAGGTTATAAAGGATTGCTGAACTACATTACAATGTGGGAAGCATACTCAGGCGGAGCGCATCCCATAAGTTATTACACAGTCTTGAATTTCAATCCTGAAACAGGAGAAGAGATTGTACTGGACGAAATTCTTAAAGAAGGATACGAAGAAGCTCTGACAAATCTTCTTATAGTAAACCTTGCCAAGCAACTGCAGGTTGAGGGTATAGAAGGAATCAGGGAGAAAGGATATCTCTATTTCGACAACGAAATGTTCATCTCCAACAATTTCATTTTGGGAAAAGAAAAGATATCATTCATATACAACGTATACGAAATAGCTCCATACGCATTTGGAGAAATAGTAATAGACATCACATACGAAGAACTTAAAGACCTGTTAAAATAATGGAAATCATAAAGAAATACTTCCCCAACCTGAGCGAAAAGCAGACAGAGCAGTTCGCGGCATTGTACGACCTGTATTACGATTGGAACAGCAAAATCAACGTGATATCACGCAAGGACATAGAGAATCTCTATGAGCACCATGTATTGCATTCGCTTGCCATTGCCAAATACATCACTTTCAAACCCGGTACAACAATTATGGACATGGGATGCGGTGGAGGTTTTCCGGGCATTCCGCTTGCAATCATGTTCCCCGATGTTGAATTCCATCTTGTCGACAGCATCGGCAAGAAAGTACGCGTAGCGGCAGAGATAGCACAGAGCATAGGACTCACAAATGTGAGAACAAGCCATAGCCGCGCCGAAGAGATAAAGGACAAGTACAGTTTTGTTGTGAGCCGTGCGGTGATGCAGCTCCCCGACCTCGTAAAGATTTGCAGAAAGAATATCTCAAAGGAACAGAACAATGTGTTGCCCAACGGCGTCATCTGCCTTAAAGGTGGCGATATGAGCGGAGAGACACGCCCGTTCAAGAACTGTTGCGAGGTAATAGACCTTGACAACTGGTTCGGCGAGGAATATTTCAAAGACAAGAAAGTTGTATACGTTCAGATTTGATACTCCATGCAGATAAAGACTTTTGTTGTAAACCCTATACAGGTAAACTGCTATCTTTTGTGGGACGACACTAACGAAGCCGTGCTCATAGATTGTGGAGCATGGAGCAACGAAGAACGCGAGCGTATAAGACTGTTCATTCAGAGCCAAGGACTTAAGTTGAAGCATTACCTTAACACCCATTTGCATTTCGACCACATATTCGGAAACGCATGGGTTGAAGAGACCTTCAACATAAAAGCTCAGGCAAGCGACAAGGACTGGAGCTGGGCAGAGAACATCGCGGAACGCGTGGCACGTTTCGGAATAAGATACGAAGATAAAGTTCCAGCATTGGGAAGAATACTCTCCGACGGCGACGAGATACTTTTCGGCAATCAGAAGATTCAGGTTATAGCCGTTCCCGGACACTCCTCCGGCAGTGTCGCCTATCACATTCCACAACAGAAGGTGGTTTTCACCGGCGATGCATTGTTCCGGGAAAGCATAGGACGCACCGATTTCCCCGACAGCAACCACATGGAACTGATTACTGCCATAAGAGAAAAGCTTCTTACCCTGCCCGAAGATACCATAGTATATCCCGGACACAGCGAAAAGAGCACAATAGGCTTTGAAAAAAGATACAATATTTATGTTAGATGATAAAAATGGAGAACATTGGAATATGTTCTCCATTTATTGTTTGTGAGCACCACAAACGCAGATAATACAATTCATTCGGTCATTAAACTCAAAAATTCATTCACAAAGCAAAATTAGTGCATAAGAAACATGTCGGCAATCATAAATTATCACTAAAAACAGACTCTTAAGTAGCAAAATATAATTAAAACCGGGCGGATAGTTATAAATAACTATATTCAATGATGAATTTAACCGTTTTAGTTATTGCTTACATCCTTAAAGTACCCTATTTTTGCAAGCAAAAATAAGAACCTGATGAAACTTTCAGAACTTAAGAACGGCGAAGAGGCAGTCATTGTACGTCTGCTCGGACACGGAGGATTCCGCAAACGCATAATGGAGATGGGATTCATACGTGGCGAGAAGGTCAAATCCGTACTTGACTCACCGATGCACGACCCCGTGAAATATCATGTTATGGGCTACGATGTACTGCTGCGCCGCAACGAAGCCTCCATGATAGAAGTTCTCCCCGAAGGGGAGGCAAAGAAAGAACTTCCGCCATCGCCATCGTTCAGTTGTCTCACTTTATGCAACAATTGCAATGGAATGAGCTGTTGCAACTGCACCCAACGCAAGGTTGCAACACAGCAAAGCAATATCATAAACGTAGCCCTTGTAGGAAACCCCAACAGTGGCAAGACATCCATATTCAACGCCCTGTCGAACCAGAATGAACATGTAGGAAACTACAGCGGAGTAACTGTCGATGCAAAAACCGGCAGTTTCAACTACAAGAACTACAGAATAAACATTACCGATCTGCCGGGAACATACTCCATATCGGCATACTCGCCCGAGGAGATTTATGTACGCCGTCATCTCTTTGAGCAGACACCCGACGTTATCATAAACTCCGTTGTGGCATCAAACCTTGAGCGCAACCTCTACCTCACGACCGAACTGATTGACATGAACCAGCGCACTGTTGTTGCACTCAACATGTACGACGAACTGCTGGCAAGCGGTGCAGTGCTCGACTACGAGCATCTGGGTGCAATGATGGGAATCCCCATGATTCCGACCGTGGCGAAGAACCGTCAGGGACTCGACAGGTTGCTCGACACAGTGATAGACCTCTTCGAAGGCAAGAACAAGACCATAAGACACATCCACATCAACTATGGTAACATCATTGAAGAGCAGATATCTCCGTTGTCGGTGGAGATGCACAAGGCTCAAGACCTGCCACAGCAGTTCCCTGTGAGATATTGGGCTTTAAAGATGCTTGAGCAGGACAAGGAGAGCGAGAATCTGCTGAAGAACTGTTTTGAACTGCCACGATGGCAAAACCTTGCAGAGACTGCCGCACGAAAGATTCAGGCACAGACCGGCGTAGATGCCGAGACTGCAATAAGCGGAGCAAAATACGGATTCATCAACGGAGCACTGCAGGAGACATACAAGCCGGGAAACAAGGATACACAGAAGAAGACACGTCGTATCGACCGTCTTGTTGCCAACAAGTGGCTGGGATTCCCCATATTCATAGGTATAATGTGGCTCATATTCAGTGCAGTGTTCATACTTGGAGCATATCCGCAAGAGTGGATTGAGATACTTTTCGCATGGTTGAGCGATTTGGCAACGGGCATTATCCCTGCCGGAGCAATTCAGGATTTGATTGTAAACGGCATTATAAGCGGTGTGGGAAGTGTTGCAGTTTTTATACCGCAGATACTCATACTATACCTGTTCATCTCATTCATGGAAGATTCGGGATATATGGCACGCGCGGCATTCATCATGGACAGACTCATGCATAAGATGGGACTACACGGTAAATCGTTCATCCCCATGCTCATGGGATTCGGTTGCAATGTGCCGGCTATAATGGCAACACGTGCCATTGAGAGCCGTAACAGCAGACTCATAACAATTCTCATTACACCGTTCATGTCGTGCAGCGCACGTCTCCCGGTACTCGTATTGTTTGCCGGAGCATTCTTCCCGCAACATGCGGCATTAGTGCTTATAAGCCTGTATCTGCTCGGCATTGCAGTTGCAATAATCACTGCAAGGCTGTTGCGACTCACAAAGTTCAAGAAGGACGAGACACCGTTCGTAATGGAGCTGCCACCCTATCGCCTTCCCACTCTGCATGCAACCCTTCGCCACATGTGGGACAAGTGCGCACTCTACCTTAAAAAGATTGGTTCAATAATATTGCTTTCGACCATTGTCATCTGGTTCCTGAGCTATTATCCACGCCCCGACGAGCCGGCTGAGTCAAGCAACATAAATGTAGAAATGAGCGCAGAAAGCATCAACGAGAATTCCTTCATCGGAATGATAGGACATCTTATTGAACCAGCGATGCAACCATTGGGATTGAACTGGCGTTCAAGTACAGCAATCCTCACAAGCATTCCTGCAAAGGAACTTGTGGTGAGTACCCTCGGAGTGCTTTACAGCAACAGTAGCGACGAAGGCATAGAAGAGGACATCAAGGCTTCGGGCGATTTCACTCCACGCTCGGCTATGGCGTTCATGGTGTTCATACTGCTCTTTTTCCCATGCATTGCAACCATTGCAAGCATAGCCGAGGAGACCAAGAGCAAATGGTGGGCAATTTTCTCTATAGTATACAACACAGCCGTGGCATGGGGATTGGCATTCCTTGCATATACCATAGGCGGAATATTATAATAAAAACTTAGATATGAGCAATAACGAAACAACATACTGCAAACGCATGAAAGTTGCCCATCTGCTTGCGAACGACAGTTCGCTGCTGTCGATACTGCAACGTCTCGACATAAAGCTGGGCTTTGGCGATGCAACAGTGGGCGAACTCTGTTCGCGCTACGGAATATCAGAGGAACTATTCCTTATGATATGCAACATATATTCTTACCACGAATATAAACCAAGCATAGGAACCCTTGGTAAGAACGATATCAAGAGCATAACAACATATCTGCGTGCATCGCACCGCTACTACACCACAGTATGCTTCCCAGCTATTCACGAAGGTATACACACGCTTGTAAAGAGTCTTGATGATGTCAGCCGCAAGCTCATCGACAAGTTCTATGATGATTACGACAACGAAATCATAAACCATTTCAGATACGAAGAAGAGGTGGTGTTCCCGTATATCGAGAAACTCACCGACGAGAACCGTCCGGCAGAGACATTATACAGCATAGCGCAGTTCGAAGAGAACCACAGCAACATAAACGAGAAGCTGAACGACCTCAAGAACATCATTGCAAAATACCTTGACGAACAGTACTCATCGCCACAACGGTTCGAGCTGCTCTACACGATATACAGCGTGGAGAACGACCTACGCAAGCACTCGCTCATCGAAAACAAACTACTGATTCCATTAGTGGAAAAATTAGAGAAGAGCCATGAATAAGGAAGCAAAATACAAGGTGGTACTCATTGAGCCGTCGGAGATTGTTGCAACAGGTATTGCTGAGATAGTAAACCGCAACCCCGAATTCAGCGTCGTACAGACGCTGAGCAATCCCACATACTACAATGCCAACAACAACGACATTGATATCATAATAGTCAACCCCACCGTAATTGATTACAACGAAAGGCTCGACATACGTTCATACTTCGGAGGTACGAACAGCGCATTGGTTGCTCTTGCGCACAGCAACTACGAAGAGAATGTACTGCGACAGTACGACGACTGCATAGGTATCTACGACAACACCGCACGCATAATACAGAAACTCAAGAGTGCGATGGAAGAGAACAGCCAGAACCCCAAGAGCGACCTCAACGAACTCTCCACACGCGAACGCGATATTCTGAAAGCCGTAGCCAAAGGAAAGACAAACAAGGAGATTGCCGACGAATTCAACATTTCAATATATACAGTGATTTCCCATCGTCGCAACATATCGCAGAAGCTTGGTATAAACAGTATCCCCGGACTCACCGTCTATGCCATAATGAACAAATTGGTGGATATGTCCGATTTCAGTTGATATGGCAGAAGAACTACACATAGCCCAAGGCGGGAAAGAAGAGAAGTACGCCCTGCTCCACAAGCAGATAACAGAAATTGTAAGAAGCGAAGAGGATATAATTGCCAACATGGCAAACATAAGCGCGATGATTCATCAGACCTTTGGTTTCTGGTGGACCGGCTTCTACCGCGTACAAGGCGAAGAGCTTGTATTGGGACCATTCCAAGGACCATTGGCATGCAGCAGAATAAAATTCGGACGCGGAGTATGCGGAACAACATGGAAAGAACGCTGCACACAAGTTGTACCCGACGTGGAACAGTTCCCCGGACACATAGCATGCAGCAGTGCATCAAAAAGCGAAATTGTGGTGCCTGTATTCAATAAAGAAGGAGAGATAACCGCTGTGCTTGACATAGACAGCGAGCACTTGAACACCTTTGACAATACCGACAAACTTTGGCTTGAAAGAATAGCAGAACTATTATAAACTATATGGCGACAAGTTCACAGAACCTGTCGCCATTATTTTATAACATATGATTATCAATCTTCAGGAGTGAAAGTACCGTCTAGATTCTTTGAATATTTA
This sequence comes from uncultured Bacteroidaceae bacterium, assembly GCA_904502235.1. Classification (GTDB taxonomy): domain Bacteria; phylum Bacteroidota; class Bacteroidia; order Bacteroidales; family Bacteroidaceae; genus HGM04593. Next base: position 11,094 of record CAJGDP010000017.1, read on the forward strand.
CGTCCCCATTTTCCACGGTAACCACCCAATAGACCGTTGTCGCTTACAACATCATTATTGCTCAATCTCACCTTCTCGTTTGTTCCGAACAACAGAGTAAACAACAGCCACAAGAACAATCCTATTGCCACTATTACAACAGCGATTGCTGCAATGATTCCGCCAATCATGGCCAATGCAAAAGGAACCAAGATAAGATATGCCACTCTTCCGGCAATCTGAGCACCTGTTGTAAGTTTCTTGGCATCCTTCACAGCCTTGAGAGCAACCATTATAAGAATTATACCACTACCTATAGTTGCAACCAGGCTTGGGAATGTTGAGTGTTCATTGAACATTTCCACAACAGCTATTATTGCACCTGAAATAACACCAATCCATAACGCCCAAATACATAGCGACGAAGAATCAGAAGTCTTGTCATCGCCAATAAGTTTGAACACACCGCCATCGAACCATTTTGCCAATTTTGCAACCCATCTGTTCAAGAAGAAAGATCTTTTCTTCTCTTCGTTGTTTGCAGGTGCCTCTTCGGGCTGTGGCTGTTCGCACTCCTCGGCTTCCTGAGGTTCAACAACAACTTCCTCTGCTACATTTTCACTTACATTTGTCTCGTTAACTTCATTGATCTCGAGTTCTTGCTGTGATAAATCCTTATCTTCCATAATTTTAATTATTAGTTATTTATTTACATTAAAACCGCACCAATCCTGATGCATCCGGTTGCAAATCTACATAAAATAAATTAAAATCATAGAAAAATCATTAAAATATGTATAAAAGCACATTTTTAAAAATATATCATTTCGTTAATCTTGAGGAAGAAAAAAGCGAATTCCATACCGGAATTCGCAGAATAGAATATGGTTACTTCTTCAAAGTCTTATAATGCAGGATATGAATGCTCACACCAAGAGCAATGGCTATGAAAACAGCACTCATCCACCACTCTTTTGCGACAAACAGCGCACAATAGAGCAGAGTTAGCCAAACAAGAGATACCGATACTATTTTAACACGTAATGGAACTGCACGGTACTCTTTGAAATTGCGTATATATTCTCCAAGATAAGGATGCGACAACAACCAGCTGTAAAGCCTTTGTGAACTGCGCAAAAAGAGCGTTGCCGAAAGCAACAGGAATGGTGTTGTAGGCAACACCGGAAGAAAAATCCCGACAACGCCCAACACTAGCGACACTATTCCCAAAAACAGAAAGATAAATTTCATACACTTCTTAATTTGCGCATGCAAATTTACTCAAAATAGCACCGCACTCAAAGAAAATAAAGATACTGAAACTGATTTTTTAGAGCAAAAACGCTTTTTTATTGATTTTTTTGTATCTTGCACTTGAAAAACTACTAACTATCTAAAACCTTTAACTATGAAATGTCCGGTTAACAAAGCACAAAGCCGGAGAGATATCTCCTCTTTGTCAAAGGGTAGAGTTTTGCAAATGTTCAAAAGAGTTCTGCTAATTCTTGCAGTAACGTTCTTCTGCGGTACATTAACAACAAAAGCACAGGTAAAGGAGAGCAACAAGAATCCGCTGATGGGTCTGTGGCAATATGCCGATGAGAAAACGCTCCCCGACGGTAAAAAGACATACATCGGCAAGCAGATTTACAAGACAATCACATCAGACAACCGCTATTTCGTGGTGCTGGGAGTGAATATTCCATTAAAGGAAGCCGACAGCGACAAGACAAGCATGAGCACGGTAACATTCATGACTCAAGAGGGTGAAATCGAATTCACTTCAGATAACACTTATCTTGAATACATCAACAAGCACTATCTCGACAAGAACCTGAACAACACCATTTCGAACCTGCGTTTCAAATTCAACGAAAAGAACCCGAACATTCTTTACATTGAGTATAATCTTGGCGGAAATGACGAGAGCAGTTGGGTAAGCGAAGTGTGGCTGAGAGTTATGCCTTACGGCTCCAAATAAATGATTATGGCGACCAGACGGTCGCCATAACTTTATCTTACCATTCTAAGTTTATTTATCATTTCCATATCAAGTTCCACGGTTATGCTGCCTTGTCGGCGTGAACGACATCTTGCCATTGTCATTCCGTAAGGATTCAGTATTACACTGTGTCCTTTGTATGTTCCATAATCATCAGCCCCTACCCTGTTGCTTGCTGCCACATAACAGACATTCTCTATTGCACGCGCACGAACAAGGGTATCCCAGGCAAGCAGACGGCTGTCGGGGAAGTTTGCCGAAATAAGCAGGACATCATACTCGTTTCTGTTATAAAGGAATACGGGGAAACGCAAGTCATAGCATATTGCGGGGCGGAAACGCACTCCGCGCCATTCCCACACCACTTTGCCGGCTCCCGGTTCAAATACTCTATCCTCACCGCTGTATTCAAAAAGGTTATGTTTATCATACTGCCCTGCCACTCCGTCGGGTGTTATGAAATACATACGATTATAGAATTTGCCGTCTTCGCATATCATCACAGGAACTGCCATTGCTGCATCATATTCAACGGCAAGACGTTTCATAAGCTGCACTGTTACACCGTCAATCTCTTCAGCTACCCCTTGCGGTTGCATGCAGAAACCGGTGGAACACATCTCGGGAAAGAGATAGAGGTCGGCACGTTCGGCATTGGCAACAAGCCTTTCGAGGCGTTTTACATTGGTTGCGACATCCTTCCAGGCTATATCCTGTTGAATTACGGTTATCTTCATAATATATAAACAAATGGGGTGCTTTCACACCCCATTCAAATTATCATCAGTTATACATGAATCGTCTGATACTCTGCTTTGGTGTCTTCTCGAATGGTTCCTGGCGCATTTCGGTGTAACCAATCTTGCTATATGCGGCAAGTTCCGAGTTCAATGCAAGCACGTTCGCATCAACGAGTTTATTCAACTCCTCTTCGCTCAGATTATCCTTTTTACCAGCTTCGTAGTCAAGAACAACAAGTGCTACAAGTGCATTCTTGCGACCGACAACAAGCGACTCTACAACGTATGGAAGATTGTTTATCTTGTCCTCGATTTCCTCGGGATAGATATTCTGTCCGCTGGCTGTAAGAATCATGTTCTTGCAACGGCCTTTGATAAAGAGGTTTGCCTTGTTGTCGAACAAGCCCATATCGCCGGTACGCAACCAACCGTCGCTGGTGAAAGCAGCGTTTGTAGCCTCTTCGTTCTTGTAGTAACCAAGCATCACAGCATCACCCTTAACCTGAATCTCGCCAAGCACACGACGTGGGTTGGCTGAATCGATACGAATTTCTATAGGATGAGCATTTGTTCCGCATGAATATTTCACATACTCGCTCTTGTCGCGATAAGAGATTAGCGGACCGCACTCTGTCATACCATAACCTACAACATAAGGGAACTTCATTCGTTTGAGCAAGTCCTCTACCTCGCGGTTAAGCGCAGCACCACCAATGATTACACCTGTGGTGAAACCGTTACCGAATGCATTTAGCAACGACTTGCGAATCTTGTTGAGAACAATCTTGTCGAGTCCGGGTATCTTAAGCAACAACTTTGCAGGGAACTTGCGTGTTGCAGGAAACACCTTTGATTTGAAGATTTTCTCTATTACCATAGGCACGGTGAGGAACATGAAAGGTTTCACCGCTGCAAGACCCGCCAAAAGACGTGCCGGTGTAGGTTTACCGGGCATTACATAAACATGACAACCGCTTGCAAATGGGAACAATACATCGAATGCCTGTCCGAACATATGTGCCATAGGAAGGATTGCGAAGATATGACCGCCTACACATGAAGGTATCTCGCGAATACCGAATTCCAGGTTCGCTGACAATGAACGCGCAGGAAGAACAACACCCTTTGATGTTGCACTTGTTGTACCCGATGTAAAGCTAATCTCAACAGGAGCATTAAGGTCGCGCTCCTCTTTATAATAGTTCACAGAATCTGCTGTAAAGCCGTTTTTGTAGCGCGAAGAGAAGAGTGCATCAACACCATCGTACGCATTCGCCAATTTTCCGTCTGTTGAATCGCGCAAAACAGAAGCATCCTTTATGTTTAGGATACCGATAAAATCCTTTGACTCCTCCAACTTGTCGAAAAGTTCAGGAGAGCTCTTGAAAGCATTGAAAGCTACATCATCGATAATGAGCATTCTGCACTCCGAGAAAGTTCCAAGCTCCACTACTGCAGCAGGCAAAAAGTCGGGAAGGAAAGGAACAGTGACTGCATCGTATGTGAGAGTTGCAAAATAGGCGATACACCACTCGGCTGAGTTACGTGCATAAATTGCAATCTTATCACCTTTCTTGATACCGGTCTCCTGGAACAGAATGTGATACTTTTCAATCTCCTTTGCCATCTGACCATAGGTATAGGTCTGAATTTCTTTGCCGTAATTTGTAACAGCAGGTAAATCCCAATACTTCTTTACAGAATCATTAAAATAGCTTACAAAATGTTTCATATAATGTTTGTTTTATAGTACTTTTTCCTCGCAAAAAATTTCTGTTTGCAATTAAAACGCTGCAAAGTTCTATATTTTTTTTCAAACAACAAGCATATTTTGCACAAATTAACCCAAAATGTGCAATTTTTCATCAAAGCAGAGTCCGATTTACAGCCGAATTAACATCTTTTTGCAAAAAACCTATGTTTTTCGACACTATCAACTGCGAATATAAACAAAAAAAATGGACGCACTCGCTAAAAGTGCATCCATTTTCACAAACATTTTATGAAATCGATTAGAAATCAATTATACATGAATCGCTTAATGCTCAACTTTGGAGTTTTTTCGAACGGTTCATTCTTTATTTCGCAAACTGTAATCTTGCTGTATACAGGCAATTTCTGATTAAGTGCAAAAACATTCTCTTCCATGATTTTCTGTAGTTCTTCGGGCGAAACGCCTGCCTCTTTTACAGCATCGGGGTTCGGAACAATCAGTGCAACCAATCCGTGTTTGCGACCTACTATCAAAGATTCCGCAACCATTGGCAACTGGTTTACAAGGTCTTCAATCTCCTCGGGATATACATTCTGACCATTTGCAGTAAGAATCATATTCTTGCAACGACCTTTGATAAAGATATTTTCGTTCTTATCCATGAGTCCCATATCACCGGTCTTGAGCCAACCGTCGCTGGTGAATGTAGCGTTTGTCGCTTCGGTATTCTTGTAATATCCGTCCATAACCGATGCGCCCTTTGCCTGAATCTCTCCGGGTATCTTGCCAGGATTGCTTGAATCTATACGAATCTCAACACCGGGATGTGCTACTGCACCGCATGAACGCATTACAAAATCCTGCCATCTCTTGTAGCTCAGAAGCGGACCGCACTCTGTCATACCGTAGCCTACTGTATAAGGAAGCTTTACCTTCTTCATTACCTTTTCTACCTCTTTGTTGAGAGCCGCGCCACCAAGAATGATACCGCCCTTCTCAATGTTGCCTCCGAATGTTGCCACAAGTGTCTTGCGAACCTTTCCGTAAATGACTGAATTCAATCCGGGGATAGCAAGAAGCACCTTCATCACAGGTTTCTGCAAAGTTGGCATAACCTTCGCACGGAAAATCTTCTCGATAAGCAAAGGAACTGTCAGGAACATGAAAGGCTTGACATCGGCAAGTGCCTTGAGCAAACGTGCAGGAATAGGCTTCTCTGTAAATATGTTCACATGACAGCCACAGGTAAGCGGATAAACAAAGTCGAATATCTGACCGAAGATATGTGCCAAAGGAAGAATTGACAAAAGTTTGTCGTTAGAGTCTGCAGGAATGTGGTCACGTGCAAACTGGACATTTGAAGATATCGAACGTGCCGAGAGCATTACGCCCTTTGGAGAACTGCTTGTACCCGATGTGTAGCTGATTACCGCAATTGCATCAAGGTCGGTTCTATTGTAATCGATATGTTCAGCAGTTACACCATTAGGGAAACGCTTTGCAAATGCAGCTTCAACTTTTTCATTGATGCCTGCAAGCTTTTCGTTGCAGTCAACAAGTACCTTAAGGTCTGAAACACCTACAACACCGCAGAAATCAGCAAAGCCCTCGAACTGTGCAAGCACATTATCACGTTTCAAACCACTGTATATTGAATTGTCTACCATGAGCAGACGGCTGTCTGAAAGGCGTGTAAGGTCGGCAACATTCTGTGGAAGGAAGTCTGCAAGCAAAGGTACACATACCGCATCGTATGTAACAACTGCGAAGTATGCTATACACCACTCGGCTGAGTTGCGGGAACAGATGGCAATCTTCTCGCCCTTCTTGATACCGCACTCCTGGAACAGAAGATGCAGTCTCTCTATTTCTGTTGCAATTTCACCGTATGTGAATGTATTTGCACCGTAATTGCTCAACGCAGGGCGTGTCCAGTTCGCCTTGATTGACTCATCGACATAAGACAAAAAATGTTTCATAATAATATAGTTAAGTTTGTTATTATCAGTTATACATAAATCTCTTTATACTCTGCTTTGGAGTTTTCTCGAAAGGTTCGTTGCGGAACTCGCAGCGTGCAATCTGGCTGTACGATGGAAGTTTGGCATTCAAAGCAAAAATATTCTTCTCAACCATGGCAACAGCCTGTTCGTTATTGATACCGTTTGCTTTTGCTGCATCATAATCGACCACAACAATAGCCACAATCGCATGGTTTCTGCCGACGATAAGCGATTCCGCAACATAAGGAATACGGTTTATCAGGTCCTCTATCTCCTCGGGATAGATATTCTGTCCGCTACCTGTGAGAATCATATTCTTGCAACGTCCTTTTATGAACACTGTACCAAAACGGTTCTGTGTACCCATATCACCGGTCTTGAGCCAGCCGTCGCTTGTAAATGCAGCCTTTGTAGCCTCTTCGTTCTTATAATATCCGGTTGTTACAACTGCGCCACGCACCTGTATCTCACCCGGGAATTTTGAAGGACGGTCGGAATCGATACGCAATTCAAGATTACCTTCAACAACACCGCCTCTATCATCGATTGTGGGATGCGACGACGCCACATAACTGATAAGCGGTCCGCATTCTGTCATACCGTAACCTACAGCATAAGGTATTCTGATCTGCTTCATAACTTTGTCGACATCCTTGCTTATTGCCGCACCACCGATAAAGAAACCGGCTTTGGCAAGATTGCCACCGAATGTTTCTATGATTTTTGAACGCACCTTATTGAGTATAAGCCTGCGCACTCCCGGAATGGCAAGAAGGATTTTCATTGCAGGTTTACGGAGTGTCGGGATAACCTTCGAACGGAACACCTTTTCAACAAGAAGAGGAACAGTGAGGAAAATGAAAGGTTTTACATTTGCCAAAGCCTTCAACAAACGTGCAGGAACCGGTTTTTCGGTAAAGATATGAATATGGCAACCGCACGAGAAGAGCAATAGAAAATCGAAGGAGAGTCCGAAGATGTGGGCAAAAGGAAGAATGGAAAGAGTATTACCGGGCTCCTTCACCGCAACTGGCACGAGTTTGCGTGCTATTTCAACATTTCCCGACAAAGATTTTGCAGGCAACATAACACCTTTGGGCGAACTGCTTGTACCCGAAGTGTAGCTGATTACAGCAAGGCTGTCGTCATCTCCATTATATAAGGTACAATCATCTGCTGTCATTCCCTGCGGATAACGCTCTGAATAGATTTCATTTACCTTAGCTAGCTCTATATTGAACGATTTTTCGTATCCTTCGATTGCATTGCAGCTGACAATATCAACAAGAGCAATAAAATCCTTTATTTCGGCAAATTTATCAACCACGTTGTCGCGTTGCATTCCAGAAAGTACACTTTTGTCTACAAAAAGCAACTTGCTGTCAGATGCCTTTGTCAAGTTCAGGACATTTTCGGGAAGGAAGTCGGAAAGCAAAGGAACAGCAACTGCTCCATACGATGCAATGGCAAGGAAAGCCACACACCACTCGGCAGAACTTTTTGCACAGATTGCAATGTGTTCACCTTTTTTAATTCCACACTCTTCGAATACGATATGCAATTTCGAGATGTTTATTGCAACATCGGAAAAATTCAGGGTATTTGCACCATAATTTGTAATTGCAGGTTTGTTCCAATTACCTTTAATGGTTTCTTCGATATAAGATAAATAATGTTTCATCTACCGTTTCGCATTAATTTTTTTAAAATTCCGGTGCAAAGTTCGCACTTCATTTTCAAGAATGCTATTTTAAGCGACACAGAGCAGGTTCTATTGGCAAAATATCGAAATATGTGGCGAAATCCAATATATTGTGGCGAAATGTTTTTCCAAAATCATCGTTTTCAACGCATATTTTAAAATTTCACCACAAAAGACAAAGACGAATGTATATTTTGAACAAAATATCGCTTTTTTAATCTCTTACGATTTTGTACATAAAAAATGTAATAAATTTAGGTTATTATAATAAAGACATTATCTTTGCAACTATACAGACATAACATTGAAAAAACTTATAACCATATTATCATGAAAAGAGAAGTAAAATTCAGTTTGGTATATCGCGACATGTTCCAATCATCGGGCAAATTCCAACCGTTCGCAGAACAGCTTGAGAAAGTAGCGCCGGCTATTATTGAAATGGGTTGCTTCTCACGTGTAGAAACAAACGGCGGAGCATTTGAACAGGTAAATCTAATGGCAGGCGAAAACCCGAACAAGGCGGTAAGACGCTTCACAAAATTGTTCAACGAAGCCGGAATACAGACACATATGCTCGACAGGGCCTTGAATGCTCTTAGAATGTTCCCCGTACCTGCCGATGTCAGAAAGATGATGTATAGGGTAAAGAAAGCGCAAGGAGTTGATATAACAAGAATTTTCTGCGGTCTGAACGACACGCGCAACATTATACCATCCATAAAATATGCCTTGGAAGCAGGAATGATTCCACAAGGAACACTATGTATAACTTCCTCCCCTATCCATACTGTAGAATACTATACAAATATAGCCGAAGAGCTGATACAGGCAGGAGCAACTGAAATCTGTCTTAAGGATATGGCAGGTATAGGTCGCCCGGCATTCCTCGGAAGGCTGGTAAAGGAGATAAAGGACAGACATCCCGAGATTATAATACAATATCACGGGCATAGCGGTCCGGGATTATCCATGGCATCTATTCTTGAAGTCTGCAAGAACGGGTGCGACATAATAGACACTGCCGTTGAACCGTTATCATGGGGAAAAGTTCACCCCGATGTGATTAGCGTGCAGGCTATGCTCAAGGATGCAGGATTTGCCGTTCCCGAAATAAATATGAATGCATACATGAAGGTGCGCAGTCTCACACAGGAGTTTATCGACGAATGGATGGGACATTTCATGGACAGCAACAACAAACTGATGAGTTCGTTGCTGCTGACAAGCGGACTGCCCGGTGGAATGATGGGCTCAATGATGTCCGATTTGGCAGGCGTGCACAAAGGCATAAACAGCATATTGCAAAGTAAAGGGAAACCCACATATACTCTCGACGAACTGATGGTTGAGCTCTTCAACGAGGTTGCTTATGTATGGCCACGAGTGGGATATCCGCCATTGGTAACACCTTTCAGCCAATATGTGAAGAACATCTCACTTATGAACCTGCTATCGAAGGCACAGGATGAGCCACGCTTCAGCCGTATGGACGAAAGTATGTGGGGAATGATTCTTGGCAAGAGCGGCAGACTGCCCGGTGAAGTTGCTCCAGAGATTATACAGCTTGCTAAAGAGAAAGGTTACGAATTCACAGATGCCGATCCGCAGAGTTTCTACCCGGACACTCTTGACAAATACCGCAAAGAGATGGAAGAACTCGGATGGGACAAAGGCGAAGACGAAGAGGAACTTTGGGAGTTTGCAATGCACGAACGCCAATACCGCGACTACAAGAGCGGCGTGGCAAAAGAGCGTTTCCTTGCAGACATAGAAAAAGCCAAAGACAGTGAAATGGCAAACCATGGAGTAAGCATCGAAGACATAAAGGCAATAAAGCATGCAAAAGCCGACCCTATAATTGCAACGGAAAAAGGTCAGATTGTATGGGAGATTGTGGTTGAAGGCGAATCACTCGCACCTGCCATAGGACGCCATTATGCTCCCGACGAACTATTCTGTACCATTATAACACCATGGGGCGAACTACACCCCATAGCGACAGGACTCGGCGGACGCGTAATTGAGATATGCGCAAAACAAGGCGACCACGTGAATCGTGGCGACATTATAGCATACCTTCAACGAGACGGATTATTTAATTAATCGCATAAAAAACTATTTACCCGGAAAAGATAAATAAGATGAATCGTATACTATCAGTTTTCTTGTTTTGGATGCTTTCTGTTTATGCTTATGCACAAAGCGACTATGACCAGAAAACAAATATTCCAACAATTTATATCGAGACATTCGGTAATCAATCTATCACAAGTAAGACAGATTACATTTATGCGACAATGGTGTATGTTGCCGGAACAGACACTGTACGATACGATTCAATGCAGATAAGGGGACGTGGCAACTCCACATGGAATCTTGCCAAAAAGCCATATCGCATAAAATTCAAAAAATCGACAAAATTCTTGGGAAAAGGTTATGCAAAGAACAAAAGCTGGACACTGCTGGCTAATCATGGCGACAAAACCTTCTTGAGAAATGCCGTAACATCCAAGATGGGTGAATTCCTTGGACTTCCTTTCAATCCGGCAGCTCAATTTGTGGACCTTGTTCTGAATGGGACATATTTGGGCAATTATCAGGTGTCGGACCAGGTAAATGTTGACAACAAGAGGGTTGAAATCTTTGAACAGGATTATAATGCGACACCTACAGATGATATTTCCGGCGGATATCTGCTTGAAATAGACGGCTTTGCAACTTCTGAACCAGAATATTTCAGGACAAGCAAAAGTCTGCTTGTAACAATAAAATCACCCGATGAGGATTATATCAATTCATCGCAGAAGAGTTATATAAATGACTATCTCAACAACTTCGAGAGTCTGTTATTCAGCACCAATTTTACAGACTCCATTGAAGGTTATCGTGAATTGTTGGATTCTGCGACAGCAATTCCTTGGTATATCGCTACCGAATTGAGTGCCAATGTCGATGGTTTCTGGAGTACATATATATACAAGGATAAGAATGACCCTAAAATATATTTTGGTCCATTATGGGATTATGACATTGCATACAACAACTGCAATCGTGCCGGTGATGTTACAAATGCAAGCATGGTTGACAAAGGATTTGGCAGCGACTTGACAAAAATATGGGTGAAGCAACTGATTAAAGACCCTTGGTTCAACAATGCTGTAAATGATGCTTGGAAAAAGAAAATAGACGATGGCCTGGAAGATTATCTGTGTAATTATATCGACAGCATGGCAGAAGTGCTGGATTCTTCTCAACAATTGAATTATAAACGATATTCCATTAATACCAGAGCCTATAATGAGATATATCTATACTCAACATACGACGACTATATAAATCAGCTCAAAAGTTTCATAAGGAACCATGCGCGTTATTTGACCACCCTTTTCGCAAATCGCCATGGTGTTACAACAGGCGAAGGTGGCGATGGAGGTAACAACGGCGGTGAGACCGAAGAACCGGATGTTTTACACCCGTTTGAACTTAACAGCTCCTATTACTATCGTATATATAACAGAGGTACCAACATGGTGCTTGACATCGATGATAACAAGAAAGTTGTAATGTACTCTCCTGTATATGACAAGAACACCCAGCTTTGGAAAATAGAAAAAGTTGGAGATTATTATCGTTTGGTAAATAGAGCCGAAGAGCAGGCTTTCAATGATCCTTCCACCAAAATTTCAACCCAACTTAATCTTGCCGAAATCAATGATGGTGACATGAGACAGTTATGGCAGTTTGTGGTTGTAAACGAAAATGAAAACTATAATATAATTAATGTAGAAACAGATTATGCTATAAACAATAGCGGTGGAAGCAGTGCTGAAGGAAACAAAGTAATCAGCTATACCAATGATGAAAGAAATTCGGTCAGCAACAACAGACAATGGCGCATCGTTCCGGAAGAACTAATTCCCGACTATATCCCTGACGAAGTAAAAGAGATATTGAACACCACAATTGAAGAGGCTGAAACATTCTTGTCTTCGTTGAATAATTGGGAGATTGGTGATGCGCCTTTCTGTCATGATGCCACAAAAATTGAAATCTTGCGTCAAATGATTGCCGATGCGCGTAATTTTGAATCTACTGTCGCCGATGATTACATACTGCTGAATGTTAATTTGGCAGAGCAACTTGCCGAAGTACAAAAGGTGAATATACCTTCTGAAACTCAACAATACATATTGAAACATACCGCTTCAGGCTATGTCCTGAACTTGGCTACAGAGTTGACAAGCCTGCAGGAATATGATAAAGAGAGTGGCGAACAACACTTTATAATAGAACAAATTGGCGATAACGACAAAGTATCTATAAAATCAGCAGACGGTCTGTATTTATCACTTGGAACCAGTAATTCATGGCACATGTTTGGCTATGAGAATTTCACCACCATAGCAAGAGCCGGGTTTGAAATTGAACCGATGAACGGATTTTATCGTATCAGTACAACAAACGGTCTTTTAGGAACAACATATTCAGAGCTGAATTCAAAAGTCTATGGCGACAAACAGGCTGCGAATTATAGTGATTGGATTCTTGAAGAAGTGGAACAATCTCTTGAAGAAGAACTTGAATCAAAGAAAGCAGAATTAAACGCACTTCTTGAAGAGGCTAAAGACATTTTGACAAATATTCAGGAATCATGGATTGGAGAAGCGCCATTGCAAATGTCTGCCGACAATATTAATGCATTAAAGGATATAATCGATGATATTGAAACAACTGTATATACAACAATTGATGAATATATCGAGATTATTGCACTATTGAGTGAAGCTTTGGAAAAATGTTCAATCCTCAATATGCCAAACCAGGATAAACTATATTATCTACGCCATGCAAGCGGTCTCAATTTATCTTGTACAAGTGGAGCAACTATTGAAGAAGTTATTGATGGAGATTTAGAACAATGCTTTACATTCAGGGCTGTTGAGGGAGAGAAGAACTGTTATAATATAATGAATAATGGTACATATTTATGTGTCTATCCTTATGATGACAGCATTTTCATGTTCTCCGATACCCCTTATGGTGAAAACGGACGTTTTGTAGTAACCCAGGTTGGTGAAAACAGTTTCACCCTATCAAGTAAAGTAGGACTCGTCGGTCCCCAAAATGTAGAGGCAGGAGAGACCATATATCCAAATGCTCCCGTAGAAAATGCCGTTTGGACAATAGTTGAAGCTAAGGAGAAAAACGAAACAGGCATTGCTGATTATGCTTATGAACAGAATGTCGATTATGCACTTCGCTATGACAAAGAACGTCAGGTAATAGGTTTTGTCTCTTTTGAAATACAGGAATTGAGAACTGTCGACGTATGTATTTATACAGTAGGAGGTCGTCTGCTATATACATTTAAAGGCACTCAAGAACAATCTTTGGCAGAATTACCTGCAGGTACATACATCATCAAATGGAATTGGGCAGGACGCTGCCATAATATCAAATTCAGAAAGGAAAGATAGCTAAAAAAAGGAATCAGTGTCGCTTACCTTGGTAAGCGACACTGATTTTAATAACAAAATGCAATGTATGGAATAACCGTCATTCAAAATCCATTATCGCACGCTCCGCATCAGCCGGTGTGTCAGCCAACGAGAGAATCAGATTCCTGTACCCACCTCTCTGTTGCAAAGACTGCAGCAACGGGTAAACAGGAAACTGTTTACACCAATATTCACTGTCAAGAAAAACCATAGGGCTTTCATAACCGAATGTGCGGTAATGGTTCTGCGCTGCATCCTGGAATATCTCCTGCATCGTACCAGCACTGCCGGGAGAGTATATCACCCCACCCTTTGCAATGGCAAGCAACATATCCTCGCGAATGCTATTATCGAAATACTTTGTTATGTGAGTTGCAAAAGGGGCTGCAGGCTCATGACCATAGAACCAGGTGGGTATTCCCACACTAGGCACATCACTCACTCGTGGCAACTTATCCATAAGTGCAAATGCCGAAGAGAGCCACTCCTTATCATTGTACGACGGAGCATGGTCTATCAACATCAAAGCGTCGTCAACAACCGCATCGTTACGCCCGGCAAGCCATACACCAAGATGAGCCGCCTCCATTGCACCCGGACCACCGCCAGTGAGCATAAGATATCCTTGCTCGGCAAGATGCTTTGCTATAAGCACCACCTTGCGGTAGTTTTCATCTGTGCGCAAGAGAGCATGTCCACCCATCACTGCCACCACCTTGCGCTCATCATAACGGGAGAGGAAATCGTGCAGTGCATCGCTCATCGAGTGGTCGTGCAACGAACGTGCAAGTGTCTCGGAAATATCGGCTGCCTGCTTACCGCATTTCATATAATGTCTGTATATGCGCGTATCATAACACTGCTCAAAGGTGTCGGGACAGCGATAGTCGTAGCCCGCATATAGTGTAGCAGCTGTGTACAGTTTTGCTGGGAAAGCATTGAACGGCACAGGCAACTTGGGTAACACGTAGCAATTGGGTGCAAGACCGGCACGCATCGCATCGGGCATCGAACAGCCAAAGAAAATACAATCCTCAAAGCGGCAGTGGAGCGCATTTCGTCCAAAATCAATATTCTGGAAAGCATAATGCCTGAGCACCGCCCCAGGCACAATCAACAGCAATAGAGCATCATAATTCTCTATTTCAATGTATTTGTTCATAGTAAATCTCTTTGCATTGGCTAATATACAAACAAATAGCAAATAAATTCAAGCTTTTACAAATAAAAACAGAACCAGATATATGAAATCATATACCTGGTTCTGTTTTAAACTATTGTATTTACTCGTACAAGAAGAACTGTGGGCGACCGTAAAGGCGGAAATCCTTTATGCAGCCCGGCATATCAACATTGCGTGGAAGAATGCGGAAACCTTTGACTGTGCGGATATTGCCCAAGTCCACAATAATCTGATGTGGCAATGGTTTTACATCCTTGCGCCATGCTGAGTGCCAATATGTGCCGTCATCACCGTCAATCAAGCACTCGGCAACACCCTCGCCAAGAGCCTCGGTGTTCACAAAGACTACATTCCATTTATCCTTGTTGATGACATTACCGTTCTCGTCGAGCAGTTCAATCTCGCTAATACAAGAGTGCTTGCCATCGTATGTGCTCTGAATATCGATGCACAGGTGACGCAGTGTCTTGATGCCATCGAAGGTAAACTCCTGCCAACCGTTCTTTTTCTCGACTGTACCCTTGAAGATGCCGTCATACTCATCCAGGATTGGCACGCGGTTATAGTCGCGTGTGGTATTGAAGGCATTCTTGTCGGGACCAAGTACATTGAGAATAGGTTTGTCTACACCGCAGAGTGTACGCTTGCCGGTGTACTCCATCTCAAAGACAACAATCTCGTTCTCACCCTCCTTGAGCCATGGAGCAGGCAGATACATTGTCTGTTGCGGACCAATACCCCAGAACTTGCCGAGCGACTTGCCGTTTACCCAAACGGCACCCTTGCCCCAACCTGTCATGTCAACGAAGGTATCGCCAACCTTATCAATGGTAAATGTACCGCGGTAGAAACCGGGAAGGTTACCCTCATAACGTAGTTTTGGGAACTTGAATTTCTTGACATCGGCACGATGCAAAGGCAAGCCTGTTGTTGTCCAGCCGGTAAGCTCCTTTCCATTTAAGGTTACATTCTTTGTAATACCCTTTAGATTATTTACAAGGTCTTTTCCATAGTTTACACGACCACCGTTCTCAACAAGGATTTCGAGAACAGAATTCGGTTCGGTAACATTAAGCACGATACTGTTCTGATGGAAGCGGCGGTCGATACTACCAACCACCTTACCGTTGAGAATTACCACAGCATAGTCGCGCAGTTCATTAAGCACGAGTTTTCCACTGTCAGGAACAGCGACAGTAGTCTGATAGTGCAAGTAGCCATAATCCTGCTTCATTGCCTCGAATGTAAGCGGACGCTCCGACTCGACCTTATTGCCGTACGCAATTGACAATGGTGCCCATTCTGTGAGTTCAACCTCGGCAAATGTTGTTGTCGGATTGTCGGCAGGAACCGGAGGAAGTACCTTGCCTTCGGGAAGATTCTTCTGAATGACTTCACGGAATGCGTGGTACTTGGGATAAGCATTTCCATATTCACCGAGCGGTGCATCATAGTCGTAGCTTGTGGGTTGTGGCTCGTATGAACCGTTGTTGGTATTTGCGCCATTGGTATAATGGAAGTTTGTTCCACCATGGAACATATATATACTTACAGATACATCGTGGCTGAGCATCCAGTCGAGCTGTTCAGCAGGTCGCTCATAATTTACAGCAGAATGTGGCAATCCCCACACATCGAACCATGCTGGATAGAACTCTGCCACGAAATAAGGACCACCGGGATAGAAACGGTCGATTGAACGCATGATATCATCACCCACTGCACCGTTTACAGTTGGCAGAATACCGGGAATATATCCGTTAGGCATCTGTCCCGAACCGTCACAGGTCATGAGCGGTACATTAAAGCCGGCATTCTTAATCAGTTCAGCCATCTTTCCAAGATATACCTTGTCGTTGCTGTATGAGCCGTACTCGTTTTCAACCTGTACCATGATTATGTTACCGCCATTGGTAACAGTGTGTGGTGCAAGCTGCTCACCAAGCGCATTGAGGTAACGTTCGCAGGCTGCAAGAAACGCTGGGTTATCGCTACGCCAGACAAGTGATGAGTCGTTCTGCAACCAATAGGGGTAACCACCGAAATCAAATTCGGCACACACATATGGACCTGGGCGAAGAAGCACGAACAATCCCTCTTCTTCGGCTATCTCTACAAAACGGGCGATATCAGCCTGTCCTTCGAAGTTGAATTCACCGGGTTGCGGTTCATGAACAGCCCAGAAGACATAAGCCGAAATGGTATTCAAACCCATAGCCTTTGCACGTTGCATACGGTCGCGCCAGTACTCCACCGGAATACGCGGATAATGCATCTCACCACAGATTAACTGCACTTTCTCGCCATCATAGAGAAATTTGCCGTCTTTAATCTCAAATGTATGAAATTTCTTGCTACAGCCCACAAATACGAAAGCCGCAACAAGCAAAATTAAAAAAAGACCTTTTTTCATAGTTAGTAATATGTTTTTATTCGGATTTCCGCTCTACTTCCTGACGGTTATATGAAAGCATGCCTGCTTTACCTCGTGCTTCACATAGCAACGTCCCTGCTTTTTAAGATCGCGCAACACTTCGGCAAGCACAGCCTTAAGATGCGCCTGATTCGCATCCTTTCCCTCATCATCGTGCTTTACGAATCTCTTGTATGAAATATCCACAGTTGTTCCGTAGCAATGCACCGAACGTTGGGAAGCATTTATATTGCGCTTAGTAAGTTTCTTTACATCTTCATCGGTTCTGAGCACCGAAGAGACGAGTACACTGTAAGGAGGAAGATGTTTGTTTCTTAAAGAATCCTGAAAGGCATTGCCGATATCGTGCAGAAGGTCTACAGCCTCCTTTACAAGAAAAGGTGAGGAATGGGTGAGTTTGTCAACCACATAAGGCTCACCGAAACGCAACGGACCGCCTATCATATAGAGTTTCTTGGAAGCTCCGGTTATTTCTTCTCTGGAGGCAAGAGGTTTGATACCTACGCTTTGGGCAGCCTTAAGGTGCGTATCGTTCATATCATTGAACTCGCGGTTGCAATTCCAATATACTATTCTGTTGGGTTTGGACTTTGTCTTTGGCTCTTCATCGGCTGTATAACCGCCCTTATCGCCCGAACATGAGAGCAACATGCAGGCAACAGGAAACATTGATATAAACAAAAGGCGGTTCATTCTATAAATCCGTGATTGCCACAAAGGTATAAATAAACGGGCAAAAACCCATAAGGCTTGCCCGAATATTTCACAGAAGGTGCTATAATATTAAAGATTCATCTGTTCAAGCACACGTTGCATCTTCTCGGCAATATAGTGGTTACACAGATTGCCTATACTGCCCTCGTGGGTGTGATGCACCTCTTTTGTAGGTTTGTACTCGCCACGTTGCACCTGCATGCCCACTTCGCGATAGGCATCGCGGAAAGGCATACCGTCCAAAGCCAAACGGTTTACATCCTCAACAGTGAAAAGATAATCGTATCTGCTATCGGAAAGGATATCGGCATTGACACGGATGTGCTGCAACATGAAATCACACATGTCAATACATGAGCATATCTCTGTTGTTGCCGGGAAAATTATATCCTTCAGCAGCTGCAGGTCGCGGTGATAGCCCAAAGGAAGATTTGCGGTGAGCAACGAAATCTCATTAGGCACAGCCTGCAGACGGTTGCATTTGCCACGCATTATCTCGAACACATCGGGATTCTTCTTATGAGGCATGATGCTTGAACCTGTTGTAAGTTCGTCGGGGAAACTTATAAAACCGAAGTTCTGACACATGAACAGACAGACATCCATAGCCATTTTCCCAAGTGTTGACGCAAGAGCCGCTATTGCATAAGCAACTGTACGTTCTGTCTTTCCGCGGCTCATCTGTGCCGCCACGACATTGTAATGCAGATTGCCGAAATTCAGAAGCTCGGTTGTCATTCTACGATTCAACGGGAACGATGAGCCGTAGCCTGCCGCCGAGCCAAGCGGATTCTGATTAGCCACATTATACGCGGCAAGCACCAGCTGCATATCATCGACAAGCGATTCGGCATAGGCTCCGAACCATAAGCCGAACGACGACGGCATAGCCACCTGCAAATGGGTATATCCTGGCATCAGAACACCGGCATGCTCGTTGCTCAACTGTTGCAGACGATTGAACAAAGCAACGACATGGTTGGCAAGGTTCTTCATCTCATCGCGCAAGAAGAGCTTCAAATCAACAAGTACCTGGTCGTTACGCGAACGTCCTGAATGTATTTTCTTGCCCACATCGCCAAGTTTGCGTGTAAGCATAAGTTCAACCTGGGAATGGACATCCTCAATACCCTCTTCTATTATAAATTCGCCGCGTTCTGCAGTAGCCTTTATCTCTTCCAGGGCTTCAAGCAGAACAGCAAGTTCGTCAGCCTGGAGCAGACCAATGCTCTCAAGCATGCGGATATGAGCCATAGAGCCTTCAACATCATACTTGGCAAGCCTCAGATCCAGTTCCCGGTCGCGCCCTACAGTAAATTCCTCAATCAATTTATCGGGTTCAAAACCCTTGCTCCACAGTTTCATATCAAGATTATAATAATTTGTTCAATTCAACAATAAATTTTTCATAGAGTGCCATACCCTCAATGATTTCACATTCCATTACATACTCATCGGCAGAATGTGAACGGGCCGACTCTCCAACTCCCATTTTCAGCGAAGGGAACGGCATCAATGCCATATCCGATGTGGTAGGCGACACAAACCTTTCACAACCTATCGCCGCGGCTGCCTTAACCATCGGATGCTCTTCGCTAATTGCCGAAGCACGCACACGTGTTGAACGCGGTATCAAATCACATTCAACCGCCTGTTGCAGAAGAGCAACCGTCTCTTCGTTGGTATAAGCTTCGGTTGTCCTTACATCGACAACAAACCTGCACTCATCGGGCACGACATTATGCTGAGTGCCTGCCGAAATCATTGTAACTGCAATATTTATATCGCCCAACAGTTGCGAACGACGTTCAAAGCGATAGTTACGCAGACGCTCAATATCGGCAATGGCCTTATACAAGGCATTCTCGCCCTCGTTGCGTGCCGCATGACCACGTACACCATGTGCTGTTGCATCAAACACCAGCAAACCACGTTCACCTACCGCGGCATTCATCCCGGTTGGTTCTCCCACAAGAGCCATATCGGCCGTTATGCCCACGCGCTCAAATTCAGGCAACATGGCACGCATACCCTTCTCACCCATCACCTCCTCTTCGGCAGTAAGTGCAAGAACGATATTATATGAGAGTTCTGTTCTATAATTATTACAGAACAACGCCGCAAGAGAAACCAAAGAAGCACCGGCATCGTTACTGCCGAGCCCATATATCTTTCCATCACAATGTAACGGAGTGTAAGGATCTTTTGTATAAGCCGCCGAAGGCTTTACGGTATCGTGATGAGAATTAAGCAACAACGTGGGTTTCGACGCATCAAAACAGGCACATTTTGCCCACACATTGTTATGTATGCGTTGCACTTCAATACCCTTTTCGCGCAGAAAGGCTTCAAGGATATCAGCCGTTGCACACTCCTCACGTGAGATTGAAGGGGTTGCAATCAGCCTATCGAGCAACTCAATGGCATCGTGTGGGGTTACCTTATTCATATCCCTAAAGTTTAATCACCGTACCTGTATCCGACAGCAGATTGTCGGAATGCTTTATTGTAACACTCTTTACACCGGCATCAACGGCTCGGAAAGCATTGTCTATTTTCGGAATCATTCCTTTGTTTACAATGCCCGATTCGCGAAGTTCACAATATGTTTCAGGAGTAATCTCAGCTATCAGCGACGAAGCATCATCTACATCACGCATTACACCTAGCTTCTCGAAACAGAAATGCATGTCGGTTGGCGCGATTGTTGCAGAAGCAACAGCTACAGCCGACGCAACACTGTCGGCATTGCTGTTGAGCAATGAACCCTCGGCATCGTGTGTTATTGCACAGAACACCGGTGTCACGCCGGTATTCAACAACGTAGCAAGGAACTCCGTATTTATCTTATCTGCATCTATATCGCCCACAAAACCGAAATCAACAGGAACAGGCGAACGACGTACAGCCGGAATTACATTTGCATCTGCCCCCGACAAGCCTATCGCGTTGCACCCTACCGCCTGCAACTTGGCGACAATTTGCTTATTCACCAGACCGGCATAAACCATTGTTACCACATCCAGGGTTTCGCGGTCGGTAACACGACGACCATCAATCATCTGTGTGGGGATTTCAAGTTTCTCACTCAATCTGGTGGCAAGTTTTCCGCCACCATGAATAAGAATCTTCGGGGCAGGCAATTTGGCAAAATCGCTTACGAAACGCTCCAAAGCATCGGCGTTGTCGATGACATTTCCGCCAATCTTCACTACATTTATATGATTTATAGTGCCCATAATCATTCAAGTCCTTCCAAAAATCTCTTAAGAACCACCTGAGCAGAAATCTCACGGTTCTGTGCCTCGGGAATAACAATGCTCTGTGGCGACTCAATGACATCGTCTGTTACAATCATGTTACGACGCACCGGCAAGCAATGCATAAAGAAAGCATTGTTTGTCAAAGCCATCTTCTCGGCATCCACAGTCCAATCGCGGTCGGTTGAAAGCACCTTGCCATAGTTAGGGTCGGCGTATGCCGACCAGTTCTTTGCATAAATGAAATCTGCACCTTCAAAAGCCTTGCGCTGGTCATACTCCACCCTTGCATTGCCTACAAATTCGGGAGCAAGTTCATAGCCCTCGGGATGAGTTATCACGAACTCATAATCTGTTGCATTCATCCACTCCGCAAAAGAGTTAGGCACAGCCTGTGGCAGAGCCTTTGGATGCGGTGCCCAAGTGAGAACAACTTTGGGACGTTCCTTTGTCTTATGCTCTTCGATGGTTATAAGGTCGGCAAAACTCTGCAACGGATGTCGTGTAGCAGCCTCCATACTGAACACGGGGCGACCGGAATAGCGTATGAACTGTTCTATTATACGCTCCTCGTAATCTTCGGCTTTATTGCTGAGTTGAGCAAATGCACGCACACCTATAACATCGCAATACGATGCCATTACAGGGATAGCCTCCAGCAAGTGCTCAGCCTTATCACCGTCCATAACGACACCACGTTCCGTTTCCAGTTTCCACGCACCCTGATTCACATCGAGCACCATCACATTCATGCCAAGATTCATGGCAGCCTTCTGAGTACTCAAACGGGTACGTAAACTTGAGTTGAAGAATATCATCAACAAAGTACGGTTCTTTCCAAGTTCAGTGAATGCAAAACGGTCGCGCTTCACCTCCAAAGCCTCAGCAACAGCCGCACGCAAATCACCTATATCCCCAACGCATGTAAACTTTTTCATATTCCGAATTATTCGTTTATCAAATCCTTGAATGCCGCAAGGAAGCAGTCAGCCTCTTTACGACCAATGCTTAATGCCGGCAACAGACGTAATGTAGACACACCCGCGCCACCGGTGAATATATGTTTCTCAAAGAGCAGACGACGACGTAACTCACCCACAGGCTTGTCGAGTTCAATGCCAATCATAAGCCCTTTACCACGCACCTCCTTCAAACCCGGAATTTTCGCAAGTTCCGACAGAAGATACTCGCCCACCTCATTTGCATTATCAATGAATTTCTCGTTTTCAATGACATCGAGCACAGCCAACGCAGCAGCACAGGCAAGATGATTGCCACCGAAAGTTGTTCCCAACATTCCGTGCCATGCCTCAAAGTGAGGAGCAATAAGCACTCCGCCCATAGGGAATCCATTGGCAAGACCCTTGGCAACGGTTATTATATCGGGACGTATGCCTGCCCACTGATGCGCGAAGAATTTACCGGTACGTCCATATCCCGACTGTATTTCGTCCAGGATGAGCGACACGCCATATTTTGTCGTAAGTTCGCGCAATCCGCGCAAGAAATCCGCTGTAGGCACCTGAATTCCCGCAACGCCCTGAATACCCTCGACAAGCACTGCACAGAAACCGCCCTCCTTGAGTTTGGCTTCAACTGCATCCAAATCGTTCAAAGGAGCAAACTCTACATTTGCAGTGCGATTGAACGGTGAAACAATCTTTGGATTGTCCGTTGCAGCCACAGCACCCGATGTTCTGCCATGAAAAGCACGCGAAAAGGCAAGCACCTTTTCTTTACCTGAATGGAACGAAGCCAATTTAATTGCATTCTCATTCGCCTCTGCACCCGAATTACACAGGAACAGCGAGTAATCCTCGTAAGCGCAAGCCTTTCCCAAACGTAGTGCGAACTCCTTCTGCAAAGAATTCTCAACCGAATTGGAATAGAAACCAAGAGCCGACACCTGCTTTGCAATGGCATCGACATAGTGCGGATGGGCATGACCTATGGATATTACGGCATGACCACCGTACAGGTCGAGATACTCCTGCCCGTCGGCATCATACACATAGTTGCCTTTGCCACGCACAGGCTCTACAGGATATAGCGGATATACATCAAACAGATTCATTATAATACAGCCTTAAAATACTACAGGTTTCAGACACAAGCCCTCGCGCTCGTCGAAACCGCACATTATATTCATATTCTGCACAGCCTGTCCCGACGCGCCCTTCAACAAGTTGTCGATTACCGAGACAATCATCAGTTTGTTGCCGTGCTTTTCCAACCACACCAATGCCTTGTTGGTATTTGTAACCTGCTTCAAATCCACATTCTTGCCGGCAACAAATGTAAACGCCGCGTCGCGGTAGAAATCCTGATACAACGCAAGTGCCTCTTCGGCAGAGAGCGAAGTCTCGGTATACACCGAAGCCAGAATACCACGGGCGAAATCGCCTCGCATAGGCACAAAATTTATATCGTTGCAGAACGATGGCTGCAAGTTACACAATGTTCTGCCAATTTCCAACAGATGCTGGTGCTCAAAAGCCTTATATACCGAAAGATTGTTGTTACGCCAGCTGAAATGAGTTGTTGCCGACGGCTTCACACCGGCACCCGTAGAACCTGTAATGGCTGTTATATGAACCTCATTCTTCAATTCTCCTGCAGCAGCCAAAGGCAACAAAGCCAGTTGAATGGCTGTTGCAAAGCAACCGGGGTTTGCAACACGCATTGCATCGGCAATACGCGCTTTGTTTATCTCGGGCAAACCATACACGTAACCATCCGATTCATCACGGAAATCCTGAGCCAGGTCAATGACTTTCAGCCCTTGCGGCATAGCATTCTCTTCCCAGAACTTACGGCTCATGCCGTGTGCCGAGCACAAGAAGAGCACATCCACGGCATTCAAATCGTAATCGGCGCTGAAGTGCAGATCCGTTTCGCCCCACAGACCGTCGTGAACATCACAGATGTGATTTCCGGCATTGCTCGACGAGTGAACGAAAACAATCTCCACCTTCGGATGATTTATAAGCAGACGAAGCAATTCGCCTGCCGTATAACCTGCACCACCTATTATACCAACCTTAACCATTACTTGTTGTTACGTTTTTGTACGTTATGATATATCTTGATGGGGTTACTCATTATCTTGGTAAAACCCTTGACATCATCTGCAGTCCAAGCCTTGTTCACCTCGCCATATTCGCCGAAGTCGGTTTTCATAAGGTCGAACGACGACTCCACACCCACCATTGTATAGCTGTAAGGGCGCAGAATTATTTCAACAGTACCCGTTACATTCTGCTGTGTACTTTCGAGGAAAGCCTCCAGGTCGCGCATGACAGGGTCGAGATACTGTGCCTCGTGCAGGAACATGCCATACCATGTACCGATCTGCTCCTTCCAATACTGCTGCCACTTTGTTAGAGTATGCTTCTCGAGCATCTTATGGGCAGAGATTATAAGCATAGGAGCCGCAGCCTCAAAACCTACACGTCCTTTGATACCGATGATTGTATCACCGATATGCATATCACGACCGATACCGTATTTTGCACCAATCTCCTCAATGCAACGTATGGCGGCAACCTTATCCTCAAACTTCTCACCATTAACGGCAGCAATCTCACCGTTCTCGAAAGAAATCTTCAGATGCTCCTCGCCTTGGGCAGTCATCTGGCTTGGATAAGCACTTTCGGGAAGAGTCTGCTCCGAATGCAGAGTCTCCTTACCACCAATGCTTGTACCCCAAAGACCTTTGTTTATAGAGTACTCCATCTTGGTAAAGTCAGCAACATAACCGCGTTCCTTGAGATAGTTTATTTCGTACTCACGGGTAAGCACCATGTCGCGTGTGGGGGTAATTATCTCAATCTCCGGAGCAAGCACCTGGAATGTAAGGTCGAAACGCACCTGGTCGTTTCCTGCGCCTGTAGAACCATGCGCAACACAATCAGCACCAATCTTCTTTGCATGCTCAATAATGGCAATAGCCTGGAATATACGCTCCGAAGATACCGAAATAGGATATGTACCGTTACGCAACACATTGCCGAAAACCATATATCTGATACTCTTTGAGTAATATTCCTGAGTAATATCCAGCGAAGCATGTGATTTTGCTCCTAGACGGTATGCACGCTCCTCAATGGAAGCAAGTTCCTCTGCCGAGAAACCGCCGGTATTAGCTATTGCAGTATGGACCTCATATCCCAAATCATCGGTAAGATACTTAACACAGAACGATGTGTCAAGACCACCGCTGAACGCCATAAGAACTTTCTTCTTTTCCATATTATTTCAAATGAAAGATTTTCTTGATTTTATTTTTTGCCATCATCCAATAAGGCGACAGAGCCGACTGTTTCTCCAAAGGTTGCTGAGGGTCGTACAACATTCCCGTGCAAAGACACATCCTGCGGTTATTGCGTTGCAAAATATCGTAGTTGCAACATCCCTGACAACCAGCCCAGAACTCCTCATCATCGGTAAGTTCCGAGAATGTAACAGGTTTATATCCCAAACGTGAATTAAGCTTCATCACCGGCAACGACGTTGTTATACTGAACAGTTTCGCAAACGGGAAACGCAGACGCGCAAGTTCGAAAGTCTTCTCTTTTATACGCGCAGCCAAACCCAGATTTCTGTATTCAGGGTCAACAATAAGACCCGATGTTGCAACATAGTCGCCATGACTCCAACACTCAATATAACTGAATCCCACCAATTTGTCTCCGTCCAAAGCCACAACGGCCTTACCACCCTCAATCTTGGCAGATATATATTCAACAGAACGCTTTGCAATACCTGTACCGCGTTGCAAAGCCGATTCATAAATCAACGTGCAGATACGTTCTGCATACTTCACATGCTCCTTTTGAGCAAACGTAACACTAATCATCTTTAAAAATTACTAATTTATCGCGAAGATACTAAAAAATAAATCTCCATTGCAAGCTTTTCTGTATTTTTATTCCACAAATATATTTTTATGCACAAATAACGCATTTTTATACATAAAACAAATGACTTTTGGATATATTCTAGAAAATATTGCTATTATTACATTATTTATTATTAAATTCGTGCCAATATAACAAACCAATTAAACAATATTATGAAAAGATTTCTACTTGCCATGCTAAGCATCACGCTCAGTTTTGCTTATGCATTTTCACAAGGATTTCCCACCATCAGTACCGACGGGAACGAGAAATGGTATCTCATTCAGTTCATGAACGGTGGCAACGCATTCACCGCCTCTACCACAGGCGAAATAACCACCGCTGCTGTATCGGGAGATGACGCACAAGTGTGGAAAATCACCGGTAATTCAACCGATGGTTACACATTCACAAACAAAAAGAATTACATCCTTTATGTAAATTCCGCATCAAAGAACCAGAAGGTACACGCAGGCACAACAGCAAGCGGTGTAAGCCAGTTCTTTATCAACGCTACAGGCAACAGCGACTATGCCGGAGGTTTTGAGATTCAGCCAAAAGGCAACACCGGCATCTCCATGAACCTTTGGGGTGGTCCAAACGAGAACCGCGGTGTAGGTCTTTGGGATGCAAACAACGACCAGAACAACCCTGTACAGTTCGTCGAAGCAACAACTATCGAGAATTTGGGAAAAATCTCAATAATCCCACAGCCACAGCAGATGACTGTAGGAGAAGAGGTCTTTACCTTGAGCAATTTCAATGCAATAGCATACCAGAGCGGATACCTCAAGGAACACGTTGAGAGATTCGCGGCACAGCTCAAAATATCAGCCGGCATCAACCTCGAAGTAAAAGAGGCAGGCACAACAGCAGCCGACGGAGAAATATGGTTCGGAACAGACAACACCTTGCCAGCCGAGGGTTACACCCTTACAACAAGCGAAAAACGCATTGAAATCAAGGCTTCAGAGTTCGGCGGTCACCTTTACGGTTTGCAGACACTCATGCAGCTGCGTCCACGCGAATACTTCGCAAGCGAGCGACAGAACAACGTAGAATGGACCATCCCTGCCGTAGAAATCAACGACAAGCCATTGTTGGGACACCGCGGTTACATGCTCGACATTGCACGCCACTTCTTCAACAAGGATGAGGTAAAGAAGGTACTCGACATCATGGTACTCTACAAGATGAACCGTTTCCACTGGCACTTGACCGACGACCAGGGCTGGCGTGTGGAAATCCCCGAATATCCTAAACTCACCGAGGTGGGTGCTATCCGTAAGGCATCGTTCAGCAATGCCGACGGACAGAACTTCTACGACGACACAGAGTACGGACGTGGCATGTACTAC
>CAJGDP010000018.1 GCA_904502235.1 uncultured Bacteroidaceae bacterium
AGAGCGGAAAACGAGGCTCGAACTCGCGACCCCAACCTTGGCAAGGTTGTGCTCTACCAACTGAGCTATTTCCGCGTTTACTTCGTAAACTTGGCATTTATTTCATCAAGCATTCTATTTATTTCACTAAATAAACAGTGTGTTTCGCTTAACGGGTGCAAAGATAGTGCTTTTTTCTTAACCTGCAAACAAATCTCACAAAAAATTTACATAAAATTCAAAATTAATCATCCAAACACCGAAAAAGCCGAAGATTCATATCTCTTTTACAAGAAATTCGCAAATATAATTTAAATTTGCACCTATATAGCAACAAACATAATGAAAGGCTCCTGCATCAACATACGTCAAGCGCAAAAGAGCGACTCCACCATCATTGCTCATGCTGTAGCAATGGCAATAGGCGACGAAGACGCTGTAAAAAGCTACTGTGGCGATAACTATATTGCCCTACTGAAAAAGATTTCCGAAAGCGAACACACGCAATACAGTTACAAGAATACCCTTATAGCAGAAACCGACAGTTCTATTGCAGGCGTAATCATAGGATACAACGGCGCATGCCTGCACGAATTGCGCTCCGCCACATACTCCATCATATATAATGAACTAAAGCGCACGCCATCTATCCCGGACGAAACTGAAGCCGGAGAATTCTATATCGACACAATTGCAGTACTACCCGAACATCGCAAAAAAGGCATCGGAAAACAACTCATCCAAGCCATGTGTAAAAAAGCCTTTTCCGAAGGACATAAACGCGTTGGACTTATCGTAGACCACAACAATCCACATGCCGAAAAGCTATACACATCATTAGGTTTTACGCGAGTCGGAACAAAGACATTCCTCGGACACAAGATGTGGCATATGCAATACATAAACGAATAAAAGCACGCAATCGCGTGCTTTTATTCGTTTATCAGTCGAGTGTATGAAGAATCTCTTCTATCACATGCGGGAAGTGTTCATATTCAAGCGCATGAACCTTTGACGCAATATCCTCATACGTATCAGTAGGAAGCACCTGACATTTTGCCTGGAAGAAAGTTGTTCCCTGGTCGTAATGTTCATCAATAAGATGTATTGTAATACCGCTCTCTGTATCGCCACATGCAACTACAGCCTTATGCACATTATCACCATACATTCCCTTACCACCATGCTTAGGCAACAAAGCCGGATGGATATTCACAATTCTGCCGGGATAAGCCTGAATCAGTTTTTGTGGAACAAGCAACAGGAATCCTGCAAGAACAACAAAATCGATATGACGTTCCTGCAACATTGCAATAATGCTATCTGCCGCCTTGAATTCATCCTTGGTTACAACCACCGATTCTATTCCCAGACGTTTTGCACGTTCAAGAACATAGGCATTTGGATTGTTTGCTATTATGAACGAAACTTCCGCATAGTCGGAGCCTTTAAAATAATTGGCAATATTCTCGGCATTTGAGCCACTACCCGACGCTAAAATTGCTATTTTTTTCACGCTATTATATTTTAAATGTTTATGCTATTGGAACAAGGCGACGTAACACATTTTCGCCATAAGTCTTGGAAATAGGGATCTCCTTTACTCCGGGAACACAAAGTTCGAGAAACAGATTCTCCTTTTCCCTGCGCATAACCTTCACAAGGTCAAGATTCACCATATAGGAACGATGACAACGCACTATATTGCTGTCGGCGAGCTGGTCGCTTATATCCTTCATGGTTATACGCATAAGTTGCTTTTTTAGTATATCGTTTTTCTGATACCATATACATATGTAATTGTCTGCCGACTCTATATAAAGCAGATTCTCCTTTGCCACAGAAAGCTGTAGCACACCGCGCGAATCGCGGATAGAGATAAGATTGCTCGACTTAAAACCTATATTCTCATTCATGAGAGCCTTAAGTTTCGCAGAACGTTCCCTATACGAAAAATAGAGCACACAGATAAAATACGGGATTCCGATAATAAAGACAGTCTTGCGCATAGCCTCTACAAAGACCTTCAAAGGATCGTGGACCTCAAGATGAAGATTCTGGTCGAGATTCAGATTCTTTCCGACAATAAGCGCAATAAGAGTAAAGGCACCCGATAGCAAAACCAATTCCAGAAAAACCCACAGGATATAATTCAGATAGGTAATATTATGGTCGGGACGTCGCGACACCCTATACATTATCACACGACTCACGGCAATTACAAGCATTCCTATTGTTACAAGTGCCGTTGACCAGACAAGATACATTGTATCCTTATATTTACCATCTTCAATCCACTTATCAGAGCCGAAAGGCTTGAAAAGATTGATAAATATTATCGCGAACAGAGCCAGGAAGAGAACCATTATCACCTGATTTCTCTTTTCCAGCATATATGCCGGCACCTTCTTGAAAAGCGACGATGTATATTCAATCATATCTGTATTTCCAATCACATTTCCACCGCATAAGCAGCAGACCATTCATAAACTTTACAAAGTTACACTTTTTTTTCTAATTACCGAAATCTACGGTATTTGGTCAAATATTTTTAAAAAAATCAAGCTATAAGAAATTTTAACACCCTTTTAAGAGAGTGTTTCCACCAAATAGTCATAAAATTTGATTATATAATTAAAAATTATATCTATTTTTGCAGAATGAAGTAAAATGGTTTATTACGACCTGTAATTTGAAACAAAAAGAACATTATGCCCATAATCAAATACAAGAACGTATATATAAACATAGACTCAAAGGTTATCCTTGAGGATGTATCATTTACATTGGAGGCCGGTGAGTTTGCCTACATTATAGGTTCTGTCGGTTCAGGAAAATCCACACTCCTCAAGACCATATATGGCGAAGTCGACATAGAACACGGTAAAGCCTATGTGATGGACGAATACGACCTGAAAAAAATAAGCAACAGAAAATTGCAGAAACTCCGCAGAAACATAGGTATCGTATTTCAGGATTTCCAGTTGCTCACCGACCGCAACATACACGACAATCTGAACTTTGTTCTTCGTTGCACCGGTTGGGGAAACAAACGCGAGCGCGAGAAACGCATTCAGGAAGTTCTCGAGCTAGTTGGACTTTCACATAAGTGGTACAAGCACCCGCACGAGTTGTCGGGCGGCGAGCAGCAACGTATAGTAATTGCCCGTGCCATACTCAACCGACCTGCCCTGCTGCTTGCCGATGAGCCTACAGGAAATCTGGATTCCGAGACAGGAAATTTCATCATGAAACTGCTTCATCGCATTTGCAAGGAAGAGAACATGGCGGTACTGATGATTACCCACAACGAACAGTGGCTTAAGGATTATCCGGGAACCGTATACCGTTGCAAGGATATGCAATTGAAAAAGATTCTCGTGGAAGAGAAACAGGAGAACACTGAAGTAGCAGTTGCTCCTATAATACCGGAGACGGAAGAAACAGCAACAATGGAAGAACAGCCCACAGAGCCTGTCGCAAAAGAAAAAGAAACAGAAAACAAAGAATAAATATAAAAAATATGAAAGTACTTAAATTTGGTGGAACATCAGTTGGTTCTGCCGAGCGCATGCAGAACGTGGTACGCCTTATTTCGGACGGCGAGCCCAAGATTGTTGTTCTTTCAGCAATGTCAGGAACAACAAATTCACTTATCGAGTTCACAAACTACCTTCGCAACGGTAATGTCAACGGTGCTTGCGAGCACTCCACATTCCTGCAGACAAAATACATGCAGACAATAAAGGACCTCTACAAAAGCGAAGAGGCTATAACAAGTGCCACAAACAAAGTAAACGAAATATTCGCACATCTGCGCGAGTTGGCAAACAAGCCTCTTTGCGATGAACTCGAGAAGGAGATTGTAGCACAGGGCGAGATTATCTCGACCAATATGGTTACAATATATATGCGCGAGCTTGGTCTTGATGTAGAGTTGCTCAATGCACTCGATTTTATGCGTCTCGGTTCAAACGGCGAGCCCGATATAACATATATCCGCGAGCACCTTCTTCCACTCATCGACACCGAAAAAAGAGGCAAGATATATATAACACAAGGTTTCATATGCATGAACCACGAAGGCAGCTACGACAACCTGCAGCGTGGCGGAAGCGACTACACAGCAACCCTTATCGGCTCGGCTGTAAATGCAGAAGAGGTACAGATATGGACCGACATCGACGGTGTACACAACAACGACCCACGTATTGTTGAAAACACCAAGCCTGTACGCAATCTCCACTTTGAGGAGAGTGCAGAGCTTGCATATTTCGGTGCGAAAATCCTTCACCCCACATGTATCCTTCCTGCAAAGCTGACAGGAACACCTGTTCGTTTGCTGAACACTATGGATCCGACAGCCGAAGGCACACGTATCGACAACAATCTCACACGCCCCGGAGAAATCAAGGCAATAGCGGCAAAGGACAACATCACAGCCATTAAAATCAAGAGTGGCAGAATGTTGCTTGCATACGGTTTCCTTCGCAAGGTATTCGAGATTTTCGAAACCTATCACACATCAATCGACATGATATGTACATCAGAGGTTGGTGTATCTGTTTCTATCGATGACGACAAGAGACTCGACGACATTGTTGCAGAATTGCAGAAAATCGGTACCATCACTGTAGACAAGAACATGTGTATCATCTGTGTCGTAGGCGACCTCAACTGGGAAAACACAGGTTTCGAGGCACGTGCCATGGAAGCTATGAAGGATATCCCCGTACGTATGGTTTCATATGGCGGAAGCAACTACAACATCTCATTCCTTGTACGCGAAGAAGACAAGGTAAGAGCGTTGCGTTCACTTAGCGCATCTATTTTTGAAGGAAAATGATAAAGCCGATGAAAACGATATTCCCGGTTGAAAAATTTGCTGACATCGAGACTCCTTTCTACTACTACAACGTAGAGTTGTTGCAAGAGACACTTGAAAAGGCTTTGGAAGAGGCAGGCAAGTACGAAGGTTTTCATGTACATTATGCCATCAAAGCAAATTTCAACCCACAACTGCTGAAGATTGTGAAGTCTGCAGGCATGGGTGCCGACTGCGTGAGCGGTGGCGAGGTACGCGCTGCCATCAATGCAGGCATTGAACCAGGCAAAATAGTTTTTGCCGGTGTGGGAAAAACAGACAAGGAGATAGCCTATTCGCTCGACAACGGCATATTCTGCTTCAATGTGGAATCAATCCCCGAAGCCGAAGCCATCGAGCGTCTTGCAGCAGAACGTGGTGTAAAGACACAGGTTGCCATAAGAGTTAACCCCAACGTCGGAGCACACACACACTCCAACATAACCACCGGTCTGGCAGAGAACAAGTTCGGTGTCAACTATGAACAACTCGACGAAGTAATAGACATCATAGAAGGATTGGAACATCTCGAACTCATCGGTCTACATTTCCACATAGGTTCGCAAATTCTTGTAATGGACGATTTCATTGCTCTCTGCGGACGAATAAACGAATTGCAGGAGCTGTTACACGAGACACGAGGGCTCATTCTACCACACATAAATGTAGGTGGAGGTCTTGGAATACGCTACGATGCGCCCGACAGATTCCCGATTCCCGATTTTGAGTTGTATTTTTCAACCTACGCAAACAATCTCAAATTGTTCCCCGGGCAGCAGGTACATTTCGAACTCGGACGAAGCATTGTTGCGCAGTGCGGTTCATTAATCACACGCGCCACATACATCAAACATGGCACATGCAAGAAATTCATGATTATCGATGCGGGAATGAACGATCTTATCCGTCCTGCCATGTACGATGCCTACCACCGTATCGAGAATCTTGTATCGGACAAAGCCGATGAGATTTACGACGTTGTAGGACCAATCTGCGAATCGTCGGATGTATTCTGCAAAGAACGCAGAATCCCCGAGACAGAGCGAGGCGATATCCTTGCCATCCGCTCTGCCGGAGCATACGGTGAAGCAATGGCATTCGGATACAACTGCCGTGAACTTCCCAAAGCAGTACTCTCCACAGAACTCTGATTATTATACAGAGAAAGGTTGTCCGATGGACAACCTTTCTCTGTATAAATTATCTTTCACCTATACCCGACGGTTTCATCATACAATATCGCTCATACCACTGTTTTTTTTTCAGGAGTATCCAACGGCTCGTAAGAGTTGATTATGCAGCCTGTTGTAAGATCATCGGCTAGCGCAAGTGTTATTTCAGAAAGTTCAAGTGTATTCTCCAGTTCTCGATCTTTGGTACAGAACAGATTTCGCTCCTTCATATACTCATAACCATAAATAGCTCCCATAATATTTCCACAGACCGAACCGGTGGAATCACTATCACCATCGTGATTAACAGAGGTTATTACAGCATTTTCAAAACTCTCGATATGACGAACAACACAAAAGAGTGCTATAGCCCAAGTCTCTTCTGCAACCCATCCTTCACCAAGTAAACTAATCGCATCGACATCAGAAATATCATGATGAGCCAATTTTACTGCCAATTCACTCAGTTCACGTAACACACGCTTATCATCATCATATTTTCCTTCATATATAACATCAAGGACATCCAATGTTTCTGCAACAATATGTTCAATATCCTGCTTGACTTCATTTAGATTCAGTGGCAGAACCTTGTATATAAGAACAGCAAGCAAAGCAGCGGGCAGAAAGCCCAACGGATGCTTGTGAGTACATTCCGCAATCTCACAAGCTGCAATAGCCAACTCTTCGATAGAATAAACATATTTTTCTCTTAAATCAAAGCTGGCATTAAGCAATGAAATGGGTGCAACACGCATTATTCCACCACAGCCCTTACTGTTATTTACCACATTCGCGCCACGAATAATGTCAACGCAAGCATTCATACAAGTTCTGCCAGGCGCACGACGGTACGCCATTCCTGGCAGATAACGTAGCCAAGTATAAACGCATTCATTATCCGTTTCACGGTCATATACCTGAGTATAATACCAATCCCTATAAGCAAATGGAACATAATATTCAGGACGTCCTCCTACACCACGCATCACTCCTCTTGTCAAACCCATCAACAAACCATTTGCAGTGAAAAGCGTCATCTGTGTATCATCACTTATCAAAGCTTTACCATCTGCACCAAGTTCAAATTTAGTGATACCATTCTCGCCATAGCGAGAAAGTATTGCCTGACGACACATAAATTCCACCTCGTACCCAAGAGCATCACC
Source organism: uncultured Bacteroidaceae bacterium (assembly GCA_904502235.1). Classification (GTDB taxonomy): domain Bacteria; phylum Bacteroidota; class Bacteroidia; order Bacteroidales; family Bacteroidaceae; genus HGM04593. The sequence continues at coordinate 7,185 of CAJGDP010000018.1, forward strand.
CGCAGCACCACCCATAAGACTACCACGAATTTTATTTCTTATAAATTCTGTATTTTTCATAAAATCATTATTATACTCTTAAACTCCTGTCTGTACTTCTCGGCATTAAAGCTATACTTGCATGAACAACACACAAGGTAGCTTCTTTATCTCATTCAAATTTAATTGCCTTAGTGGGGTCAATTCTTGATATGAACATCGAAGGTAGGATAAGCATCAGCACCGAGAGAACAAAGATTCCTATATTCATAGGCACGAGCAACCAGGTGAATTCTATAGGGACAAAATTCATGTAATACATCGAAGGGTCTAGAGCCACTATATGGAACTGCTGTTGCATGAGACAAAGCAGCACCGCAATGAGATTTCCCCATAATATACCTTTTCCTATAATGAAGCACGAGTAATAAAGGAACACTCTTGCTATTGAGACATCACGTGCACCCACAGCCTTCATTACACCAATAAAATTACTCTTTTCCAGGATAAGTATAAGAAGTCCCGACACAGTGGTGAAACCTGCTATAAAGAGAACAAGTACCAAAATGAGCCACACTGTCTGATCGAGCACACTCAGCCATGCAAAAAGCGATGGGTAGAGTTCTTCGATACTCATTGCACTGCACGAGTATCCCAAAAGATTATAGTTCTCCACCACAGCATCGATTTCCATACCGACGCGTTCCTTATCTTGATTGTCCGAGATATTTATCTCCAACCCCGAGACCTCGTCACTTTCCCACCCGTTAAGACGACGTACCGTATATATATCGGTAAGAGCCATTATATTGTCGAGTTCTTCCAGGTGAGTTTCATATATTGCAGCAACAGACATGCGACGTGCCTTTACGCCCTGTTGCAAAAAGTATATATTGACCTTATCTCCTATATTTAATTTAAGTTTGTCGGCAGTGTTACGCGACAGGACTACACTGTTCGACGGCTTCTTATTATCAAAAACAGGAATTTCGCCTTCTGTAATACACTCTTTTAAGAAAGACAAATCATAATCCTCCCCCACTCCTTTAAGCACAACACCCTCATACTCATCGTTTCCGACAAGCATTCCCGGTTTAGTTGTAAAGCGCTGCACATGTTGCACGCCTGCGACATCGCTCAAATCAGCGACAAAAGCAGAGTCGGCACAAACAGGGTCTTCACCTTCTGAAGCCGCCTTGTAGTTCATCACCTGAACATCACTGCCGAAACCCACAATCTTATCACGAATCTGCTGTTTGAAACCTACAATGATACACACCGAAACAAACATCACCAATGTGCCTACAGCAACTCCCCATTGGGCAATAGCAACAGCCGGGCGCGATATTCTGCGTCCTCCCTTACGTGTGCCATACAACCGTTTTGCTATAAAGAGTTCAAGATTCATAAAACAGATGGTTAGAATTTTCGGAACTCAAGAAGTGCAGAATCGGAGCGCAGAATCATCTTGTCTCTGTTCAGGTGCACAACCTCAAAACGTTCGTCCTTCGGATTATACAATCCCACCTTCTTTAAATCGGATGATGGAGAAATAGTAATCATCTGAACATACAACGAATCGCCCACATGCTGAAAACGTCCTTTTCCGCCATAAGCATAAGAATAGCTGTTGTCATCCTCTGACGATGTTGCCAACACCCTCAACTGTATACTCCAGAAACGTTTGTACTCCTTTGTGTCGATAGTTGTAGCAGAAGTAAAATCCTCAATCTTGAGCAGTTTCCAGAAACCGCCCAAATCGCCATTGTCATCAGCCTTCTGACACGATGAAACAACTACAGCAAACAGGAATATATAAAGAATCTTTTTCACTTGACGAATCATTTTTTCAAATTATACAATCCACAACGTTTCAGAGTAACCATTGCACCATAGTTGTTTCCATACAATGCACCCTTATCAAAAGCAAACGACGTAGCAATGCTCCAATTTCTCTTTTTGGACGGAATGAAAGTAAACTCCACAAGACCTGAAACATTCTTCTTTATATCAACAAAAGGCTTTGCATATGTACCCCAATTGTTGCTGTAGGTAAGCAACAGACGATAGTCGAGCCAAATCAACACACCTCCCTCAATTCCAAAATGGAATGCTTCCACACGGTTATTGCGACAAATCTGCAACTTGTCCTCATTATATACAGGCGATGTGCAGAGCGGAGTTCCTATCATGCGACCATAGTTGAACCAACCGGCATAACGCTGATGATTATAGTTGTTGTCCACACAACTTATCTGATCGGGCAAATCTTTTGTACTGTCGTGATACACAGGTCCGCTCTGATTCTTCAGATTGAAATACTCCAGCACCACATTCCTTATCCATTTGAAATTTTTCAACTCCAGTTCCAGTCCGGCAAGCTGTTCGGTCCACAAGCCATATTCCCAGAACAGTTGCGAATGATCCTCAAATACATGGTCGTAGTAAAAGCCTAGTTTCCAATCTTCATCGGTCCATGTTATAGCACCTTTCCAACTGCCAAGAACATTGCCGGCGACATTAGCCTGGTCAATGCCAGCATATTGGCTGTCGCCCTTCAATGGAATAAGAGCCAACAGATAATCCTTGAAACGTGCAGGCGATGTACTGTATATACCGGGAATATTCATTGAGTTATAACACGAGCCGGCAAACTGTGTTACCATCTGCAATCCTATCTCTGCAGTCAAAGGAAATTTTTCTCTGTTTCCAAAACGTACACCACCCTCCTTTGAATGGTAACGTACACCGGCTGTACGCACCGACGACGGAGCAAAGAACTCTTTTTGCCAATGCTCATCGGTAAACCATCCGTAAGCAATATGTCCTCGTATTCCGAACCATCCTCCAAGCCCCGGTATATCCCAATACTCAGGCAACTCGAACCTGATTTGCGGTATAGGACGCGCATTGCCACTTTCAACCAAAGCTCCTGTCGAGAGACGCGGATTCTTCATATCACACCAACGTTCCTTCTGTCCAAAAGAGAAATTCACACGTTTCCATCTGACATCAAGATACGCCTGCTGCAGAAAAACCGTTGAAACAAGATTATACCCTGCCACCACATCTGCACCCCAATCAAGAGCCAAGTGATTATTGCAGAACAGATGCTCGCCAGCAACACCCAGACGGGCGTACAACGAACTGCTCTTTTCGCTATTGACACCCTGCTTGTTGGCAGTATGCCAGAAAGGAGCAAACCTGCCACTTCCATAAGTGGCAACAAGTTCATTGCGGTCGGTCAGAATCTGGGCATTAACTCCCACCGACACAAGCAACAGCACAGCAAAGTATAACAGTCTCGACATAAACAACTTATTATAGTTCCTTTACGCCAGCGGCAATATTGACAATAGTCATGACAGCCTTTTCCATTACCTGCACCGATACGAACTCATATCTGCTGTGGAAATTTATACCACCGGCAAACAAGTTGGGGCAAGGCAATCCCATGAACGAGAGCTGTGCACCGTCGGTACCACCACGGATAGGCTTTATCACCGGAACAACACCAGCTTTTTCCATGGCACTCTTTGCCAGTTCAATGATATGCATCTTTGGTTCAACCTGCTCACGCATGTTGCGGTATTGCTCTTTCAGTTCGAGCGAAACCACACCCTCGCCATATTTCTGAGTCATCTGCGCAAGCACCTCCTTCATGAACGCCATACGTTTCTCAAAAATCTCACGGTTATGGTCGCGTATGATATAAGATATCGAAGCATGGTCTACACCGCCGTTTATACTCATCAGATGATAGAAGCCCTCATATCCGCAAGTACACTCAGGAGATTCTACAGCAGGTATTGCATCCACAATAGCCGTTGCCACGCGTAGAGCATTCAGTATCTTGCCTTTTGCATAGCCCGGATGGACATTACGTCCCTGAATAGTGAACGATGCACTACCTGCATTGAAGTTCTCGAATTCGAGTTCGCCCTCACAACTGCCATCTACAGTATATGCCCAATCACAGCCGAACAAAGGAACGTTGAAGTTGTGCGCACCACGACCAATCTCCTCATCGGGATTGAAAGCAATACGAATCTTGCCATGCTTTATTTCGGGATGCGCCTGAAGATAAGCAACCGCAGTAACAATCTCGGCAACACCAGCCTTGTCGTCAGCGCCAAGCAGAGTATGTCCGTCTGTAACAATCACATCATCACCCTTGTAGTTCTCCACCTCAGGAAAATCTGCAACCTTCAGGACGATATTCTCCTTTTCATCCAAAACAATATCGCCACCCTCATAGTTCTCCACCACTCTTGGCTTCACATCCTTGCCACTCATATCGGGGCTTGTATCGAGATGGGCAATGAATCCCACCACTGGCATTTCTTCCTCGCAATTTGCAGGGAGAGTTGCATAAAGATAACCCTTTTCATCCAGAAGCACGTCCTCAAGTCCCATTTCCTTGAGTTGCTGCTCAAGATAACGCGCAAAAACGAACTGTCCTTCAGTAGTAGGAACAACTGTTGCATCATCACACGATTCTGTATCGAATGTAACATACTTGAGAAAACGCTCAAGCATATAATTTTTCACATTTTCCATATTATTGTCTTTTATTTGATTATTACCATTGTAGCACCGAATCCATACTTCTGGAACGAAGCATCCTGCGATATGCATCGCGGATACTTGCGACGCAACTCCTGCGCAATGCGGTTACGCAAAACTCCGTCGCCTTTTCCGTGTATGAATACAATCTTTTTATTCTTGAATTTCAGGTTCTCGTCAAGGGTTTTACGCACCACATCGAGCTGATAGTTAAGGATATCAAAACTATTCATTCCTGCTGTAGTATCCAGCAACTCCTCGGCATGCAGGTCTACCTCAAGAATATCTGTATCCTTTGCCAGTTTAGGCTGTTGCTGAACTTTCTGAGGAGCATCACCCTTTTTCTTTTCAAGTATAACCTTCTTTATCTCATCGGCATCTGCAAACACCTCTTTTGTAGGTTTATCATCCACAACAATGTCATAAATGAGAGCACCCTCGTCAAAGAAAGGATTCTCACGAAAGAGATGCAATTTATAGAACTTCACAGTATCTATGCGTCTTTCAACCGTCATCGCCGGTTTTAAAGCAAAAGGTTTATTCTCCTTGAAAGGCAGAAGCTGCACACACACACGTTCCATATCGTTCAGTTCCTCGCGTCCGAACTCCTCGATGAACATCTTTGAATTAGGTTCGAGCAAACCATTGCAACGCGCAGTCCAACTGCGTCCCGAAGCCGTGAGATAAGTAAAATACAAAGTGTAGTTACTGTCGTTTACAAGATAAGCCTCGAAACGGGAATTGCTCAAAGACTTTTCATCCATAGGCAGATATGCCAATACGACATTGAGTCTTTCACCATCGGGGCGTTCTGCCGGGCGATACGTTACCACAGGCATAAAGTCATCATCTTCATCGTTGCTCTTCGCAGGCTGCGCAACACTACGCTTTACATTTTCCGATTCATCCTTTTGGGGCGCACTTTTCTTCTGAAAATTATATTCATTGGTATCCACAACCACACACTCACGCACCTGCATAGGAATCTCGAATCCATCCTTGTCCTCAACAAGAACAATATCCTTTCCGCGGAAGCCTGTTACCACACCGCCACCACACTCATATATAAAACGTACTTTATCACCAATCTTCATATCCATAACAAGTTAACACCCATACGCTTCGTTGCGTACAAGTTCCACAAATTTAGTGATAAAAAACGAGACAATCATAAAAAAATCACATCAAAAAAAAAGACCAAAGCAAGCTATGGTCTTTTCGGTATGATTGAAATAGTATTTATCAGCAAATCTTGTCGTAAGCCACTTTAATTTGATTAAGAGCCTTTTCGAGAACAGAACGCGGACAGCCGAGGTTCATTCGCATATAGCCCGAGCCTTCCTCACCGAACATCGCACCGTCGTTCATACCCACCTTTGCTTCGCGGATAAAGAACTCCACAAGTTCATCGTGCGGCAATCCCAAGCCACGGGCATCAAGGAATACAAGGAACGATGCCTGTGGGCGAATCATACCCATCTTTGGCATGTTATCCTTGAGATACTGCTCCATGTAGTCGATATTCGCCTCAACATATTCAAGCATCTGCTCTACCCACTCTTCGCCTTGCTCGTATGCTGTTGCAACAGGACCTGTTGCGAATACGTGTGCCGTATCCAGTTCGCTCTTGCGCAAGAACTCATTATATTGCTGGCGTATTTCGGGATTCTGGATTATGTGGTATGAGCTCTTAAGACCTGCAATATTGAATGTCTTGCTTGCCGCCATAAATGTGATACAGCAGTTCTTTGCCTCCTCGCTGACGCTTGCAAACGGTGTGTGCTTAAAGCCCTTGAGAGCCATATCGCAGTGAATCTCGTCGCTGATGACAAGAACATTGTTCTTTACACAGATGTCGCACATGCGCTGTAGCTCTTCCTTTGTCCAAACCCTTCCGCAGGGATTGTGGGGGTTACACAAAAGGAACACCTTACAGCCCCTGATTTTCTCCTCGAAATCGGCAAAATCAATCTGCAACTGACCATCGACAAGTTTGAGCGGATTGAACACGAGTTCGCGCTCAAGGTCATGTGTCACATGGTGATATGGGTGGTATACAGGCGGCTGAATCATAACCTTGTCGCCGACCTTTGTAAAGCACTGCAAAGCAAAAGATATTGCAGGAACAATACCGCCCACAAAGCCAATCTGATCGGCCTCTACCTGCCAACCATAGCGACGTGCAACCCAATTCTGTATAGCCGGGCGCCATCTTTTGCAGATATAACTATAACCAAGCAGTTCGTGGCTCAAACGGTTACGTATTGCATCGACAATAAAGTCCGGAGTTCTGAAATCCATATCGGCAATCCACATTGGCAATACCTCCTCGGTGCCGAACATCTCCTTAAGGTTATCGTACTTCAAGCAATCGGTATGCTTGCGAGGTACAATCTCGTCAAAATTGTATTTCATTTTATATTTCTGTTATTTCTATTCTGTTATTCTTCTTGTCATATGCAACGCCATCGCCCGAAATAAAGCGATGCAATGAACCATTGTCGGAAAGTTTATCCACACTGCCGGCATCCAAAGCACCATCATGCATAAGCCACAACTTATGGGCAAACATTACAGCCATTTCAATATCATGTGTAGACACCAGTATAGCCTTTTGCCTCTCCACGGCAAGTCTCTTGAGCATACGGAAAAGATTCACCTTGCTTCCAAAATCGAGGAATGCCGTGGGTTCATCGAGCAATATCACAGAGGTCTCCTGTGCAAGAGCCTTTGCTATCATACACTTCTGTCGCTCTCCATCGCTCAAATCTGCCACATTCCGCTCCCCGAAGCAATGCACACCCATAAGTTCCATAGCCTCGCGCACAAGTTCCTTGTCCTTGACGGACATTCTGCCCAAGAAGTTTGTATATGGTGTGCGTCCCAACGACACGAGTTCACCCACTGTCAACGGAGCAGGCTCGGTAGATGTAAGTACCACTGCAACCCTCTTTGCAACCTCGCTTGGCGAAAGCCCGGCAATATCCATCCCCGAGAGTTCGATTCTCCCCGACAATGGCTTCTGAAAAGCCGATAGCGTACGCAGGAGAGTTGATTTTCCTGCACCGTTCCTTCCAATCAGAGCCACAAGTTCGCCACAATGCAACGACGCATTTATTCCTTCGGCAACAGTTTTAATGTTTTTACCATTTCTGTAACCTATAGCGGCATCGGTTATGCAGAGTGCGGCGTTTTTCATTCCGCGTGCAATTATTTATACTGCATCCATTCGTTCAACTGCTCAAGAATTTCATCACGCATTTCAGCTGGCATGTTCAAGATTCTTGCAGTGTGGCTTCCGCCCGGTTGAACGAATATCTTTATATTTTCCTTGTTACGGTCGCGCAACCATGTAACACCGCTCGCTGTCCATGGGTCAACCTCACCATAAATCATTATAGCCTTAGGATCGTTCTCGGTGTAATAGTCGGTAACAAAACGATAGTTGCTGTCATCGAACTTTACATCGGCAAACTCCTCGGGCAGAAGCACACGCTTGAGATAGCCCTCAATCTCCTCTGCATTGACATACTTGTGGAAAGGCTCAATATTATAGCCATAGTAACCGAAATCCTTGACAGCCTGTACAAAGAACGACTCTATTCTGTTTTCAGCCGCGAAATAGTCGGGTCCACACATCTTTATAAAGTAGTTCATCAGCACCTCATCTTCAGAATCAAGTGCAGGAATTGTGCTTACAGGTGTACCCCACTGCCACATAGAGAACTGATATTCAAGCACCAGCAAATCGTAGATAGTAGATGTGGGAACACGGAAGGTCATCTCCTTCTCCAAGCAATAAGCATCGAAAAGAGGCATCATGCGCTCCTTACGTTCGAACATCTCAATCTGGAAAGCACGGATGGCATCACGATTAGCCTTTGTAGAAACCTGCTCAAGAAACGACTCATGACGTCCGTCCTCCACTGCACAGCTCAAAGGACCCACATAAGGTACAGAGACATCAAGGTCCTCGGGATAGTAGGCACGAAGGAATATTGAAGTTGAGCCACCCTTGCTGATACCTGTAGAAGCCCATTTCTTGTTATAGAAAGGCTTGAACGAAGTAATGATGTTATGATAGTCGGTCATTGAATTTGCAACAGTAAGATACTCCCAGTTGCAAGGTTCAGGCATTGAGCCTGAAAAATAGCGATACTCCACAAACAACATGTTGGCATCCATGATTCTTGTAAGTTCCTCCATGTATTTGGGATTGCTGAAAGCATAATCACCACCATACCCCTCGGTAACAACCACTACAGGACGGTCGAATCCTCTGTGACCGAGCATCACACGTTGCTCAAATGTACCTGCAGCAGGATTTTCAGGGTCGAGCAACTGAGTTATCTTCATCAGATAATACTGACGTGTGGTATCAGCCTTCTCTATCTTTTCAAAACTGCTTACCGCCTTGATGCCCTTAAGCATCTTCTCAACATCATTGTTCTGTGCACATACAAAAAGAGCCACAAAGAGCAACGACAAAAATGTAAAGATTCTCTTATTCATGTGTATTTATAATTTTACTTTTCCTTCCTTATAATTATATTTTGCAAAATTAATACAACTTAAGGGTTATGCAAAATATTAAAAGACAAAAACGAGATGCACCGCACCTCGTTTTTGTCTTTTAATATAGAATTGATATTACTTGTAAGCAGGCTCAAGGTTGTTACGCTCGATATCCTTGAAGTAGTTTACAGTACCAACCTTCAATTCTGCAGTTGCAGCGTCATCGCAAACGATGATACCGCTCTGATGCATCTGAAGAATGCTTATTGTCCACATCTGAGTGATGTTACCCTCAACAGCATGATACAAAGCCTGAGCCTTGTTATGACCATTCACAAGGATAAGAACCTCCTTGGCATCCATAACAGTACCAACACCAACAGTTACCGCAGTCTTAGGCACCTTGTTGATATCATTGTCAAAGAAACGAGAGTTTGCAATGATAGTGTCAGTTGTCAAAGTCTTGATACGTGTGCGTGAAGCAAGTGAAGAACCCGGTTCGTTGAACGCGATATGACCGTCAGGACCGATACCACCCAAGAACAGGTCGATACCACCGTAAGACTTGATTTTCTCCTCGTAACGAGCGCACTCTGCAATCAGATCCTCTGCATTACCGTTAAGGATATTTACATTCTCCTTCTTTACGTCAACATGGCTGAAGAAGTTGTTCCACATGAAAGAGTGGTAGCTCTCGGGATGCTCCTCGGGAAGACCTACATACTCGTCCATATTGAATGTAACAACATTCTGGAAACTTACGATACCCTTGTTGTAAAGGTTGATGAGTTCCTTGTATGTACCGAGTGGAGTACCACCTGTAGGAAGACCGAGAACAAAAGGTCTCTCAGCTGTAGGTTTGAACTCGTTGATTTTCTTTGCCACATAAGAAGCGGCCCAGCTTGAAAGCTGCTGATAGTTAGGCTGAATAATTAAACGCATAGTTTTTAAAATTTATAGTATCCTTTAATTCGTATCTTTTCAAATTGCAAATCCGTTCTCACAAACTTGGGAACAGTAATAGTTTTCCCGTTCATCACTGTATCCTTGGCAACCACCATAACAGGCGAGCCATCGTAGTCGTTGAACATCGAAACCGTCTCAACATCCTTAAGCAACGGTTCATCCTCCACAATCCATGGACCATTCAACGTTCCGCTCTCGGAATATGCCACACCAACCGCCCGACAATCGCCATTGTTGGCAACAAACAACATTCCAAGCCCATCGTCACCTGTATTGAATACATAAGGCGACTCAATCGCAGGCGCAACACCATTCTTTTGCAACCAAGGCACACTTTTAGGTTCAAGCATCACAAACGCCTCGCCAAGTCTGCATCTGAAATCGTTGTTATAAAGCACAATCTGCACCGCAACCCCACCGTTTTCACCACCAAGATTGCTGTACACCATATATCCTGCACCAAAGACATCGGAACAGAATGTAGGATAAGCAGCCTTTTCATTTTCGTCGAGCAGAAAGTTACCGCCGTCAATACTTCTGTAAGGTCCCGTTATGTTATCGGCAACAAACGTCGCACAAGAACAATACCCGGAAGCCTCAAAATTTGCAGTGTAGTAATACTTGTCGGCAAATTTATGAATTTCAGGCGATTTAATTACAGGCGTTGCACCCACCCACGAAGCCGTGTCGTGCATAAGCACCGCATACTCCCCTGTCCAGATTACCAAATCACTGCTCACCCAAACATTTCCGCCATCACCTGTCATATAATAAGAATCAGTCTGACGATCGTAAGTTATGAACGGATTCTTCACATCCATGGTATCAATAAAAAGCGTATCGCACTTTCCCGATACCGGTTGCATTTCCCATGCGCATGAGTCTGTTCCCTTTTTATCGGCAGCACCACATGCCACCAACAATAAAAGCACCCAAGCGTATGTAAATACCACCCTATTCACCAAATGTAAAACTACTTTTTGTAAAGATAGACATTTTTGGGAAAACAAAACATCTATACAATAAAAAAAAGTTCAAACAACCATTATTTTCCCCAAAAAACAATAATAAAAGAGAAAAAACGGTAAAAAAGCCGAGATTATAACACACAATAGCACACAAGAATTGTTTTATGGTAAGAACATCAAAAACAGAAAAAAATGAAAAAGAGAGAAAAAGCTGGCAGGCTTAAAAAGAGAATGCTGATACGTCGTGGAGCCATAGTCCTCACAATAATAATTGCAACCATAATGGCGATGCAAAGCAACGGCTATTCCCAGAACAAGAAGATGACACTCAAGGAAAAAGAAGACGCATGGCGAGCCGAAAGACTCAAGAAACGTGCATCGGCACAAAGAATGGAATTTGTCAACGATTCCATACAACATGCTCAAGCCATAGTAGCCATAAGAGACGGCTCATGGGCGCTCGAAGCCTCAAACATAACCTTTAACAACGGAGCCACAAACTTTGTAACGCCAAGCACCAACTACGTATCCATAAACAACGGAACAGGAACAATACAGACAGCCTTCGACAACACCAACGTCTATTCACCCAACGGCTTAGGAGGTATAACCCTGACAGGAAACATCAGTGGTGAAGAACTTAAAGTAGACAGTGAAGGCAACATATACTACAACTATATTATACAAGGTAGCAACGTGTCGGCAACCGTGAATATAGTAATTACTGCCAACAGCAACCAGGCTACAGCAACTATAAATCCAAACTTCAGTAACCGTAGCATGATGATGAGCGGATACATCTACCCCTACAACACAGCCGGAGTGATAGAAGGAAGCCCCGACTACTGACTGAACACAGATTTCACACCACCGCCCTTCAGCGGTTTCTACCCGCCGTTACGATATCGTCCAATGCCATTGCCGCCCCGCCCTGCACCAACACGTCCACCGGGGTTTACAAGGTAAAGATACAAAGGATTTTATAATTCATTAAGCAACATCATAAAAAATACAAACCAGCGAACCCACAGGCTTGCAAAGCCGTTTCATAAGTACAATGTTCTGAAAGAGCAATATTTATAAACCTTTAAAAAGAAGTAAAGATGAAACATGAAGAATGTAAGACAAGCATGACAACTTCGGTGTTCGGTTCCGAAGAGATGCTTAAGAGTGCACCGGTGGACAAGATTCCTCAATGCTCCACCACTCCCGAGATAGCCTATCACATTGTTAAGGACGAGACTTTCGCGCAAACGAATCCACGCCTTAATATGGCAACATTTGTAACCACATATATGGACAAGTACGCCACCAAGCTGATGAACGACGCCATTGCCATAAACTATATCGACGAGACTGAATATCCTCGTATAGCGGTGATGTGTGCAAAGTGTATCAATATTATCGCAAATCTTTGGAACTCGCCCGAGCAGGCTAAATGGAAAGCCGGTGCGTTGGGCATAGGTTCGAGCGAAGCATGTATGCTTGGTGGCGTGGCGGCATGGCAACGTTGGAAGAAACGCCGCAAGGAGGCAGGCAAGCCATGCGACAAGCCTAACTTTGTGATTTCGTCGGCCTACCAGGTGGTTTGGGAGAAATTTGCACAGTTATGGCAGATTGAGATGCGCGTGGTTCCTCTCACTGCCGAAAAGATCACACTCTGCCCACAGGAGGCTATTGCAATGTGCGACGAGAACACTATCTGCGTTGTTCCCATTATGGGTGTTACTTGGACAGGACTCAACGATGACGTGAAGGCTCTCAACGATGCACTCGAGGAGTACAACAAAAAGACCGGTTACGACATTCCTATCCATGTAGACGCGGCATCAGGCGGTTTCATTCTTCCGTTCCTGAATCCTGAAATAGAGTGGGATTTCCGTCTTAAGTGGGTGCTCTCTATAAGCACAAGCGGACATAAATATGGTCTTGTATATCCCGGATTGGGCTGGGTGATATGGAAAGACAAGAAATTCCTGCCCGACAGCATGTCGTTCAGCGTCAATTACCTTGGCGCAGAAGTTACACAGGTTGGCTTGAACTTCTCGCGTCCTGCAGCACAGATTCTCGGACAGTACTATCAGTTCATACGATTGGGATTCGAGGGTTACAAAGCAATTCAGCATAATGCATTGGAAATTGCCAAATACCTGCATACCGAGATTGGCAAGATGAAACCTTTCAAGAACTACAGCAGCGATGTCGTGAATCCGCTGTTTATCTGGGAGATGAAGAAGGAGCATGCAAAGCAATGCAAGTGGACCCTGTACGATTTGCAGGACAAACTCAAGCAGAACGGTTGGATGGTGCCTGCATACACGTTGCCTGCGAAGCTCGAAGAGACCATTGTGATGCGAATTGTGGTGCGTCAGGGATTCAACCGCGACATGGCAGACCAGTTACTTGGCGACATCGCCGATGCAGTGGCAGAACTCGACAAGTTGCAGTACCCCACAACTTCGCGTTTGAGCATAGAGAGTAAAGTCAAAGTGAAAGGTACGGTATATACACATACCGGTAAATAAGCGAATATCATGAACAGGGATAGAAGGATTACACGCGAGGAACTGAAGAATGCCATACACGAGGCGTACATCAGTTTAAAGGACAACAAGGGTGGCAGAAATGCCGATTACATACCTTATCTTGCCAATGTTGACAGTAACCTTTTTGGCATATCGGTGTGTTTACCCAATGGCGAGATTCTGAGTGCAGGCGACTGCGATTACCGTTTCGGAATAGAATCCATATCAAAGGTTGCGACAGCAATACTTATATTAAGGGATTACGGTGGCGAAACGGTGATGAAGATGATTGGCGCCGATGCCACAGGCATGCCGTTCAACTCCATTCTTGCCATTCTGCTCGAGAACGATCATCCTTCTACCCCTTTGGTAAATGCAGGAGCTATATCTGCTGTTAGCATGGTACGCCCGGTTGGAAACAGCCGCGGGAAGTGGGAGGCGATAAAAAGCTATATTGCCGAACTCTGTGGAAGCGAGACGCCTTTGATTGAAGAACTCTACAATTCGGAAAGCGAAAGCAACCATAGAAACCGCTCTATTGCATGGTTACTGAAGAGCTATAACCGCATATACGACGAGCCCGAGATTGCGCTCGACCTATACACGCGACAATGCTCACTCGGCGTAACTGCAAAACAGCTCTCAATAATGGCGGCAACGATTGCTTGCGGCGGATATAATCCTGTAACAAAAAGGGAGGTTTTCCCAAAGAGACAATCGGCCAAAGCCGTGTCGCTGATGGCTACGGTGGGTATGTACGAGCACACGGGCGATTGGATGTTCAGCGTGGGAATTCCGGCAAAGTCTGGCGTTGGCGGCGGTATCATTGGTGTACTTCCCGGCATTTTCGGTATCGCCGCATTTGCGCCGCCAATTGACAAAGCAGGCAATTCGGTAAAGGCACAGCTTGCCATTAGGCAGATTATGGAGAGACTGAACCTGAATATCTTCAGCGGCGAAAGAGTTGTTGTGGTGGACGGGAAATCCTCTTAAACAATATTGGCTGACCGTTTGGTCAGCCAATATTGTTCTATTAAAGTATTTCGAATGAATCGCTTATAAGCAGGTCATATACCTCTTTAAAGGTCCTTGCATTGTCTCCGGTGATGAAATACATCTTTTTGCCAATCTTTCTGCAATCAACCAAAGCACGGTGCGACGACAGCAGATATATCTTGTTTTTCTCGTCAATGGTTATCTGCAACGCCTCTTTGCCATCGTGGGTCGAGATTTCAATACTGCGGTATGTAAGGTCATAATGTTTTCCATTATAGACAACCTGCACGTTACCTTTGCGGTCGAAGCTTATACGGCACTGTTTTGTAGGAACAGCAGCCTTGCCACCTTTCTCCGAGTTCTCATAATAGAAATTGTAGTCGTAAGCTGCCGACCTGTCATATATTGCCTGTATGGCATAACCGCCACGCCAATTATTATTGTCGTTCTGCAAAATTATTATATCATTTTCGGTTGTTTTTGGAATCTGTACAGTATTGTGGCTGCTCGACAGGATGAAATACTTTTCATTCTCACCTGTCTGCTTGAATTCTGCCCATACTCCGCTTTTCATACGTGGGCGATATTCGCGCCATACGAGATTGTCTCGTACAAAGTAACCATCCCACTCGCTATGCTCTTTTCTGTGGTTACGGTAACTGTAGAACAGACCGTCTGTGTCGGGGCAACGCTGATGCACGCTCAGAGTATTATATACAACCTCCCAATTCTTTTTTCCTTTGTCGCGGTCAATGAAAATTTTGTCTTTATAAAGTTTAGGAATGGAGAGAAAACATTTCTTGTTCTTTACGTAATAGAATGTATCATCCTCGCCATATTGTTTGTACTTACTCCATGCCCTGGTCTTGTGCGCAGGGCGATATTCGGTCCACTCCTTATCTTTCTTTACGAAATATCCACCTTCGTATGTTACCAATGCGGTTGTCTGTGCCTGCATGACTGATAAGCCTGTTACCAAAAAGGCTAATGTCAGAAACAATTTTTTCATGATTGTATATGTTTTTAATTTATTATTCTAAAAATTTCTTTTTTAAACCAAATTCAAAATTAGCGGAGTTGTTACTACTTTCCTTGGAATCTGAGTTCTTAAGTCTCAAATTAAGCCCATCCTGATTTATAGAGACACTGCATTTGTGGAAAATACCGGTTTTACCGTTAATAGAATAATGATTCGCCGCTTCCTCGAACTCTTTGGGTGTGCCAACGGTGAGAAGCATTATACAACTGTTCTCGGCAGGAATGTCAAGAATGGTAAGCATTGTACTGGCATCGCCATAGAACTGTACAAAGCGTTTTCCGTTACGGTTGGCACGCTGAACAACCTTAAGGTTATTGTAAGTGTCCTTTAAATCAAGGTTGAAAAGGAAATCTATATCCTTAATCCATCTCTCGTAGCCTTCTTTGGTTTTAGTACTCATGCAGAGCACAGCAGGAGTACCACCGGGATATTTCTGTTTATAAACATTCTCTATTTCTTTGGGATAACCCTCTACAAGCCACTCCTCTTTTGGGAGATAGTTCACCATATACTCCTTCATTGCAACTGCGGGAGTAATGAGAGTCAAACTATAATTGGAAAAATACTCCTTGCAGTTACGTGGTATAAGAACCTGTTGCATCCATGTGTATATGCTACCGCGTTCAAGCTCAATCTCGAACTGTTCCTTAGGTATGGAAATAAAGAATTCATCAGTTTCTTCTATATAACCGATTGACAATTCATCGGCATCAATCACATACTGTATTCTGCCTTTTTTATTACTGCCATTTTCCACAATAGCAACACCGTCTTTACGCAAAGCATTGGCAACAGCCATATTCTGCCCCAATTCGTTGACCTGCTCATTGCCAAAATCTACAATATCCGAAACAAAACCATCCAATCCCAATTTGGACATAACAACTCCTTGAGTGAATAACTCAATAATATCAAAATTTGTATATAGAACAGTACAACCTTTATACCAATCAGCAACGAATATGCTGTTCTTCTCGTCCATGAAGACAGCAATCTGTCTTTCGCTGTCTATTGTGTTTATTGCCATTGGAATACCGAACAGTTCTTCGTTATCAAAGACTTCGTGTTTGTTCAATATCTCATATACAGCCTCATATCCTAAATTATCGAGAGTCTTGAGCACAAGATATTGATCGACCGATGAATTGACATCACCCGACTCAAAGCCCTGCTTTTCGTGCAGAATATGCTCGTTGCTTAGCGACATAAGCTCGTTGATGAATGTTTTCAAACGCTCTGCATCGCTTTGCTGTGCATTGACATTTACAGCAATTACTGCAAAAACGAACAACATATATATAATTCTTTTCATAAATAAGGGATATTAGGAATTAGAAATCAAAGAAAGGAATACCACTCTCCTGAATATTCATGAACATTTCGTATGAAAGTCCGTTGACAAACACCACCGACAATACATTTTCACCATAATCATTGATTACAAGCAAAGAGTTTACATCACTATATACTGCCGAATACGCATCATCTGTCCTATTGAACATCTGCAGTTCCATACCAAAGACAGCATCTACTTCAGACAGAAAAACATCCATATAAGCACGGAGTCTTTTGTATCCGTTTTCGCCCGTAGTCGTGAAATGGCGTATGCTTTTTATAGAACTGAGAATATTGCCATTAGCACCCGCCACTTCGTCATAAAGGCTGAATATCTGCTTGAACATACTTGTGGATATATAGGCGTAATTCACCTCTTCCATCTTCATTTTTGCAATCACTTTTATAAATGCCTCGGGAGCACTATCTCCTTTATCTTTATATCCGGTCATTTTACTGACACAATCGGCAACCTCACCGGGTGACAGATTCATAAAAGGGAAAGACTGTGCCTTTATCGCCCCTAAAGGCAATAAGCACATCACTATAAGTATCAATATCTTATGTTTCATAATTCTACGTTTTATTTATACATTTTCGTAGTCTGTTTAAAAAGTGCACCAACCTCGAGCATATTCATTTGTGTTACACTTACAGCGTGCTGCACATCGGCAAAAGCCATCTGCATACAACGCATGGCATCTTCGGGATTGTCGAATGTATCCTCTTCGGTTTCAGATAATGCAACAACCGTTTCCTTATTTTGCAAAGAAGATGTTTCCACAGCAGGCATTAACAAATAAGCTATCAACACCATTGCTGCCACAGCCATGCTGTGAATGAGATAACGCGGTATCTTGACAATCTCTCTTTTCTCTTTTACAACAGTCTGCTTCCTCTCTGTCTCATACTCAAGCGGAGTGGCAAGTTCGTCGAGCACAGCCTCAAGACGTTCCACTGCATCTACGGGCAACTTCACTTCGGCAGGTTCGCCACACAGCGCAATCACAGTCTCCTTGTCCTTGCGGAGTTCTGCAGGAACATCGTTATCACAAAGATAACGGCACAGTTCGCGTTCCTCTTCAGCGGTAAGTTCCGCATCAAAGAAGCGTTCCATCATTTTTTTCAAATCTTTTTCTTCCATAAAACTCCTTATTTAAAATAAATCTCTCTGAATCGTTTCCTCAAACGGGATATTATTACCCGCACATTAACTTCCGACAAACCTGTAAGTTCAGCTATTTCTTCATTAGCCGTTCCGTGCATACTCATCTGCATGACTCTGCGATGCAATTCCGGAAGACCGGCAAGAAAATGTTCTATGAATTCCGCAGTTTCCTTGTGTTCAATATCGGGTGGCGCATTCACTGTTGCTATATCTTCTTCGTCAAATGATTGTTCATCGCGTAACCTGATGGCTCTCCAACGGTCTATACAGATATTTTTCAACAATTTACGGCAATAAGCATCAATGGCAACCACGCTTGCAAGTTGCTGTTTGTGTTTCCACAGACGCAGATAAAGGTTCTGCACGGCGTCCTCTGCCTCAAAGCGGTCGCAAAGCATTCTGTATGCTTCGCGATACAACATCTGCTGCAACGGCATGAAACGTTTTTTAAATTCTGCGTGTGTCACTTTATACTGTCTGTGTTATTGCTTTCAACCAAAAGACGGATGAAATACCTATTTGTTACAAAGAGCTGCAAAAAAAATTAAAAAAATTGATATAAGGTTACGCAAAAGGCTAATGTCAGAAATAGTTCTTTTTATAATTTTATATGTTTTAAATTATTCCAAGAATTTTCTCCTTAAACCAATCTCATATTTTCCGGAGTTGTTATTGACATCCTTAGCATTAGGGTCCTTGAATTTCAAATTAAGATTGCCATTGTGCATCGTACAGCAATTATCTACCACACAATCTCTTAAAGGCGGACACAGGCTGTGTCCCTACTGGCTCGGTTGCAGGATACATACCTTTGTACTCCAAGTTTTAATTTCTCATTTCTAATTGTGACGTAGCCACGATATAATTGGCACGAAGTGCCGAACTAGCAACTAAAGTTTAAGGTCTCTCTACCCAATCGTAATTGGTTGTTGAAACGGTTGGCAATGCACTATACGACACACTGCTTACATTCTCGTCCGACCCACTTACGCTTTCGTATCTGTAATCCTCTGAATACGTATTGCTTCCAGTTAAGAAACCACTATATCCGCACATTCCTGCAAATCCGCCGTCGGCTGTTATGTCAACCATATACCACAAACCATCTACTTCAGCAATATTCCATGCATGGTTACCCCACGAATCTGTTGTTGTAGAAGTTCGCATTGCTCCTGTTACATACACACATTTAAGACCAACTCTTTGACACAACATTAAATATGCTCGTGAAAATCCCTCGCACACTGCTTTTTTAGTTATAAATGCACCTGTAATATTTCCACAATTGGCATTGCTTACACCTCCGTAATCTGCCCAATCAATATATCCGTCGTGTATTATTTTTGCTTTCTCAAATTGGGTTATTGATGAGGTGATTTTTTTTGTAATATCATCGCATGCTGCATATATTTGTGCCATTTCCGAGGCATATCCTTCAGGTGTACACGAATTTACAACACGCAAATAGTATTGGTAATTGGTATAGTCGTAGCGATAGATATAGTTTACCAAAACATACGCTTCGGGAACATCTTTAATTATAAGATTTGTCAGACGCATCACCTTGTTTTGATCAATTGAGGTTATTCCTTGTGAATAGAAATCGAGATATACTCGATGATATATATCGGAATATGTTTTTGAATTGCTCTCAAAAGCCAATATTTGTCTTAGCATATAGTTATATATGGTTTTATCCGAGTCGCTAAGTTCGGAATATCCATGACGATAAACCGACTCCCCGTTTGCCACAACAGTTATTACACATTGAGCATCCTTCCCCCCAGCTTTTGCTGTAATGGTTACCGAACCTGCTTTCAACGGCATAATATTTCCGTTATTATCAACCGATGCTACTGATGCATTTGACGAAGTCCACTCAATTTTGGGATAGCTATCTCCTTCGTAATCAACAGTTGGTTGCAATGCATAGCTAAATCCTTGCAGCAAACCAATTGCAGTTCTGTTTAAAGAGATTGAATTTACCTTAACTACCGCTACTTTTTCAAACTTAATACTATCAATCTCGGTTATTGCGATAGAGAGTACCGATCCGTCTTTTTTATAAACCTGAAGCGAATCTTGAGCAAACACAGATTGTATAAACAAAGTGCATATAAGCACAACAAAGTATTTTTTCATCTTATATCTATTTTTATATGCTGTTTTGAAGGAGTAAAGATACAAAATATTCGCTAAAACTAAAATTTGACAACTTGCAAACGTAGCAGAGTACGCACATGCTTTGCTATTAACTAAAAACTAACTGCCATGTATCAGGAGTTCGTTGACACTTTTGGCAAAAAAAAATGATATAAGGGCTGAAAATCACATTTTTGTTCTATCTTCGCAAAAAACAAAAAACTAACGATATGAAAACAATAAACATTCCAAAGATTATCCCGACAGGAAACATAGATAGCATTTTCGAAAATCTGCCGAGCCATGCGATAGACTGCTGCAACTGGCGTGCGGAATTCCCATACACACCGAATGCCGCATTCAAGTTGTTCCACGACGGCAAAAACCTGTATATCAAATTCTTTGTAACTGAAAATGACATACAGGCTGTTGTTGCCGAAGATCAGGGACGCACATGGACTGACCCTTGTGTGGAATTCTTTGTCTCGCCCGAAGGCAATCTCGACTATTATAATTTTGAATGTACCTGCACAGGTAAGCTGTTGCTTGCATGGCATCCTGCCGATGCTCCTAAAGAGAGTGCCGGCAAAGAAGTGCTAGACAGTGTAAAGCGCATTCCGTCGCTTGGAACAGAGCCTTTTGCCCTGCGCAAAGGCGAGCACTCATGGAGTGTAATTGAAATTATACCGGTTACTGCGCTATTCCGCAGTAATGTGGAGTGTCTCGACGGCAAGGAGATGACTGCCAACTTCTACAAGTGTGGCGATGAACTCCCCACTCCACATTTCCTCTCGTGGAATGCTATCGAATGGGAGAGCCCCAGCTTTCACCGCCCCGAGCAGTTCGGTAAATTGGTGTTCCAACAGTAAATTTATAGTGTACGTCGAAATACCAGTCGAGGTTATGAGGACGGTCGGGGTCATCGACATGCGCTCTGAGCTGGTCCACATCACATATCATGAACGGCTGACGTATATTGTTGCATGCCCTTAGACGGATTTCATCGCAGATTTCGCGCTCGAATCTGGTGCCGAACTCCGCAGAGTCCAACAACTCCATACACTTTTTGAAAAAGCTGATCTGTCTGTACAGATCGGCTTTTATCAATATGGGCAAGTCGTAACAGAGCATCCATCTTACAATCCTGAAAAATCGCGGATAGTCGTTCTTGAAATTATTGGGACGCGATACCAGATATACCCTATACTGTTTATTGAACATTATCACAAGGCTGTTGCATGCCATAAGGAACTGCACTTCGTCCATTTCACCTTTTGAGTCCAATTCACAGAAAGCATTGTATGCTTCGGAGAAATCATGAAAACGTTTGTCAATTCCTGCAAAATCGGCTATGCGCCCCTCCTTTTCTATAAAATTGGTGATATGCATGTACTCCCCCGTAAAAAGGGATTTCTTTGCAAAGGTTTCACAGGCGAAGACTGTGGATGTATCATAAAAGCCAAGGTAATCGCCTACTGAATAAGGTTTATGCACCTGTGTGTACGATACGGCATTATCCGTTTGCACTCTCTTTTCTTTTTTCCTGAACAAATCTGTGAACCAAAACATAAGCAGAATATTTTTTCTGCTAAGATAAATTCCACAGCGAGCATTTTGCAATAGAAAGCCAGCACTTCTCCCTTCTTTTTTAACAAGTTTTAAGAATAGGCTAAAAAATATGATTGCCCACAGAGATGCAGGCAATCACATTACAATATATTACTTGAATATTATTGGTGTACTTCGCGCAAAAGGTCGTTGACAGTCTTTACTGGATTGAAGGTTATAAGAGGTACTTCAACAAAGATTGTGTTCCAATCGCTCATTGCACCATTCCACAGACCGGGCAACTCCATAGCCTTGAGGTCGCGTCCGTTCTTTGACTTGTGTGAAATGAAACCTGTATTCTTGTCGACATACGCAGGCAGGTTGAACTTTTCACCCTTATAGTTCTTTACTGCACACACAAGGTCAACAGGATTGAAGTGAGTTCCGTTCTCGAACATTGATTTTGCTCTTTCGTTGTTCATGTCAATCTGTGAACTTTCAAGAATCTGTAATGAAACTGTTCCGTCCTGATTATATGCAAGGAACGGACCACCACCGGGTTCACCTACATTCTTCACCATACCGCATACACGCATTGGGCGATTCAGTTTCTTATGTAGGAATGCTACAAGTGCATCATTGTCCATTGTTTCGAATCCGGCATTCAAGCACTGGAGTTCGTTCTGCAGGAAGCACTTCATCTCGTCGAGCTGAGCAGGATTGTAGTTGCCTGAATCGAGAGTCTCGAGATATGCGAATGCCTTCTTCTGCTTTTCAACCAGGATTCCGGCAAGGAGTTTCTTGTATTTTACAGTCTCGGGTTTCAGACGGTCGGGAACCACATTGTCGATATTTTTGATAAATATTACATCGGCATTTATGTCGTTCAGGTTTTCGATGAGCGCTCCATGACCACCGGGACGGAACACGAGTGAACCGTTCTCGCGGAAAGGTGCATTTTCGGCATCAACGGCAATAGTGTCAGTACACTGCTTCTGCTCCGAGAATGTTATATCGTACTTTACATTGAAGAGTTGCTCGTAATATGCCTTTCTTTCAGCAACAAGTTCCTCAAAAAGAGCCTTATGGTTAGGTGAAACGGTAAAATGCAATTTCACCACTCCATCGGTTGCCGCATATAGGGCACCTTCAACAAAATGTTCTTCGGCTGATGTGCGCGCATCGGCTTCATATGTATGGAATTTAAGCAGTCCCTTTGGCAATGAACCATAATTCATTCCAGTGAAATCAAGGAGATTGAAGACTACTGCCTTGTAATTTTCACTTGCTATGAGTTCTTTGATGCTCTTGGAATTATTTTTTACACATACCGCATCAAGGTCGCCATAGAATGCGAACTTTTCTATGTTTGCAAAGAAATTCTTCTCGAAATCGGTTGTGGGAATATCGTATTCGGCACTCAAGAACGAGAACAGATCCTTGAACATGCGGCTTGCGGCTCCCGATGCGGGAACGAATTTAAGGATTTCGTTTCCTGCGGCGCAATAGCCATCCCAGAGTTCAAGGTAAGCGTCAACCTCGTTTTCTGCAGGGTTAAGGACACCCTTGCCGATGGTTGCGGCATCCTCGATTTTCAAAAACGGGAAACCGGTCTTGAATGTTTTCAACTGTTCGGCTACCTGTTCTGCCGAAATACCTTTCTTGCTCAAAAGCAATTGGTCTGCCTTGCTTATCATAATGGTTGGTTTTAAGTTTTTTCAGTTATTGTGAGCGAAAATAGAAATAATTTCTATAAATGGCAAAATAAATGCTGATAATTAAAATAGAAAAACTAAATTCGCGACATAAAACAGAAGTAAAACAACCATGAGCGAACTTTTGATACATACCGATGATGAAAAAAGGGATATTCGCGAACTCACAGAAGTTCTTGTAAAGAATATCGATGGAGGAGTTCTCTCTGATGCTTACAGATACATTGAAGAGAGGACACTTACAGCCATTGCCGACGGCAAAATCGTAAGGGACGCATTGGGATTCAGCCCTGTGCTCACCGACATGAAGACCGCAGTACTCGTGGGGCAAGAGATTGGTTTCCAGAACGAAATAATAACAAGTATACTGCTGAACCGATGTGTTAACGCGGGCACGGCATCCATAGAAGAGATAACAGTTGTCTTCGGAGAGAATGTTACAAAAATTCTCACAAACCTGATGCAGATCAACTCGCTGTATGCGAAAAGCCCCACAATAGAGTCGGAAAATTTCAGGAATCTGCTGCTGTCGTTCACCAACGACATGCGTGTTATCCTTATAATGATAGCGAGCCGCCTTGTCATGCTGCGCGGTCTGTTCCACTCCACTGATGATACGGCACGCCGACTTGTTGCAAACGAAGCGTCGAAACTGTATATTCCACTTGCGCACAAACTCGGTTTCTATAAGTTGAAATCGGAAATGGAAGACCTTGCCCTGCGTTATACCGAAACGGAGGTTTACGCAGAGCTTAGCCGTAAGTTGGAAGAGACAGCGGCTTCGCGCGAGGACTATATTGCATCCTTTATAAAGCCGATTGAGCGACAGCTGAAGATGCAGCCGCACATAAAGTTCCGCATAAAGGGACGCACAAAATCCATCAATTCAATATGGCATAAGATGAAGAAACAACAATGCTCTTTTGAGCAGATTTACGACCTTTTTGCCATAAGAATAATCATCGACAGCGAACCACAGAACGAAAAGAGCGAATGTTGGCAGGTATACTCCATTGTTGCCGACATGTATACTCCAAATCCTCACCGTCTGCGCGACTGGCTATCTGTTCCAAAGAGCAACGGTTATGAGTCGTTGCACACCACGGTAATGGGCCCCGAAGGACGTTGGGTGGAGGTGCAGATACGTACCGAACGCATGGACGAAGTCGCCGAGCATGGTTTGGCGGCACACTGGCGCTACAAAGGTGTACAGAGCGAAAAAGGACTCGACAACCTGCTTGCATCCATACGCGACACCTTGGAGAATATGAGCGAGGAAAACGCGACAGAGAGCAAATTCAAGATGGAACTGTATAAAGATGAGATTTTCATCTTTACCCCCAAAGGCGACCTTCACCGTTTATCGAAGGGAGCTACAGTCCTTGACTTTGCATTCCTCATACATACAGGACTTGGATGCCGATGCACCGGTGGCCTGGTTAACGACAGGAATGTGCCTATACGCCACACTCTGAAAAACGGAGACCAGGTGGAGATTCTCAGTTCAAACAGCCAGACACCCAAACAGGCATGGCTCAACATTGCACAGTCGAGCCGTACCCGTGCCAAGATACGTCAGGCACTCAAGGAAATCAGTGCCAAGCAAGCCGATTTGGGACGCGAGGCGGTTGTACGCAAGCTCAAGAACCACAAGATAGAGTTCGAGGAGTCAATAATGGACCACCTTATCCGCAAGATGGGATTCAAGCGTCTGTCCGACTTCTATCAGAATGTGGCAGAAGGCTCGATAGACATGGCTGACATTCTCAAACGTTATCAGGCCATAAGCAACCCCGAAAACGAAGAACAGACACAGAGTGCCGAAGGTTTTGTTTTCACAGCCGAAAAGGAGACAAAAGGTTCATCGGATGTTCTTGTGATAGAGCGTAACCTAAAAGGTGTGGATTACAAATTGGCAAAATGCTGTTCTCCCATATTCGGCGACGACGTTTTCGGCTTTGTTACAATATCGGGCGGAATATCCATCCATCGCAAGGATTGCACCAATGCCAGACAGTTGCAGGAGCGATACCCATACCGCGTCATCGAAGCGCGTTGGAGCGATATGGAGAACAAAAGCAGTCTGTTCCCCGTCACACTACGCATTGTGGGACACGACGACATAGGCATTGTAAACAACATAACTTCCATAATCTCACAGGAAAACGGAGTTACAATGCGAGGAATAAACATAGAGTCGCACGACACGCTCTTTTCGGGAACACTCTCCTTGCTTATAAACGACAAGATTAAGCTCAACAAGCTTATAACAAAGATTGAGAATATAAAAGGCGTGAAACAGGTACGCAGAGGATAATATTTACAACCATTTAAATAAACAGAAATGAAAAGGACTATACTTATACTGCTTGCAATATTTGCAGTAACAATTTCAAATGCACAAGAGGAGAAAAAGGCAAAAATAGAATTTGAGAAGACAACTATCGACCTTGGCAGATTCGGTCAGGATAAGGCTGTGCGCCATTGCCAGTTCATATTCAAGAATACTGGCAATGCAAACCTTTATATTCATCAGATTATCCCCACCTGCTCATGCACAAGCAACAAATACCCTACTCATGCCATTGAGCCGGGTGCATCCGACACCATTTTTGTAACATACAACGGCGAAGGCAAGGCACCACGTAAATTCAGGTCGAGTATAACAATACACAGCAATGCCGAAACCGAAATGACAAAGATATACATAAAAGGAGAACTGCTTCCGGCAGAAGTTGTGGAGACACCGATAATAGAGATTGAGGAATAAATTAAAAAAGCACCCTGACGGGGTGCTTTTACTTTATTCGAACATATCAATAAGTCTGCGCTTGACAGCCTCTGTATTCATAAGGATTTTTATAAACTCTCTTGCCGAGGCTTTCTGATATGAACCGTTCAGACTCAACAGTGATGCCTCCATCACATTCTCTTCTTCATCAAGCGGTATTGCCTTGAAGCGTGTCTTGCCAAAGACTGCCGATGTTGACAATATGGTGGCATAATTACCCGTAGCAACCATCTGCAAAAGTATATTAGTTTCGTTAAGTTCAAGATTCGATGCTAGCGAAATACCTTTCTTTTCGATAAGACGGTCGAGCATCATACGCGCCTGCAGACCTCGTGACGGGAGAATCAAAGGCATGCCCGAGAGTTCTTCAAGTTTAATTCTGCCACGTTTCGCAAACGGATGCTCCTTGCTCACCACAAGAGCAAGAGTATTCTCGAATAATGGCATGGAGTCAATATCAGCAGCATCACACAACGGTTTGTACGACAACACGAAATCAACCTTACGTTCGCGCAGAAGCGTGAGCAGTTCATCCACGGTCTTATAGAACACCTCAAGTTTTATTCCGGGGAACTCCTTCATAAAACATATGAGTCCTTCGGTGAGCACGGTACTCAAACTATATGTAACACCCACTCTCAACGTACCCACCTTCACATGTTGCAGGTCGTTAAGACGCTGTACGGCATCCTCGGCATCAAGAATTGTCTTACGCGCAAAAGGCAGAAACTCCTCACCGGCCTCCGTCAACAGAATATGACGGCTGTTGCGCAGGAACAGGTCGAATCCCAACTCGAATTCAAGCTGCTTTATCTGCTGTGAGAGAGTACTCTGTGTTATATACAGATGCTTTGCCGCAACTGAGAAGTTCAGATATTCGGCACTTTTTACAAAATATTTGAGTTGACGGAGTTCCATATATGTCGGCGCAATCTTTGCGGTTGCGAATATAAGAATTCTGCTCCACATAACGAATTATGCGGAGCAGAATTTATCATTTTAAAGAATGTTTATCAGAAACCTATGAATATGAGCATTGCATAACCGAGTGCAAGACCCATAAGACCGATGATGATACCAACCTTCATCATATCCTTCTGCTCAATGAAACCTGTTGAGTGAGCAATAGCATTAGGAGGTGTACTGATAGGCAGAATCATTGATACTGATGATGCGATAGCAATACCAACCAACATAGCCTGTGCACCACCGTAAGGCTCAAGTGAAGCACCAAGACCACCAGCAACAACACCAAGTACAGGAACGAGCAACGATGTTGCCGCAGAGTGAGAAATGAAGTTAGAGAATCCGAAGCAGATAAGACCTGCAAGAATCATAACCACAAGTGGTGAGAAGTTATCGAATGGAACAGACTCTACGATAAGGCTGCTCAAACTTGCAGAAGAAGCGTCTTTGTAGTTCAAAGCCACACCGAGAGCAAAACCACCGGCTACCATCCAGAGGACACTCCAGTTGATTTCCTCAAGATCACGACGCGTAAGAATACCTGTTGCACAGAATATTGCAATAGGAATCATTGCAACA